>JAEXYA010000072.1 GCA_023451825.1 Pseudomonadota bacterium
GATCTACACCGACGAGCCGCTGCTGCTGGAGCCGAACGATGTTGTGCGCGGCCGGGACAACATCTCCCAGACCGTCGACAAACTCCTTGAACAGTTCGGGCCCGACTTCACCTTCGTGCCGGTCGGCCAAGCCAACGGCCATCACGGCCTCGGCCGCCTCACATGGCATGCCGGTCCCGAGAATGGCCCCATCGCAGTCACCGGCGCCGATGTCGCCGAGATCGTCGACGGCAGGATCGCTCGGCTGTGGGTGCTGCTGGATTCTCCGAGCTGAGCGATACATGCGATCGAGCATTGGTGCCCAGCATGTCCGCTTTGCGCCATAAGCGGTCATTATGCCTGGGAGATATTGCACAAGATGCATTACGTAGCGTTCGGCAGTCGCACTTTATCGAACGTCCCATCTCACTCCAGAGTAAACGCGGCATCGATCTTCAACTGAACTTCGTCGCCGAGAACTGGCAGATATTGGCTGATGCCGAAGTCACCACGCTTGATCATTCCCGTCGCCTGAAATCCGACGGTTGTTGCCTGGTCGATGGGATTGACCCCCGAACCGATCAATCGTGCAGTCAGCGTCACGGGCTTGGTGACGCCGTGGAGCGTCAGGTCGCCAACAATGGTTGCCTTGTCATCGCCTGTCTTCGTGATCTTCGAGGAGACGAAGGTCGCTTCCGGGTACTTTGCAGCTTCGAACCATCCCTCGCCCTTGAGCTTCTCGGTCAATTCCGTGACGGTGGTCTGGATCGATCGGGTTGGTACCGTGACCCTGAGCTGCGATGCCTCGGGTTTGGCGGGATCGATCTTGAGGCTGCCGGATGCGCCGGAAAACTGCCCCGAAAATTCGCTGAAGCCAAGGTGCGACAACGAGAAGGTGACCTGGGTGTGCTCGGGTTCGATCTTGTAGTTGCCCGCTTTCACAGCCGCGGGATCGCGTGAAGCTGCCTGCTGCGCGTTCGCCGTCGCTGAAACGATGGCCGCCGCAAACAATGCCGCCGAGATCGGAGCGAAGCGAAAGCTCTTGGAGATGTACATAGAAAACAGGTCCTTCAACATCGGTGATCGAGTGGCCAAAGTCACACACCGGTCGGCACGGTTCTGTGACGACCCGCAGGTTTTCTTGAGGCAGTGGACCTCTTCTAAAATCCCGTCGCGACCAGTTTGCTGTTGCTCTGTCGAAGATTGTGCATGCGCGACAACGCCATCAATGGGAAGAACAGACGATAGCCATGGTACTTGAGATAGAAGACGCGCGGGAATCCAACCGCGTTGTAGCTCCGCTCTTCCCACTCGCCGTTCTTCTGGCTCTCCGTCAGGAAGCGTCCGGCGGTCTCGACCGCCGGATGGTCGCTTCGGCCAACAGCCATCAGACCGAGCATGGCCCAGGCCGTCTGCGTTGGCAGGCTGGACTGGTTTTCGGTGTAGCGACCATTGTCGTAGCTTCGCTCGTCTTCTCCCCAGCCGCCATCGGCGCGCTGGATAGAGATCAGCCAATCAGCGGCCCGCTGGACCATCGGATCGTCATGAGCGATGCCCGCGATGTTGAGCGCACACAGCACCGACCACGTGCCATAGATGTAGTTCGTCCCCCATCGCCCGAACCAACTGCCATCCTTCTCCTGCTCGCGCCGCAGATAGGCGAGCCCCTGCTCGATCGTGGAACGGTCCTCGATATGGCCGAGCTGGCACAGGAACGAGATGCAGCGCGCCGTGACGTCTGCCGTCGGCGGATCCAGTAGCGCGCCGTGATCGGCGAACGGAATGTTGTTCAGGTAGTCCTTATCGTTGTCGGCATCGAAAGCGCCCCACCCGCCATTGGTGCTCTGCATGCCTATGATCCAGTGCCGCGCCCGCTCGATCGCATCGGCATATTTGGCGTTGCCGCTTTTCAGAAGGAGCATGCCGGCAACGGCCGTGTCGTCCACGTCAGGATAGTGATCGTTGCGATACTGGAAGGCCCAGCCCCCGGGCTTGGCATCCGGGCGGACTTCGGCCCAGTCGCCACGCACATCGGTGATCTGGCGCTTGAGCAGCCAGTCGCAGGCGGACTCCACGTTCGCATGGGTGGCGCCGCCACCGGCCTGCACCGCTTCGAACATCGCATGCCCGGACAGGCAGGTGTCCCACACCGGCGATACGCAGGGCTGGCAATAGACCTCGTCGTCCTTCTCGACGATCAGGAGATCGATGGCACGCCAGATCACCGCCATGTTCGGGTGGCCATGTGTCGGCGACAGCGCATCGTACATCATCAGAGAATAGGCCATGGCCGGATAAATGGCGCCGAGCCCATCCCTGTCGTTCAGCCGTTCCTCGACGAAGGCGACCGCTCTCTTGATGGATCGCTCACGCAGGACCGGAGCAAAGACCGGCTCGATCACCTTGAGACCGACGTCCAGCCACTTGAAGACATGCCCCCACCCCGATCGGAACGGACCATGGATCCAGTCGCGAACGTCGTGCGGCGGCTTGCGGAAGATCTCCGAAAACGTGACGTGAACCGCGATATGCCCCTTGGGTCGCAGCGCCTGGATGACAAGCAGCGGCACGACGCAGACGCGCGCCCAATAGGACATCGCCCAGATGTTGAAGAAGAACCATTTGGGAAGAAACATGATCTGAACGGGCATCGTGGGCACGCCCCGCCAGGGAATGGCTCCGAGCAATGCGAGTTGGATGCGGGTAAAGACGTTCGAACGCTCCGCACCGCCATTGGCGAGGATCGCTTCCCTGGCGCGTGCCATATGCGGAGCATCGAGCTCGTCACCGATGATCTTCAGGGCGCAATAGGCTTTCACGCTCGCGGACATGTTGAAGTCGCCGTCCGCATACATGGGCCAGCCGCCGTGGTCGCCCTGGGTGCGGCGGAGATAGGCTCCGATCTTGCGATGCTTCTCCGGTGAAATCCGGTCCATGTAATGCTCAAGCATCACGAATTCGGCCGGAATAGTCGCATCCGCTTCGAGTTCAAAGACCCAATGCCCATCCTTTTCCTGGCGCCCCGCGAGCGCGGTGGTCGCAGCAGAGATGGTTTCAGCGAGTTCTGATGGCGAGAGGTGGTTGGTTTGCATTCTAGTTCCGAATGAATTGGCACCCTTCAAGGCGCGACAGACTTGACGACAGACCGTCTGGACGGTAGTCCATAAACATGGGTCTTTCTCCGGCGCAAGTCAAAAGGGCGGCAGATGTTCGTGAGCGGCTTCTCGCCGCTGCGGCGGGACTTCTGGTGAGCGTGGGCGTTCACGGAGTCACGCTGGGTGCGGTCGCGCGTAGCGCCGGGGTCAGCAAAGGCG
This sequence comes from Pseudomonadota bacterium, assembly GCA_023451825.1. GTDB lineage: Bacteria > Pseudomonadota > Alphaproteobacteria > Rhizobiales > Xanthobacteraceae > Tardiphaga. Next base: position 3,294 of record JAEXYA010000072.1, read on the forward strand.
GCCTGCTCCACCACTTTTCAAACAAGCAGAAACTGATCGAGGCGGTGCTTGCTGACCTTTTGAACAAGCTTGGCAAGGACATCGACGATCACATGACGCGTGATCCGGAGCCCTATGGCAGGTTCACGCGCGCCTATGTCGCGACCACTTTTGTTGATTTCGACGGTGAACGCGGAAATCTGTGGGCCGCCCTCTCCGTCGCCCTGCTGTCCGATCCATCTCTTCGGCGCATCTGGGGCGAATGGCTGACGGTTCAACTCGAAAAGCACCGGGAAACCGATACGGCCCCCTCCCTCGCCACGGTGCGCCTTGCGGCAGACGGGGTCTGGCTCGCCCATCTCTTGAAGCACGCGAGCGTTCCGATGCCGGACTTCGCAGAAGTTCGCCGTGACCTCATGGCGCTTAGCCGCCGTCGCGAAATCTGACGAAACCGGCGACGCTTTGCGGCCCGAAGGATTCATAATTGACGATGAACACCGATCTCGCAAAACGGCTGGATCAAACTGCTGACGACGTCGCGCGGGTAATGGCCATGATACTCGCTGATCGCGTACTTCCGGACGAGACCGATCGTCCAAAGCGATTGATGGAAGCGATGCGCTATTCGATGCTCGCCGGCGGCAAGCGATTGCGCCCCTTCCTCGTCGTCGAGACTGCTGCGCTGTTCGGCGTTCACCGCGAACAGGCCCTGTTAGTTGGCGCGGCGCTCGAGTGCATTCACGTCTATTCGTTGATTCATGACGACCTTCCCGCGATGGACAATAGCAACCAGCGCCGGGGCCAACCCGCCTTGCATATCGCGACCGATGAAGCGACGGCAATCCTCGCTGGCGATGCGCTTCTGACGCTGGCCTTCGACATCGTAACGCGCGATGAGGTGCATCCCGATCCCGTCATTCGCCTGCGATTGACGCACGCACTGGCTCGCTGCGCTGGTCTTGGAGGCATGGTCGGTGGTCAGATACTGGATCTCGCTGGAGAAGGACGATTCGGCGTCGTCGGCGATGTGAATATTTCTGTCACGCATCGGATGAAAACCGGTGCATTGCTGCGTTACGCCTGTATCGCCGGTGCGCTGCTCGGCCAGGCCACGCCGAACAAATATCGTGCTTTGGACGACTTCGGCTGTGCCCTTGGGGAAGCATTCCAGATCGCTGATGATCTTCTCGACGTTGAAGGAGAAGCAGCAGTACTTGGCAAACCGGCTGGAGCTGATGCGGCGCTCGGGAAAACGACCTTCGTCACGCAACTCGGTCTTGATGGGGCGCGCAAGCGCCTCGAAAGCCTGACAGCCGCCGCAAGGGCTTCGTTGTCCTTGTTCGAAGATGACGGGAGCGTGCTCCAGGCAGCGGCACGCTACGTTGCCGAGCGCAAGAACTAGTCCCTGCACTCGGCGGTGGATCTGATGCAGATGCCACGAACGTCCGCCTTGCGCCAGGAGCGGACAACCATCTCTCAGGGATGCCATTTGGGACGCAGTACTTAGCGTCTCCAACTTAGGCCTCGCCGCCGGTGTTGGAGGCCTACAAAGAAAGCAGGACGGTAGCGGGTGCGCCCTCCCTCACCGCAAATCAATGCTGAGTCATCTACCGCACATTTGTCGATTGACTTTGGTACCTTAAGAGGTGCCGAATTATCACAAATCTGTGCGATCTGCGGAGAACGCGCGATTTAACTTGCGAACACTCAGCGCCAGAATATTTTTTGACTGCCCGGTTGGCCCATCGAAGCGCCATCACAAGGGTGCGGGGATGGCACATGTGGAATTTCGGCCGAGCGTCAGACGACGAGGCGCTAGAGCTCGTGGTTGCTTATCTGAGCATAAGTGAACCAGCGCGGCGTCGGGAAATTGTCGCCTTCGTCAAAAAGCACCAAACAGAGTCCGTACCGATGGCAACAAAAGCAAAGCCTTCACTCTGGCAAGACAACCGCCCTAACGAGAGTGCGGCTGGCAGAGATCCTCGACTGCCTTGGCTGCGGCGAGATTGATCTGATCCGCATCGTACGGCCTGCCCTAACTTGCTCAGCAGTTTTGACGGCGATCGTTCGGCGAGAGTTATGATTATTAGGTGTTGGCGGTAATGCCTGATAGCCGCGCCATGCGAAGGAATGCATTGTCTTCATTCGCTTTGCGCCATGCGCGGACTTTTTGAAGACCAACGATGCTTGCGCGCACTAATTACATTTCCGAAAACACGCTCTGATAAAATGGAACTTTTAGTTCTGCCAGGCGCGAATGCTGTTGCGAGGCATAGATATCACGCTCGTCGATGGAGCGTCCGACCGCGTCTCGGAAAACCGATACCTTGATTGCGTTGCAATCATCGTCAAAGAAGCTTCCGATGACCTCGCTCGGAGCAAGTCCAAGCATAACTTCAACATTGCTCTTACAAAAAATGTTGGAATGCAATGCAGCCTCGTAGCTTTCAGCGGAGTCGAAGACAATGTCGTAAGTTAATCGGTTGATGCCAGCATCGCTCGATCGGATGACCGACGCCATTTCGCTTAATGTCTGAAACCCGATCGGTGCGTCCACATTCGAGTGATCTGAGATCGCATGAAGCGTACGGATATCCAGATCACCTCTGTACGTCGAGTTGCCGATGCCGAAATAGTCAGCGGAGAACTCACCCAACGCCTGCCAGTCGCCGCCCGTAGTCAGATACATCGAAATCGGAAAGCAGGTGTCACCAAAGCCATTTGAACTTTTAATCAGATGATTGACAGACCAAGTGTAAGAATCCGGTGAATTGAGACTGAAATATGAGCCTTCCCTAGATATTGCATTCGCACTGATCCGCTGTATCGCAAGCTGATGTAGCGCCTCGATTGCGTCTGGGTCTGGAGAAATTGTGCGGACCAGTGCGATTGGACGAGCAGCGCTGGCTTCGATCAATTCTACGTCCATATCCACGAATAGCTCAGGCGCCTGCTCTTTCGCCGAAGCGACTGCCGCAGCTGCAACTGCAGAGAAGTGCTGGATGAAACGAAAGTCTCTCGTACCGGACAATGAGAAAGCTTCGAAACGGCCGTCCGCCCGCCGGCAGCTCACGACGTTTGGCGACATCGGCCTTGCGAGGTTGCCTACATTGGACGGGCGCCCCGGATAGCCCTGACGGTTGAGCCGACGCGTCAACAGCAATGCCAGCCGGCTCACGCGATCAAGCGAATCTCCTCGCGTTATGATCAACACACCAAGTTCTTGCTGCCCGTCTTGTAGCGGCAAGGCCTCCACTCCATTTCGGCCATAGACCGGAATATCGTCTGGCACATTTCGCAAGCACGACGGATCAATGCAAATTAAAGACACTTTGCGGAAGCCTTGCTTTCGAGCTCCCTCCAACCTGAAAGAAAATGCACTCGATCCGTGGCGATCGACGAACCGGCTTCCTTTACATCCCGCCCGGCCGCCTGATTGCGAGAAGAACTGGGTATGCTCAGTCGTGAGAACCCCTTCCGGCTTGTGCTGGAGTCGAGGGTGAACCTGACCGTACAGCGCGTGCGCGGCAATCGATGTCGCCGTGCAGCGACGAAGTGGGTTAGGAGCTAGAAAAATCGCGGACCCATCATGATGGATCTCAGCGACCAGACAGTCCGAGGGCGATCCAGGCACGCAGGCAAGAGCGCCAGCCTGCAGCACGTGCCCAGCATGATAGGCAATGCCGGCGTCGATGCCGCAACGGATCATGTCGGCCGCGAATAGCGCCGCTGGGCATGCACGCCCCGCGATGATGAATCGCGCGCCTGCGGACAGGGCGGCGATGATCGGATGCACCCCCATCTCACCGACGAGAGCTCCCGCCATGAACGCGTCATCGATCAAGATCGAATCGCTTTCAACTGCCGCATCGAAGGCGAGACCGGTGTCGATCAGCGTTTGCGCCTGTATTTGCGACCGGATGACGGCAACATGGACACCGCTGATGCCGAGTTCGTCGAACACCTCGCGTGCGATATCGATCATCCAATCCACATGACGGTCGCCGCCTGCGGTCCCGCTATTGCCGATCACCAGCGGACAGTCAGCCATCCGGGCCGCCGCCACGAGGCGACGATAATCAGCCTTCACCGCCGCGCGATCGAAATAGTGGTGTCCCGCGCCGAGATAGAATGGTCCAACATCCGTCGCTCCGGCATTGCAGACGATCGCATCGACCCGTTCGGCCAAGGCGAGTTGCATCGAATCGTCCGGGAACCCCAATCCAAGCAAGGCACAGGGGGCGATTACGCGATAAAGTGGATCTGACATTATAAGCCGCTCTGCTGCGGGCAGCTCCAACCTCAGAACCACCGACCTCATGTCACCACATGGTTTATCGTTGCTGGCGGTGCAAATAGGCGTTCAGTATGCAGGTATCACTCCCAGATATGGCAGCTCAGCCCAACCTCTGGAGGCCCATGAAATCGCCCTTGAGCAGTGCAGCATCAATGAATTCTGTAATTAATTGACGCACGGCTTCACCGGCACGTGTGAGCGGAAGGTCGCTGGAGGAGATGACTGAGCAGGTCAGAAAAAGATCGGCATCGATCGCCAGCGGTTCCGCAAAACCGTCCTGAACATGGGCACGCCGGTCATTCACCGGCAAGATCGTATGAGCGAGGCCGGCCTTCACCGCAAATAGCTCGCTGGACACAGAATCGGTTTCGGCCACAACATTCATCGGAAGGCTGCGTTCGGCAAAGACCCGATCAATCAGACCTCGTCGTGCATTCGGTAATCCCGGCAACGCGAGAGGGATTTTCGCGACTTCATCGAGAGACACTGACGAACGACCGCTGAACTCGCTTTCCTTTCCGACCAGAAACAGCTGCTGTCGGAACAAGGGTTGACGTGAAAATTTTGATACGAACTCATCCTCGTAGACCACGGCGAGGTCGAGACTGCTGCCATCGACAGCCGCTTCAAGAGTCTCGCTGTCATCATCGGAGACTTTGAGTTTCACCTTAGGGATCTTAGCGTGAGACTTCTGAATCAAAACCCCGACCAGTGCCGGGGCCAATGACGAGGCAATGCCGGCACTGACCGTTCCCTCGGGGTCATCGCTTTGCGAACGAGCGACGGCCGGCAACTGGTCGAGCTGATGCAGGATCGAGCTGGCTTCCCGGAAAAGCACGTCCCCAGCCTCAGTAGGTCTTACACCACGCGCCGTACGGTGGAGCAATTTCGCTCCAAGACGACTTTCAAGTTCGGCGATCTGCTGGCTGAGTGCCGGTTGCGCAACATGGACAAGCGCGGCTGCGCGGGAAAAACTACCTGCTTCGACGATCCTGACGAAGTAGCGAAGCTGACGAAATTGCATTGAATAGGCTTCTTGTGAAAATCAGTCTCTCTTAGTCGAAAATTGCTTGTCTCGGAAGAATACCGAAGGTCGCAGCCATCGCGAATTTATGCTTCGACCAACTTCGCACCACGGCGCGCGGCGCGTTTTATGAAAACTTTCACGACGTCCATGACTATGGCCCGCACGGCATCCGCGGCGGTGGTCGCTGACGCATCGCCGTTGGAAACGATGGAGCATACCATCTTCAGCTTGGGTTCGATCAGAAGAGGCTCGGCGAATTCCTCGAAGCCTGCGTCAGGAAGGTGCCCCGTATTCAGTATCAGATTACCGACGCCGGCTCGCATCGTGGAAAGTTCGCTCGAGAAGCTATCGACCTCCGCCACAACACGCGGCCGGAAGCCGCGAGCGGCAAACATCTTGTCGATCATTCGGCGCCGATTGTTCTGCGTGCTGGGTAGAACGAGAGGAAGGTCAGCGATCTCCGCCAACGACACCGATGGCGGAACAAGCTTTTTCACGTCCTTGCCGATCAAAAACAGACGTTGCTCGAACAAGGGTGTCCTGACATGAGCCGTGATCAACTCGTCCTCGAAGATGACGGCAAGATCGAGTGCGTGGCCCTGGACACGCGCACTCAAAGTCCCGCTGTCAGAATCCGAGCAAATCAGATTGACACCCGGCAGTTCGGACCGGATGCGTTCAATGACCGTTCCGACAAGATACGGCGCCAGAGATGCAACGAGACCGAGTCGCACGGTCCCTTGCACGGTCCCTGTCGTCTCGCGGAGAAGTTCTGGCAGGCGGCTCACACGAGCGAGAATGGAAGACGCTTCCCGATAGAAGGTCTGGCCGGAGGGTGTCGGCTTCACACCGCGGGGCGTACGGTGAAGAAGCTTGACGCCAATGCGATCTTCGAGATCGGCGATCTGCTGGCTGAGCGCCGGCTGCGCGACATGCGCGGTCAGTGCTGCCCGCGAAATACTGCCCGCCTCCACGACCGCAACAAAATAGCGCAACTGCCTGTATTGCATCCCGACCGATCTCGGCTACGGGACCCTGTCATGCTTCCCGCCATACCGGAACGGTAGCAATCGGCTCTGATCCTGACCAGCCCAAACACGTGGCATGATGACGCCCGGGAGTCACGGCTTCAGCCGGAAGGATTCAGCCGGAAGCAGCCAAATGCGCGAGCCCGGCGATTGCCAGGCGATCCGGCTTACCTTGCGGCGTGCGTGGTATGCCAGGCAATGCGGTGATCACACACGACGCGGCGATCGCGCGACCGAGCAGATCATTCAATGCCCGCCTGCAAACATCAAGCTTACCCGGCCTCCCTTCCCATCCGACCACTCCTATTATCATGACCCCACCAGCAGGATCCCTGAAGGCGACCGCGCCGCGAATGGTCGGCTGCCGGCAGACAACGTCTTCGATCTCGACCGATCCGACGAGCCGGCCACCGACATCGATGGCATCCGTGGCGCGGCCGAATATGCGAAGGCTGCCATCGGCTTCCAGCCGCCCCAGATCTCCAGTCGTGTACCATCCGTCATGGAAATTCCGCGCTGTGAGATTTTGATCGTTGCGATAACCGCTCGCCATCGCCGGTGATCGCACTTCGACGATGCCCGTCCCGCCGGGCCCCGCAAGCAAGCCGTCCGCACGGCGAAACCTGACGTTCACCTCCGGCAGAAGATGTCCCGCGGAGGCAAAACTTTCAGGATGAGACGGATCATGCTCCTCGGGAGCGAGCATACTCACGAGTCCGATCTCGCTTGCTCCATAGACATGGCTGATCACCGGCCCAAACCGATCTCTCGCTCTCATCCGCAATACGGAGGGCGCGGTTGCCCCGATATGCATCAATGACCGAAGGGACGACAGATCGTGACTGCCGATGCCCGGATGGTCCATCAGATCAAAAAGTTGCGGCTCGACCAGGAACAGATCCGTCACTCTCTCCCGCTCGATTGCGCCCAAGGTCCTGGCAGGATCATAGCCGTCCTGCAGGACGACACATCCGCCGCCGAGCAGCGTCACGTCAACGAGCACCTGGGAGAGATATGCGAAAGGTCCGTTGACCAGTTGTATCCGTGCCTGCGAACCTGGTCTGGTCACCATCCGCGTATAAACGGAGAACGTCCGGCAACTGCCCTTTGGCACGCCCGTGGTGCCGCCTGACGAAGCGATCACCGCGAGATCGTTGATCTGGGCTTGAACGGGCAAAGGTGCCGGATCGCGCAAGTCCAGTGCGTGATCGAGCGCATTGCAAGCCGACCGGGCGCCGCAGCCGATCGTGACCCATGGTATGCCGCCTGCCGCTTCCGCCAGCGCCAGGGTTTGTGGAAAGACAACAAGCAGGTCTGGCGCAAGATGTCCGAGAAGCTCCCGTTGCCCCTCAAGGGTGGGCGGGACCGATAGAAAGACCGTGGCTGCTCCCAGGACGTGCGCGGCATATCGGACCGCAAGCGCATCGGGGAGATTTGGGACGAACAGGCCGAGAAGCGACCCTCGTCCCACATTTCGATCGGACAGCGCCCGGGCATACTGAAAGATGCGCGCGCGCAGCTGATTGCCGGAGACCGCGCGGCCATCGCAACGAACAACCTGCCCATCGCCGACATCGCCAAGGACGCGCAGCAACCGGTCGATATAAAGAGATTCACTGGACATCATCGAAACCTGCTCCCAGGCCAGCCAAGCCGGCCCGATTGCTGACCGGCTTGCGCGAATCGTCAAACGACTTATGGGCAGATCCGCCGGTTGTTGCGCCAGTAGCACGCGGAGCCGCGGCGATAGGTATAGACATTGCCCCCGCGCCCGACCGCGACTGCTCCGTAGCGATCGACGCCGATGGCACCGCGTGACGTCACGCATCCCGCACCGAGCCGGCTATCGCCGCATCTGGCTGCCGCCGCATCATCTGTGCTCGCAACCACGCCGACCAGACCGATCGCGCACACGATCAGAATTTTCGAGACCGGCTGGTTGACGATCGATTCGCGCGCTCCGCCCGCGCATCGGAGTAATTTCAGCAAGCTTGCAGTCATGTTGATCTTCCCGAATAGTGCCTGCAGCCGGTATGGCTCATCGGCAATAGCGCACTCCTACGGTGTTCAGGACCTTCACGTGAAATACAGTCTCGATATGCGGCTATCCACTCTGCATATGGCTACTGGCAGATGCATCCCGCGATGACCGATCACGCAGATGAGCGGCGCCTGATGCGAAAACTGGCCTGGCGGCTGCTTCCGCTGCTTGTCCTCACCTTCTTCACCGCTTTCCTGAACCGCCAGAATGTCGGCTTCACCAAGCTGCAGATGCTTGCTGATCTACAGATGTCGGAAGCGGTGTATGGACTTGGCGCCTCGCTCTTCTTTATCGGTTACATTGCATTTGAAGTCCCAAGCTCACTCGCGCTCGCACGCCTCGGCGCACGGCTGTGGATCGGCGTCATGGCCGCATGCTGGGGGCTTGTCACCGTGCTGATGGCTTTCACAAACTCGCAGGAAACCTTCTACGTCCTGCGTTTCCTGCTCGGTGTCGCCCAGGCCGGCTTTTTCCCGGGAGCCATTTTCTATATTAGCAGCTGGTTTCCGCGCGACCGCCATGTCCGGATGATCGGGATTTTCACGCTCGGAAGCGCACTCGGCAACACCGTCGGCGGCGCCATCAACGGCACACTGCTGGACCTGCAGGGCCTTATGGGGCTCGCGGGATGGCAATGGGTGTTCATTGGCGGCGGGTTACCGACGATTGTCCTCACCGGGTTCATTTTTGCTTTTCTGCCAGCGACGGCAGATCAGGCCCGCTTCATGACCGAACGGGACCGCAACCTGCTCAAGGCAGCGCGCATACGGGGCCCGATCGCATCACAGCCGCCGCGCAATCCCTGGGCAGCTCTGCGTGACAGGCGTGTCATCGCTCTATGCCTGCTGGATGTCCTGATCATCACGGCATTCTACGGGATCACATATTGGCTACCGACCGTGATCCGGACATTTGGCGTGAGCGCCACGGTCAATGGATTCTTGAACGCCATCCCGTGGATGATCGGGGCGACCATGCTCATCATCTTGCCGCGCCTGATCCAGGATGACCGCTGGAGCGTCGCGACCATTGCCACAGTCTCTTTGATCGGAGCGCTCTGCTTCGTGGCCGGCGCAACGCTTGCATCCCCGATCGCGCAATTCGTCGCATTGGCGATCGGAGGCGCATGCGTGACATCGCTGAATCCGTTCTTCTGGTCGCTGGCGACAAGACAATTCAGCGGCGTCTACGCCGCTGCCAGCATCGCAACGATCAATTCAATCGGCAATCTCGGCGGATTCATCGCTCAGAACCTGATGCCATGGATGCAGGGTCAGGTCGGCAGCGCCGCCGGGGCCATGATCGTGCCTGCCCTATCGCTCGGTCTGCTCGGTGCCACGATGGGAGTTATCGCCTTTCGGCAATGGACAAAACCGTCCGGCTCCACGCCCGCAGCCAGGGCGCTATAACTTCCGCCGATGGGCTTATAGCGAGACTGTATTTGCGACGCTCCATTCGATCTGAGATATGCGCCGTCATCACCCCATGGTGCATCGGTGATCGCGATCGCGACCACCGCTTTCTCGAATGGAGCATATCATGTCAGACATTTCTCGCCGCGCTCTTTCCCGTCTCCTGGGCGGCGCCGTTGTCATTGGTGCAGCAGGCATCGCCACTTCCGCGAATGCGTATCAAGGCAACATGGAGAACGCATTGTCGTCGCTGTTTGCCGCGTTGAACGAACTGAAGGCTGCCCAGGGCCCGAAGGGCGGCCACCGCATCACGGCGATCGAACTCGTCCAGCAGGCCATTACCGAAACCCAGGCAGGCATCGCTGCCGGCGGCGGCTAGTCGCTTCAAGCGTTGTGGATACCCGTTCGCCCGACCAGAACGCCCGGTGACACAAGCCTGGACCATGAGTTTTTCAGGACCAGGCATGCCGGCTCCTGCTTCATCCTCTTGCGCAATGTGCGGTTTCGCAAGGACAGCGAGGCCGAGCAAACCGGGCGTCCGATGCCGATGAGCGCTGGCAGGCAGAAAGACAAGCACTCAATGAACCACTCGATCTATAGCGCTGACCGCATGACCCACCTCAAGGTGGTCGTCGCGGCTCTCGTCGGCGGCATCTGCATCACCTGCTTCGTCATCTCGGCGCGCTTCAACGCAGACGACAGGAGCTATGTGCAGACGGCGCGCACGCTCAAAGCCGGTGCTCCGGTGGCGATCTCGAGTTCGGCCGTGGGTGTCATTCGCTAAAACGTTCGACCATCCGGGTGACGTCGCAGAACGTCGTCAGGCGCCCTTGCAGGAAGGTGGTCGAAAGCATGCCTGTTATCTTGCGTCCGTCCGTTCATCGGGAGATCTCGCGCGTTTCTGCTGATGTCCGGACTGTGAACGTGGCAGCGGTGCGCGCGGCGCAGCGTTAGAACGGGCCCCGTTGAGCGATACGGTTCAGGACCACTTGTAAAGCCTGGATGCGCGCATCGTAGATGCGTTGGAGACAAGCCACATCATCCGAGCAGCCATTCCTGGCAGACAAGAAGCTCCGTTGATCGTCCTGCAACTGCGCCCGTTGTCCCATCCCGACCATCGACGTTGCGATTTGAAACAAGGTCGCCATCCGCGCCTCGTCCTGGCCGAGCAGATAATTTTCGCAGACCGCGCGCTCTGAAGCGCTCGCAGCTTGACGGCAATCGATCGGGGCGTAGTCCGCTGCGCGCGACGGACCACCCCACGCGATGGACAGCGCCAGTCCAAGCGGAGCGAATATCACAGCGCGCATCAGCCTGGTCGCTCGATCTGTTCGCAGCGAACTGGAGACGGTTCCTGCGATCATTTCTGAAAATGCTCCGGCCGTATGCGGGTGGCGTTGTTGGTCGTGAATTCCGCCTGACATCCCGGCGTGAGACGCTGGCGGTTCTGGCGAAGACAGGCCTCGATCTGCGGGACGTTCGGGATATCTGCGCTGCAGAACTGGAAGGCATCTGCCATGCAGGCTGAGCGCTGATCGGGCGTGCCCTGCGCCAGCCCCGGTGTCGATAGCGACTGCAGACCTGCAAGAAGCGCAAGGACTGCAAGCCTGTTTGATTTAACTGCGAACGTCATGTTGATCTCCAACTTGTCAATGTTGCCCGTGGGTCGGCGCAGACAAATCGGATTGTCGCAGCGATCACAAATACCGAGTTCGTATACGGGTATCGCGGCCGCATATGGCCGAAGGCATCATGCATCTGCCGCCATAGCGAATAGCAATACCCGTATACGAACTCGGTATTTGTTCAGATCCGTTGGCAGGCAGTATGACCCGCCTCGTCGGACGGCAATCCACTTCTATTCTTCAAAACAACCTGTGCCCTGACACACCCGATCAACATCGAACGCACGTCGTGGCCGATCGTCACGGATATGGTCATCGGCTGTGCCGATCGGACTTAGACCGAAACCAATTGAATCGAGGATAAATCAAATGATCAAACTATCGCTCTCGACCGCCATGGGCTTCGCGCTCGCTGCCATTGTCTCCTTCCAGGCCAATGCAGCTCCCGTTCAACCCGGAATGCCGCTCCCGTCCGACACGATTCAGGTCTCTGGCGGCTGTGGTCCGAACGCCTGGCGTGGCCCATGGGGTCATTGCCGCGACACGCCATATTACGGTCCGCTCCCGGGCGGCTATTATCAGGAAGCCCCGGTGATGGGTAACGGCTGCCCTCCCGGCTACTGGCGCGGTCCGTGGGGTCACTGCCGCAACACGCCGTATCACGGCCGTCTCCCCGACGGCCAGTGGAAGTAAAACACGTCGCGCACCGGCTCGTCAGCGCGACGGGCCGGTGCGGCAGTTATCATCGCTCCAGCACAATCCAAGAGATGATCATGTCATTCCCCGAGACACGCGCCGCCGGACGCACGCTTTTCCTGCAAACGGCAAGCGCATCACTCCTGCTTGCGGCGCTCCTGCTCCGCCCTGCTCAGGCTGACGACCGGCCACCGGTGCTCCCCGACGCTCCGCCGACCACGGTTGCGCAATCGTCCATCTCGGCGACGATCGAGATCGGTCTGCATGCGGTCGGCGATGCGCTCGAGGCTCGCGTCCCGCGACGGCTCGTCAATGTGAATGACCGGACCACGGAATGTTGGCACAAGCGCATCCTCGGCCGCGAGATCAATGTGGATTGTGTCTATTCGGGCTATGTCGAGCGCGTCGGAAGCATTCCGTTGCGGGCGGAGAACGGCCGCCTTACGGCCGCCACGCCGTTGCTCGGCGTTCTCTCGGCTCAGGGTGTTGGCCCGATCGTATCGCGCATTCACGGTTCTGCGCAGGGGCAAATGACGGTCTATGCGAGCGCACGCCCGCAGCTGCGCCCTGATTGGTCGGTGTCGCTCGACATGACGGACGGTTTCCGGTGGACCGAACCGCCGGTGCTGACGATTCTCGGATTCCGGATCGACCTGTCGCGCTATGTCACGCCGCAAGTCGAAAGCCAACTCGCACGCCTGAAGGGCGACTTCGAAGCCAGGATGCGCGACCTCGATATCCGCGCGAAGGCTGCATCCGCGTGGCGGCAAGCCTTCGTCACCATGCCGCTCGTGGACCAGCCCGCCGTCACGCTGCAAACGATCCCGCAATCCGTCGCCTTTTCGGGCCTCCGCATCCGCGGGGACATGCTGGAAGGCTCGCTGGAAATGAAGGTCACCACCGAGACGACCATTGGTGCTGCGCCTGCCTTTGTAACACCAACGCCGCTCCCCGATCTCGGCAGCGATGTAAGTGATCCCGGCCGCTTCTCGATCATTGTCCCAGTCGGCATCGGCTATGACATGATCCGGCAGAAACTGCAGGACATCGTGAATGCGCGTCTGCAATCTGGCCAGGGCCGCGCACCCGATATCAGCATCTATCCCTCCGCCGGGAAGCTTGTCATCGGCCTCAATATCCCGAACGACACGACGAGCCTCTACCTGTCGGCCACGCCCCAGATCGATGCGAGCACCCAGACGCTGCAGCTCGCGGACATCAGCGTGGGGACGGACAACCCGCCACCGGATGGAAGCGCCCTCGCCTCGCTTGCGAACGATCCCGGATTGCTACCGGCAATTCATCAGCAGATGAGCCTTTCGGTCCAGGACAAGCTCCAGGGCATCATGACGTCGGTGAATGCACTCCTGAACCGTCCGCTGGCCGACGGATTCCGGAGCGAGGGTCAATTGACCACCGCTGGCGTGTCCCGCGTTTCACTTCTCGCGGATCACATTCGCGTCGATTTCCGGGCAGCCGGCGATCTCCGGCTCGTCTACGGACTCTGAGCGCACAGACTTACGGGAAACGCATCATGAAACGACTCTGCCGCGCACTGGGCGCCCTCGCCGCTGCGATCCTCGCTTTGCAAACGCAAAGTGCGGATGCGCAAGGCGCTTTCTATCAAGCCTCCGCGCATGACCTGATCGGCCCTGCAGGATCCATCATTCGCCAGGAGCCGATGCAGGGTGCTCCCGATGGAGCGGCTGCCTATCGGATCCTCTACCGCTCGAGCGATCCGCAGGGCAAGCCGATTGCCGTTTCGGGCATCATCGTCGTACCGGCAGGCGCAGCGCCTGCAGGCGCGCGTCCAGTGATTGCCTGGGCCCATCCGACCACGGGTATCGTCCCGCATTGCGGACCGTCGCTGGCGATGTTTGTATTCCAGCAGATGGCCGGCCTGCGCGACGCCATCGGCCGTGGATATGTGGTTGCTGCAACCGACTATCCTGGTCTCGGGACACCCGGACCACATCCCTATCTGGTGGGCGACAGCGAAGCACGCGCGGTCATTGACTCCGTTCGCGCCGCTGCTGCTCTGCCGGGAAGCGCTGCCGGCAGCCGCTATGCGGTCTGGGGCCACTCGCAAGGCGGCCATGCGGCGCTCTTCACCGGAATGATCTCCGGATCCTACGCGCCTGAGCTGCAACTGGTTGGCGTCGCTGCCGCCGCGCCCGCGACTGATCTTGCCGCATTGATGACAGATGATCTCAACACCTCGGGCGGCAGAAATCTGACAGCCATGACCATGTGGTCCTGGACGCGCGTGTTCAACGCACCGATCGCATCAGTGATCGCGCCCGATGCGATGCCTACGGTCGATCGTCTTGCAAATGAGTGCATCGAGTCGCTGTTCGATATTCTCGCCCGTGACGATACGTCGAAGCCGCTCGCGACCTCATTTCTCGCGGTGCCGAATCCCGCGGTGATCGAACCATGGCGGAGCCTGCTCGGCGCAAACTCGCCGGGCGTGTTGCCGCCCGCGATCCCGGTCTTCATCGCCCAGGGCGAGGCCGATCAGCTGGTGCGCCCCGCCGTCACGCGTGACTACGAGCAGCGGCTATGTCGCGACGGCAGCCGGGTGAGCTACCACCCTATGCCGAATGTCAACCACGGCGACGCCGGAAACGCCAGTGCCGCTATGGCCGTCAGCTGGATGGCCGACCGTTTCAATGGGCGAGCTGCCCCCAACGACTGTCACGCCAACCGCTAGTCGCCAACCTTTTTGGAAACAATCATGTCCCTCGAAACGATCTCATGGCTTTCAATGGCCGCCTATGCCTACCACATCCTCGAAGAGTACAGCTTCGACTGGCGCAACTGGGCCAGATCCGCCCTGCATCTGCCGGTGGAGTGGAGCGACTTTTACATTACGAACGCGATCGTGATCGCATTCGGCATCGTTCAGGCCCAGCTCGCAGCCACCCTTCCGCTTGCACCTCTGAGCTTCGCAGCGCTCATGCTCATCAATGCCGTGTTCTTTCACATTCTGCCTTTCATAAGGCTGAAGGGCCGTTTCTCGCCGGGGCTCTTCACCGCCGTGGTTCTGTTCGTGCCGATCAGCCTCGCAGCGTTCGCCGCCGCACTGGCGTCAAAGCAGGTCGGGTGGCCGACGGTCGGATTTTCCGTTCTGATCGGCGCGCTGACGATGGCGTTTCCGGTCGTGATGCTGAAGTTGCGATCCCGGCGCTATTTTCAGCAAGCCTGAAGCATATGGATCGTTGAACGACTGATCTGAACCGATTTGAAAGAGATGAAATGGGGCTCTTACTCGCTTTCGCACCATTTGTGGTGTTTGCCATTCTCAGCCACGTCACGGCGCCAACCCTGGCCTTGGTTGCAGCGGGCTTGACTTCGCTGCTACTGGTAGGTCGGGAAATTGTCGCTGGGCGCTCTGCCAAAACACTTGAAGTTGGAACTTCCGCACTTTTCTTCGGACTCGGCGCGCTTAGCTTCCTGGGTATCATCGGATGGACTGTAATCGGCGTGAAACTCGCTGTTGATTCCGGGCTCTTTCTGATCGTCTTGTTCTCCATTGCGAGAGGCACACCGTTCACTATCGAATACGCACGGGAAAGCGCCCCTGAAAGCGTCTGGGCGAATCCGCGATTTCTGCAGACCAACCGGGTTATCAGCGTCGTCTGGTTGCTCGCGCTTGGAGCGGTTGCGATCGCCGACCTCATTTTGCTTTGTGCGCCGGCGGTTCCTCACAACATCAGCGTTCTATTGACTGTCTTTGCGTTGTACGCAGCCTTCCGCTTTACAAAGACTTACCCCGAGCGAAATTGACCTCTGAACCGGAAGGCGTCGTAGATCCTTGTATCGGATTAACGCTGTGTGATCCGGCCATCTAAAGAAATCGATTGTTACCATTTTAGGTGAGGACTTATCTAACCGGCCTACGCACACTTTCGCATCAGCAACCGCGAGCAGAACAGCGCTTCAGTCCCAAGCCTCGCACCAAGCTTGGGGCATCGTTCGTTTAAGTGGAGAACACCAATCAGCATCTGGCAATGCGCCTCAGTGAGAGCTCAGAGATCTAACTGTTCTGACATGGCCAATGCATCATCCACTTCGATGCCGAGGTAGCGCACTGTGCTCTCAAGCTTGGTGTGGCCCAAGAGCAACTGAACCGCACGCAGGTTGCCCGTTTTCTTATAGATCTGAGAGACCTTTGTTCGGCGCAATGAATGCGTCCCATATCGTCTCCGGTCCAGCCCGAGGCTGACTACCCACCCATCGACGATGCGCCCATATTGTCGCGTGGACAGATGCGGTTTAGCCGACTTGCGGCTAGGGAATACGAAGTCTGACGGTTGCAATTTCCGTGACGCGATCCAATTCTCAAGACTTTCCTTCGTCCACTCTGACAGCTCAAACTGAACTGGGCGTCCCGTCTTCTTTTGGATAACCGTTGCACGGTCGTCGCAACGTGCCAGAAATCGTCAGATCTCGTACCTTTATGCACGTCAGATCACACGCGCGAAGCTTACTGTCGATTGCTAGGTTGAAAAGGGCAAGTTCTCGAAGGTTTGAGGCGACTTCCAACCTCGTCCTTATCCCCCAAACATCGCTCGGTTTGAGTGGCAGTTTCTGGCCGATAATTTGACCCTTATTCCATACGGGCATAGCGCTGCCTCCGATCCACCCGTCCCACCGCGTCGCTCCCAGCGAGCTAGGGAAGATTAGAGTCTCCTCCTGAATGACGGCTTTGCGCCATGAGCGGACATACGGAACGCCACGCGCCGCCATCAGCTTTTTTTGCAACTGTCTTTATGCGTCGATGAGCAATCAGACAATTGCTCATCGACGTCTCCCAGCGTCACCAGCACATCAGCGAACGAGCCGGCGCCGTTCCTCGGCAGTTAGTTGATCCAGTGCCGCCTGCTCCAGTCTGCCGGCACCGAGAACCTGAACCGGACTGTTCGGGTTTTGCGTGCGGCGTTCATCACGCGGTTCGGTGCGCAACGGCTCGCGTTTCCTCTCGTCGTCATCTCCACTGCCGCCGCCATAGCCCAGCACTTCGACGATGATCACCGAGGGTTGCGCATTGGCTGACTGCGTCGGGGTCGCCGTCTGCTGCGAGGCGGCGGTGGCATTCGAGGTGGACAATGCAGCGGAAATACTCGGCGCCTGCACGGTCGGAATACCCGAGCTCGTGCCTTGCACCTGAATATTCGCCGCATTCAGCACTTGCAGCGCCGCAAGGTTGATGTTGCCCGAGACGCGGATGCCCGCTTCGCCGGCGTCGATGGTGCCGAGCGGCGCGATCAGGTCGATGTCGCCGGCGTCGACGTCGGGGATCGGATTGAGCGTCGCGATGCCCGCCCCCGATGACGGCGTCACCGGCGCCAGCACGACATTGCCATAGATGTCCATCACCCGCCGCGGCGGCGTGTAGATGATGGTGCTCTTGGCGCCGCGGCCGGCATTGATATCGCCATTCGCCGACCAGGCAAGGATGTCGCCGCCGAATGTGGTCATGATGCGCGACAGGCCGAGCAGTACGCTGCCCTGCGAATAGATCTGCACATTGCCGCTGCCTTGCGTCACCACCCCCGCAGTGGCGCCCGGCACCACGCCTTCGACACCGATGACCACCTGTCCGCCCGGCGCCATCAGCTGAATGTCGCCGCCGAACAAGGTTCGCACCGAACCATCACGGGTGCGGCGTATGTTCTCCGTCACCGTCGTCACCGGATTGTAGACGCTCTCGAAATATTCGGTGCTGAACAGCGTGATGTCGCCGGTACGGGCGATCGCTTGGCCACCAGCATCCATTTCCGGGAACAGGGTCGCGATCATCTCGCGGCCGCGCAGATAGGAGCCGAAGCGGCTCGAAGCGGGATCGTTGTAGTCACGCCCGCCAGCGCGCAGTTCGGCGTAGTAGATCTCGCGCAGGAACACGCGTTGCTGCTCCGGCGCCAACGCATCGAAGTAAGCGAGGTTTTCGTCTGCGCTGCCGTCATGCCCGTAACGGGCCTTCAGCCAGTCGGCAAGTTCCTTGCCATAGATCTTCACGGCCTTGCCGAACTGATCCGCCAGCGGCACGTCCGGATTGGCGATGTTGGCCGGGCTGAGATAGCGCTCACGCACGCCGGCCCAATTCACACCCGACATGCCGGCTGCCACGAACACGCTGGCACCAGGGCGCTCGTCGCCGACGATGATCGAACCGCGCGAGGTGATCGCGCCGCGATCTTCCTGGCGGATATTGCGGCCCGCCGTCACTTCGAGCGTGCCGGGGCCGGCGATATTGAACGAGCTGAAGATGATGTCGCGGCCGGCGGAAACGATCGACACGTCCGTCTCAGATGAATGTACGATCAGGTTGCCGGAGGACTGGCCACCAAGGCCATCGAGCGACGGCATGTAGGTGAATTCGCCGATATTGGTCCCGCTGTTGACGATGTCTCGACCGGCCTTCATCCAGACGGCTCCACCCGCCTCATAAAGCGTCCGGCCATTCAAGGCGCCGGTGAAGGAGGTCAAGACTTCGCCCGTCCGAAGGCCGACGATGTCTCCGGACAACGCATAGAAGCGCGCTGGCGCCAGATCATAGAGACCGGAGGCGGTGTTCGGACCGAAGGCGAAGATGGTGTTTGCAACCCGGAAGGTCAGCGGGCTGAGATTGCTCATCGTCGCCGGATTGAACGGTGTCGGGACGACCGAGATGTCGGCGCTTGATCGTGTGATCGCGTGGCCACCGACATAGATCGACTCGCCGGCGAGCAGTTCGAGCTGACCATCTGGTGACGGTGCCAGCATGAGAGAGAACTTCAACGGCTTGCCATCCTGACGGACTGCAGATCGCCCTGCATAGAAACTGCCGGACGGTGCGGCGGCGCGCAGGATCGCAGGATAGACGAACCGACCGCCGGTCGCTCCCGCCATCGCATTGGGAGCAATATCCGACCCCGCCTCACCGAGCTGAATGCTCGGTGTGAGATTGCCGCCCGCGGCGAACAGGTCGATCGCGGTCCGGTTCGTCCAGAGGCTGAACCAGGGAATGGGGGAAGTAACGGCAGGATCGATGCTCGTCAGGCGACCGCCATCCCATACACCTCCGGCCACGAGATCGCCGCGCGACGTCAGGCTGAACGTGGAGTCGCCAGGCATCAACATCAAGCCGCCACCAGCCAGCGCCCAGGTCGATGTAAATGGATTGTAGGCGCGCACCTCCCTGGCATCCTGGAATGCCACGAACGGGCCATAGCGAAGCTCGACGCTGCCGTGCGCCCCCGCCTGGATCGCGGCATGGCCACGCAGATTGGCCGCGAGACCACTCAAGCCCAGATTGAGATATTCGGGTGTCGGGTTGCTCGAGCCCGGCACCAATTCCATCTGCGCGAACCGGTTCGGGTTGATCCCGCCGCCGATGCGGATATCCATGTCGCCGCCGCCCGTCAGCAGCAATTCGCCACTGGCGTTGACACGACCGGTCGAAGCAACGGCCAGCACGAGCCCCTGGCTGCGCGGATATAGTTTGGTGTCGACGCGGCCCGGGCTCAGGACGTCGATGGTGCCAGCAGCGCCGCGCACGTCGACACGCAGATCGCCGCCGCCGAGCGTGCCGTAACCGGTGAAGCCCACGAGATAGGGCATATCGCTGAGCGGCCTGCTGTCATTGCGTCCGGACACATAGGTGCCGAAATTGATCCACCAAGCCGCGCCATTGGCGTTGCCCGCCACATCGCCCTGGCGCCAGAGCCAGTTCGACGGATCCGCGCTGGAATTCTGCGAATACCGGCTTCCGTCCGCACCGAAGATGCCGCCCTGCGTCCACGCGTCGCCGGTGAGATCGCCACCCGCCTTCAGCAGCAGGTTGCCGCCGAGTTCCGGATACCAAGCCTGATAGGTGCGGTTCGTGCCTTGCACAAGGTTTTCGTAGTCGGCGCCGCCATCGCCAAGCACCGTGCCGTTGCGCGTGATGCGGGCACTATTGAAAACAGCATCCACGTTCCGCGACTGGGTACCCGCGGTGTAGACGCCATAGGACGAGCGCATCGCGATACTGCCGCCGGTGACGATATCGAGATCGCCGACGCCCGTGCGCAGAACACTGAATTTCGGCGTGATCGGATTCACTTCCACGACAGTGCCGTTGCCGCCGATGCTGACGCACTGCCCTGCTTCCACCAGGCAAACATTGTAATCGGGATCGAGCGCCCATTCATCGACGGGCGCGCCGGGCGTGCCCCCCATGTAGTTGCCGTCGGCCCAGAGCCAGGACACCTTTACGCATTGTCCCGGTTCCTCCAGGCAGACATTGTAGCCTGGATCGAGCGCCCAATCATCGACGGGTTGTCCAGGCGTGCCACCCATATAGTTGCCGTCGGCCCAATACCAGAGGCCGCCACCTTCCGTTCGATCGACTTTCGAGAAGTGAGTATCGGCAAGCGTGAGATGGCCATTGGCATCGCGCGGACGCAGCGCGCGCTGGTCGGCGGCGGTGATGTCGGCTCCGGCGACCATCCGCATCGACCAGCTCTGCGAGCCGGCCGGCAGCATCGCCGCGATCACCCAGTTCTTGCCCTGATTGCCGTCGGCATCGGCGGGCCGCAGCGGCACCGAGATCGCATCCGCCGGCAGCTTCAGATCCGCTTCCGACGGGATCAGTCCGCCCATCGGCACCGTCACGCCGCCATTCACCGTGGCCGCCACCGGCAGTGCGACGCCTTTGGGCCAGGTCATCGCGCCGAGCGCGATGCTGACCGGTGCGATGAATCCAGCACCGAGCCGCGTGCCCACAGGCAGCACTTCCTGGGCAGCGAGACGCGTGCCTGCTGCGAGACGCGTGCCGTCGGGCTTGATGACCTCGCCTGCAAGAATGGTATTGGCGGGCAACGTCACTGCCTCGGTGATTCCGGCTTCGACGGGAAGCTGGGTGCCGGCCGGCACCGTCATGGCTTTCACGGGCAGATTGTAGTTCAGCGCACGTCCGACGGGATAGGTCGTGCCATCGGCAAGTTCGACGACCCGCGGGACGACGACGTCAGAGCCGAAGGAAATCTTGCCCGGCTTCAGCATCCAGCCGTCATCTTCGGGCGTCGTCGGCGGCGGCGCAAAACCGTCGGTGATAGAACCATAGATGTTGAGGTTGCCGCCGGCGCGGATCGCCAGCGTGCCGACCTCGCCCGAGCCGCGCGCACCGGTCAGTGGGAAGTTCGGATTGACGCTGCGATAGCGATGGCCGGACAGATCGAGATCGCCCTGCACCACGATGTCGCCATCGGCCGTCGCACTGACGATCTCGACGCCCGGGCGCAGATGGAAAGCATTCCGATAGGTTGCGTTGTTGAGGCCGGCGAGCTTTCCATTCATCAGCGCGACGTTGAGGATCGCGTTGTTGATGAAGGTGTTGCTCTCGGCATGTTTAGCGTCGAGATAGGCCTGGTCGATCACCTGATACGGTCTGCCACTTGCGCTGGTGTCGTTGCCGACAGGCGCATCGCTGTAGCGCTGCACGGCATTCACAGCGATCGAGCGTGCGCCGGTGACCGTGATCGTACCCGACGCATCGATGGCGATATCGCCGGCCGTGGCACTGCCGAGACGCGGCGCATGGAGATCGAGCGTGCCGCGCGCGGCGCCGTCATTGTATCCGGGGGCCGAGCCGACCGGCACATCGGTGCCATGACGCAGGTCGACACGCATGCCGGAGGCAAGCGTGAGCGTGCCATCGCCGGAATTGAGTTCGACGATGGCGCGGTTCGGGCTGTCGATGATCTTGCCATAGCTATCGACACGCAGCAGGCGGCCATGGGCATCGAGCAGCGCGCTGCCGGCAATGGTGAGCCCCTGCTTCGCCGCAAGCCGGATCGAACCGACTTCGGCGCCGCTGGCATCCACGGTGCCGATGACCGTGAGATGGCCGGCATCGAGCGAGACATTGATCTCGCCGGCCTTCAGGCCATCACCGATGACGAGATCACCCTGCTTGAACTGGAAGCTGCGACCGCCGTACATCTTGTCGGCATTGAGCCGCGCATTCAACGCTGCGAACTGGTCGCTGAGCGTGCCGCTGTCGCCGAGGCGCTGGGCACGGATGTCGATATAGCCATCGAGATAGGGCACGATAGTGCCGCCGGCATCATATTCGCCGGAGCCGCTGCCGAGGATCTTGCCCTGCAGATCGACCACGCCCGCGCCGGTGCCAAGCGCGGCAACCGACAGACGACCTGCATGGTTGGAGCGCGCCGACAGATCGATGGTCGAGCCCGCCGCCTGACGGATATTGCCGTCGCGGCTTTCGAGGATGACATCGCCGCCCCAGGAATACTTCTTCACATCGTCAAAGCTGACCGTCCGACCTGACAGGTCGAGTTGGGCTGCATCAGCCAGAACGATGTCGCCGATCGCGCTCACCGTGAAGCGGCCGGACGGCAGCACCACGGCGCTCGGACACTTTTTGCGGAACTGGGGCGTTCAACTGAACAGGGAATATGGCCGCGGGACTACACAAATTCCGACACACATCACCGACTTCGTGCGTTCGCTTTGCGCCAGAAACGAACGATCCTCTAAATCAAATATTCCGCGCTCAATCCTAATCGATTCGGCATTCGACATCACCAAGCGCTATCTGCAGATCGTCGAACCCGCCTGCCGCGAACTACGCCACGACCTGAAACTGGCAATGAGCGACAAGGTGCCGCTATCGGAACGCGAAGTGTAGTTGTTCTGGGGTCTTCATGGCCGCATCTTCTTATATGGCGATACGGCGTTTCGTCTTTGAGACGTCCCCGCCCGAGCAATTGGACGACATCGTCCGCGATGCCGTCCGCGTATTTCTCGATGGATCGAAGCCGCTGATGCGGGAGATCGTGGCCAAGCGATAGTCGCTCGCGCCGGTCTAGAGCGATACCGCGTAATGCTCGTATTCGTCACGCACCAGCACGATGTGATCGCGCATCGCTCCGCTCGCGCCATTCCTGTCGCCCCGCATGATGGCGACAACGACACGGTCATGCTCGGCTTGTGACTTTGCCAGTCGACCGAGATTGCGGAACTGAGCCCGGCGGAACGGCTGCACGCGCACGCGCGTCGCCAGCGTGATCTCGGCAATGTAGTCGTTCTGCGATCCCTTATAGATCGCATTATGGAAACGCTCATTCACCGCGTGAAAGCGCTCGGGATTACCGTCGTAGCTGAGCACGCGCAGCTCTTCATGGATCACTTCAAGCGCATGGCGCTGAACGGCCGGCATACGCTCCGCCGCGAGACCTGCGCAAAGAGCTTCGAGTTCGGCCATCGCTTCGAACATGCCGGTGAGACGCTCGATGGACGGCTGCGCCACCACAGCACCGCGATGCGGACGGGATTCGATCAGACCGCTCGCCGTCAGCTGTCGCAACGCCTCGCGCACGGGCGTGCGTGAGACATTAAAGCGCTGGGCAAGTTCGGTCTCATCCAACGGCGCGCCCGGCGGCAGCACGCCGCGCACGATCTCGTCCGACAATTGCTGACGAAGCTCTTCGGCCCGCGTGAGCTTGCTTGCCTTAGCGCCCGCGGATGCAGCCGCGCTACGGCGCGGCTTGTCCGGCCGGATCAGCATGTCGTCAAAACTCATGTCAGCTCATGCTTTCGGTTCGTCGATCAGGCTGACAGACGCGGCCACGATTCGCCATCCTTCGGGGAAGCGGATCCAAGTCTGCATCTGACGGCCGACCTTGCCCGGCGCATTGTCACGATAGAATAGCGTGGAGGCGACAGCCGTGTCGCGACCATAGGCCGTGATCACGGTGCGATCGGTGCGGCGCATCAGGCCAACCGGCGAACGCGCGCCGCGAAAGGCCTGGATTTCGTCATAGCCATAGAGGTTTTCGCCCATGCCATAGCGGATGGTGCGCGGATCATTGCGAAACAGTTCGCCGAGCACGGCGGTGTCGTTCGTCGTCAGGGCCCTCTCATAGCGCGCGAAAGCGCTGTCGACTTCGGCGATGACGTCTGGCAGATCGATATCCATTTCCAGTCCCTGTCTAATTAAACGCTTTCGCGTGCGGCGCCGCAACGATGCCCGCTTGCTGCAGATGATAGGCGACGCGCAACGCAATGTCTTCACGCCACGGCGCCGCGATGATCTGGACGCCGATCGGCATCGGATCGAGCGGCACCGGCACGGCGACCACCGGCAAGCCGATGAAGGAGATCGGCTGGGTGTGGATGCCGATATTGGCGCGCACCGGCAACTCGATGCCGTCGAGCTCGAAGACCGCCTGGCCGATTTTTGGCGCGACGCAGGGCGTGGCGGGGGCGATCATGACATCGACCGTCTCGAAAATTTCCAGCACCCTGGCGCGATACCAGCGGCGGAATTTCTGCGCGCGATCGACCAGGGCCGCCGGCACCATGGCGCCGGCAATCAGACGATCACGTACCGCCGGATCGAAATCGGAAGCGCGTGTGCGCAGGCGGTCGAGATGTAGCGAAGCGCCTTCGGTCGTGGAGATGAGATAGGCGCCAGCACGGGCACGGGCGACTTCGGGAAGCTCCACATGCTTTGTGATACCGAGCGCCTTGGCGACAATGGCAACGGCTTCCTTCGCTTCGGCCATCAGATTTTTCTGGAAGTAGCCACCGGCGGCGGCGATGCGCAGACCGCCGATATCCTGCCCGATCGATGCGAATGCCGGCTCGACCGGGCGGCTGCTGCAAGCGGCATCCTCGGCATCGGGCCCCTGCATGGCATCGTAGGACAGGGCGAGGTCCTCGACATTGCGCGCGAACGGTCCGAGATGATCTAGGCTGCCCACGAAGGGAAACGAGCGCGCACGCGACAACCGGCCGTAAGTCGGCTTGAGGCCGAAAATGCCGCAGAAAGACGACGGGACGCGGATCGAGCCATTGGTATCGGAGCCAAGCGCCAGCGGCACGAGGCTGCCTCCTACCGCACCGCCCGAACCGCCGGACGAGCCACCGGTCATGCGCGTGATGTCATGTGGATTGCGCGACGCGCCATCGTGAACGTTCTCGCCCGTGAAATCATAGGCGTATTCACCCATGTTGAGCCCGCCGACCAACACGGCGCCGGCTGCCTCCATGCGCTCGACCAGCGTCGCGTCGCGGGACGCAGGCGGACGGTCGCGATTGATCTTGGATCCGGCGCGGGTCGGCAGACCCTCGATATCGAACAGGTTCTTCACCGCGAAAGGGACGCCAGCCAGCGGGCCAACGCTTTCGCCGGCCGCGATGGCGGCATCGAGCGCCCGGGCCGTGCTGCGCGCGCGATCCGCGGTGACGTCGGTGAATGCATTGAGCATCGGATTGTGGCGCTCGATCTTCGCCAGCGCCACGTCGACAACCTTGATCGCGGAGATCTTATGCGAGACAACGGCCTTTGCGATGTCCGAGGCCGGACGCCAGGCCCCTTCAGGGGTGAGAACGAGATCATGCGACATATATGCTGGCCGGTTCGGATTCATCTGGAAGCGGGAATTCATCGACGAGACGCGCCATACGCAGCGACACTTCGAGGTTCATCTTCACTGCCGGTTTCCATTCATCCGCGATCGGCAGCGAGAGCGCCGTCGACACCGTGTCGATGTAGTCGTCGAGACTGTCGCTCATCGTCCATCCTCTATCAATGCACCGGCAGCGGCGGATGCGGGATCGCCGTCAGCAGCTGCCTCGTATAATCGTCCTGCGGATTATCCATCACCGCCTCGGTCTGTCCTTGTTCGACGATGCGGCCCGATCGCATCACAATGACACGATCGCACAGCAGGCGCACCACGTTCAGGTCATGCGACACGAACAGATAGCTCATGCCCATCGACTGCTTGAGATCTTGCA
This sequence comes from Pseudomonadota bacterium, assembly GCA_023451825.1. GTDB lineage: Bacteria > Pseudomonadota > Alphaproteobacteria > Rhizobiales > Xanthobacteraceae > Tardiphaga. The sequence goes on from JAEXYA010000072.1 coordinate 29,193, forward strand.
GCAGATTGAGCACCACAGCCTGCACGGACACATCGAGCGCCGCGGTCGGCTCGTCGAGAATGATCAGCTTTGGCTGCAAGGCGATAGCGCGGGCGATGCCGACACGCGCCTTCTGCCCGCCGGACATTTGATGCGGAAAGCGATCCAGCAATTCGAGCGGCAGACCGACCTGCCGCGCGAGTTCCTCGCATTTCGCCCGCAAGGCATCGCCGCCCTTGATATCACCGAGCTGCAGAAGCGGATCCGCGATGGCGCGTGCAGCCGTGAAGCGCGGATTGAGGCTGTCGGTCGGATCCTGGAAGACCATCTGGATGCTCTTGCGCAACGGCAGCCGCGCGAAGGAATTTGGTGCGATCTCACCGATCTCGTCACCATCGAAGGCGATCCGGCCGGACGTCTTGTCGATCAGGCGCATGACCATCATGGACGTGGTGGACTTGCCGCAACCGGACTCGCCCACCAGGCCGACGCTCTCGCCACGGCCGACGGTGAAGCTGATGCCATCCACGGCGCGGAAGACATCGGGCTCTGGCGCCGGTTTGCGGCCAAACAGTTTTGACAGCGTCGCAGTGGCGCCCTGGCGGGGATATTCCTTGATGAGATTTTCGATAGTGAGAAGCGGTTTCTGCTCCTTCTCCCCACTGGCGGTGAGACGGTCGGGATGAGGGGCTGCTTCCGCAAGCGCCGGCGTGTGCGGAGAGCCCCCCTCACCCGCTGCGCTGAGCACAGCAACCTCTCCCCGCAAGCGGGGAGAGGTTGGAGAAGGCATCGCCGCCCGCTCATTCGCCGGCAACAAATCCCGCAGCGACACGCCCAGCCGCGGCGTCGCTTGCATCAGCTTCTTCGTATAGGGGTGCTGCGGATTGGCGAAGATGTCGGCGGACAGCGCCGTCTCGACCACCCGCCCCTTCTCCATCACCACCACGCGATCGCAATAGGCAGCGGCCAGGCCCAGATCATGGGTGATCAAGATCGTGGACATCCCTCGGCTCTTGGTCAGTTCGGTGATGAGATCCATCACCGCCTTTTGCGTCGTGACGTCGAGCCCCGTCGTCGGCTCGTCCGCGATCAGAAGCTGCGGATTGCACGCCAGCGCAAGCGCGATGACCACGCGCTGGCACATGCCGCCCGAGAGTTCAAAAGGATATGCGTGATAACGCTCGCGCGGCCGCGCGATCTTGACCTGCTCCAGCGCTTCGATGGCCTTCTCGGCACGATCCGCACTGCCGGCCTGCGCATGCTGGCGCAGTACATCCTCAATCTGATGGCCGACCTTGCGGATCGGATTGAGCGCCGCACGCGGGTTCTGGAAGATCATCGAGATTTCGCGGCCACGCAGGTCGCGCATCTGGCTCTCGGTGGCGGCCTTCACGTCCACACCTGAGAACATCACCGAACCTTCGGCAATGCTGCCGGCCCGATCGAGAATACGCATCACGGCATAGGACGTCACCGACTTGCCCGAGCCGGACTCACCCACAATGCCGAGCGTCTCGCCTTTGGCGACGGAGATATCGACCTGCTGCACCGCCTTGACGATGCCGCGGCGGGTGGCGAATTCGACGGTCAGATCCCGGACCTCGAGCAATGGCTTTGCGGTCATGGCGATCTCCTCACGTGCGCCGCTGCGGATCGACGATGTCGCGCAGACCATCGCCAAGCAGGTTGAAGCAGAACACGGCGATCATCAGAGCGAGGCCGGGAAACAAGGCGATCCACCATTCGCCCGACACCATGAAGGACGCGCCTTCGGCGACCATGATGCCCCATTCGGGCGTCGGCGGCCGCACGCCAAGACCGATGAAGGACAGGCCGGCGGCATTGAGGATCGCATAGCCCATGGTCAGCGACATCTGCACGATCATGATCGGCATGATGTTGGGCAGGATATGCACCAGCAGGATTCGCATCTCGCTATTGCCCGACAGTCGCGCCGCCTGCACGAAGCCGGCCTCGCGGCGGATATTCGCTTCAGCGCGCGCCACGCGCGCATAGAGCGGAAAATTCACGATCGCCGTGGCGATGATGATGTTCTGCACAGTGTTGCCGAGCGCTGCGACGATGCCCATGGCCAGCACGAAGAGTGGAAACGCCATGATCGTATCGGCGATGCGGCCGGTGATGCGATCGGTCCAGCCGCCGAAATAGCCGGCCGCGATCCCGGCAAGGCCGCCCATGGCGAAGACCAGTGCCACCGAGGCGACAGCGATGAACAGATCGAGCCGTGTCGCGACGACCACGCGGCTGAAAATGTCGCGCCCGAGTTGATCGGTGCCGAACCAGTTTGCGGCAGATGGCGGCTTGAGCGCCTGCATGGTGTTGCTGGCCAGCGGATCATGCGGGACGATCCAGGGGCCGAACACGGCTGCGAAAACGATGACAACGAGCAGACCGAACGCAAAGGCTGTGACGCGGTTCTCGCCGAGAATGTAGCGGGTGTGCTGCAGCGTGGCGACCAGGCTCGATGTGCGACGCGGCGTCGCCGGTGTTTCGGCTGTAATGGGGGTGATGGCATTCATGGTTTCACCTCAGCCTTCCAGTCGCACGCGTGGATCGATCACGCCGTAGAGAATGTCGATGACCAGATTGATCAGCACATACATGATCGCCATCGTCAGCACGAAACCTTGCACGGGCGCGAAATCCGAGGCGATCAGCGCTTCGACGGCATAGGAGCCGATGCCAGGCCAGGCGAACACCTTCTCCACCAGCACATTGGCGCCGAGCAGGAAGGAGAAGGTCATCGACAACGTGGTGATGACCGGCAACATGGCGTTGCCGAACGCGTAAGTGACGATCACGATCCGCGGCGACAGCCCGGATGCACGTGCGGTGCGCACAAAGTCGGATGCAAGGATCGCCAGCATCGATGCACGCGTCATGCGCGCGATCGGCGCCAGCGAGAAGATTGCAAGCGTCGCCGTCGGCAGGAACAGTTGGCTCAATGCCGATCGAAACGTTTCCCAATCTCGGGCGATGACGCTATCGATGACGTAGAAGCCCGTCACCGTCGGCGGCGCCGACGCAAAAACATCGAGCCGCCCGAGCGGAGCCGGCGCCCAGCCGAGCTTAAAATAAAACACATAGACCAGCACGAGACCCGTGAAGAACACCGGGAGCGAAACACCGGCTGTGGTGGTCACCCGGCACAGATGATCGATCCACGAGCCGGGCCTGGTCGCCGCAAGAATCCCAAGCGGGATCGCGATAACGATCGAAACGAGCAATCCCAGTAATGTCAGTTCCGCGGATGCCGGCAGACGATTCCGGATTTCGGTCGCCACCGGCTGGCCGGTGGTGAGCGAGTTGCCGAAATCGCCCCGTGCAAGATCGGCGGTATAGCGGACGAACTGCTCGATCAGCGGTTTGTCGAGGCCGAGCTTCTTGCGGATGTCGTCGATGACCTGCTGGTCAGCCGCGGGCCCGGCGAAATAGGCGGCGGGATCGCCAGGCAATGCGCGCGTCAGCAGGAACGTGACGATCACCACCCCGATCAAGCTCGGGATGGCGAACAGCAGGCGCTTGCCGATGAGTGCGAGCATGACGATCCCCCGACCTTACGCCTTGACCATTGCGCGGCAATCGAGCCGGCGATGGAACCAGTATGCGAAGCCCGAAACATTCTTCTGCATCGCGACGTTCAGATAGGGCTGATACAGCGGAATACGCGGGATGTCGGTGAAAGCGAGATCGACGAAGCCCTTCACGTCCTTGTCGTAGGTCGCCATGTCGCCGGTTGCCGCCGCGGTGCGGGCGCCCGCGATCAGCTTGTCCATCTCCGGCGATGAATAGTTCATCGTGTTGAAGATCGAATTGCCGGAGCGGTAGCACCAGTAGAAGAAGTATTCGGGGTAATCGAGCCAACCCGAGAAGATGTTGACGTAGAGCGGCAGCACCTTCTTGTTCAGCTCGGTGCGCCAGTTGGCGCCGGGGATCTTGTTGATGGTGGTGCGGATGCCGATCTGTGCGAGCGCTTCCTGGATCAGGATGCACATTGGCTCGTTGACGCCGGCAAAGCCGAGATCGAAAGACAGCGTGGTGTCGAAGCCGGCAGCCAGACCGGCTTCTGCCATCAACGCCTTCGCCTTGACGATGTCGGTATTGTACTTGGTCGCCTGCGGCCACTTGGCTTCAGTCGGCGTGCCCGCGGCCGCACCGAACATCGGATTGGCGAGGCCGAACATCACGGCATCGATGATCTTCTGATACGGGATCGCCAGCGCGACGGCTTCGCGCACCTTCGGATTGTTGAACGGCGGCTGCGACACGTTCATGCCGAGATACTGGATGCCGTTGCTGATCGGCACCGAGGTGACGTTGAGCTTGCCGAGCTTCTTCATCTCGGCGAAATCCTGGTTCGGCAATTCATACGAGATATCGGCATCGCCGCGCTCGAGCAGCGCACGGCGGTTGCCAGCCTGTGGCACCATGCGCCAGATCACGCGCTTGATCTTCGGCAGCGGACCGCCGACCCAGGCGTCATTGCGCTCCATGATCACTTCTGTGCCTGCGGTCCACTTGGTCACCTTATAGGCGCCAGAGCCGACCGTATTCATCTTCGTATATTCGAGGCCCCACGGATCTTTCTCCGTGGCGTTCTTCTTCACCAGCTCCGAATTGATGATGCTCGGCACGATGACGGCGAGATCGGGAATCGTCAATTTATCCTTGGTGAGGAAATCGACGCGCACGGTGTTGTCGTCCACCACCACGAACTGTTCGGGCTTAGTGAGCGACCCCGCGCTCATCTGGAAGGTCGGGAAGCCACCGACGCTGACGGAGCGATCCAGCGACCACTTCACGTCCTTGGCCGTCACCGGCGTGCCGTCCTGGAATTTGGCATTCTTCTTCAGTTTGAAGGTCACCGACATGTCGCCGATCTTCATGTCTTCGGCGAGTTCGCCCTTGAACTTGTCCTTGTCGTAGTAAGTGACGCCGCCCGGCCCTTCTTTCATCTCGTGGGTGATCAGGCGGTCGTAGCAATTCCAGGCGACCTCATAGCTGGGCACATTGGTGCCGACGCCCATGATGTCGAGATTGTTTGGTCCGCTCTCGGACACAACCAGCAAAGTCTCCGACCGGGCATCCGCCTTGGCCGCCGACCAGATGGCCGGCCCCGACACCATGGTGCCCGCTGCGGCACCCGTGGCCGCCTTCAGAAAATCCCGACGCTTCATTCTCAGCTCTCCAGAGGCACGAATTTTGATTTGCGAGAACTCGCAAACTTTGTGCCAACGGCCGGGATGGCCACGGAGATTGTTAAGTGTCTGATTTTATTGAAACTCGAAAAGCGCGTCGAAAAACGCGTACGCGGATTGCATACAAAAACATGCGAATTGCTGATATTTTAATCACATCAAACGCAGCCCACGGTTTAATCGATCTTAGGGGCTTCGATCACAATCGTCTGCCCGCCGCGCCGCCGAAGAAGACGAGGATTTGAATGCCGGAGTCGTTTCCCACCATCGCGCAGCTGCACGCGGCCTATGCCAGCGGCCAGTCGCCATCGCAGATCGTCGCGGACGCTTATCGTCGGATCGCCGCCGTCAACGATCCCGGCATCTTCATTGCTCTGCTGCCAGAGGCCGACGCGCGCGCCGCTGCGGACGCCCTGCCGCCATTCGATCCTGCCGCATTTCCCCTCTGGGGCATTCCCTTCGCGGTAAAGGACAATATCGACGTGGAGTCGATCCCAACCACCGCCGCCTGCCCCGCCTTCGCCTATACGCCATCCGAAAACGCTTTCGCCGTACAAAAGCTGCTCGATGCAGGCGCCATCCTGATCGGGAAAACCAATCTCGATCAGTTTGCGACCGGGCTGGTCGGCGTCCGCAGCCCCTATCCCGTGCCCAAAAACGCGATCGATCCGCGCTATGTCCCCGGCGGCTCCAGCTCGGGCTCCGCGGTCGCCGTCGGCCACGGCCTCGTCACCTTCGCCCTCGGCACCGACACTGCCGGCTCTGGTCGGGTGCCGGCAGCACTCAACAACATCGTCGGCCTGAAGCCTTCGCTCGGCAGCGTATCGACTCGCGGCGTGCTACCGGCCTGTCGCACGCTCGATACGATCTCGGTCTTTGCCGGCACGGTTGCCGATGCCGATTGCGCCTATCGCGTAATGGCCGGCTACGATGCAAAGGACGCCTATTCGCGATCACTTCCAGTCCCTGCACAGCCCGGCATGCTGCCGCCCGGTTTACGCATCGGCGCGCCTGATCCGAGCAGCCGCCGCTTCGGCGACGACGCCCTCTCCGAGCGTGCTTTCGATGCAGCGCTTGGCGATGTCGCTGCGGTCGCGACAAGCCCGCAGACGAGCATCGACATGACGTCGATGTTTGATGTCGCCAGCCTGCTCTATACCGGTCCTTGGGTCGCAGAGCGCTATCAGGCAATCCGGGCATTCATCGAAAAGACCCCTCAGCACCTCCATCCCACCACGCTGGCGATCATCGGCAGTGCAGAGCGGATCAACGCAGCGGATACGTTCGCAGGCATCTACAAACTTGCCGAATTGCGACGGGCGGCCGACGCGATCTGGTCGCAGATCGACGTGCTGATCGTCCCAACCTATCCACGGCCGCGCTCAGTGGCCGATCTCGCGGCAGACCGCATAGGCCCTAACAGCGAACTCGGCACTTACACGAATTTCGTCAACCTGCTCGATCTGTGCGCGATCGCGGTGCCCGGTCGCCCGCGTTCCGACGGCTTTCCGTCCGGCGTCACACTGATTGCACCACGCGGCAGCGACGGCCTTCTCGCAGCGATCGGTGCTCGGCTTCACGCAATGACGCAGAACAAGCTGGGCGCAACGGCCACTACGGTGCCGCCGGCCCAGAACGGCGTCCCAACGGCCATCGCAGGCGAAATCGAACTCGCCGTGGTCGGCGCCCACCTGTCGGGCATGCCGCTCAACCACGAACTGACCAGCCGCAATGCGCGCTTCCTCCGCGCCTGCGACACGCGGCCCGACTATCAACTCTATGCGCTGGCTGGTGGCCCGCCGGCTCGCCCGGGCTTGATGCGTGTTGCAGAAGGCAAGGGCTCACCGATCGCAACGGAAGTCTGGGCCGTCCCCTCCGAGGCACTGGGCGATTTCATGCTCGGCGTCCCAGCACCATTGGGCATCGGAACAACCCGTCTTGCTGATGGCACATCTCCAAAAGGCTTCATTGTCGAAGCCGAAGGGCTGATTGGCGCCAAGGATGTGTCGGCGTTCGGCGGATGGCGAAACTATATCGCCAGCCTCGCCGGAAAGTAAGACTGCGCCACCCGAACGAGGCATCGGGGCATACCCCGATGCTTCGAGCTTCCGAACGTCGTCGTGATCGCACTGCCTGAATTCGCGACACAGACGACAACTTTTTAGTCATTCTAAGCGATCAGACCCCGCTTGATGCCAAGGAGGCATCGGGGTCGCCAGCATGTTTGGCGACAATGCGCTGCATCATTGCGATGAGTGTCGCCTGCTCGGCCTTGTCCAGTGGGTCGAGCGTCTTGCGATGAGCATCGCGCGCCGCGCTCTCGATCTTGTTCAACATCGTGGCCCCGGTCGGTGTGAGCTTGCATATCCTCGCGCGCCGATCATCGTCACTCACCGGCCGCTCGACCAGTTTGCGCGCCTCCAGACGTTTGAGCGCGCCGGTCGTTGTGGTGCGATCCAGAGCAATATCAGCAGCTAAGCTGGTCTGGTCAGCCGTTCCGCGGACCGCAAGCGCGGAGAGCAGGCTGTATTGCAGCGGTGTCATTTCATAGTCGGCGCAGGCCTCCTGAAACATCGCCACATGGATCTGATGCAGGCGCCGGATCAGGTAACCAGGCCGCTGCTCCAGCGGCCATGGTCTGTGCGTGGCACCACCACGCGTCGTTTTCTTCGCCGACAATTGCATCTCCAGTACCGACTCACGCCGGCTAATTGCGTTTCATCAAGTTTGGCACACCCCTTGCTTTAGTCAAATACGAAGCATGCTTCGTATTTCTCCGATCCTCGAGGGTCGGGACGAAACGAGCGTCAAGAATGTGGAGACCGACTATGTCCGTTACTGCCTCATACGACATCCTGCTGCGCGGCGGCCGCGTCATCGATCCCGCTGCCGGCATTGACGGCATGAAGGATGTCGCCATCCGCAACGGCAAGATCGCCGCGGTGCAGTCCGACATTCTGCCGACCAGTGCGCGCGAGGTGATCGACGTCACCGGCAAGCTGGTGCTGCCCGGCCTGATCGATACGCATGGTCATGTCTTTCAGTATGTGTCGGGCCGCTTCGGCATGAATCCCGACATGGTCGGCGTCCAGTCCGGCGTCACCACGCTGATCGATCAGGGTGGTCCGTCCTGCATGACGCTGCCGGCGTTCCGTCATTTCATCGCGGAACCCGCGAAATCGCGCGTTTACGCGTTTCTTTCCGCCTATCTCGTCGGCGGTCTCGAAGGTCACTTCTATCCCAATCTCTACAGCCCGGACGGCGTTGATATTGATGCGACCGTAAAATCCGCGCTGGCCAATCGCGATCTGGTGCGTGGCATCAAGGCGCATGCGGAGATCGGCGGCTTTGCACGCTGGGGCATTCGCGTGATGGAAATGGCGGCCGAGATCGGCAAGCGCACCGAACTGCCGGTCTATGTGCATTTCGGCCAGCTCTGGGGCCTGCCGGAGTCAGGCAACAATGGCGAGGACGTCGATACGATCCTCGAACGTGTGATCCCGCTGCTGAAGGAAGGCGACGTGCTCGCGCATCCGTTCACGCGACATCCCGGCGGCTTCGTCAATCGTGAAGGCGAAGTGCATCCGGTGATCCAGGCGGCGATCGATCGCGGCCTCAAGATCGATGTCGGCCATGGCAGCCACTTCTCCTATCGCCTGGCGAAGAAGGCGATCGCCGCCGGCATCGTACCGAACACGCTCGGCGCAGATATCCACGGCTACAACACCGACGTCCCCGTGCCTGCCGGAACGCCCGACGAGCACGAGGACGACGAGAACCATCCGTTCAAGGGCCAGGCGAAATTCAGCCTGGTGCAGGCCATGAGCTCGATGATGGCACTCGGCCTGACATTGGAGCAGGTGGTGCCGATGGTGACATCGAACCCCGCCAAGATGGTCGGCCTGTCCGACAAGATCGGCTCGCTCAAGGTCGGCATGGACGCCGACGTATCGGTGCTCAATCAGGTGCCGGGCAAATTCATCCTGCGCGACAACGAGGACACCAAGACGGTGTCCAACGGCCTGTTGCAGCCGGCCTTCTGCATGCGCGCCGGCACACGTTTCGAGCCGATCGCTCCGATCCTGCCTCAGGCCGTCGCGGCCTGAGCTTTGCAAGTCAATCGGGACAACGCCGGGAGTCCGTCGATGCGTAACGAGCGAGACATCGCGCCAGCCAGCCCTGCCTCACGGCAGGGAGTGGGCGCACGCGTGCCCCGCAAGGAGGACGATCGCCTGATGCGCGGTCGCGGCCAGTTCGTCGGCGATATCCGGCTGGCTGGATTGCAGGACGTCGCTTTCGTGCGCAGTCCCCTCGCCCATGCGCGCATCAAGGGCATTCATATTCCCGAGCGCTATCGCAATGTAGTGTTCACGGCCGATGATCTCGTCGGCATCAAGCCGATCCGCGCGGTGACGTCGCTTGTCGGCTTCAAGGTCTCCGACCAGCCGATCCTCGCCACCGGAAAAGTGCGCCAGGTCGGCGAGTTGATCGCCATGTGCGTCGCGCCGACGCGTGCTGAGGCGGAGGACATTGCGGCCTCCATCACGCTCGATCTCGAAGAGCTGCCCGCCGTCTATGACATGCGCAAGGCGCTGGAGCCCGGCGCGCCGCTGGTGCACGAGCACTGGGGCGACAATGTCTTTCTCGAAAGCTTCTTCGAAACCAATATCGATTCCGCCTTCGATGCTCCGATCAAGGTGACGCGCGAAATCTCGACCGCGCGGCAATGCATGTCGCCGCTGGAAGGCCGGGGTGTCGTCGCCACTTACGATCATCGTCTCGATCAGCTCACGCTCTATTCGGGCAGCCAGATGCCGCATATCGTGCGCAATGGCCTGTCCGATTGCCTTGAGATGGATCAAGGACAGATCCGGATCGTCTCGCCGGACGTCGGCGGTGGCTTCGGCCACAAGGGCATTTTGCTGCCGGAAGAAGTCTGCCTGTCATGGCTGACCATGAAGCGTGGCTTCCCGGTGCGCTGGATCGAGGATCGCCGCGAGCATCTCACCGCCGCAGCAAATTGCCGCGAGCACTTTTACAAGATCACCGTCTATGCCGATCGCGACGGCACGCTGCGCGGCATCGATTGCGAAGCGCTGGTCGATTCCGGCGCCTACTCGTCCTATCCATTCTCGGCCTGCCTCGAAGCCGCGCAGGTCGTGAGCATCCTGCCCGGCCCCTACAAGATGCCGGCCTATCGTTGCCGCACCTTTTCGGTCGCGACCAACAAATGCCCGATCCTGCCCTATCGCGGCGTAGCACGTACCGGCGTCTGCTTTGCACTTGAGCTAATGCTCGATCTGGTCGCTGTGGAAGCGGGCCTCGCGCCCGGCGATGTTCGCCTGCGCAATCTGCCCGGTCCCGAGCAGATGCCATTCGACAACATCACCAAGAAGCACTTTGACAGCGGCGACTACCCCGAAGCGATGCGTCGCGCGCTGAAGCAGATCGATATCGACGCCATCCGCGCGCGCCAGCGCAAGGGTGAGGATGATGGTCGCCTGATCGGCGTCGGCCTGTCCATCTATTGCGAACAGGCCGCGCATGGCACCTCGGTCTATTCAGGCTGGGGCATCCCCATGGTGCCCGGCCATGAACAGGCGACGGCGCGCATGACACCCGATGGCGGGCTCGAACTGCGTGTCGGCGTGCATTCACACGGCCAAGGCATGGAAACCACCATGGCCCAGGTCGCGAATGAGTTGCTCGGCATCGACATCGCAAAGATCCGCCTCGTGCATGGCGATACGACGATGACGCCGTATTCCACCGGCACATGGGGCTCGCGCGCGATGGTGATGGCCGGCGGCGCCGTCGCTACGGCGTGCCACGAGCTCGCCGAGCGCGCGAAGAAGATCGCCGCAAAGCTGCTGCAGGTGGATGAAGCCAGCGTCGTGCTGGTGGATGGCGAGATCCGCGGGCCGAATGGCAGCGTGACGCTGAAGGAGATCGCCCATACCTGGTATCGCCGCCCGCAGGACTTGCCGAGCGATGTCGATCCCGCCGGACTCGAAGCGACTTCCGGTTACAAGCCGAAGCGCGACACCGGCACATTCAGCTATGCCGCTCATGCGGTGACTGTCGCCATCGATCCAGATCTCGGCGATGTGGAAATCCTCGACTATGTCATCGTCGAAGACGGAGGCACTCTCGTTAATCCGATGATCGTCGATGGCCAGATCTATGGCGGCCTCGCGCAGGGCATCGGCACCGCGCTCTATGAGGAGATGCCGTTCGACCGCGCCGGCCAGCCGCTCAACACTACGCTGGCCGACTATCTCCTGCCCGGCCCGACCGAAGTGCCCGAGCCCTGGCTCGACCACATGGAGACGCCGTCGCCGTACACAAAATTCGGCGTCAAGGGCATCGGCGAAGGCGGCGCCATCGCGCCGCCGGCCGCGATCGGCAATGCGGTTAACGATGCGTTGCGCGGTCTCGGCGCCGAGATGCTGCATTCGCCGATCACGCCAAAGCGGATTGTCGAAGCCATTCTCGCGGCGCGCGAAGCGGAAAGGCCGGCAGCATGAAACCGGCACCTTTCAGCTATGAGCGTCCGCGCGATGTCGCCTCAGCCCTGTCGGTCATGACAGGCGCGGAGGGCATGGTGAAGATCATCGCCGGCGGTCAGTCACTCGGCCCGATGCTCAACCTGCGCTTGGTCGCGCCGGATACGATTCTCGACATCACCGGCATTGCCGAACTGAAGCGCGCCGACATGGATCGCAACGAGCTTACGCTTGGGGCCTGCGTGACACATGCCGATATCGAGGATGGCCGCGTCCCCGATGTCACCCGAGGCGCCATGCAGGGTGTGGCGGCGAACATCGCCTATCGCGCCGTGCGCAATCGGGGCACGGTCGGCGGTTCGCTCAGCCATGCCGATCCTTCCGCCGATTGGGTGTCGTCGCTCACGGCGCTCGGCGCGTCGCTGTCGCTACGCAGCGCCAAGGGCACGCGTCGCGTCGCCATGAAAGACTTCATCCTCGGCGCGCTGGAAAGCGTGATCGAAGCCGGCGAAATGCTGGAAGCCGTGCATATCCCCGTGATGCCGTCATCGTCGCGCTGGGGTTACGTCAAGAGCTGCCGCAAGACCGGCGAGTTTGCCCATGCCATCGGTGCCGTGCTGATCGATCCGGAGGCCGGCAAGGCCCGTATCGTGATCGGCGCCGTCGAGGCAGCCCCGATTGTCGTCGATGACGCCAGCGAATTATTCGACGGCAGGATCGACGGTGCTTTCGCGTCACGCTTCGATGCACGCGTGGCCGACAGGCTGCTCGCGCAAGCCGGCATGACCGACGCCACCGACCGGCACATCCATGTCGCGGTGCTCCGCAAAGCCGTCGCGGAGGCCGCATGAACACCGTCGAACTCACCGTCAACAAGCGCAGCGTGCAGCACGCCATCGAGCCACGCACCAGCCTCGCCGATATGATGCGCGACACGCTGGATCTCACCGGTACGCATCTCGGCTGCGAGCATGGCGTGTGCGGCGCCTGCACCCTTCTCGTCGATGGCGTACCGACGCGCTCCTGTATCACCTTCGCCACCGCCTGCGATGGCGCTGACATCACCACCATCGAGGGCCTCGACAGCGACGAGATCGCCACCGAACTGCGCGCCGCCTTCACCCGCGAACATGCGCTGCAATGCGGCTACTGCACCCCCGGAATGTTGGTCTCGGCGCGCGATCTGGTGCTGCGCCTGCCCGAGGCAGACGAGAGGGCGATCCGCGTCGGGATGTCGGGCAATCTATGCCGCTGCACCGGCTATGTCGGCATCGTGCGTGCCGTGAAATCCGTGATCGAAGCACGCCGTGCGCGCGACATCGCATCCGAGCCGAATGCTGGGCGGACTGTGCTTGGCCCCGCAGGTTCAGGACACAAGGCCTGCACTGTGTCGCAGAAGCTGGCGCCGACAAAGCCGATCGCGACGGCGGCTCCCGCCGCCATTGCGCCGCTCGCCATCCCCGATTTCACGCCATCGACGGTGATGAAGCAGAGCTTCACTGTCGCGCATCCGCCTGCAAAAGTGTTCGCATTATTTGACGACATCGCCGCGGTCGCATCCTGCCTGCCCGGCGCGACACTCACCGGCACACCGCGTCCCGAACGCGTCGAGGGCGCCATCAAGGTCAAGATCGGCCCGATCTCGGCGAATTTCGACGGCGCCGCCCGTGTCGAGCGCGACGAAGCCAATCTCGCGGGGCGCATCATCGGCATCGGCAATGACCAGCGCAGCCGCTCGACCACGCAAGGCGAGATTCGCTATCGGCTCCTGCCGGACAACGACAGCGCCGCGACGCGTGTCGAGCTCACCATCGGTTACAGCCTCACCGGCATGCTGGCGCAAGTTGGCCGCAGCGGCCTCGTGCGCGATCTCGCGGCGCGGCTGGTCGGCGAATTCGCCGCCAATCTCGATCGCCGCCTGTCTGGCGGCACGACCACCGCACCCGCGGCTGCGGACCTCAACGGAATTTCGCTGATCTTCGGTCTTCTGCGTGAGCGTACAGCGCGGTTGCTGCGACGGCTCGGCGGTGGCGGGGACGCGACATAAGGGATCGACGCCTGCGTGGGACATGCAGGCGGCGAGGTTTGGACCACTCGTTTCATCGGCGTAACACTGGAGGACCATATGATACGGACATTCAAGGCAGCCACCGCGACCGCCTTCGCGCTCGCCATGCTCGGCAGCACGTCTTTTGCGCAGACCATCAAGATCGGCGTCAATGAGCCCCTCACCGGCGCCTTCGCCGCGTCGGGCACCTACGTCGTCAACGGCGCGAAAATCGCCGCCGACGAGATCAACGCCAAGGGCGGCCTACTCGGCAAGAAGATCGAGCTCGTCATCGAGGACAACAAGAGCAATCCGACCGAAGCAGCCGCCGTCGCCGAGAAGCTGATCACCCGCGACAAGACCCCAGTGTTGCTCGGCGCCTGGGGCTCCAGCCTCACGCTTGCGGTCATGCCGAAGCTGGTGGAGTACGAAACCCCGATGGTTGTCGAGACCTCGTCGGCCTCGAAGATCACCACGTCGGGCAATCCTTACGTGTTCCGCATCTCGCCGCCATCTTTCGTCGAAGCCGCTGCGTTCAAGGGCATCGTTGACAAGCTCGCGCTGAAGAAGGTCGACTTCCTCGTCATCAACAATGACTGGGGCCGCGGCACCGCCGAGGACTTCAGCAAGATGATGAAGGAAAAGGGCATCACCATCGGTCTCACCGAGACCATGGACCAGTCCGCGCAGGACATGAGCGCCCAGCTTGCCAAGATCAAGGCGACGGACTCCGAGACGGTGATCATCACCGCCGCCGTCGATCAGCTCACGCTGATCTTCAAGCAGGCTGCAGCGCTCGGCCTGAAGAAGCGGATCATCACCACCGGTGGCTCGCAGAACCCGGACCAGATCATCGCCCAGGCTGGCGCTGCCGCCAACAACACGATGCATCTGACCACGTTCCTGCCCTGGCTGCCCGAGAAGACGCCGAACCCGGAAGCCACCACTTACTTCATCACCGAGTGGAAGAAGCGCGGCTTCGACTTCGCCGGCTGCACTGAGAGCTTCCGCGGTTATGACGGCATCCGCACCATCGCGGCGGCCATCGAGAAGGCCGGCAAAGCCGAGCCCGCTGCCATCAAGGACGCGCTCTGGAAGATCGATGTGAAGGGCCTGAACGGCGACATCATCTTCAAGAAGTCGGGCCCGCCCGGCTCCGAGAGCGGCCAGAGTTTTCCGAATGTGTATCTGATCGAAATCGCCGACGGCAAGATTCACATGAAGGATCTGTGAGCCAACAAACTCGTCGTTCCGGGGCGCGCATCTTCGCGCGAACCCGGAACCTCGATCTGAGATTCTCCACTGCAAGATTCCGGGTCTTCGCCTCCGACGGCTACGCCGTCTGCGACGAATCCCGGAATGACAGAGAAAGAAACACCCCGTGGACCAGCTCCTCCAACATGTCGTCAACATGCTCGTGCTCGGCGGCACCTATGCCCTGCTCGGCATCGGCCTGACGCTGATCTTCGGCATCATGAATGTGGTGAATTTCACCCACGGCACTCTCTACACATTCGGCGCCTATATGATGTTCATCGTCGTGCACCAGCTCGGCCTGAATTTCTTTCTGGCGCTCCCCGTCGCCATCGTCGCGGGCTGGCTGCTTGGCGCCGCCATCGAAATCACCCTGCTACGTCCGCTGCGCGGCGCCGATATCGACACCACCATGCTGGTGATGATCGGCGCCTGGATCGCCATGCAGTCCGGCGCGCTGTGGATCTGGGGCGGCGTCGCCAAGTCCATCGACAATCCATTTCCCGAAGCGCCGCTGGTGATCGGCCCCGTCTCGGTGTCCTGGCTGCGCCTGTTCGTGTTGTTCGCCGCCGCGCTGCTGATCGTGATCGCTTATTCGCTGATCAACCTGACAAAACTCGGCAAAGCGATGCGCGCGACCTTCCAGGATTCGGATACTGCTGCGCTGATGGGCGTCAATGTCAGCTGGATCTACACCTCGACCTTCGCCATCGGCTCCAGCCTCGCGGCTGCGGCCGGCGCCCTACTCGGTCCCGTCTACGTCGTGTTCCCACAAATGGGCGACCTCGCCGCCGTAAAGGCCTTCGCCATCGTCATTCTCGGCGGCCTCGGCAATATCACCGGCGCCGTGATCGGCGGTTTCATTCTCGCGCTGGCTGAAGAGCTCGGCGCCGGCTACGTGTCGTCGGGCTATCGCGACGCCATGGGCTTTCTCATCATCATCGCCGTGCTTGTCTTCAAGCCCACCGGCCTGTTTGCTCGTGCGGAGCGCGTCGGATGACACGTATCGTTTCTCTCATCACGCTGGCCTTCTTCGCCTCGGTGCCACTGTGGCTGAAGGATCCGTATCTGCTCAATGCGCTGATCACGACGGGCATCTTCATTATCGGCGCTATGAGCATGAACCTGCTGCTCGGCTTCACCGGACAGCTCAGCCTTGGCCATATCGCCTTCTTCGGCATCGGCGCCTATGTCAGCGCGTTGACGTCGCTCGGCTATGACGTGCCGATCTATGGCGATCTCCATATCGTCCACACGCCGTGGCCACCGATCGTCGGCTTCGTGCTGGCTGTAATCATCTCAGGATTCTGCGGCTACCTGGTCGGCAAATTGTCGTTCCGCGTACGCGGCGCCTATTTCGTCATCGTCACTATCTCCTTCGCTGAAGTCGTGCGACTGGTCGCGCTGAACTGGGTCGAGCTCACGCAAGGCCCACTGGCGCTCACCAACATCCCCTCCATCGCCATCGGTTTGCCGGGCCTTGGCTATCTCACGCTGAAGACCAAGCTGCAGAACTACTATCTGGTGCTCGCGGTCGCCGCGGTCTCGTATTTCCTGATCTCGCGCCTCGTGCGTTCGCATTACGGCCGCGCCATGCGCGGGCTGATGGAGAACGAGACGCTGGCCGTATCCGTCGGCATCGACGTCACCAAGGCGCTGACCCTCACCGCCGTGATCTCTGCTGCCATCGCCGGCGCGGCGGGCAGCCTCTATGCGCATTACATCCGCATCATCGATCCCGAGGTCTTCGCCTTCATCTCCACGGTCACCATGGTCATCATGGTGGTTTCTGGCGGCAAGGGATCGCTCGCAGGCCCCGTCGTCGGCGGGGTGATCTTCGGCCTGCTGCCGGTGCTGCTGCGGCCGATCATGGCGCCGGAAGCGCAGTGGATCACCTATGGCCTCGTGCTGATCGCGATCCTCTTCGTCCTTCCCCGCGGCATCGTGCCCGCGCTGGCGCCGAAGCTTGGTTTCGGCCGGCCACAAGCCAAGCCGAAGCCGGTCGTCAGGGCCGAGCGCACCGCCGAGGAGCATGCGTGATGACCGAAACCGTTCTCAGCATCGAACATGTCGGCGTACAGTTCGGCGGCCTCATCGCCATCGCCGACATGAATTTCCATGTCGGCCAGGGCGAGATCGTCAGCCTGATCGGCCCCAACGGCGCCGGCAAGACCACCGCCTTCAACGTCATGACCGGCTTCCTCACGCCCACCAAAGGCGCCGTCAAATATTGCGGTCAGGAGTTGCGTGGCCTGAAGCCCCATGAGATCGCCGATCTCGGCCTGATCCGCACCTTCCAGCGCACCAGCGTGTTTCCCAATGACACCGTGTTCGACAACGTGCTGATCGGCCTGCATCGTCAGGGCAAGCTTGGCCTGCTCGAAGCCATCCTGCGCCTGCCGCGCGCACGCGCATCGGAGCAAGCCCTGCGCGAGCGCGCGACTGAACTGGTGCGTCTTGTCGGTCTCGAAGCCCGTGCCCATGAACTCGCCGGCTCGCTCTCCTACGGCGAGCAACGCCTCGTCGGCGTGGCACTTGCGCTTGCCGCGCAGCCTAAGATGCTGCTGATGGACGAGCCCGTGTCCGGCATGAATGCCTCGGAGACGCACACTTTCGTGCAGCTGATCCGCCGGATCCGTGACAGCGGCATCACCATTCTCCTGGTCGAGCACGACATGCCGATGGTGATGAGCGTGTCCGATCGCATCGTGGTGCTGAATTACGGCCGCATCATCGCCGAAGGCCCGCCGGACGAGATCAGAAAGAACCCGGCGGTCATCGAAGCCTATCTCGGCCAGAGCGCCAAGGACGTTGTGAAGGAAGTCGCAGCCCATGCTTGAGATCCGCGACATGATTTGCGCCTATGGGCAAGTCACCGCCCTCAAGGGCATCTCGCTATCCGTCAAGGCCGGCCAGCTCGTGGCGCTGATCGGCGCCAATGGAGCCGGCAAGAGCACCACGCTGCGTGCCATCTCCGGCCTCGTGGCATCGCGCTCCGGCCAGATGATGTTCGATGGCGAGGATATCACCGGCATCGGCGCCCAGCGCGTGCTGACCCGCGGCATCGCGCATTGTCCTGAAGGCCGCCGCGTCTTCCCGCATATGACGGTGTCGGAAAATCTCGACATGGGCGCCTATCTCCGTAAGGACACGAGCGAAGTCGCCGTCGATCGTGAGCGCATCTATACAGAATTCCCGCGCCTCGCCGAACGCCGCAAGCAGGCCGCTGGCACACTCTCCGGCGGCGAGCAGCAGATGCTGGCCATCGGTCGCGCACTGATGTCGCGTCCGCGCTTGGTGATGTTCGACGAGCCCTCGCTTGGCCTTGCGCCCAACATCGTCGAGCGCACCTTTGCAATCATCCGCTCGATCCGCGACAGCGGCACCACCGTGCTGCTTGTGGAGCAGAATGCCTTCGCAGCACTAGAGATGTGCGACCACGCCTATCTGCTGGAGTCCGGACGGGTGGTTCTCTCTGGCGGCGGCGCCGAACTGATTGCTAATGAACATGTGCGACGGGCCTATCTTGGCGCATAGCGGCGATCGTTGGATCGCCGTCTGCACGCGCAAGCAACTTGCCGGCCGGAATATCGTCTGCGCCAAAGTCGCAAATGTTGCCATCCTCATTGTTCAGGATGGCGATACGATCATTGCCTGCGAACGCGCCTGCCCACACGAGCAGGCCGACCTCAGCCGCGGGCATATTTCTGGCGGGCGACTGCATTGTCCGCACCACCGTGCGTCGTTCAGTTTGGTGACCGGGGATATTTCGTCGGGATGGCCCAGTCGTCCGCTGCGCAGATTTCCCATCCGCTCCGATGACGATCAGGTCTGGGTCGATGCCCGAGCTGTACTTGCTGGGCCACTGGATTGACCTTCACAGCTATGAGAGGTGGCATAGTCAGCGCTCCACGGCCGCTTTGCGCCAAGTCTATTAGACCCGTCGTATCGCGTCTAAATTCGGCGTCTGCAATCTCCCGGGTCTATATGAAATAACATGTTATCTCCAAATCAACGCCGCAGTCTAAGCGCGACGCTACAATCGTCGTCGCCGGCGTTTTCTTGACTCTGCTTCGATCTCTTCAATCAATGTGTGCACGGCATCGAGCTTCTGATCGATCAGGATTTCGCAACCTGCGGAGCGAACTGACAATCTCGACCGGCATAAGGAGTGCTTTGCCCCGTCGAAACCTTTGCCTTGGCGACGCATTTCGGTTCTCAGTCACAGCGCCAAATCGCAAACACATTCTGCGATATCCAAAGCCGAATTGCGCGATTAATCCCCGTCCACCTGAAAGCACTTAAATTACGGTCAGAAGACCACTAAATCATCTATCGATGCTGCGACGTCCTTTGCGCCATAACAAGAGTTATGCATCGTGCTCATCTGGCGCACTTCTTGGCCTGGCATCCGCGATGGCCTTACCGATGCTCTTGCTGATTACCTCGCATCAATAGAGATCATTCGTTTACTGTCAGGGCTTGTCGTCAAGCTCCGGATCATCGTCGATCGACACGCGTGACGGCGACAACGGCGCAGTCATCGCGCAGGCGCGCAAATCGATTTCAAAGCGTGAGCCGGGATAGCCGCATCGACTACGCGAGTGTGTGAGCGATACATAATTCCGCAGACAGTCACATCGCGTCTTTGTTCACATCGATCCCCGCATAGTGAGCCGACGCCTTTACACATCTCACGCTGCATTTTGTCCCCACCTGGGGATTGCGCGTTGATGACGTAATCGACACGCTCCATCACGGCAACTTCCCCTATCAAGCGGACGGCCACACCTTGTTCCCCTGTTCAGCACGAAGCGCAGTTGCGCTGGATCGACATCATCATGGAGTAGTAATCATGGCATTGATTAATGGCACACCGGGTGACGACATTCTTGTTGGCACGGCACTCGGAGATACGATCAATGGGCTTCCGGGCGACGATAATCTCTCGGGCCTCGCAGGCGACGACACGATCAGCGGCGGAGCCGGCAACGATACGATCGACGGCGGCGACGGCAACGACGCCCTGAACGGCAATGCCGGAGACGACAACATCCTTGGCGGAGCTGGAGACGACGAGATCAGCGGCGGCGCCGGCAATGATACAGTCGATGGCGGCGACGGAACCGATACGATCAGCGGCAATGCCGGCGATGATATCATCAATGGCGGGCTGGGAGATGATGACCTGTCCGGAAATGCCGGCAACGACACGGTCGATGGCGGCGACGGCAATGATGCCATCGACGGCGGTGCCGGCAACGACATCCTCTCGGGCGGCGCAGGCAGCGATACGATCGTCGGCGCGGCAGGCGACGACACTTTGAACGGCGGCGATGATGCCGACAACCTGTCGGGCGGTGTGGGCGATGATACCATCAATGGCGATGGTGGCGATGACACCCTGATCGGCGGTCTCGGCGATGACACGCTCGAGGGCGGTGACGGCAATGACACCGCGAGCGGCGGCCTCGGTGACGATACGGTCAATGGCGGCGCAGGCGACGACACGCTCAATGGCGGCGCCGGCAACGACACCATGAATGGCGGCGACGGCGTCGATCTCATGAATGGTGATGACGGCAACGACATCATGAATGGCGACGCCGGCGCCGATACCATGAATGGTGGCGATGGCGACGACGTCATGGATGGCGGCGCAGACAACGATCTGATGTCAGGTGATGACGGCGACGACACCATGGAAGGAGGCGCGGGCGCCGACGTCCTCAATGGCGGCGAAGGCGCGGATGAGCTGTCCGGCGGGATCGGAGCCGATACGTTGAATGGCGACGCCGGTGATGACCTGCTCGCCGGCGGCAATGGCGCGGACACGCTGCAGGGCGGCGACGGTGACGATACGGTGACCGGCGGCGCCGGAGCCGACACGCTCGACGGCGGCGCAGGCGATGATGAAATGGAGGGCGGCAACGGCGCCGACACCATGAATGGGGGCATCGGCGACGATGTGCTCACGGGCGGCCAAGGAACCGACGCGATCAATTTTGGCGACGGTACAGGTGCTGACTTCGGCAACGACGAGGTGACCGACCTCGATTTCGGGGATGAGGACATCATCACTGTCGATGCAGGTCCCGGCTTCGATCCGACCACCGTGGTGGTGGATGACGACGGCACCAATACGACGCTCGATTTCGGCTTCGGTACCATCACGCTCGATGGCATCACCGGCGGAGCGACGCCTTTGACCTCGATCCAAGATATCAACGACCTGGCGACTTACACCGCGATCGAAGTGGTCTGAACACTGACGACGTAGGGCGGCACGTTGCCGCCCTACGAATTCTGCGTCATCAGGCAGTGCAATATGAACCCGACGGTTCACTCCGCCCGAGCGGGATCGGCTATCGGCACCATCCCAAGGCAATCCATGCTCCTCTGGATTGTCGTCTTTAGCGTGTCCACAAACATCCTTCTGCTAGTTTTGCCGTTCTATTCCATCGAGGTCTTCGACCGCGTGATCAGCAGCGGGAGTATCGAGACTCTGGTTGGCCTGACTGTGATCGGCATCCTCGCTCTCATCTTCAGTGCCTTCTTCGATATCATCCGGTTCCGACTGCTGAGCCGCTTCGCCGTCAGTTTCGAACAGCGCATCGCTCCCTATATTCTCGAAGCGAGCATCGCCGATCCCGCGCGGCGCCGCGAAGGCTCGTCACATGACCTGGTGAAGGTGCGCGAGTTGAGGAACTTCCTGTCGAGCGGCGCCGTCATTACGCTGGTCGATGCGCCATTCCTTCCCGTCTTCTTGCTGCTCCTTTTCGCTATCCACCCCTATTACGGCACCATCGCGCTGGTCGGCGCAGTCATTCTGTCGATCATGGGATATATCAGCAATCGTATCGCCCGCGCGGAAGTGAAGGAGTTGAGCGGTGCCGCGTCCCGCTGCCAGACGCTGATGGATGGCATCGTCCGGCACGGCAATTTCATCAGGGCCATGGGATGGACCGGAGGCGCCATCCGCGCCTTCATGCGCGCCAATGATGAAGCGCTCGCACCGGCCGTTCGCGCCAGTGAACGCGTTGCGGCCATCGCCTCTGCAGCGCGGATGGTCAGATCAATGCTGCAGATCCTCTCCATCGGATGCGGCGCGTGGCTGGTGTTACAAAACGAGGTTCTTGCCGGAAGCCTGATCGCGAGCTCGATCATGGTCAGCCGCACACTCCAGCCGATGGAGAGTCTGATCTCGGCCTGGCGCGGTGTGACCGCAGCGCACGAAGCCTGGAAACATGTCAGTGCTGCTGCCTTATGGGTGCTGCAGCAGCCGCGCCGAACCCATCTCCCTCCCCCAAACGGATTGCTGGAGTTCAACGGTGTCGGCTTCATCAATCCGCAGTCGAAGCGCTTCATCCTGAAAGGCATCGGCTTCCGCTGCAAGCCGCGCGAAATTGTTGTGATCGTCGGCCAGACCGGCGCGGGCAAGTCCACTTTGTTGCGCATGGCTGCCGCATTGGAACGCCCCGGAGCCGGCGAGATCCGCCTCGATCGCGCCTCGCTCGAGAATTGGCATCCGGATCAGCTCGGCAGCTATATTGGCTATCTTCCCCAGGACGTCGAGTTGCTCGCCGGCTCTGTCGCCGAGGCGATTGCGGGGTTCGAGGACAGCGCCCGCGACGAGGATATTGTGGCAGCGGCCACCCTCGCCGGCGCCCATCAAATGATCCTGGCGCTACCGTCCGGGTATCAGACGCAGATTGGACGCGATGGTCATCGCCTCTCCGGCGGTCAGCGACAACGCATCGGCCTTGCTCGCGCCTTCTTTGGCAATCGAAAACTGATACTGCTCGACGAGCCAAATGCAAATCTCGATCCCGACGGCGAAGCTGCGCTCTGCACTGCAATACAAAGTGCACGCGCCCGGGGCGCAACCTTCCTGATCGTGACCCACCGGCCGCGCCTGCTGACGATCGCGGACCATGTGTTGCTGCTGCGCGACGGTACGCAGGTCGCATTTGGCCCGGTTGCAGATGTTCTACCCAGCATACCGGCGGGGCTTCCCGCCTTGCGACGGGCGCCGCGCCAGCCCGATCGCCCGCAACTCCTGCCAAGTTAGGAGAGAGCTGTGACAGCGCGTGCATATGAATTGCTGCTCGGTCCGGGGCGCAACCACGACAAACCGGACGTACCCAGATCCGATGCCCGTCGTCTCATTCGATGGGGCGCCTTCCTTTTGGTGCTGCAGTTCGGCGGCTTCGGCCTTTGGGCCACCCTCGTCCCGTTGCGCAGCGCAGTGATCGCTCCCGGCATCATCAAGGTACAATCGAAGCGCAAGGCGGTGCAGCATTTCGAAGGTGGCATACTGCGCGCGGTCTATGTTCGCGAGAATGAGCGGGTCGAGGCCGGCCAGATCGTTGCGAAGCTCGACACCGCGCAGATCGAAGGAAGCCTTGGCGTATTAGAGACAAAATTGTTTGCTGATCTCTCGCTGGATGCACGTTTGCTCGCTGAACAGATGCAGGCCTCGACAGTGTCCTATCCCGACGAGTTACTCAAATCTCCACGTGCTGAAGCGAAGACCGCCATCCAAACCCAGGAGACGGAGTTCGCAACGCGATCGAGCGCGCTGGCTGGCGAGCGCCAGCTCATCGATCAGCAGACCCGGCAGCTTACCGAGACGGCACGCGGCCTTGAGGAGAGCAGAAAGGGGCTACAGGAGCAGCTCGCGTTTATCCAAGAAGAAGTACGAGACACCTCATCGCTGCTGGAAAAGGGGCTCGCACGCAAGCCACGGGTGCTGGCACTGAAGCGGGCGGAAGCGGACATGCAGGCGCAGCTGTCGCGCAATCTCGCGCAGCAAGCGGAAACGCGCGGGAAGATCGCGGAACTTGCCGATCGCGGGAATCAACTGGGTCTCAACCGAAGCCAGGATATCGCCAAGCAGAGCCATGCGACGCGGGAATCCATCGGGGACACCAGACATCGTCTGGGCATGCTGCGTCAACAACTGGCAAGGACCGACTTGCGCGCACCGGAAGCGGGACGCGTCGTGCGCCTCAACAGCAGGGAATTGAATACCGTATTGGCGCCGCGAGAGACGCTCATGGAGATCGTGCCGACCGAGGATCACCTCGTGATCGAGGCGTCTCTGCGGCCGCAGGATCGGGAGGAAGTCACGGCCGGGCAGATCGCGCGCATCCGCGTCATCGCCCTCAATATTCGCCGCCGGCCGATGTTGCAGGGTGAGGTCACGGCCGTCGCGGCCGATGCGTTCACCGACACAAAGAGCGGCGTGACCTCCTACATGGCAGAGATCGATCTGCAACGATCGCCGGAAATGGTCGCACATCTGGAAACGTTAAAACCCGGTCTTCCGGTCGAAGTGTTTGTTGAAACAGGAATAAGAACATTTGCGGAGTATTTAATTCAGCCGCTGCGCTTACGCGTCCACCGCGCCTTCCGGGAGAGTTGACGCCTTGGCGGAACATTAATTGTACAGTTTTGGAGGCATTCATGCAGCAGGAAGCAGATGCACGCGCTGACAACCGCTGGGATCATGTGGGCTCTTTGAATTTCAGGGTGAGAACGACTCCTGCAGAGCCACGGTCCCACTTCACGTTCGGCTCCAATGCGCCGCACAATCTATGGTTCGTGCGGTCCGTAGCCAAACTGCTCGAATGCAATCGCTGCTATGCGGCGTTCTTGTCGCCCAAAGGCGAATTTCTCGATCAAGCCTCCATTGGACTGTCCGCAGCCCATCGCTCCTCGGAGGCCATCGCGAGGATGATTTCAGAGAACTTCCATGGCGATGGCACACTCATCTATCAGTCATCGGTCGCGCCGGACGGCGTTGCGCGTCGTCTGATTGGAATGCGATCGAACGACGCACGTCAATCGGTCATCGGGCGCATTTGCGCGCGCTCGGGCGACACCGTCATCTTCATTGCAGGGTGGCGGCAGGCATCGATACCCGATCCGGAATTTGCTTCTGCGCAGCGCGCGCTCGAGATGTTTTGGGATGCGTTCATCGATCTTGCCAACGCCACCATGCATGCCCGACACCGGTGGCTCGATGACATCGAACCGCCTGCCCTGATCGTGGACGAGAACCTCGTTGTCCGCCGCATGAACAGCGGATGTCGGCGGCTTCTCGGTGAGGGTACCATCACACTCGAACGCGACATACTCTCGGGATCCACCCCGCTCATCACCACGCAGCTCAAACAGGCGGTTCGCGATTCAATCTTCCCGGACCCGAAGCAGAGGGCTTCAGGAGCGACCGTTCTGATCTCGCATGATGAACAACGGTTCCTGTTTGCGGTGGTCGGCACCATCCCCGGAAATGTGGAGCCTGGTCTTGCCTTGATCTATGTTCCTCAATTCGATGAAGACAAAGGCGCCCAGTCGATCGCACGCGCGTTTGGACTGAGCGGAGTCGATACGCGCATTATCCGCTGCATCCTCTGCGGACGATGTCCGCGCGCCATTGGTGCCGAACTTGGCTTCACCGAAGAGACAGTGCGGACATATATCAAACGCATCATGCTGAAGCTCGGCATCAATCGCCAATCCGAGCTGTTCGTCCTGCACAGCAGGACATTCTCACCGTTCAGGCTACGGCAACCCGATCTCCCCTATATCTCCACCTCAACTTCCGCATAAGAGCTGTCTTCTTGGCGATCCCTGGACCTCAGCACATGACGCGGTGGCGGCCAATCGGTCCACCGCTGGGGATTCTGCTGGCGATGTGGACTTCGCAATCTGCGATCGCCGGAGATCTGATCATGCCCGTGGCGTGCGATATCGGTCGCACCTGCGTCATTCAGAACTACGTCGATATCGACGACGGTCCCTCGGCCAGGGATTATATGTGCGGAACACTGACCTATGACAAACACAACGGCGTGGATTTCCGGATCATCTCGCAAGGGACCGAGCGAATCCCGGTTCACGTCGTCGCGGCTGCCGATGGCAAGGTGTTGAGACTTCGGGATGGCGTTGCAGATCAGCCCGTAAAAGGTGACAGCCGCGAAGCGATTGCGGGAAATGAATGCGGCAATGGCGTCGTGGTCGGACATTACGGCGACCGCGAAACCCAATATTGTCACCTGGCCAAGGGAAGTATCGCGGTCAGGCCCGGCAATGTCGTTCGCGCTGGCGATATGCTGGGCGCAGTCGGCATGTCGGGCCTGACCGAATATCCGCATTTGCACTTCATCGTTCGGAAGGGCGGAAAAGTCATCGATCCCTTCGGGAGCAGCGCGCCCCCCGGGAATTGCGCCGTCCCTCCTGAGAGTGAGTGGACGGACGATGTCCGAAAGCGCCTGACCTATACTCCACGTGTCGTCATCAACGCGGGATTCTCCACGGTTGCGATGACAAATGATATGATCGAAGCCGGTGTCGATGCGCAGCACCGGCCGGAAACGACAGCGGAAGCGCTCGTCGCCTATGTCCGCGCCATCGGACTTAAAACGGGTGATGAGCAGTCATTGGTGCTTCGCGATCCGGACGGACGGGTTGTCGCGGAGAACCGCCCGAAGGCGCTCCTGCGAAATCAGGCCCAAACGGCGCTGTTCATCGGAAAGAAACGATCCGCGGCTTCTTGGCCGGGCGGCAAGTACTCCGCAACATACGTCGTCAGAAATCGTAATGAACTCGTTCTACATCGCGTATTCGACCTCGACCTGAGGTAGCGACGGCGGCGGAGCGAGCACTTTGATGCGGCAATGTCCGCTTTGCGGCAGGAGCGGACACACCTTTCGTGATAAACACCTCGCTTCAACACTGCTCGTCTCCCTGCAACGGCTAGTCGATAGCAGCTACAGCCTGCGCCGTTCGCCCTCGTTCAGAAGCTCTTTCTCCTAAGTGGTCAGCTCGCCATGCTCGAGAACGTTCTCATTCATCGGTGTTTCGCCAAGTTGCACCTGCCCGCCCTGTTGCGCCAAGGCGCTGGCGATGAACCATGCCGATTGGCGTGGGTCTCAACAGATCGCATCGGATGCCCCACCACTAATTGCGTTAGTTGTTGACGTTGGCGCGAAGCTTTGGAGTGACGGAAAGCGATCCGAACACCGTCGCAAATCGAGCAAGGCGGTGGGTCACCGAGGGCGCGGCCGGTTGACGATCTCGGTGATGCAACCTGACGCCTAAAATCCCGATCCATTCAGAAGGTAAGGAATTCTACATTCAGAATGATTTTTTACCGATGAATAAGCGTTTGATTAAATTTCACTAATCAGGCTGGGGCGGGAGGGATCGAACCTCCGCATGGGGGAATCAAAATCAGCTTGTTTTCCTAAGGATTTCAACGCGCATTCTGAAAGATTGCCAGCTTTCGCCCCTATATGCTTCAACAGGTTAAATGGCGTTTCAGAACGTAGTGAGCGTAGTTCTGAGATTATTTAATCCATATTTCGAGAGGAGCGTCGAGAGCGAATACTCGCTTGCAATTCGCATGAGCGATAGCGATTCCGACGGAATTCAAGATTAGCGATTTCAGTCCGGTCGTGTCCCATTTCTCCTTGAGAGCCGAAAAACCCGGAGCTTGCTTCTCCATTTCGATCGCGAATGCCTCGTGAGTGATCTGTTCGGTTTGGGCGAGGTTCACTAGTTCATCCACTGATGGTCCGGCAGGAAGCAATCGCGGAAGAAAATGATCCAATACGGCGCGGGGCACGCGAAACATGAAGCGCTCACTATTGAGCCAGTGAGGCTCGATCCACCCATTCAAGGTGTCTGCTTTGTCTGCGGGTAGAAGCGTACAAAGCTGTTCTCTCGTGAAGCCTGCTGAAAAGGATAGAGGGTGCTGTTGCTTAAGTGCATCAATCAAATTAGGTGCGGTCAGATGATCTAAATAGCCACATCCTTGACTTTGAATGTGCAGAAAGCTTGAGAATTCGTCGGCGAGATCACCGACGAATTTGAGATGTGCTGAACTTATCCAGACCGCTAGAGTAGCGATATTGTACACCCCAGGACTTGTCGTCGATCGCACGAGAAACGCAACCGACATTCCGGCCAGTTCCTCGGCTGTCAAGTTACCTACTCGTAGGATCGCATCGTTGAGTGTTAGCGCAGCGCGACCTCGCTTCGGCTCCTGCGAGCGTCGGGCAATTAGATCAACCAAGGTCTCTCCAATGTTTTGATCGTCAGCCCTGACAAACTGCTCCTGTGCCTTGCCCAACATGGCTATAAAATCCGGCTGCTTGAAAGCTTCTCGATCGGCTTGTTTCTCGTCTACAAATTTCTCAAGTACCTTCTGCTCAAATTCAGCAATGCGACTATTCGCAACAGCGAGAGCTTCGTCCCGAAAAACGCTAACATGAGCAGACAGCGCGGAAAGTATTTCTCCCATCTGCTGAATAGTTATGCCGTTGTTGACGGTGACGTCGCGACCGGCTTGGTAGGCTTCTGCCCCTTCTGCCACTCTTTGATGCTGATCTGTCAAAGCTTGGTATCTCGCCCTGACTGGATAGCAGTGCCGCCGCGATCCACCTTTTGAATCTGCGAACGAGACCCTCGGCTCTTTTTTATTACTTTCGTGCTGCCCCAGACAGCTAGCAAAACGCTAATGATGATGCCTGCAATCGCAAGGCCGGTATCAACAGTCATCTGGTTCAAAGCCCTCGCATCAACTGAACTATCGCTCAGGAGAATCAACCACCGATATAACTATACATCGAACCACGACTCCTGTGGGCAGCCGAACATGCCGCTGGTTGAAGCCGGATCAAACGCAATGTGGTTTCTTAGATCCCCGATCTATTCAGAAGGCAGGGGACTCAACATTCAGAATGAGATTTGTCGCCGCGAGACAAGCTTTTGATTTTGCTGTGCTATTCTGGCTGGGGCGGGAGGGATCGAACCTCCGCATGGGGGAATCAAAATCCCCTGCCTTACCGCTTGGCTACGCCCCAACGGCCAAAGCGCTGATGGCGCGGGCCAGGCCCGCAGCGCGCTTCGACTCCGCCGGTCTATAGAGAGACCTGCACGATTTCAACCACCTGACAGCAATGTTCCACGCCTCCCCGGCGCTTTTCCGGCCCGCTGATGGCGGAGCGGAGGCGGCTGGAATGCACCCTTTGGCGTGTTGAGGGCGGTCTCAAATCGTGGGATGACGGCTGAAAGCTGAAAAGTGTACCCAAAGATTGCCTGGGAGCGAATGCCATGACCTACCGCGCGCCGATCAACGACATGCTGCTGGCCCTCAATCACGGCGCCGGGCTGCAGGCCGCCCTCAAGGCCGGCCATTATGGTGATTTCGACGCCGACATGACCGCCCAGGTGCTGGAAGAGGCCGGCCGTTTCGCCAGCGACGTGCTGGCGCCGCTGAACCGGGTCGGCGACCAGAAGGGCATCCAGCTCGCCGACAAGAAGGTCACGACCGCGCCGGGCTGGCCGGATGCCTATAAGCGCTGGACCGAGGCCGGCTGGAACGGCGTGTCAGGCCCCGAGGCATTCGGTGGCCAGGGCCTGCCGCTGGCCATCAACGCCGCCTGCACCGAGATCTGGGCCTCGTCGAATATGGCGTTCGGGCTCTGCCCGCTGCTGACGCTTTCGGCGATCGAGGCACTCGATGCCCATGGCAGCGACGAGCTGAAGAAGATCTATCTGGAAAAGCTCGTGACCGGCGAATGGACCGGCACCATGCAACTCACCGAGCCGCAGGCCGGCTCCGATGTCGGCGCGCTGCGCTCGCGTGCCGAGCGTCAGGCCGACGGCAGCTATCGCGTGTTCGGCACCAAGATCTTCATCACTTATGGCGACCACGACATGACCGATAACATCGTGCATTTCGTGCTTGCGCGATTGCCCGATGCCCCCGCCGGCACCAAGGGCATTTCGCTGTTCCTGATCCCGAAATTCCTCGTCAATGACGACGGCTCGCTGGGCGAGCGCAACGACATCTATGCCTCCGGCGTCGAGCACAAGCTCGGCATGCATGCCTCGCCGACCTGCACCATGACCATGGGCGATGCAGGCGGCGCCATCGGCTATCTGATCGGCGAGGAAAATCGCGGCATGCTGTGCATGTTCACGATGATGAACCAAGCCCGCCTCGGCGTCGGCCTCGAAGGCGTCGGCATCGCCGACCGCGCCTATCAGCAAGCGCTCGCCTTCGCGCAGGAGCGGAAGCAGGGCCGCGCTATCGGCAGCAAGACAGATGGCATGGACCCGATCATGGTGCATCCCGATGTCAAGCGCATGCTGATGCAGATGCGCTCACTCACCGCCGCGGCACGCACCATCTGTTACGCCACCGCCGTCGCGCTCGACGTTGCGGCTCGCTCGACCGATGCAGAGACGCGCACCAAGGCCGCGGCCCGCGGTGCGCTGCTGACGCCGATCGCCAAGGCCTTCTCCACCGATATCGGCAATGAAGTGACCTCGCTCGGCGTGCAGATCCATGGCGGTATGGGCTTCATCGAGGAGACCGGCGCCGCGCAGCATTATCGCGATGCGCGCATCACCGCGATCTATGAAGGCACCAACGGCATCCAGTCCATCGATCTGGTGACGCGCAAGCTGGCGGCATCGGGCGGCGCTTCGGTCTGGGCGCTGCTCGATGAATTGAACGGCATCGTCGCCCGCGTCGAGGGATCGAATGATCCGGCCTTCGGCACCACCGGCGTAAAGCTGCGCGATGCCCTCGGCGCGCTGGAGCGATCCAGCAAATGGCTGCTGGAGAAAATGGCGTCCGCGCCGAATGACGCGCTCGCCGGTGCTACGCCGTATATGCGCTTGTTTGCCTCGGCGCTGGGCGGCTGCATGCTGGCGAACGAAGCGCTGGCCGCGCGCGAGGGCGACAGCGATTCCGCGCGCTATGTTTCGGTCGCGCGCTTCTTCGCCGAAAATGTCGCGGTGCAGGCCGGCGCGTTGGAACGCACGGTGATGGATGCAGCCGAAGCCGTGATGGCCGCCGACGCCGCCTTGCTCGTCTGAGCGGTAAAGATATCCAACTATGCGCCGGGTCGGATTGATGTAACATCCGCCCGGTAAGACGTATGCGCGCAGTGCCGCGCGCATGATGACGAATGGGGCGAGACATGACCGAGCATCTGATAGTGACCGACGAAGACGCGACCCGCGTCATCACGCTGCGGCGGCCTGAGAAAAAGAATGCACTTACCCAGGACATGTATCACGCCATGTCCGACGCCATCGACACGGCGCAAAACAATCCAGACATCCGCTGCTTCATCATCACCGGCGGCTCCGGTGTGTTCACCGCCGGCAACGATCTGCAGGATTTCCTGAAAGACGGCACAGACAGCCGCTCGGCAGATTTCCGCGCCTCCAATGCGCTCAAGTTTCTCCATTCCCTCGCCCATAACACCAAGCCGATCATTGCGGCCGTGGACGGCATCGCCATCGGCATCGGCACAACGATGCTGTTCCATTGCGACTATGTGCTGGCCTCTACCACCGCGACCTTCACCACGCCCTTCATCCATCTCGGCCTGGTGCCGGAAGGCGCATCCAGCCTGCTGTTTCCGCGCACCATGGGGCATCAACGTGCTTTCGCCACATTGGTGATGGGCCGCACCATGCATGCCGAAGACGCGCGCACCGCGGGCTTCGTCAATGAGGTGGTCGCTCCCGGCCATACCGAAGTGGAAGCCCGCAAGGTTGCACGCGAGATCTGCGCGCTGCCGGCCGAAGCTGTGGCCATCTCGCGAAAACTGCTCAAGCTGCCACCGGAAGATCTCACCCGCCGCATCGATCAGGAAAGCCACCTCTTCGGTGAGCGTATGAAGTCTCAGGAGGCGGTTGCGGCGTTTCAGGCATTCTTCGCAAGGAAAAAGAGCTGAGCGCCGGCCTAACCTCCCCCGCACTGCGCGGGGAGAGGTTGCCGTGTCTTCGCGGCGGGTGAGGGGCATGCCGCGTCCTCACAATTCGCACACGCTCTCGTGTCGCGACAGCGTCAAATCGATGGCGCAATGATCGTTGCAAATGATCCGATCCGAGAAAGCTGCCCTTTTGCCGACCTTGTGCCCTGCCCCTCACCCGCCCGGCTTCGCCACGCTGCGCCGGTCGAGCTCGCCCCGCGAAACGCGGGGAGAGGTTACGCGCGCCATCTTGGTTGCGGCGATTGGCGCTTTCCTGCTGAACGCAGCTGCATCATACGCCCAGACGCCTCCCGCCCCGGTCGATGTCACGCTGCTCGCGATCAACGACTTTCATGGCAATCTCCGCCCTGCGCCGGGCGGGATCACCATCGACGATCCCGCCGACAAGACAAAGAAGATCACCGTGCCTGCCGGGGGCGCCGAGCATATGGCGACGCTGGTCAAGCAATTGCGCGCCGGGAAGAAGAACACGGCCTTCGTCGCCGCCGGTGACCTGATCGGCGCCAGTCCATTTCTCTCCGCACTCTTTCATGACGAGCCCACCATCGAGGCGCTTTCGATGATGGGGCTGGAGATCGCCTCGGTCGGCAACCACGAATTCGACGAAGGACGCGATGAATTGCTGCGCATGCAGCATGGCGGCTGTCATCCCGTCGATGGCTGTAGGGGACCGCATCCCTTTGCCGGCGCGACGTTCCGCTATCTTGCAGCAAGCACCATCGACACCAAATCGGGCCTGCCGCTATTGCCGGCCTATGAGATCCGGACGTTCGAGAATATCCCGGTCGCCTTCATTGGTTTGACGCTGAAAGGCACGCCAAATCTCGTCGCACCGCCCGGAATCGCCGGTCTCGAATTCCGCGACGAAGCCGAGACCGTCAATGCCCTTGTGCCCGAACTCAAGGCCAAAGGTGTCGAGGCCATCGTCGTCTTGATCCATGAAGGCGGCTTTCCCACCGGCGGCTACAACGAATGCCCGGGCATTTCCGGCCCGATCGTCGAGATCGTCAAGAAGTTCGACAAGGCCGTGGATGTCGTCGTCAGCGGTCACACCCATCGCGCCTATACTTGCGAGATCGATGGCCGCCTCGTCACCTCCGGCGACAAATATGGCACCCTCATCACCACGATCGATCTCAAGCTCGACCCAGCCACGCGCGATATCACCAGCGCCAAGGCTGACAATGTCGTCGTGCACACATCCCTGCCCGCAGATCCCGCACAGACGGCACTGCTCGCGGCCTATGACAAAGTCGCCGCGCCGATTGCCGCACGACCAGCAGGTGTCATCACCGAAACCCTGTCGCGAATGCCGAACATGCAGACGGGCCAAAGTCCGCTTGGCAACGTCGTCGCCGACGCGCATCTCGCGGCGACGTCCGCCGACGATCGCGGACGCGCCGTTATCGCTTTCACCAATCCCGGCGGCATTCGCGGTGACATCATCAAGAAGCCCGACGCCGACGTCTCCTATGGCGATGTCTTTGCAGCGCAGCCGTTCCGCAATCAGCTGGTGACACTGACGCTGACAGGCGCGGACATCAAGGCGATGCTGGAGCAGCAGTGGCGCGATCCAAAGCGCCCACGCATCCTGCAAGTCTCAAAGGGCTTCAGCTATACCTGGGACAATGCCGGCAGCGATGGCAATCGGATTGTCGCGGGCAGCATGACGCTGCGCGGGCATAAGATCGAGCCTGCGGTCTCGTATCGCGTCACGGTCAATAACTTCCTCGCCGTCGGTGGCGACGGCTTTACAGCGCTGAAGAGCGGCAAGGATGCCGTGATCGGCGTGTATGACGTCGATGCACTGAGCACCTATCTGCGCAGCAACAGCCCGGTGTCGCCGGGACCGCTGGATCGCATTTCGAGGGTGAACTGACCGTCCTTCGCAGCACGCGTTAACGCGCCGCTTGCTTGCCATCGATAAAGCTCACCTCGACGCCCTTTTGCACGGACGACGCGATCCGTTCAGCGTCCCAATTGGTAAGGCGTACGCAACCGTGGCTATCGCTTTTGCTGACGCGCGAGGGATCGGATGTCCCATGGATGCCGTAGCTTTTCTCTGACAAGCCGATCCACATGGCCCCGACCGGATTGTTAGGACCGCCAGCAATCGTAAAGGGCTTGTTGCTCTCGACGCCCTTGAATTTGTATTTGGGATCGTAGCGATAGACCGGATTGGCGTGGATCGACGTCACCTTGAGCACGCCTGACGGTGTCGGCTTCTCCTCGCTGCCGACACTGGCCGGATAGAACGCAAGCAATGCACCATCCTTGCCGAAGGCCTTCACGGTCTGACGCATTTTATCGACCTCGAGCCGCGCAGCTTTTTCGGGCTTCCGATCAGACAATTTGACGACCGTGATGGTCTCGCCAGCCTTCTCGAACGTTGTTTTCGGATTGAGCGCCTCGAGAAGATCCTGGCTCATATGAAAGCGTTCGGCGATCGCTTCTTCGACACTGGTGAAGCTGAGTTTCTTCAGCGACTTCATGGCCTCCATCTTCACCGGCAGTTTGTCGATGAAGGGACCGGCGACGTCTTTTTCGGTCAACGTGTAGTCCGTGAGGATGGGCTCGCTGGACGAGGCCTGCAGCTTGTCCCAGACCTCGGCCGTGAGAACCTTGGTGGACGGCAGGCCGTTTGCTTCGGCAAAGGCAACGAGCGCCTTTTCGACATTTTCACCGAACAGGCCGTCGATTTCGCCCGGCGAGAAGTGGATACGATCGAGCAAGACTTGAATCTTGACCGCAAGCGGATGCTCCTTGGCGTCCGATGGAAGCTTTCCAGTGAAACGCGCCGCATTGATCGTGTCAGGCGCGAGGGCCTTCTTGTCGTCCTTTGCTACCGCGGATGTACCCGCAAGCACCACCAGAGCGATAGCAATCAATGACGTGCGCATTGTCCTCACCCGGCCGTTGGTTGACAGCAATCATAACGGCGGGTGAGGCCCTGGGGTTCCCTTATCGCGGTGTCGGCTAGTAGATCGACGGCTCCTTCACCGGTCCGCCAAAGTCGCTGCGGAGGAAATCGAAATCGCAGCCTTCATTGGCCTGCTGGATATGCTTCGAGAACATCCAGCCATAGCCGCGCTCGTAATTCTTCTCCGGTATCTTCCAGGCTGCGCGGCGCTTCGCCATTTCCTCGTCAGAGATATCGAGATTGATCGTGCGCCCATCGACATCGAGCGTGATCATGTCGCCATTTTGCACCAGCGCCAGTGGACCGCCGATAAAGGACTCCGGCGCCACATGCAGGATGCAGGCGCCATAGCTGGTGCCGCTCATGCGCGCATCCGAGATGCGTACCATGTCACGAACGCCCTGCTTCACCAGCTTCTTCGGGATCGGCAGCATGCCCCATTCCGGCATGCCCGGCCCACCCTGCGGCCCGGCATTGCGCAAGATCAACACGTGATCCGCGGTGACATCGAGGCTCTCGTCATCTACAGCCTTTTTCATGCTCGGATAGTCGTCGAACACCAGCGCCGGGCCAGTATGCTTGAGGAAGCGTGGATCGCAGGCCGACGGCTTGATGACACAGCCATCGGGCGCGAGATTGCCTTTCAGCACTGCAAGCGCCCCTTCGGCATAGATGGGATCGCTCACCGTGCGGATCACGTCGTTATTATGCACTTCGGCACCCGCAATATTCTCGCCGAGGGTCTTTCCGGTCACGGTCATGACGTCGAGATGCAGGTGTTCCTTGATGCGGTTCATCAGCCCCGGCAGACCGCCCGCATAGAAAAAATCCTCCATCAGATAGGTGTCGCCGGACGGACGTACATTGGCGATGACAGGCACCTTGCGGCTGGCCGTCTCGAAATCGTCGAGGCCGATATCCTGCCCGGCGCGCCGTGCCTGCGCGATCAGATGGATGATCGCATTGGTGGAGCAGCCCATGGCCATCGCCACGGTGATGGCGTTCTCGAACGCCTTTCGCGTCTGGATTTTTGCGGGCGTGAGATCTTCCCAAACCATCTCGACGATGCGACGGCCGCAGGCGGAGGCCATGCGGATATGGCCGGCGTCAGCCGCGGGAATCGACGACGCGCCGGGCAGCGACATGCCGATGCTTTCAGCGATGGCCGTCATCGTTGAAGCGGTGCCCATGGTCATGCAGGTGCCGTAGCTGCGCGCGATGCCGCCTTCGACTTCCAGCCACTCCTTTTCGGAGATGTTGCCAGCGCGGCGCTCGTCCCAATATTTCCAGCCATCGGAGCCGGAGCCGAGCGTCTTGCCCTTCCAGTTGCCGCGCAGCATCGGGCCCGCCGGCAGATAGATCGCGGGATAGCCGGCGGAGGTGGCGCCCAGCAGCAGGCCCGGCGTGGTCTTGTCACAGCCGCCCATCAACACGACACCATCGACGGGATGGCCGCGCAGCAGCTCTTCTGCGTCCATCGCCAGCATATTGCGATAGAGCATGGTGGTCGGCTTGAGAAAGCTTTCGGACAGCGAGAGCGCCGGCAATTCCATCGGGAAGCCGCCAGCCATCAGGATGCCGCGTTTCACATCGTCGACGCGGGTCTTGAAATGCATGTGGCAGGGCTGTGCCTCCGACCACGTATTGAGAATGGCGATCACCGGCCGCCCCTTCCACTCCTCCGGTGCATAGCCTTGCTGCATTGCGCGCGAGCGATGGCCGAAGGAGCGCAGATCATCCGGCGCGAACCAGCGGGCGCTGCGAAGGTCGGAGGGGGATTTGCGGGTGGTCATGGATTCGTCCCTTGAATAGCCGGTTGGTCCGGTTGTTTGTTGTGGTGGTCACTGCGCGTGCAGCTTTGTAGCCCGGATGGAGCGAAGCGCAATCCGGGGACCGGCGTTTCACGCGCTCCGCTGTCCCCGCATTACGCTCCGCTCCATGCGGGCTACATGTTGAGAGTTATTTGCCGAACACTTTCCCGATCGCCGCCTGGGCGTCGTTCTGGATCCGCTTCAGATGATCCTCGCTGCGAAAGCTCTCCGCATAGATCTTGTAGACATCCTCGGTACCCGACGGCCTTGCCGCAAACCAGCCGTCTGCCGTGCTCACCTTGATGCCGCCAAAGCTCTGGTCGTTGCCCGACGCCTTGCTTTCAGTCACGGTGACCGGATCGCCGGCCAGCTCCGTCATGCCGATCTGCTCTGGCGTCACCTTCTTCAGCACGTTTTTCTGATCCGGCGTTGCGACAGCATCGATACGCTCGTAATAGGGCGTGCCGAATTCAGCCGTCAGCTTTTCGAAACGCTGGCTGGGATTTTCCTTCGTCACCGCGGTGATCTCCGCGGCTAGCAGGCCGAGAATGAGACCGTCCTTGTCGGTGGTCCACACCGTGCCGTCCTTGCGCAGGAACGATGCGCCAGCACTTTCTTCGCCGCAGAAACCGAACGAGCCGTCAACCAAGCCGTTCACGAACCATTTGAAACCGACCGGCGTCTCGACGAGCTTGCGGCCGAGCCTTTTCACCACGCGATCGATGATCGCGCTGGAGACGATGGTCTTCCCCACCGCCGCATCCGCACGCCAGTTCGGCCGATGCGCGAACAGGTAGTCGATGGACGTCGCCAGATAATGGTTCGGATTCATCAGCCCGCCGGTGCGGGTGACGATGCCGTGGCGATCGGCGTCGGTGTCGTTGGCGAAGGCGACATCGAATTTATCGCGCATATGGATCAGCGGCGCCATCGCATAAGGCGACGAGCAGTCCATGCGGATCTTGCCGTCCCAATCCAGCGTCATGAAGCGGAAAGTCGGATCGATCGCAGTGTTCACGATGGTCGCATCGAGCTTGTAACGTTCGATCACCGGCTCCCAGTAATGCACGCCGGCGCCACCGAGCGGATCGATGCCGATCTTCACGCCGGAGGCACGAATCGCATCCATGTCGACGACATTGGCGAGGTCACTCACGTAAGGCGTGATGTAGTCGTAAGGCTTGACGAATTCGGATGCCCGGGCACGTGCCAGCGGAATGCGCTTGACGCCGGCCATATCGGCTTCGAGGAAACCGTTGGCGGCCTTCTCCATCAAGCCGGTGATATCGGTATCAGCCGGGCCACCATTGGGCGGGTTGTATTTGAAGCCGCCATCTTCCGGTGGATTGTGCGATGGCGTGACGACGACGCCATCGGCGAGGCCGGAGGTGCGGCCTTTGTTGTAGGTGAGGATGGCGTGAGAGATCACCGGGGTCGGCGTATAGCCGCCGTCTTTATCGACCATCACATGCACGCCATTGGCGGCGAAGACTTCGAGCGCAGAGACCATCGCGGGCTCGGCCAGCGCATGGGTGTCGATACCCAGAAACAGCGGGCCATCGATGCCGGCACTCTTGCGATAGTCGCAGATCGCCTGGCTGACGGCGAGAATGTGATTTTCGTTGAAAGAGTTATGCAGCGCCGAGCCACGATGGCCGGAGGTGCCGAATGCGACGCGCTGGGTGGCAACCGACGGATCGGGCCTGCCGGCAAAATAGGCCGAGACGAGCCGCGGCACGTTCACGAGCTGGGAGGGGTCGATCGGTTTACCGGCCAGCGGATGGACGTGAGCAGCCATGAATTCTCCTTCGCAAGTCCGGCGGCCGAAAGGAGGGCGCCGGGGACGGAGTCATGGCATGTTTTTGATGACAAATCAGCCTCTAGCAGGTCGTCCCGGCATTTCCCGGGACGACGGGTTACGCCGCCGCCAGCGCATCCAGCTTATCCATCGACAGCAAACGCACCCCATCCGGCACCACCACCAGCGCCTTGTCCTTGGCGAGCTTGGTCAAGGTACGGCTGACGGTCTCGATGGTCAGGCCCAGATAGTCGGCGATGTCCTGCCGGCTCATGGGCAACGGCACGGTCACCGACTTCTGGCCGATGCGGGCGTAGCGGGCCTGCAGATTGAGCAGGAAGGCCGCAACCTTCTCGTCGGCGTTGCGGCGGCCGAGCAGCAGCATCTGGTCCTGAGCCAGGCTCAATTCGTGGCCAGCGAATTCGTGCATCCGGCGCAGCAGATGCGGCTTGCCATCGACATAGGTGAGAAAGGCCGAACGGGAGAAGCGGCAGACCCGGGCCGGGCTTACGGCCTCGGCGGCTACGCCGTAGCGGTCCATCATCGCGAGGCCGAGGAAATCACCGGGTAGCGCGAAGCCGACAATCTGGCGTCGGCCATCGGGCAGCGACTTGTACAGACGCACAACGCCTTCGGTGACATTGAACACGGCCCCAGCCTGGGCGCCTTGATCGAAAATCATGGTCTTGGCCGGGTAATGCTTGACCTGGCTGAGACGATCGAGCTCGTCCAGTTCATCGGGTTCCAGGGCCGCGCAGACGCTGAACAGGCGCACTTTGCAGTCGTCACAGGCCCCGCGGGCGTGCTTGCAATCGCTGGTGCCGCAAGTGTCGGCGGGGAGTTCCGCGAAGGTCATGGCGTGGTCCGTGGTCATTTCTAAGCTCGCAAGGGCCATATCAGCCAGGCCCTGAAATTACTTCATCCCTTTTGACATTGATCAATCTGTGACGCCTTGATGCAGATCAATGCCGGCCGCCCCCGCCCGCGTCAGTTTGGCGCCCCATGCGGGAAACACCCATGAAACACGAGGAATATCAGGCAGGATCGATGACCCCGGCAGAGGCGCCTTTGGCCTATCCGCTGGTCTATCTCCACGATGCCAGCGTGACGCTGGACGCATGGCTCGATTTCGTCCATCGCCGCACCAGCCAGGGCCGGGACAGCGGCCTGATCGTGATCCGCGACCGCGCCGCCATCGTGCACGCCCTGTTTGCTTACCGGGCCGATCTGGACATCAAAGGCGATCGCCAGCTGTGCATCGCCCCCTTGATCGTGGCGCAAATTCCGGGGTCGCAAATCGACCGAGCCGTGATTACGGCAACCGACCTGGTTGCCCGCGATCTCGGCTGCGCAACGATCATGGTCGAACAGCCGTTTCAGGTGCCGGCAACCCGGAGCGCCGCCTGACGCCTGCGGAACGGCTGGATCGCGGCTCCGGGATGGGATAGCGTGGTATACATAATCCACAACGGCACCGGTCGAGCCGGTGTCATAAAATCCCATGGGACGGAAACATCGTGGCGCGCAATATCCTTATTCTCGGAGCCTCCTACGGCTCCCTGCTGGCGACCAAGCTTCTGATGGCCGGTCACAACGTGACACTGGTCTGCCGCAAGAAAACCGCCGAGCTGATCAATCGCGACGGCACCGAAGTCCGTATCAAACTGCGCGATGAGAAGGAGCACCGCTCGATCTTTTCCCGCGACCTGTCCGGCAAACTGGATGCGACCTCCCCCGATCAGGTCGACCTGAAGCGCTACGATCTCGTCGGCCTTGCCATGCAGGAGCCGCAATACACCAACCACACCATCCGTATGCTGATGGTGAAGATCGCCACGGCGAAACTGCCTTGCCTGTCGATCATGAATATGCCGCCGCTGCCCTATCTCAAGCGTATCCCGGCGCTGAAAGATATGGATCTCGAAGAAGCCTACACCAACGCCTCGGTGTGGGAGCGCTTCGAGCCCGGCTTGGTGACGTTGTGCTCGCCGGACCCGCAGGCGTTCCGCCCGCCGGAGGAAGCCGCGAATGTTCTGCATGTCGGCCTGCCCACCAATTTCAAGGCGTCGGCCTTTGCAGACGAGGCGCACAACACGATCCTGCGCGAGCTGGAAACCGATATCGATGCTGTGAAGCTCGACGGCCATGACGTGCCGGTGAAGCTGAAAGTATTCGACTCGCTGTTCGTGCCGCTGGCGAAATGGTCGATGCTGCTGACGGGCAACTATCGCTGCATCACGCCCGAAGAGCCGCAATCGATCCGCGAGGCCGTGCATGGCGATCTCGACGTATCGCAATCGATCTACGAACACGTCGATGCCATCGCCCGCAAACTGGGCGCCGATCCCGCGGATCAGGTGCCGTTCGCGAAATATGCCAAGGCGGCGGAGAGCCTGTTGAAGCCATCATCGGCTGCGCGTGCGGTCGCCGCGGGTGCCCCCTTCATCGAGCGCGTCGATCTGCTGGTGAAGCTGATTTCGCACCAGCTCGGCATGACCAATCCGAATATCGACCGGACTGTCGATGTGGTTGATCAGAAGCTCAATGAGCGGCTGGAATCGAGCACAGGGATCTAGCATCGCAGAGCGACGCGGCCGTGCCTGGTCACGGCCGCAGCGCGAAACCGCCGATATGCAACTCGCCTGTCGAAGTTCGCTCGACGACGCCATCGAGGCCGTAGACGTCGCGCAGCATCGCCGATGTGATTGCATCCGATGCCGCCCCGCTCGCATGGAGCGCACCGTCTTTCATGACCACGACGTTGTCGGCCCAGCGCGCCGCAGCCTGCAGATCGTGCAGCACCGCGATGACGGTCGTACCCGACGCCGCGACTTCGCGTACGATCTGCATGACCTGCAACTGATGTCGCAAATCGAGCGCGCTGGTCGGCTCATCCAGCAGCAACAGCTTCGGCCGGCGCACCAGCGCCTGCGCGAGACTTGCGAGCTGACGCTGGCCGCCGGAGAGTTGATCGAAAGCGCTCAATGCGAGATCGACGATCCCGAGCCGCGCAAGCACGGCGAGCGAGGCATCGCGAAAGCCATCAGCACTCCACACAACGTCCGATGGCGGCGACGCACGGAGCGCACTGATGACAGCTTCGAGCACGCTGAGCGACATCCGTTGCGGCAGGAATTGCGGCATGAAGGCCATGACGCTTGATCGCTGCTGCGCCGAGGCTGTCACGAGATCCAGCGCGCCGAAGCAAATCGTGCCGCTGGCCGGAACAAGCCCGGCCACAGCCCTGAGCAGCGTCGTCTTGCCGGCGCCATTCGGCCCGACCAAAGCGGTCACCTGCCCGCTAGCGATGGACGGCAGCGTCACGTCGCGCAATACCTTGCGTGCGCCGTAGCCGGCGGAGAGATCGCTAATGGTCAGCATGGTCATATCGCCCCTCGCCGGCTGAAGATCAGCGAGAAGAACACGGGTAGCCCGATCAAGGCGGTCACGATGCCGATGGGAATGACCACACCGGGGATGATGGCTTTGCTAGCCACCGAAGCCAGCGACATGATGATGGCGCCGGTCAAGGCGCTGGCCGGCAAGAAGAAGCGATGATCTTCGCCAATGAGAAGCCGCGCGATATGCGGGCCGGCGAGACCGACAAAGCCGATGGTGCCGACAAACGCCATGGCTGTGGCCGTGAGGATGCTGATGCGGAGCAACGACATGAAGCGCAGCTGCGCGATATTGATGCCGAGGCTCCGCGCGCGATCCTCGCCAAGCCGCAACGCCATCATCGGCCATGCCGCGCGCAGCGCGAAAGGTAGCGCGATGACTGCGACGAGCGCGAGCAACCGCACTTTTTCCCAGCTGGCGCGCGTCAGGCTGCCCATGATCCAGAAGACGAGTTGCTGAAGCGCCTGCTGGCTCGCGAGAAACTGCGTCAGCGCCACCAGCGCATTGAAGGTGAAGAACAGCGCGATGCCGCACAGGACGAGAATGTCCGTGCCGGAGCCGCGCATCCGGACCACCGACTGCAGCACGATGACGGCGATAAAGGAGAACACGAAAGCATTGGCCGAGATGATCCAGTTCTGCGGCACGCCGGGAATGCCGATGCCGAGCACGATCGCCAACGCCGCGCCAAATGAAGCCGCTGACGAAACACCCAGCGTGAACGGGCTCGCCAAGGGATTGCCGAGAATGGTCTGCATCTCGGCGCCGGCCGTCGCCAATGCGAGACCGACCAGCACCGCCAGCAAGGCCTGCGGCAGTCGCACTTCCCAGAGGATCGCGCTCTGCGCGCTCGACAGGCTGCTGCCATCAAAAATGCCTCGCACGGCATCGAGCAGGCCGAGACTGGATGGACCGGTGCCGAGATCGAGCGCGAAAGCGAAAAGGCTGATCAGCGCCAATATAGCCAGGAATACCACACGGCGGCGGACGACCCGTTGATACGCTGCCGCGGCAGTCCTGATCGCATCATCCGTCACTTCAAATCGAC
Organism: Pseudomonadota bacterium; assembly: GCA_023451825.1. Lineage (GTDB taxonomy): Bacteria > Pseudomonadota > Alphaproteobacteria > Rhizobiales > Xanthobacteraceae > Tardiphaga. The sequence continues at coordinate 71,982 of JAEXYA010000072.1, forward strand.
CCAATAAATGCCGCTCATCGGGACCGCAAGGAAGCGTGCATTGATCTCAGCCATGGTCGCGTTCGGATCAATATCCCGCATCGCTTCAGGATGCAGCCAGCGCGCCAATGCTTCGACGGCGAGCAGATTAAGCGGCGTCGATAGCATATTGTGGAACAGGCCGTGGACATTCTTCTCACGTACGGCCCGCAACTCGGAAAAGCCCGGACGCGCGACGACCGCCGCAAGACTATCCTGAACTGTTTTGGCGTCGAAGCCCGGGCCGATCAGCAACCCACCGGTTGCCTTCAGATGCGCGCCGCCGGTGCCAACATAAATCTCGGGATTTCTGGCAATGATATATTCCAGACCGAGCTGCGCTGATGGCCCCTTGGAGACCTCGGCGGAAATACTGTCCCCACCGGCAAAGGCGATGAAGCGACCGATATTCGCTGCCCCGAGCGAATGACAACAATCGGACGGTACGGCATGCGTCTCGACGAGAATGCTTGGCCGCGTGGTCTTCAAGGCGGCGACGCGATCGGCGACGCGTTTCATATGCGCCTCATAGAAGGCGACATAATCCTCGGCCTGCTTGTCGCGTCCGATGACACGACCGAGAATGCGCATGCTGGGAACGGTGTGATCGAATGGATTGATGAAAAAATCCGTGAACACCACTGGAATTCCCGCGGCTTCGAGCTGTCGCGCCACATCGCTGCTGCGGCCGCCCGGCGCAAAACTGGTGCCGAGCACGGCGACATCCGGCTTGATGGCGATGGCCTTCTCCACCGAGAACGATCCGTCATTGCCCATGCCGAGCACAGGAACATCGTCGATGGCCGGAAACTTGGCGCGATAGGCCGCATAGGTTTCGCTGTCGTTGCGGCGGAAATCGCCGAGCCATCCGGCGAGCAGACTGACGGGATCTGGATGCAGCAGGGACAGGCCGGGGAATTGGCGGCCTTCCGCCAGCAAGATGCGCTTCGCCGGCTGTGGCAGCGTGATGGTGCGTCCGGTGATATCGGTCACCGTCACCGGGTCTGCCTTGGCCGGAGCAATGGCCAGCCATCCGCTGACGACGCCGGCAGCCAGCACAGCCAATACCGATCGGGCCCTTGCGAACATCATCATGCGTCTGACATCAGCGAGAACCGCAAGGCCCGGCTGATGGCTGCCGGCAGCACCGATGCATGGTTCTCATCGTCGAATTCCTTGTATGTCACGCTCAGCGAAGCGGGATCCATGGTGGCGAGATCGGCCGCGAAACCTTTCGCATTCTCTACCATCTTGTTGCGCCGGATCCAGGAATCGTAGTCGGCAGACGATCCATCGCCGGACTGCGCCTCGGCCTGTTCGAGACTACCCACGCTGATCAGCAGACGTCGCGCCGGCATCACCGGCTTTGCAGCCATGAAGCGTGCCTTGGCCTGCATCAGGTGATCGCCACCGAACCAGATCGAGGGACTCGCCGCACAATAGTTCCGGAACAGTGCGGGGCGCGTGAGCAGCGCATGGAGCACGAACAGGCCGCCGAAGGAGTGGCCGAAAAGCGCGCTCTGATCAGCATCGACATCGAACTCGCTCGCGATCATCGGCTGCAGTTCATCGACGAGAAAATCGAGAAATTCATCCGCGCCACCGGTCCGGCTCCAACCGCCGCGATCGGGACGCTGAGGGAGTGCATCTTCCGGCACAGATGGCGTGTAATCATAGGTGCGTCGTTCGGCATCGAGCCACAGCGTGGTGGGATAACCGATGCCGACGATAATCGCCGGTCGCACGCCGGTTCGTTCCGGTCGCCGCGATTGCAGGGCGGCCGCCGCCGCGGCGATGGGAAACGTGCCGTTGCCGTCCAGGAGATAGACGACAGGCATCTTGCTTTGCAGTTGGCCGGTGGCCGGCTGCCAGACGAAGATGCGGTAGTCGCGCCCGGTTCTCGACGTCACATCGCGGGCACTGGCGCCAGGCAGCATCATATTCGGCATAGATAAATCGCTTTGCTGGCTATTTGGCTCGCATGATCCGGCATCGGCAGATCGCCGATGCCGGATCAAGTCATTTACCACTGATAGCGGATCGTTCCGAGCGTCGTGCGGCCATTGCCGTAGAAGCACTGGGTGAGCGAGGCGCAGGCGGAAACATAGGTCTTGTTGGTGATGTTGGTCATGTTCACCGCCAGTTTCCAACCCTTGAGCTGCGGCGAGGCGCCGGCCAGATCGTAATGCAGCGCCAGGTCGCCCAGCGTGTAGGCCGGCACGATCAGCGCCGCCGAATTGGCGGAGTCACCGAAGGATGCGCCGACATAGCGGACGCCGCCGCCAAAGCCGAAGCCGGCGAGCGGGCCGTTCTGGAAGGTGTAGTCCATCCAAAGCGACGCGGTGTTCGACGGGGCACCGACCGGGGTCTTGCCCTGGATAGCAACCGCGCCGCCGCTGACCGGCTGGCCTGCCGTATTCAGCACGTAGCTCGTCGCGGTCTGGTTGCTTTCAGTGACGCGAATATTGGTGTGCGAATAAGCAGCGATGACGTCGAAGCCCGGCTGCAACGTCACCTTGCCCGAGAGTTCGATGCCGTTGGACCGCACCTGCCCGAGCTGGGTCTGGCAGAAGGTCGTGCCGGCAGCAGCGGTGCAAGGATAGGCAGACGAAAGACGCGCAGTATCCCATGCCAGGACATTGTTCTGCGTGATGTCGAAATAGGACAGCATGAAGAAACCGTTCAGGCCGAGCGGCTGATATTTGATGCCCGCTTCATACTGCTCGCCCGTGGTCGGAACGAATGCCTTGCCCGTATAGTCTGTGCCGACGGTCACGCTGGGTTCGAACGACGTCGAATAGCTCGCATAGGGCGCAAAGCCGTTCTCGAACTCGTAGGTCGCACCGACGCGCCAGGTCGCCGCCGAGTCGGACGGACGCACCGTGGTGGTGGTGGTCGGGGTCACAATCCGCGTCGATGCATTGGCCCAATCCTGGCGCACGCCGGCGACGACATTCAGTTTGCCGATCCGGACCTGATCCTGCAGATAAATGCCGGTCTGCTCGCGATCGGTGTTGTTCTGCGAGTTGATGGCCGGCGCAGCGATATTGGCATAGGTCGGATTCAGATAGTTCACATAGGTCGCAGCACCGGTCCCGTACCGGGCATTGGCCGACGTATTCTGATAATCGAGACCGACCAGGACGGTGTGGTGCAGCCAACCCGTCGAGAATTTTGCCTCGGCCTGGCTATCGACTGCGAAGGCTTTCAGCTGTTCGAGATAGTTCGTGCTGGTGCGCGCGATACATGTGGTGTTGGCCACGCCGGCGCCGCACGAATTGGCGGCGGTCGCATAGCCGGTGACCGACAGCGCCTTGAAGTCGCTGGTGACTTCCATATAGCGCAGGTTCTGGCGAACCGCCCAGGTCTCGTTGAAGTGATGTTCGAACTCGTAGCCGACCGAGGTCTGCTCGCGCGAATACGTATTCACGTTGGGATTGCCGGAGAAGAAGTTCTTCGGAATCTGCTGTCCGCTCGCATTCGGCAGCAAGGTTCCGACAGCTGGCAGCCAGTTCGGCTGATAGCTCGACGGATCCTTCGTGTAGCTCGCATGCACCGTCAGCGTCGTGTCGGTCGATGGGCGCCAGGTGATCATGGGCGCGAACATCTGGCGTTCGGTCGTGGTGTAGTTGACTTCCGTATCCGCCTTGCGGCCAAGGCCGATCAGGCGATACAACAGGTCGCCTTCCTTGGTCAGCGGACCGCTGATGTCGAAGCCGCCTTCGATGCGATTATGGTCGCCGAAGCGGGTGAAGACCTCGCCCTGCGCCTTCTCCGTGGGGCGCTTGCTGATCAGATTGACCATGCCGCCAAGGTTGTTCTGCCCGTACAGGACCGAAGCCGGTCCGCGCAGAACTTCGACACGCTCGAGCAGGAACGGATCGACCGATGGCATCGCGTAGGACACGCCACGCGGCATGCGCAGGCCGTCCCAGAAATGCAGGTAGTTGGCGGCGCCGCCGAAGCCGCCGAAGCCGCGGATGAAAACGTTGTCGAAGCGATCGCCGACACGGGTTTCCGACACCACGCCGGGCTCGTAGCGCAGCGCTTCCGCCACGCTGCGCGCGCCCTGCTGCGAGATCTGGTCCTTGGTCACCACGGTGATCGACTGCGGGCTCGCCATGATCGACGTATCGGTCTTGCTGCCGGTCCCCGAACGCTTGGCGACGATGCCCTGCACCGGTCCGCGCGCGGTCTCGCGCGGCGCCACTTCGACGGCCGGCGGCGGCGCTGCCACGGTGCGG
>JAEXYA010000001.1 GCA_023451825.1 Pseudomonadota bacterium
GTGCCCACCACTTCGCGCTTGGCTTGTAATGGTGGGCACGCTTCGCTTTGCCCACCCTACTGACTTTCCAAAATCGAACATTAGTGCTGGATCGAACCGCGCGATCTGTGTAGACGGACGCTCCCCTTGGAGCGGTCATGTCGATTTGCGGTCTGGATTTTGGAACGTCGAACACGACGCTCGGTACCATCATTGATGACGTCCCGGTGCTGGCTGCGCTGGAAGATGCGCATGTCACGATTCCAAGCGCCATTTTCTACAAGGCCGATACCGGCGCCTTTGTCGGCCGCAAGGCGATGGAAGCCTATGTGGAGGGCACGTCCGGCCGCCTGATGCGCAGCCTGAAATCCGTGCTCGGCACCTCGCTGATCGACGAGACCACGCGCGTGGGCCGCGAGCGCATCGGCTTTCGCAGCGTCATCGGCAATTATATCGGCGCGGTGAAGCGCCGCGCCGAAGCGGCCACCGGCATCGAGCTGCGCAAGGTCGTGCATGGCCGGCCGGTCTTTTTCGTCGATGACAATCCGGCCGGTGACCGCAAGGCCGAGGATGTTCTGCTCGGCATCGCGAAGGACATCGGCTTCACCGATGTCTCTTTCCAGTTCGAGCCGATCGCGGCGGCGCTGGATTACGAGCGCCACATCAGTTCGGAAGAGATCGCGCTGATCGCCGATATCGGCGGCGGCACGTCGGACTTCTCCATCGTGCGACTGTCGCCGGAGCGGCATCGCCATGCCGACCGCAAGGATGACATCCTCGCCAATGACGGTGTGCGCATCGGCGGCACCGATTTCGATCGCCATCTCAGCCTCGGGGTGGTGATGCCGCTGCTTGGCTATCGTTCGGCGATGAAACGGGCCGGGCTCGATGTGCCGTCGGGCTATTTCCACGATCTCGCCACCTGGTCGAGCATCAACCGGATGTATGATTCCAAGGTGATGAACGAGATCCGGCAGGTGCGCTACGAGGCGCAGCAGCCGGAATTGCTCGACCGTCTCGTGCGCGTGCTGGAAGAGCAGCGCGGCCACACGCTGGCAATGGAGGTGGAGGGCGCCAAGATCGGCCTTTCCGACAGCCCGAAATCGAGCATCGCGCTGGACTGGCTGGAGCCGAAGCTCAAAGCCACGATGGCGCGCAAGGAACTGGTGAGCCACACCCAGACGCTGGCCGATCGCATTCATGCACGCATCGAGATTTGTCTCGCACAGGCGAAGCTGAAGCCGGAAGACATTGACGCGGTATTCCTCACCGGTGGCTCGGTGCAGCTTTCCCATGTCCGCAAGGCCATTCTGGGCGCGCTGCCTGCGGCACGTGCCATCGATGGCGATACCTTTGGCGCGGTCGGTAAGGGGCTCACCATCGAGGCGAACCGGCGCTACGGGCGCGCCTGATCGGCCTTCGGAAACGTTCTACGGGACGGCTTCCGCTGACATATTGCCGCACCCCTTCAGTTTCGCTAAACCGCCGCCAGTCGCGGCCCCTTGGCCGCGCAAAGATCAAGCTGCGGCCGGCCGGTTGCGCGAGAATAAACTGACGGGAGCGAGACTATGAGCCAGACCACCATCGGCACGCGCGCGGAAGCGAGCGCGAGGTCCGATCTCGAAACGTCGACCATCCGTGCCATTTCCTGGCGGCTGATCCCGTTTCTGATCCTGGCTTACTTCCTCGCCTATCTCGATCGCGTCAATCTCGGCTTCGCTGCGCTGACCATGAATGCCGACCTGAATTTCTCGCCCACCATCTTCGCCTGGGGCGCGGGCATCTTCTTCATCGGCTATTTCATCTTCGAGGTTCCCAGCAATATCGCGCTGGAGAAATTCGGCGCCAGCCGCTGGATCGCACGCATCATGGTGAGCTGGGGCATCATCTCGGCGCTGATGGCGATCGTCAGCGGCCCCACCAGCTTCTACGTGCTGCGTTTCCTGCTCGGCGTCGCCGAAGCCGGCTTCTTCCCCGGCATCATCCTGTATCTGACCTATTGGTATCCGGCCGAGTATCGCGCCCGCTTCCTTGCGGCTTTTGCGATCGCCGTGCCGGTGTCCACCGTCATCGGCGCGCCGATCTCCGGCATGCTGCTCGGCCTCGACGGCATGATGGGCCTCAAGGGCTGGCAGTGGCTGTTCATCATCGAGGGCATTCCCTCGGTGCTGCTCGGCATCGTCACCTGGTTCTATCTCACCGATAAGCCTTCCAAGGCGGATTGGCTGACGCCGGACCAGAAGATGTGGCTGGCCGACAAGCTGGAGAGCGAGCGCGTCGTCAAGGAAAGCGCCCATGGCATGTCGCTCGGCCAGGCGCTGACATCGCCAAAAGTGCTGACGCTCAGCGTGATCTATTTCGGCTTTGTCGCAGCGCTGTACGGCATGCAGTTCTGGCTGCCGCAGATTGTGAAGGCGTTCGGTTTGACCAACACGCAGACCGGCTTCGTCACCGCGATTCCCTATGCGTTCGGTTCCTTCGCCATGATCTTGTGGGCACGCCATTCGGATCGCACCCGCGAACGTGTCTGGCATGTCGGTCTGCCTCTGCTGTTGATCGCCGTAGCGCTCGCTGTGTCCGGCGTTGTCACCAATCCGGTTGTCACCATGATTGCGCTGACCGTCGCCGCCATTGGCGTGTTCTGCACCTTCGCGCTGTTCTGGACGCTGCCCACGGCATGGCTCAGCGGCGCCGCGGCCGCCGGCGCCATCGCCATGATCAATTCCATCGGCAATCTCGCCGGCTTCGGCGGGCCGTATTTGATCGGTTTTGTGAAGGAAGCCACCGGCAGCACCTCCACCGGCCTGCTGGTTCTGGCCGCCATGCCGCTCATCGCCGGCATTCTGGTTCTGGCGGGCAATCACGGCACGGCGACGGAGTTCTCATCCGCCAGCAAGGCGCCGCAGCCGGGCAAGTAATCCGGCGATAGGCCCAAGACCTCGAAAGCGCCGGAGCCTCGCTCCGGCGCTTTTTTGCAGCGTTTTCATTGAGATGACGCGCCGTTTCCACAAACTCCCCGTCATCCTGAGGCGCCGCGCACTTGCGCGGCGTCTCGAAGGATGGCCGCGAACCCAAGAGCCAGGCCAACTCATGGTTCGAGACGCGCGCCAAAGGGCGCGCTCCTCACCATGAGGGGCGGTGGTCGTCTCCGTCCAACCGCCCACTGCGCGATCCTTCAGAAATGATGGCAGATTCGTGATTAGTGACGAATATTGACAATCGTCAGTGGTCAGCCATATTTTGCCGCAGCCTCACGAAGGAATTTTGACCATGTCCCGCGGTCCCTTGTTCGACGTCTTCCGCAAACCGGCCATCGCTGCCTTGTTGATCGTCCCGGCCATCGGCCTCGCCGGATGCGGAAAGAAGGAAGAAGCCGAGGCGAAGCCGGCGCGGCCGGTTCTGGTGACCACCGTGCAATACGCCCCGGAATCGCCGTCGCGCAGTTTTGTCGGCACGATCCGCCCGCGCATCGAGACCGACATTGGCTTTCGTGTCGCCGGCAAGGTTGCAAAACGTCTCGTCGAGGTCGGGCAGACCGTGCAGGTCGGCCAGCCGCTCGGCACCCTCGATGAGGTCGATCTGAAGCTGCAGGCCGAGCAGGCCGCCGCCGAACTCAGCGCCGCCACCGGCGTGCTCGCCCAGGCCAGCGCCGCCGAGGGCCGGGCGAATGAACTCAAGATCAAGGGCTGGGCGACCCAGGCGCAGCTTGATCAAGCCAAGGCTTCCGGCGACGAAGCCCGTGCCCGCCTCAACCGCGCCGAGCGCCAGGTCGAACTCACCAAGAACAGCCTGTCTTACGCGACGCTTCATGCCGACACCGCAGGCGTCGTCACCGCCACGCTGATCGATCCCGGTCAGGTGGTCGCTGCCGGCCAGGCCGCGATCCGCGTTGCGCGCTTTGCCGAGAAGGAGGCCGTGGTCGCGATCCCGGAAACGCTGGTCGGCCGTGCCAAGGATGGCACCGCCACCGTCAGCCTGTGGTCGGGGCCCGGCAAGACCTATCAGGCAAAGCTGCGCGAGATTGCGCCGAATGCCGATGCGGCAACCCGCACCTATCTCGCAAAATTCTCGCTGCCCGATGCCGATGACAAGGTCGTGCTCGGCATGACCGCGACATTGACCCTGTCCGATCCGAAGACCGAGCGCATTGCTCGCATTCCGCTGTCGGCGCTGTTCAGCCAGGGCAACCAGTCCTCGCTCTACACCGTCAGCGATGCCGGCGACATCACGCTGCGGCCGGTCAAGGTGAAGACTTATGAAAGCACCGATGTGATCATCACCGGCGGCGTCGATGATGGTGCCAAGGTGGTCACGCTCGGCGTGCAGAAGCTCGATCCCGCGCAAAAGGTGCGCGTCCTCTCCGCTTTGTCGTTCTAACAAACATCAAGGACGAAGCCGATGCATCGCTTCAACCTCTCGGCCTGGGCCGTCGCACATCCGACGCTGATCTTGTTCATGATCATTGCACTCGGCTTTGCCGGCTTCTTCTCCTACGAAAAGCTCGGCCGCGCCGAGGATCCGTTCTTCACCGTGAAAGTGGTGAACGTCACGGCGATCTGGCCGGGCGCGACCGCCAAGGAAATGCAGGAGCAGGTCGCCGATCCCATCGAGAAGAAGATGCAGGAGCTGCCCTATTTCGACAAGGTGCAGACCTATTCAAAGCCGTCTTTCACCGCGCTACAGGTTTCCTTCAAGGACAACGCGCCGCCGAAGGATGTGCCCTATCTCTTCTATCTCCTGCGCAAGAAACTCGCCGACGCGCAGGGCAGCCTGCCCACGGGCCTGATCGGCCCGACCGTCAATGACGAATTCAGCGATGTCGATTCCATCCTCTATATGATGACCGGCGACGGCGCCGATTACGCGCAGATGAAGAAGGTCGCCGAAGGCCTGCGCCAGCGTCTCTTGAAGGTCGATGGCGTCACCAAGGTCAATCTCTACGGCACCCAGGACGAGCGCATCTTCGTCGAATTCTCGCATGCGAAGCTCGCGACCCTCGGCATCACGCCGCAGGCGCTGTTCGACTCCCTCGCCAAGCAGAATGCCATCACCCCCGCCGGCACCGTCGAGACCAATTCGCAGCGCGTGCCGCTGCGCGTCACCGGCGCGCTGGATGGCGTGCAGGCGGTGGCGTCGACGCCGGTCGAAAGCAATGGCCGCACCTTCCGCCTCGGCGACATCGCCGATGTCAGCCACGGTTTTGTCGATCCGCCGGATTTCAAGATCCAGCAGAAGGGCAAGCCCGCACTCGGCATCGGCGTTGTCACCGCCAAGGGTGCCAATATTCTCCAGCTCGGCGAAAACGTGAAGAAAGCCGCCGCCAGCTTCATGGCCGCGGTGCCGCAGGGCATCGAGATCGAGCAGATCGCCGATCAGCCGCATGTGGTCGAGGAAGCCGTCGGCGAATTCACGCGCTCCTTCGTCGAGGCGCTGGCCATCGTGCTGTTCGTGTCGTTCCTGGCGCTCGGCTGGCGCACCGGCATCGTCGTGGCGCTGTCAGTGCCGCTGGTGCTCGGCATCGTCTTCATGGTGATGAACGCCATCTCACTCGACCTGCACCGCATCTCGCTCGGCGCGCTGATCATCTCCCTCGGCCTGCTCGTCGATGATGCCATCATCGCGGTGGAGATGATGGTGGTGAAGATGGAGCAGGGCTGGGACCGTGTCCGCGCAGCATCATTCGCCTGGGAATCCACGGCGTTTCCGATGCTGACCGGCACGCTGGTGACGGCCGCGGGCTTCCTGCCCATCGGCTTCGCGAATTCGGCTGTCGGCGAATATGCCGGCAGCATCTTCTGGGTCGTGGCCATCGCGCTGGTAGCGTCATGGTTCGTGGCGGTGATTTTTACACCCTATATCGGCGTCAAGCTGCTGCCCAACATGGCGAAGCCCGGCGCCGAGCATGAGGATCCGCACGCGATTTACGAGACGCGGATCTATCGCACGTTGCGCGCCGTCATTCAGTGGTGCGTCAATCACCGCATCAAGGTGGTGGTCGCCACCGTTGGCATTTTCTTCGCCTCGGTCGTCGGCTTCGGCAAGGTCCAGCAGCAGTTCTTCCCGCTGTCCGAGCGACCGGAGCTGTTCTTCCAGCTGCGCCTGCCCGAAGGCACCGCCTTCGACGTGACGAAGAAGTCCGTCGAGAAGGCGGAGACGCTGCTGAAGGACGACAAGGACATCGCCACCTACACGTCCTATATCGGCCGCGGCTCGCCGCGCTTCTGGCTCGGCCTCAATCCGCAGCTGCCCAATGAAGCCTTCGCGGAAATCGTGATCGTCTCGAAGAATGTCGAGGCACGTGAGCGCATCAAGTCGAAGATCGAGAAAGCGGTGGCAGACGGCCAGCTCAGCGAAGCGCGCGTCCGCGTCGATCGTTTCAATTTCGGTCCGCCGGTCGGCTTCCCCGTCCAGTTCCGCGTGGTCGGCCCGGACACGGCGAAGGTGCGTGATATCGCTTACAAGGTCCGCGACGTCATGCGCGCCAATCCGAACATCACGGAAGCGCAGCTCGACTGGAACGAGCAGTCGCCTTATCTCAAGCTGGTCGTCGATCAGGACCGCGCCCGCGCGCTCGGCCTGACGCCGCAGGATGTGGCGCAGTCGCTCGCGCTGCTGATCTCCGGCACCACGGTCACCACTATCCGCGACGGCATCGAGAAGGTCGGCGTGGTCGCCCGCGCCGTGCCGTCCGAGCGCCTCGATCTCGGCAAGGTTGGCGACCTCACCATCATCTCGCGCAATGGCGTCGCCGTGCCGCTCACCCAGGTGGCGAATATCGAATATTCGCATGAGGAGCCGATCCTGTGGCGGCGCAACCGCGACATGGCGATCACCGTGCGCAGCGACGTCGTCGATGGCGTGCAGCCGCCTGATGTGACCAACCAGATCTGGCCGCAGCTGAAGTCGATCCGCGACAGCCTCGAGCCCGCCTATCGCATCGAGATCGGCGGTGCGGTGGAAGAATCCGAGAAGGGCAATGCGTCGATCGCGCTGCTCTTCCCGCTGATGATGATCGTGATGCTCACGCTGCTGATGATCCAGCTGCAGAGTTTCTCGCGCCTCATCCTCGTGTTCCTGACGGCGCCGCTTGGCATCATTGGTGCATCGCTTGCGCTCAACGTCTCGCGGATGCCGTTCGGTTTCGTCGCGCTGCTTGGCTTGATCGCATTGGCGGGCATGATCATGCGCAATGCGGTGATCCTGGTGGATCAGATCGAAACCGATGTGCGCCACGGCCTGCCGCGCCGTGAGGCGATCGTCGAGGCTACGGTGCGTCGTGCCCGCCCGGTCGTGCTCACAGCTCTCGCGGCCATCCTCGCAATGATTCCGCTGTCACGTTCGGCCTTCTGGGGCCCGATGGCGGTGACCATCATGGGCGGCCTTTTCGTTGCGACCTTCCTCACGCTGCTCTATCTGCCCGGCCTCTACGCGCTGTGGTTCCGAAAGAGCCTAGATGAGCGCGGTCCCGGCGAGGACAGCGAACATCACGCACCGCAACATCAGGACAAGCAGCTTGCCTTTCCGCTTGCCGCTGCGGCCGAATAGGAAGATAGCTGGACCGAGATGACGCTTGTTTCCGATCACATCGAAACCGACGATACCCGCACCCGCATTCTGGTGACGGCCGAAAAGCTGTTTCGCGAGATCGGCTATCAGAAGACGACCGTTGCCGACATCGCAAAGCTCCTTCGCATGTCGCCGGCGAATGTCTATCGCTTCTTCGATTCCAAGAAGTCGATCATTTCGGCCGTCGCCAAGCGCCTGATGGGCGAGGTGGAAGTGGCTGCGCGCGAGATTGCGGCTCGCCAGCAACCGGTGCAGGCGCGACTGCGCGAGTTGCTGGTGACGATCCACCAGATGAATTCCGAGCGCTATGTCGGCGACGCCAAGCTGCACGAGATGGTGGCCATCGCCATGGAGGAAAGCTGGGACGTCTGCGTCGCCCATATCGACCACATCAATGTCCTGATCGGCGAGGTGATCGCGGAAGGGGCCGCCAAGGGCGAATTTCATGCGCCGGATGTACCGCTGGCCGCTCTTTGCGTCTGCACCGCGATGATCCGTTATTTCCATCCGCAGATGATCGTCGAAGCGATGGAGAAACCCGGCCCGACCATCGACCAGATGATCGACTTCGTCCTTGCCGGGCTGGCGCCGCGCCGCTAGACCTCGAAGCGCTGATCAACGAAGGGAATGCCCCCGTGAGCGCTTTCGAACTCCACAGCTACGAGCCCCGCAACGGCCACGGCCTGAAGCACGATCCCTTCAACGCCATCATCGCGCCGCGGCCGATCGGCTGGGTCTCGACCCGTGGCAAGGACGGCAGCGTCAATCTCGCGCCCTACAGCTTCTTCAACGGCTTCAACTACACGCCGCCGCTGATCGGTTTCTCCAGCATCGGCATCAAGCATTCCACCCGCAATGCGCAGGAGACCGGCGAATTCGTCTGGAATCTCGCCACCATCGATCTCGCCCAGCATATGAATGCCACCGCCGCCCATGTCGGCCGCGAGGTGGATGAATTCGAGGTTGCGGGTCTGACCAAGGTGCCGAGCACGCTGGTCGATGTCCCCCGCGTGGGCGAGGCCCGGGTCGCGTTCGAATGCAAGGTCACCGAGATCATCGAGCTGAAGCGCGCCGATGGCCAGTCGGCCAATGCCTTCCTCACCATGGGCGAGGTCGTGGCCGTGCATATCGACAAGGCGTTGATCGTGGACGGCGTCTATCGCACCGCGCTGGCGAGCCCCATCGTGCGTGCGGGGCGCAAGGGCGATTATTTCACGGTCAAGCATGAAGACATGTTCGAGATGACAAGGCCGGACTAGCCTGTCGTCCCGGCGAACGCCGGGACCCATACCCTCCGAATAAGTGGCATAAGCGCTGTCGCCGCCACCTGAGTTCATAGCCGCACTGACGGTGTCTATGGATCCCGGCATGCGCCGGGATGACAGCGGGCCGCGCGACCTCCTGCCACGCGCCGCTTCATCGCCATGATGGAACCGATGCGGTATCCTCACCGTTATCGATGGCTCAATGCTGACCAATTTCGCTTAAATTTCAACGCGAAAGCTAAGCTGAAACCAACATCGTCCCGTTAGAGCGAATGCCCTTGAGCGATCAGCTTCCGCCCGGAAGCCGGGCCGCGCCGATGAAGAGGAATTCCCCATGAGCTCCCCAAGCCTGCGCAAGGATTATCTCACCAAGCCGATCTTCGGCTGGGCCAAGGGTGTGCTGCCGACCATGTCGGACACCGAGCGCGAGGCGCTGGAGGCCGGCGACGTCTGGTGGGATGCAGACCTGTTCACCGGCAATCCCGACTGGGACAAGCTGCTCAAGGTCGCGCCCGCAACGCTGACCGCAGAAGAACAGGCTTTCATGACAGGCCCAGTCGATCGACTCGTTGAGATGATCGACGACTGGAAGATCAACTGGGAGCTGCGCGATCTGCCGCCTGACGTCTGGGACTTCATCAAGCGCGAAAAATTCTTCGGCATGATCATCCCGAAGGAATTCGGCGGCCTCGGCTTCTCGCCCTATGCACATTCCGAAGTGGTGCGGAAAATCTCGTCTCGCTCGGTGGTTGCTGCCGTCACCGTGATGGTACCGAATTCGCTCGGCCCCGGCGAACTGCTGATGAAATTCGGCACCGACGAACAGCGCCAGCGCTGGCTGCCGCGCCTCGCCGATGGCCGCGACATTCCCTGCTTCGGTCTCACCAGCCCGGAGGCCGGCTCCGATGCTGCGTCGATGATCGACAGCGGCGTCATCTGCAAGGGCACGTTTGACGGTCAGGAAGTGCTCGGCCTGCGCCTCAACTGGCACAAGCGCTACATCACGCTCGGCCCCGTCGCCACCCTGATCGGTCTCGCCTTCAAGGCCTACGATCCCGATCACCTCGTCGGCGATCAAGACGAGCTCGGCATCACGGTCGCGCTGATCCCGCATGATCTTCCCGGCGTCGAAATCGGTAAGCGGCATCTGCCGTCGATGCAGGTGTTCCAGAACGGCCCGAACTGGGGCCGCGATGTCTTCATCCCGCTGGATTACATCATTGGTGGGCAGGAACGGCTCGGGCAGGGCTGGAAGATGCTGATGTCGGCGCTCGCCGCCGGCCGTGGCATCTCGCTGCCGTCGCTCTCGGCCGCCGGCGCTGCCTATGCGGCGCGCACCACCGGCGCCTATGCCCGCATCCGTGAACAGTTCAACATCTCGATCTCGAAATTCGAAGGCATCGAGGAGCCGCTCGCGCGCATCGCTGGTACCGCCTATCTGCTCGATGCCGCCCGGCGGCTGACGTCGGCTGCGCTTAATCAGGGCCATCACCCTGCAGTCATTTCCGGCATCATGAAGCTGCATGCCACCGAGCGCATGCGCACCGTCATCGACGATGCGATGGATATCCATGCCGGCAAGGCCGTGATCGATGGCCCGCAGAATTACATGGGCAATCTCTATCGCGCGGTGCCGGTGGGCATCACGGTGGAGGGCGCCAACATCCTCACGCGAAACCTCATCGTGTTCGGGCAGGGCGCCATCCGCGCGCATCCCTATCTGCTCGACGAGATGAATGCGCTCAGCGATCCCGATAAAAAGAAAGGCCTCGACGCGTTCGACACCGCGTTCTGGAAACATGTCGGCCACAGCGTGAAAACGCTATTCCGCGCCTGGGGCCGCGGCTGGACCGGTGGCGCCTTCGCGCCGGCGCCGGACGCCGGCGCTGCCACGCAGTTCTATCGCCGGCTGTCGCGCTATTCGTCGGCCTTCGCGCTGTGCGCCGATATGGCGCTGTTGACACTCGGCGGCGCACTGAAACGCAAGGAGATGCTGTCGGCGCGCTTCGGCGACATTCTCTCCGAGCTCTATCTGCTCTCGGCCGCGCTGAAACGCTGGGAAGACGAAGGCCGCCGGCACGACGATCTGCCCGCGCTCGAATGGTGCATGGCCACGGGCTTCAAGACCATCGAGAACCGCTTTGCTGAAATCCTCGCCAATCTGCCGAACCGGTTCGTTGCCGCGATCCTGAAATTCGTCGTGCAGCCGTTTGGTGCATCTGTGCTCGGCCCGTCGGATCGCGTGGTGCATCAATGCGCCCAGATGATCCTGGAGCCCTCCGCCACGCGCGACCGGCTGACGCCGGATCTCGCTTACGTGGAGGATGACGGTCCACTGACGCGGCTGGAAAAGGCGTTCAAGCTGGTGTCATCCACCGACGATATTGCGAAACGCATCCGAACCGCAAAACTGAAGGATTGGAAGCAGGCTGTGGCACAGGGCGTGATCACGCAAGGCGAGGGCGAGCGGCTGGAAGCGGCTCGCGAGGCCGTCAAGCTGGTGATCGAGGTCGATGATTTCGCGCCGGAGGATCTGTCGCCACTGGCCAGGAAGTCCGACAACGTGCATCAGTTCTTCCAGGATCTCGGTGAGCAACGAGCAGCATCCTGATGATAAAAGGGATCATCGTGTCCCGGACGCGGTGCGGCATTCTTCATGCCGCTCCGCAGAGCCGGGACCGTAACGAACTCCGGCGTCTGATAAGGTCCGGGCTCTGCGAAGCGGCACGTCGCGCCGCATCGCGTCCGGGACACAGGTGGGCAAAACTCTGATGGCAAGACCAGTTTATATCGTCGATGGCAGCCGTACGCCGTTTTTGAAGGCGCGCAGCGGCCCCGGCCCATTCACCCCTGTCGATCTCGCCGTGCAATGCGGCCGCCCGCTGCTGGCGCGGCAGCCGTTCAAGCCTGATGCCTTCGATCAGGTGATCCTCGGTTGCGTCAATGTGATTGCCGACGAGATGAATCCCGCCCGTGTCGCCGCGCTCCGGCTCGGCATGGGCGAGCGCATGATGGCCTTCACGGTGCAGATCAACTGCGGCTCCGGCATGCAGTCCATCGATACCGGCTACCGCTATATCCGCGAGGGCAATGCTGATCTGATCCTGGCCGGCGGCGCCGAAGCGCTCAGCCACGCGCCGCTGGTGTGGCCGCAGAACGGCGTGCGCTGGTTCGCCGGCCTCGCAATGGCCAAGGGGCCGCTGGCCAAACTCGCTGCTTTCGCCAAAGCGCGTCCCGCACACTTCAAGCCGGTGATCGGCCTCGAGCGTGGCCTCACCGATCCCATCACCGACCTCAATATGGGCCAGACTGCCGAGAAGGTCGGGCATCTGTTCGGCATTACCCGCCTGCAGGCCGATACCTATGCCAGCGAGAGCCACAAGCGCCTCGCGCGCGCGCAGGAGAATGGCTGGTTGAAGGGCGAGGTGGAAACCGCCTTCGACCGCAAAGGCAAGTTCTACGATCACGACGACGGCGTGCGTCCGGATTCCTCCGCCGACAAGCTGGCGATGTTGAAGCCGGTGTTCGAGCGCCCATGGGGACAGGTCACCGCCGGCAATTCCTCGCAGATCACCGACGGCGCATCCTGGGTGATTCTCGCGTCCGAGGAAGCCGTCGTCAAACACAAGCTCTCCCCGAAGGCTGTCATCCTCGACAGCCAGTGGTCCGCGCTCGATCCCTCCATCATGGGCCTCGGCCCGGTGCTGTCGTCGCATGACCTGCTCAAGCGCAACGACATGACCATCCACGACATCGAAACGTGGGAGCTGAACGAGGCCTTTGCCACGCAAGTGCTCGGCTGTCTCGCTGCGTGGAAGGACGAACAGTTCTGCCGCGAGGTGCTCGGCCTCGACGGCGCGGCCGGCGAGATCGATCGCGCCAAACTGAATGTCGATGGCGGGGCGATCAGCCTCGGCCATCCCGTCGGCACGTCCGGCAATCGCATCGTGCTGCATCTCGTCAATGCGATGAAGCGGCTCGGCACCCGGCGCGGCATTGCCACCGAATGTATCGGCGGCGGGCTCGGCGGTGCAATGTTGATCGAGACGGTGTGAGGCGCGTCATGGAAAGCAGAATTTTGGACGCCCTCAAGGACCGCACGCTCGAACTCGGGCCGACACCTGATGCGAGCGACACCTATCGCAATTTCAAGCTCACCCGCGATGCCGATGGCGTGGCGTGGCTGCTGTTCGACCGTGCCAATGCCTCCGCCAATACGCTGTCGGAGGAGGTGCTCACCGAATTCGACATGGTGCTGACGGCGCTGGAAGCCCAGCGTCCCACCGGCATCGTCATCCGTTCGGCGAAGGCGTCGGGCTTCATCGCCGGCGCCGACATCAACGAATTTCGCGGCAGCGATGCCGGCGCCATCGAGGCGCGCATTGCCCGTGCCCATGCGGTGGTCGATCGCTTCGAGGCGCTGAAGATTCCGACGGTCGCCGTCATTCACGGCTTCTGTCTCGGCGGCGGTCTCGAAATCGCGCTGGCCTGCCAGATGCGCATCGCCATCGATGGCGCGCGCTTCGGTTTCCCGGAAGTGATGCTCGGCCTGCATCCGGGCCTTGGCGGCACCGCGCGCTTCACGCATCTGGTGTCGCCTCTGCAGGCCATGCCGATGATGCTGACCGGCAAGACGATCGATGCGCGCAAGGCCAAGGCCATCGGGCTCATTGATGCCGTCACCGAGGAACGCCATGTCCGCAATGCGGTGAAGGACGCCGTGTTCGGCCGCCTCAAGCGCGCAAAGCCGTCGTCGCTGATCCCGCTGCTGAACTTCTCGCCGGTGCGTGGCTTCCTTGCCTCGCGCATGGTGGCCGAGGCGTCGAAGCAGGCGCCGCGCGAACATTATCCCGCGCCCTATGCGCTGATCGATCTGTGGGAGAAACATGGCGGCGACCGTGCCGCGATGCTGAAGGCCGAGCAGGGCTCATTCGCCCGGCTGATGGTGACGCCGACAGCGCAGAATTTGATCCGCGTTTTCTTCCTGCGCGAGACGATGAAGAAACTCGCCGGCGAGGGCGATGGCGGGATCAAGCATGTCCATGTCATTGGTGCCGGCGCCATGGGCGGCGACATCGCCGCCTGGTGCGCGCATCAAGGCCTGCGCGTCACGCTGGCCGACATGAAATCGGAGCCGCTGGCCGGCGCCATCAAGCGCGCCGCCGATCTCTATGCCAAGATCGTCCGCAAGCGCACCGACCAGCGCGACACGCTGGATCGCCTGATCCCGGATCTCGACGGCGAGGGCGTGCGCGGTGCCGATCTCATCATCGAGGCGGTGTCCGAAAAACTCGAGCTCAAGCAGAAGGTCTATGCCGGCCTCGAGCCGCGCATGAAGCCGGATGCGATCCTCGCCACCAACACGTCGAGCATTCCGCTGCAGGACCTGCGGTCGTCATTGACCAATCCCGGTCGCTTCCTGGGCCTGCACTTCTTCAATCCGGTGTCGCGCCTGCAACTGGTCGAAGTCGTCAGCCATGACGGCGTCGATGCCGACGTGCTGAAGCGCGCCACTGCCTTTGTCGGCGCCATCGATCGCCTGCCGCTGCCGGTGAAGTCGTCGCCGGGCTTCCTCGTCAATCGCGCCCTCACGCCTTACATGCTCGAGGCGATGATGCTGCTCGACGAGAAGGTCGACAAGGAAACCATCGACGCGGCCGCGGAGCAGTTCGGCATGCCCATGGGCCCGATCGAGCTGGCCGATCAGGTCGGCCTCGATATCTGCATGGCCGTGGGCGACATGCTGCGCTCGAAGTTCGGCGACATGCTGCCGCCGACCCCGGCGTGGTTGCGTGAAAAGGTCAATCGCGGCGAACTCGGCAAGAAGACCGGCAAGGGGTTCTACACCTGGAAGGACGGCAAGGCCGAGAAGAGCTCCGCTGCCGCCGCCACCGCGCGGCCGTCGCAGGAGATGATCGACCGCCTGGTGCTGCCGATCTCCAATGTCTGCGTTGCCTGTCTGCGCGAGGGCATCGTCGACGACCCCGATGTGGTCGATGGCGCCATGATCTTCGGCACCGGCTATGCCCCGTTCCGCGGCGGCCCGTTGAATTATGCGAGGTCGCGCGGCCCGGACAATGTGGCGGCCACGCTGCGTACCCTGGCCGCCAAACATGGCGACCGGTTTGCGCCGGACGACGGCTGGGAGACATTCACGTGATCGCCCGATGACGAGCCGGCCATGATCGCCGCGGTGGACACCTGGATCCTGCGCCTCAGGCATGATCTGCTTCACAGCGAGACGATCTGGCTGGGCGTCATCGTGGCGATGGTGCTGTTTCTCCCGCTGCTGGCCGCCTACTGGAACGGGCAAGGCAAGATCCGTTTCGCCGCGCTTCCGCTGATCTTGCTGGCGCTGGTGCTGATGATCGCGGCCCTCGATATCCGCAACGCGCTGACGCTCTGGCTGCTGGCCTGGCTCTGCGTCGCCCTGAGTTTCGTCAGGCCCCCGCCCGTGCGCTAGCCTGGCGCCGATGCATATTCTGACTCAATTTCCAGCAGGGATTGCTCATGACTGAATCAAAGCCCACTGAATCATCGACCCAGCCCACCGGCCTCGGCACCGAGCCCACCGGCGATCTCACCATCCGCACGGTGGCGATGCCGGCGGACACCAATGCCAATGGCGACATTTTCGGCGGCTGGTTGCTCAGCCAGATGGATCTCGGCGGCGGCATGGCTGCGGCCAAGATCGCCAGGACCCGCACCGTCACCGTCGCTATCGAGGCCATGACCTTCCGCAAGGCCGTGCATGTGGGCGATGTCGTTTCCGTGCATGCCAATCTCGTGCGCATGGGCCGCACCTCGCTGACCCTGCATATCGAAGCCTGGGTGCTTCGGCGCAGCGAAAGTGCACCGATCCTGGTGACGGAAGGCAATTTCACCTTCGTCTCCATCGATGACAACGGACGCCCGCGGCCGATCGACAAGCCGGATGCGACAATCACGGCATAGGGATTCTAAATCGCTGCGGGAACGATTTACCGCCATCCCCGTTAGTGGCCCGGAATATGCAGAGCGTACTGCGAAAGGGGCCGCCATGTCAGACACTTATATTATCGAAGTCTCGTCGCAGGCAGCCGGTATCGTGGTTCGCGATCCGGAAGGTTTTCGGTTCTTTGCCGCCTCCCACCGTTTCAACGGGATGGATGGCCAGATATTCCGCAACGCCCGCGAGGCCGAGCGGGCAGCTTTCCAGTTCGCTCAGGGCGAACAGCCAGCTGCCACTGCCGCATAAGGCATGACGCTCAGATGACACGGCCCTGCTCGCGGGCGGTCGGCCTACGTTGACGCGCCTGCCTAACATCAGCACCATGGAATTGTTCTATGAGGTGCTGATGTGACTGCCGGGCTGCCCCACCGCCAATCCGAAATTCTCAACCACGCGCGCGCTTTCGGCCGTGTGATGGTCGATGATCTCGTGCGCCGCTTCGAAGTCTCGGCCCAGACCATCCGCAAGGACCTCAATGATCTCTGCGATCAGCGCCTGCTGACGCGCATCCATGGCGGCGCGATCGTCGCGTCGGGGACGGAGAATCTCGCTTATGAAGCCCGCCGCTTCGTGGCTGCCGAGGAGAAGAAAGCCATTGGCGCCGCGGCAGCGGCCGAGATTCCCAATGGGTCGTCGCTGTTCATCAATATCGGCACCACGACTGAAGAAGTGGCAGCCGCGCTCACCAATCACGAAAATCTGCTGGTGATCACCAACAATCTCAATGTGGCGATGATGCTGTATCGCCATCCGCATATCGAGGTGGTGGTCGCCGGCGGCAGCGTGCGCCGGGCCGATGGCGCGGTGACGGGCTCGACGGCCATCAAGCTGATCGGCCAGTTCAAGGTCGACTACGCCATCATCGGCGCCTCGGCGATCGACGAGGAGGGCGCGCTGCTGGATTTCGACTATCGCGAGGTGCAGGCGGCGCAGGCGATCATCGCCAATGCACGCAGCGTGATGCTGGTGTGCGACTCCACCAAGCTGCGCCGCAGCGCCGCCGTGCGCATCGCCCATCTCAGCCAGATCCATACATTCGTGACGGACACCGCGCTGCCGCCGGCCTTGCAGGAGATCTGCAACAGCCGCGGGGTGAAGGTGATCGAGGCGCTGCCTGAAGCAGACGAGATCGACGAAGCCGAAGCTCCGTAACCTCTCCCCGCATCTTGCGCGGGGAGAGGTCGCCGCGTCTTCGCGGCGGGTGAGGGGCAGGGCACGCGGCCAGCCGATCAATTGCACCATCGAGTCGGAGAGATCCGGGGATCGAGTGGCGGGGAGAAGCCTGTGCCTCGCCCCTCACCCGCCCGGCTGCGCTGCGCTTCGCTGGTCGACCTCTCCCCGTGCAGAACGGGGAGAGGTGACCGCGCGTCGCTGCCGTGTTTCGAACCGGTGGAACAACTCCCAATGGGTATTGCTTTCGCTTTTCCTTGTGCTTTAATCGCAAACGAAAGCCAAATCGCAAAAAGCGAAAATGGCGCGTCCAAGTGAGGCGCCAGACGATTGGCGCGGAGAGGAAGCCGGGTGGGTCAGACTTACGACCTTGCAATCATTGGTGGTGGCATCAACGGCGTGGGCATTGCCCGCGACGCGGTCGGTCGCGGCAATTCCGTGTTTCTCTGCGAGATGAAGGATCTGGCCTCGGGCACCTCAAGCTGGTCCACCAAGCTGATCCATGGCGGCCTGCGCTATCTCGAATATTACGATTTCAAGCTGGTCCGCCACGCGCTCCTGGAGCGCGAGGTGCTGTGGGCGATGGCGCCGCATATCATCCGGCCGCTGCGCTTCGTGCTGCCGCATCACGCCGGACTACGCCCGGCCTGGCTGCTGCGCATGGGTCTGTTTCTCTATGACCATCTCGGTGGCCGCAAATTGCTGCCGGCCACGCGGACGCTGAACCTTGCCACCGACGAGACCGGCAAGCCGCTCACGCCCGGTCGCTTCACACGCGGTTTCGAATATTCCGATTGCAGCGTTGATGACGCGCGCCTTGTCGTGCTGACCGCCCGTGACGCCGCCGATCGCGGCGCCGAGATTCGCACCCGCAGCCGCGCCATCGAGATCCGTCAGTCCGATGGCATCTGGCACGTGACGACTGAAAACGTGCTGACTCATGCGCGCGAAATCATCCGTGCGCGCGCGCTGGTCAATGCCGGCGGCCCGTGGGTCGAAAACGTGCTCAATTCCGGCGCCGGCGTGAATGCGAAAGCAAAAGTCCGCCTGGTGCAGGGCTCGCACATCGTCGTGCCAAAACTCTATGCGCATGATCGCGCCTATATCTTCCAGAATGCCGATGGCCGCATCGTTTTTGCCATCCCGTATCAGAATGATTTCACGCTGATCGGCACCACCGATGTGGATTACCACGGCGATCCCGCGGACGTGAAAATCACGCCGGACGAAATCGCCTATCTCTGCAGCTCGGTCAGCGAATATTTTGCAAAACCGGTGCTCGCCGATGACGTGGTCTGGACCTATTCCGGCGTCCGCCCGCTCTATGACGACGGCGCCAGCGACGCCAAGGCGGCCACGCGCGATTATGTGTTCGAACTCGATCTGCCCGGCGGCGCGCCGCTGCTGTCGATCTATGGCGGCAAGATCACCACCTATCGCCGCCTTGCGGAGGAGGCCCTTCAGAAGCTTGCGCCCTATCTGAAAGGCGCGAAGGCGAAAGAGGGCTGGACTGCGGATGCACCGCTGCCCGGCGGTGATTTCGATGTGTCGTCGGTGGATGCGCTGATCGCCGAGATCAGGCGCGACTATCCTTTTCTCACGCAACCACATGCGAGCCGTCTGGTGCATGCTTACGGCACCCGCACTGCAAAATGTCTCGCATCCGCAAAATCCGCCGCCGATCTCGGCCACGACTTCGGTGCCACATTGACCGAGCGCGAGGTGCGCTATCTGATGGCGCATGAATGGGCCGTGAGTGCCGAGGACATCGTCTGGCGGCGCTCCAAACTCGGCCTGCGATTGTCAGGGGAGGAGATCGTGGCGCTCGATGCGTGGCTCTCTGCTCATCGGGACGACGGCGCCGCTGCGCAAGCGGAGGTGCGCGCATGAGCGTCACCCTCGATCACGTGTCGCAGATGGTGGATGGCATCACGACCATTCGCGATGTCTCGCTGACGCTCGAACGCGGCAGTCTCAGCGTTCTGCTCGGGCCGACACTCGCCGGCAAGACCTCGATCATGCGGCTGCTCGCCGGCCTCGACAAGCCCGCGCAAGGCCGCGTGCTGGTGGATGGCAAGGACGTCACTGGCATCGACATCCGCAAACGCTCGGTGGCGATGGTCTATCAGCAATTCATCAATTACCCCTCCTTCACCGTCTATGAGAACATTGCCTCGCCGCTGCGCGTGCAGGGCAAGCCGAAGGCGGAAATAGAGACCCGCGTGCGCGAGGCTGCGGCGCTGCTCAAGCTCGAACCCTATCTCAACCGCACGCCGCTGCAGCTCTCCGGCGGCCAGCAGCAACGCACCGCGATTGCCCGCGCGCTGGTGAAAGGCGCCGATCTGGTCCTGCTCGATGAGCCGCTCGCCAATCTCGATTACAAGCTCCGCGAGGAGCTGCGCACAGAACTGCCAAAGATCTTCGAGGCATCCGGCGCGATCTTCGTCTATGCGACCACGGAGCCCTCCGAGGCATTGTTGCTCGGCGGCAGCACCGTGTGCCTGTGGGAAGGCGAGGTGCTGCAGCATGGCGTGACATCGAACGTGTATCGCCATCCGGAAACGCTGAAGGTCGCCGAAGTGTTTTCCGATCCGCCGCTCAATCTGGTTGCGATCGAGAAGAAGGACGGGCAGGTGCATTATGCCGGCGGCGCCAATGCGCCGGCGTCGGGCCTCTATGCCGCGCTTGCCGATGGTGCCTATCGCGTCGGCTTCCGCGCGCATCAGCTCGAAGTCGCCAATGGCATCGCCGGACGTCACGCATTTCCGGCGGAGGTGACGGTTACCGAAATCACCGGTTCGGAGAGTTTCGTGCATCTGAAGCGCGACGCATCGAACTGGGTGGCGGTGCTGCAGGGCGTGCATGAATTCCAGCCCGGCCATATGCTCGATGCCGTGCTCGATCCCGCCAATCTGTTTGTGTTCGACGGCAGCGACCGGCTGGTCGCCGCTCCCGGCATGGCAAAGGGAGCGTAATCATGGCCCGCATCGATCTCGTCGATCTCGCACAGTCCTACAGCGGCAACGATGCCGATCCGGAATCCTTTGCGCTGAAGCCGATCTCCATGACCTGGCGGCAGGGCGGCGCTTATGCGCTGCTCGGGCCTTCCGGCTGCGGCAAGACCACGCTGCTCAATATGATCTCCGGCATCGTCACGCCGACCCGCGGACAGATCCTGTTCGACGGCAATGATGTCACGCCACTGCCGACCCAGAAACGCAACATCGCCCAGGTGTTCCAGTTCCCGGTGATCTACGACACCATGACGGTGGGCGAGAACCTCGCGTTTCCGCTGAAGAATCGCGGCATGCCGAAGCCGCAGATCGATGCCCGCGTTGCCGAGATCGGCGAGTTGCTCGATCTCACGCCTTATCTGAACCGCAAGGCGACGCGCCTGACGCCGGATGCCAAGCAGAAGATCTCGCTCGGCCGCGGCCTTGTGCGCTCCGACGTTGCCGCCGTGCTGTTCGACGAGCCGCTGACCGTGATCGATCCCGCGCTGAAATGGGAGTTGCGCTCGAAGCTGAAAGCGCTGCACCGCGCGCTCGATCTCACCATGATCTATGTGACCCATGACCAGACCGAGGCGCTGACCTTTGCCGACACGGTGGTGGTGATGCATGACGGCCGCGTCGTGCAATCCGGCACGCCGCAGGAATTGTTCGACAAGCCCGCGCATACATTCGTCGGCTATTTCATCGGCTCGCCCGGCATGAACATCGTGCCTGCCGAAGTTCACGGCCGACAGGCGCGCATCGGCGGCCACGTCATCGGACTGAACCGCAGTTACGATAGGCTGCCTGCCGATCAGAAGATCGAAATCGGCATCCGCCCCGAATTCGTCCATGTCGCCACACCGGCGCCGGATCTGCTCACCGCGCAGGTCGAGCGCATCGACGATCTCGGCCGCATCCGCTTTGCCCGCGTCCGCATCGGCGGCGTGAGATTTGCCGCGCGCGTGCCGGAAGGCTTTTCCGTACCGAGCGACGAGGTCGGGCTGGTGTTCGATGCCAACAGGGTCCACGTTTATGCCAACAGCCGCCTGATCGAAGGGGCGCAGTGATGGACAAGACTGTCAACAACAAGGCCTGGTTCCTCGTCCTGCCGGTGTTCCTCATCGTCGCCTTCTCGGCGGTGTTGCCGCTGATGACGGTGGTGAACTATTCGGTGCAGGACACGTTTGGCAACAACCAGTTCTTCTGGAACGGCGTCGGCTGGTTCAAGGAATTGCTCGATCCGTCCAGCGATCTCGGCGGGCGCTTCCTCGCCTCGCTCGGCCGCAATCTCCTGTTCTCCGCGATCATCCTCGCCATCGAAGTCCCGCTCGGCATCATCGTCGCGCTGTCGATGCCACGCGATGGGTGGCGCGTCGCGGCCTGCCTCGTGATCCTCGCATTGCCGCTGCTCATTCCATGGAACGTGGTCGGCACCATCTGGCAGATCTTTGGCCGCCCCGATATCGGCCTGCTCGGCTACACGCTGAACTCGCTCGGCTTCGACTATAATTACGTGTCGAACGAATTCGACGCCTGGGCCACCGTCATCGTGATGGATGTCTGGCACTGGACCAGCCTTGTCGCATTGCTGTGCTATGCCGGCCTGAAATCGATCCCCGATGCCTATTACCAGGCGGCGCAGATCGACGGCGCCTCGCGCTGGGCTGTGTTCCGCGCCATTCAATTGCCGAAGCTCAATCGCGTGTTGCTGATCGGCGTGCTGCTGCGCTTCATGGACAGTTTTATGATCTACACCGAGCCCTTCGTCGTCACCGGCGGCGGGCCCGGCAATTCGACCACCTTCGTCTCCATCGAGCTCGTCAAGATCGCGCTCGGCCAGTTCGAGCTCGGCAAGGCGGCGGCGCTGTCGCTGGTCTATAACATCATCGTGCTGATCGTCTGCTGGGTGTTCTACACCGTGATGACCAATGCCGGCGCTGATCGCGCCAAGACGGAGGGCGCGGCATGAACAATTCCATCCCCGGCCGTCGCATCATCCTGACGCTGTTTTTGATCTTCCTGCTGCTGCCGATCTACTGGCTCGTCAATATGAGTTTTAAGGAGAATGGCGAGATCGTCTCGACCATGACCCTGTGGCCGCATAAGCCCACGCTCGACAATTACATCCGCATCTTCACCGATGAGAGCTGGTATTCCGGCTATATCAATTCGCTGAAATACGTCGTCATCAATACGGTGCTGTCGATCTCGTTTGCGCTGCCAGCGGCCTATGCGTTCTCGCGCTATCGCTTCCTCGGCGACAAGCACCTGTTCTTCTGGCTGCTGTCGAACCGCATGGCGCCGCCCGCGGTGTTCGCGCTGCCGTTCTTCAATCTCTATTCCGCCGTCGGCCTGTTCGATACGCCCTGGGCCGTGGCGCTGGCGCATTGTCTGTTCAACGTCCCGCTAGCCGTCTGGATCCTCGAAGGGTTTGTCTCCGGCGTGCCGCG
Source organism: Pseudomonadota bacterium (assembly GCA_023451825.1). GTDB lineage: Bacteria > Pseudomonadota > Alphaproteobacteria > Rhizobiales > Xanthobacteraceae > Tardiphaga. Next base: position 22,418 of record JAEXYA010000001.1, read on the forward strand.
CGAGATCGACGAGACGGCGTTTCTCGACGGCTATTCGTTTCCAAAATTCTTCGTCAAAATCCTGATGCCGCTGATCGCCTCGGGCATCGGCGTCGCCGCCTTCTTCTGCTTCATGTTCTCCTGGGTCGAGCTCCTGCTCGCGCGCACGCTGACCTCGGTGAATGCAAAACCCATCTCGGCGATCATGACGCGCACGGTGTCGGCGTCGGGCATGGACTGGGGATTGCTGGCGGCGGCCGGTGTGCTCACCATCATCCCCGGCGCTCTCGTCATCTGGTTCGTCCGTAACTATATCGCGCGCGGTTTTGCATTGGGGCGGGTGTGATGATGACGCTCAAACCCATCAGCCGTCATTGCGAGCGCAGCGAAGCAATCCAGTCTTCGTTCCTGGCTCCTGGATTGCTTCGTCGCTGCGCTCCTCGCAATGACGACCATAAGCGATGGAGGCTTTAGCAATGGATCACATCGCATGGATGGCCTGGACGCCACCGACCGCGATCTTCTTCGCGGCCATCGCGCTCATGCTCGGCACCATGACCGTGCTTGCCATCCGTTATCCCGAAGCCGAGCGCGTCGGCATCCTGCGCATTCCGACCACGCGCGGCGATCGCCTGTTCCTGTCGCTGATCACGGCCGCCGTCATCCATTTGCTGTGGATCGGCTTCATCGGCTCCGATCCGATCGCCACGCTGCCGATCGGCGAGGACGGTTTTGAAATTTCGAATCTCTGGTTCGCCACATTGATTTCGCTGGCCGCGGCGGTGGGGATTTTCCGCACCGTCTGACCAGCACGGACTGCAGGCACGGGATAACCCGGCCTGAACACATGGGAGGAAGACATGAGGCACCTGACCACACAGGCCCGCCGCCCGGCGCGCCACATCATGATGACCAGCGCGGTGGCGCTGATGGCGGCATCCGCCTTGATGGCTCCGGCCAAGGCCGATGACGCCGCGATCCAGCGCTGGATCGACAGCGAATTCCAGCCCTCGACGCTCTCCAAGGACGAGCAGATGAAGGAGCTGCAGTGGTACGCCAAGGCCGCAGCGCCGTTCAAGGGCATGGAGATCAATGTCGTCTCCGAGACCATCACCACGCATGAATATGAATCGCGCACGCTCGCGAAAGCGTTCTCCGAGATCACCGGCATCAAGCTGAAGCACGACCTGATCCAGGAGGGCGACGTGGTCGAGAAACTGCAGACCCAGATGCAGTCCGGCAAGAATGTCTATGACGGCTGGATCAATGACTCCGACTTGATCGGCACGCATTTCCGTTACGGCCAGACCATCGCGCTCACGGACTTCATGGGCGGCGAAGGCAAGGATGTCACCTCGCCCACGCTGGACATCAACGACTTCATCGGCCGTTCCTTCACCACCGGGCCGGACAAGAAGATGTATCAGCTGCCCGATCAGCAATTCGCCAATGTCTATTGGTTCCGGTATGACTGGTTCACCAATGCCGAATACAAATCGAAGTTCAAGGCCAAGTATGGCTACGATCTCGGCGTGCCCGTGAACTGGTCGGCCTATGAGGACATCGCCGAGTTCTTCACCAACGACATCAAGGAAATCAACGGCACCAAGGTCTATGGCCATATGGACTATGGCAAGAAGGACCCCTCGCTCGGCTGGCGTTTCACCGATGCCTGGCTGTCCATGGCCGGCAATGGCGACAAGGGCCTGCCGAATGGTCTGCCTGTCGATGAATGGGGCATCCGCATGGAAGGCTGCCGTCCGGTCGGCTCCAGCATCGAGCGCGGCGGCGATACCAATGGTCCGGCTGCCGTCTATTCGATCGTCAAATATCTCGACTGGATGAAGAAATATGCCCCGCCGCAGGCTCAGGGCATGACCTTCTCGGAATCCGGTCCGGTGCCGGCGCAGGGCAATATCGCCCAGCAGATGTTCTGGTACACCGCCTTCACCGCCGACATGGTGAAGCCTGGTCTCGCGGTGATGAATTCCGATGGCACGCCGAAGTGGCGCATGGCTCCGTCGCCGAAGGGCGCCTATTGGAAGGACGGCATGAAGCTCGGCTATCAGGATGTGGGCTCGGGCACGCTGCTCAAGTCGACGCCGCCGGATCGCCGCAAGGCTGCCTGGCTCTATCTGCAGTTCATCACCTCGAAGTCGGTGTCGCTGAAGAAGAGCCATGTCGGCCTCACCTTCATCCGCGAGAGCGATATCTGGGACAAGTCGTTCACCGAACGTGCGCCAAAACTCGGTGGGTTGATCGAGTTCTATCGCTCGCCGGCCCGTGTGCAGTGGTCGCCCACTGGCAACAACATCCCGGACTATCCGAAGCTGGCGCAGCTGTGGTGGCAGAACATCGGCGATGCGTCGTCGGGCGCGAAGACACCGCAGGCGGCAATGGACTCGCTGGCCGCCGCACAGGACTCGGTGCTGGAGCGTCTCGAGCGGTCGAAGGTGCAGGGCGAGTGCGGTCCGAAGCTGAATAAGAAGGAGACCGCGGAGTTCTGGTACAACAAGTCCGCGAAAGACGGCAACATCGCGCCCCAGCGCAAGCTGGCGAATGAGAAGCCGAAGGGCGAGACGGTGGATTACGACACGCTGATCAAGTCGTGGCCCGCGACGCCTCCGCAGAAGCGCGCGTCGGCGAACTAACGCTCGGCGAGAGAGCAAACAAAAAGGCCGGGAGCGATCCCGGCCTTTTCATTTCGCTCTCTTGTCATCGCCCGCCCTGGCGCGCAATTGCGCGCTTGGAGCGGGTGATCCAGTAAACGCAGGCGTCGCTGCGCTAGCTGAGGAGCCGGTGTCTACTGGATCCCCGCTTTCGCGGGGATGACAGTCTAAGTTCACTTCGCCGCCGCCAGCGTCGGGTAATCCGTATAGCCCTTCGCGCCGCCGCCATAGAAGGTCGCCTTGTCGGGCTCGTTCAGCGGCGCGCCCGCCTTCAGCCGCTCCACCAGATCCGGATTCGAGATGAACGGCTTGCCGAATGCAATGAGATCCGCCGCATCGGTCGCCAGCACCTTCTCCGCCAGCGCAAAGTCAAAACCGTTATTGGCGATATACGTCCCGCCAAAGCGCTTGCGCAGGCTCGCATAATCGAACGGCACATTGTCGCGCGGGCCGCCGGTGGCGCCTTCCACCACATGCAGATAGACCAGCTTCGCGGCGCTCAGCCCGTCGGTGATGTAATCGAACAGTTTTTGCGCATCGCTGTCGATGCCGGCGTCATTGGCCGGGGTCACCGGCGAGATGCGGATGCCGGTCTTGTCGGCGCCGATTTCCTTCGCCACCGCGGCGGCCACGTCCAGCATCAGCCGGGCGCGGTTTTCCAGCGCGCCGCCATAGGCATCGCTGCGCTTGTTGGTCGTGTCGCGCGCGAACTGATCGAGCAGATAACCATTGGCGCCGTGAATCTCGACGCCGTCGAAACCGGCTTCCACGGCATTCCTGGCACCCCGCGCAAAGCTGTCGATCACGCCCTGGATTTCGCCGAGCTCGAGCGCGCGCGGCTCGGACACGTCGGTGAAGCTGTTGTTCACATAGGTCTTGGTATTGGCGCGGATCGCCGATGGGCCCACCGGCGCGCCGCCATTGGCTTGCAGGCTGGTATGCGAGACGCGGCCCACATGCCAGATCTGCATGAAGATGTGACCGCCTTTGGCATGCACCGCTTCGGTGATCTTCTTCCAGCCGGCGATCTGCTCCGGCGTATAGATGCCGGGCACATCCTGGTAGCCCTGGCCCTGCTGCGAGACAGGCGTGCCTTCGGTGATCAGCAGACCCGCGGAGGCGCGCTGCGCGTAATAGTCGACGGCCAGCGGGCTCGGCACATTGCCGGCAACGGCGCGGTTGCGCGTCAGCGGCGCCATCGCCGTGCGATTGCTCAGCGTGAGTTTGCCGAGTTGATACGGCTCAAAAAGTTTGGCGTTGCTCATCGGGAAAAAGCTCCAGGAGGGGATTGGTGAGGCTAGAACTGCGTATTCGCGTCAGCCTTGGCAAGGCAGGTGGACGCGCAGCGACGACGAAAGAATAATCGGTCGGCAACAACGCGGATTGAACAAATGTCACGTCGCGATTTCAGCGCGCAGAGACGAATTGTTCTCCCGCGACGTCGCTCAGTTGGCGCCGAGATAGTCGCGCTTGCCCACATCGATGCCGCACATACGCAGGATGTCGTGCGCGGTCACCACATGGAAATAGAAGCTCGGGAGCGAGAAGCTGGACAGGAATTGCTGGCCGCTGAGGGTGGTGGTCTTGCCCGGCCCGGTGGGGAAGGTGATCTCCCGGGTCTCGCCGCCGTCGAATTGTTCGGGCTTGAAGGTCTTCAGGTAGTCCACGGTCTTGGCGATGCGCGCCTGCAATTCGTTGAATGTCGTTTCGGTATCCGGCACCGACGGCACCTCGCTGCCCGAGAGGCGTGCGCTGCCCTTGGTGGCGAAATCGCAGGCCAGTTGTACCTGCCGGCTCAGCGGCAGCATGTCCGGGAAGAGGCGGGTGCCGAGCAGCACCGCCGGCTCGATCTTCTTTGCCGCCGCATAGGCTTCGGCCTTTTTCAGGCCGGCGGACATGGTGCCGAGCATCTGCAGGTAAGCGGGGACGATGGAATCGTAAAACGGCATGGAAATGCTCTTTTGTGATGCGGATCAAAATGCAGCGGTGGGACCCGAGAAAGATGCTGCTGCATGGACTTGGGGGCAGGCAAAGGGATTTCAACCGCCCGGCGGTCACAAAAGAGAAGAAATTTTCAGTGGGCTCGGAGCCGTAGGATGGGTAGAGCGCAGGCGCGCAGCGCCGGAGCGAAACCCATCACCACACGCTCCGGTGCTTGTGGTGATGGGTTTCGCTTCGCTCTACCCATCCTACCTGTCACCGCCCCGTCTTCAACGCCGCCAGCAATTCCGCCGTCGGCCACGAATCCGCCGGCAACCCAAACTTCACCTGCATGGCCTTCACCGCCGTGCGGCTGAGCTGGCCAAGAATACCGTCCACCTTGCCCACATTGAAGCCGCGCTTCACCAGCAGTTGCTGTAATTCGCGCAGCTCTGCATGCGAGAGCTGCGCCACCGGCTGCGAAGGCTGACGCATCTTCGACGCCCCCGCGATGCGCGTGGCGAGATACGCTGCCGTGGTCGAATAGATCAGCGAATTATTCCACTCGGTGTAAGCGGCGAAATTCGCATAAGCCAGAAACGCCGGTCCATGCCGCCCCATCGGCAGCAACAGCGACGCCGGCATGTCGTCTTGCGGCAGCGCCTTGCCATCGGGATAGCTCACGCCCATCGCCGCCCATTTGCTCCGTGGCAGCTTCACGGTGAGATCGGCCTGATCCCACGGAATCTCCCGGGCGACGCGCACCTCTTGCAGCCACGGCTCGCCGCGCCGCCAATTCAATCCGGTGGAGATGTAATGCGCGGTTGAGCCGATCACGTCGGCCGGGCTGCGCAACAGGTTGCGATGGCCGTCGCCGTCATAGTCCACGGCATAATTATAGTAGTGCGTCGGCAGGAATTGCGTCTGGCCGAGTTCGCCGGCCCATGAGCCGATCATCTCTTCCGGCGAGAGGTCACCGCGATCGATGATCTTCAGCGCGGCGATGGTTTCATCCTGAAACATCTTCGAGCGCCGGCAGTCATAAGCCAGCGACACCAGCGAGCGCAGGGTCTGCAGATTGCCCATCTGCACGCCAAAGTCGCTTTCGAGCGCCCAGAACGCCGCGATGACCGCAGGCGGCACGCCATATTCCTTTTCGGCGCGCGCAAAGGCTGCCGCATGCTGCTTGATCTTGAGCTGCCCGTTCTGCATCCGGTAATCCGCCGCCATGCGGCCGGCGAATTGCGTGAACAACTGGCCAAAGACTTTTTGCCCGCGGTCGCGATTGACGATGCCCTGGTCGTAGACGAGATAAGGCGCCGCCTGCGCCATCGCCCGCTGCGAGACACCGGCGGCGACAGCCTGCTGCTTCAGCCCGGCGAGGAATTGATCAAAATTCTGCCCGCCATGGCAGGAGGCGCCGCGCTGGGCGGATACGGGAGAGGCAAGGAGCGTGACGGCCGATGCTGCAACGAAGATCGCACATCGCAGAGCTAGTCGCAGCATGTCGTCGTTCTCTCTTGTCGGTGATGGTCACGCCGAATCGTAGGATGGGTCGAGCGTAGGCGCGATAGCGCAGGAGCGATACCCATCACCACACGCTCGGAGATGGCTCAATCCATCCTACGAAGGAGCCGTCTCATCGTTTCTCCTGCACGGCCTCCACCGGCCAGCGGACGAAAGCGAACACCCAGAGACAGATGAGATTGACGATGGGCACGACCGCAAGAAGCGACCACCAGCCGCTGAAGCCGGCCTTGCTGAGAATCTTGGCGACGGGAAGAACGAGAATGGCGATGTAGAGAGCAACGATGAGCCAGTGAGCGATAGACATCGATCCCATGCGGGTGAATCTCCAGTGCTGTTTCGGATGACCGCTATCTTTCCCGCAAGGGCGCATCATGTAAATGCGCAAGACGCGCATCGTCTTTTTGAGACGTTCCATGATTCACGCGCCGCGGTAGTCGCCGCAGGCCTTTGCGCGGCTCGATATTCGCGGGGAGCTTGATCGCATTGGCGAGTCCGAGATGCGACAGCGCGCGCACCAGGAGATAGCCGAGATCGATCTGCCCGCGCTCTACGCCGAGCTGTGCCGACTCCGGAAATGCGTGATGATTGCCGTGATAGGCTTCGCCAAAGGTGATCAATCCGAAAGCCGGCAGGTTGAAGCCCTGCACCGCCACGTCGTCCACGCGCCAGCCCTGATGGCCCTCGCGATGCGCGTAGTGACCGATGAGCCAATGTCCGGTGAGCGAAACGGCAATGCGCACGGCAATGCCCCACACGACCCAGGCCCATCCGCCCATCACATAGAACAGGATCGCCCATGGCAGTTGCTGGGCCATCCATGTGGCTTCCAGAAAGCGATAGAAGCGATCGTTCGCAACGCGTGGTTCGATGACGAATTGCGGCGGATGCTGCAAGGCGACCGCGCAATGCATCTGCCAGAAGGCATCGACGAAGAATGAGCGGCGATGCGCGTGCAAATCATGGCAGCTGCTCTGCCGCTGCGCCCAGTCCCGGATGTCGTGCGCATGGACCATGCCGAATGGTCCCGCCATGCCGACCAATGTGCCGAGATAGACCAGGGTGCGTTCGAGCCAGAGCGGACAGGCGAATGCGCGATGGATCAGCAGGCGATGCATGCCGACCGAATGGCCCGCACAGATGGTGATCGCCGTCGTGATGACGAACAGGGCGAAAGCGCTCCAGCTGAAGGTCAGCGGTGCGAAAACGAGGGCGATGACCGTCATGGCCGTGACCCAGATCGATTTGCTGGGCACCCAGCGCACGGTGCCCTGATTGGGATCGCTGAGAGGCCCTGCGATCATGCGGTCAGTGGATAAGACGTCCATGCAACCCTCCTGAGACAAGCTTTTGCGCGAGATGTGCGCCTTGCGTTGCGTGCGGTTTCGTCGTACTTAGGCAGTAAGCTAAATATCTTCTGGCATCATTTAGGTAATTAGGCAATAGGCTAAATACGCATTTTGCCGTCACGCGCGAGAGGTCTGGATTTTGGGCAAGAACGAAGCGGAAGCCGGCGACTTGAGCGGCAATGCGCCCATTCAGCGCGTGTTCGAAGCATTGGCCTCGGCGCCGCGGCGCAAGATTCTCGCTTATCTGGCGCACACGTCTTTGACGGCGGGCGAGATCGCCGAGCGTTTCGAGATGTCGAAGCCGTCGATCTCGCAGCATCTCGGCGTGCTGGAGAATGCCGGGCTGATCACCCGGCGGCGCGAGGGGCAGTTCATCCACTACTCGCTGGTGGAAACCAATCTCGTCAATACGCTGAACGGTTTCGTGCAGGACGTGTGCCCGATCGGGCGGCCGATCAAGAGTGAAAGCAAGGCTCTGGCGTCTGCAAAAAAGAAGAAGCCGTAGCCGCGCTACAATTCCCGCGCATTGCTGAAGGCGAAGCTCGACACACGTCTTGTGTTCTCATCGAGGATCAACGTGCGCGTGATCGGCGGCTCCGCGCGCTGGCTGCAATTTTCGCGCTCGCATAAGCGGCAGTTCACGCCGATCGGCGTGCCTTCGACTTTCTCCAGATCGAGCCCGGCCGAATAGACCAGCTTGCTCGCATGCCGGATCTCGCAGCCGAGCCCGATGGCAAAGCGTGGCTGTGGGTGCGGATGCGGCGCGGGCGAGCGGCGCAATGTCTGCGCGATGGAGAAGTAGCGGTTGCCGTCGGGCAGTTCGATCACCTGGCTCAGCAGGCGGTCCGGCGTGTCGAAGGTGGAGTGCACATTCCATAGCGGGCAGGTGCCGCCGAATTTCGAGAACGGGAACGTGCCGGAGGAAAAGCGCTTGGAGACATTGCCGGCATTGTCCACGCGCAGCATGAAGAACGGCACGCCGCGCGCATTCGGGCGCTGCAGCGTGGTGAGGCGATGGCAGATCTGCTCGAAGCCGACATTGAAACGCTGGCCGAGCACCTGCGTGTCATAGCTTAACGCTTCCGCCGCCGCATGGAACGCCGCGTAAGGCATCAGCACGGCCGCGGCGAAATAATTTGCGAGCGTGATGCGATAGAGCCGCCGCTGCGTGTCGGCGAGCGGACCGGCGCGGCCGACGATGCTCTCGAAATGCGATGAGCATTCGACGAGCCCGATCTGGAATGCGACCTGAAACGCGCGGCCGGGCGCATCCACCATTTCCGAGATGAGCAACTGCCTGCGATGCCGGTCGAACCGCCGCAAGGTCTCGCGCATCACATCGACGGGCATGATGCGGGTGACGATCGAATATTTTTCCCGCAAGCGTGTGCTCAGCGCCGCAAACAGATCCTGCGACGGCACATTGATCTCGTCGCGGAGAGTCTCGGCTGCGGTTTCCAGCTCCGGGAAATAATTACGATTGGCCTCGATCAGATCACGCACGCGCTCGATCGGATTGCCTTCATAGGACGCGCCGTCATGGCGATCGGCCATCTGCGCCGCCACCATCGTCTCGCCCCGCCGCGCTTCGGTGTAAGCGGCATAAAGCCGTTGCAGCGAATGCGTGACACCGGGACACAGCTCCGCGAGATCGCGCAATTCCTGTTTCGGCAAATCGATCTGCCGAAACAGCGGATCGGAAAAAATCTCGTTCAGCTCTGCAAAGAAACGATCTTCATCCGCAGTCGCGAGATCGCGCAGATCCAGGTCGTAGGTCTCCGCGAGTCGCAGCAAGAGCTGCGCCGTCACCGGGCGCTGGTTGCGCTCGATCAGATTGATGTAGCTCGGCGAAATCCCCAGGCCTTCGGCCATCTGGGTCTGCGACAGGCCGAGCTGCTGCCGAATCCGCCGGAAGCGGGGGCCCACAAACAGCTTCTTGTTGGTCTCGCCGGCCATGTTTTACAATCGTGACATTATGACATTTGTGACAAGTGATGATGTTACATCGCATCACCATTCAAACACAAGCCATCTGGCGATTTCAGCTCGTTTGTCGTTATCTCTTCACACGGTGAATGCGACGCGCATGTCACGAATGTAAGAGAAATCTGAGGAGAAAGACATGTCACAGGGTAGCAATTTCTGGGTCATCGGCGGCGAATTCGGTTCGATGAACTTCCACAAGCTGGTCGAGGGCTCCGCGCAGGTGCAGGGCCCGTTCAAGACCCGCAAGCAGGCCGAGGAAGCCTGGAAGAGCGTGTCTGAGGAAAACCGTCACCGCGCCGGCGTTCGCTTCTCCATCGTCGAAGAGCCGAGCCGTCGGGTCGCCTGATTGCCCCTGTGGCCGCTTGCCTTCGAGCGGCCGCAGAGCCGCCGCAAGCCTGCCTCAACGGAAACGCTCAATAAGACGTCTGCGGCCTCATCCGGGAAGACCGGCTGGGGCCGCAGCGCGTTTGCAGGCAAGTCTCTGGAAACAAACGGCCTTTCCGACGCTTATGGTTACTGATAGGTTAATTTACCGGGGTAAGGCAGTCTTGAGGCGGAGTTGAGATGGTTGTGGCAAACGGCCCAGCGAACGACGCCCAGCCGAAACGGCTGCGCGATGCCCTCCGGCAGGCCCGCATCGAGGCCGCCGATCGCACCGGCGTGGTGGTCGATCTTCGCGATGCCGAAGTCGCCCGGCTCGAAATCCTCAATGACGCGCTCGATCCACTGTTCAATGAAATCCCGCATGACATCGAGCTGTTCGATCGCGGCATCAGCCAGGGCGACACGCCGCGGCTGTGGATCGACATGATCGCCCATGTGGTGATGGGCCGCGACAAGCGCAGCTATCGCCTCGTGCAAGACAGCCGCTTCGGCCGCAAGGTGCTGGCCGAATCGCATGACGTGCAGGCGATGGTGAAAGCGGTGACCGATTACATCGCGCGTCGCATGGTGGAGCGCGAGCACATGCTCGCAACGGCCGTTCCGCCGCCGGAAGCAAAGCCGGCGCCGGTGGTGAAGCCGCGTGGCCGGTTCTGGCCGTTTGTGTTCGGGATCGTTGTCGGCGTGATCGGTCTGTTCGCGTTGGCGCTGTTCGCATCGACGCGCGGGCATTGATGTGTCGGGTGGGCAAAGCGAAGCGTGCCCACCATCACATGCTGTGAAGAGGAAGGTGGGCACGCTTCGCTTTGCCCACCCTACAGATCACACCAGCATCTCCCGCTTCAGCTCATGCACCATATTGCCATCGCCGAAGCCGCGCACGGTTTGCTCGCAGCGCCAGCGTTCGCCGTCGCGCTCGATCGCAAACAGATTATAGGCGGCTGCCGGCTTGTGCCCATGCGCAAGCGCTGAAGCCGAGGGCACGCCGATCGCCGGGATGCGGCGCTGCGGGCCTTCGAACCACATGGTCGAATGGATGTGGTCGTGGCCCTGCAGGATCAGCTCGACACCGTGGCGTTTGAGCAGGACCTGCAGCGCATCGGAGTCCGTCAGCCGCTTCATCCACTTCTCCGAACGCAGTGGATGATGGATCAGCAACACGCGAAACAGATGCGTATCGGCGAGGCTTGCAAGCAGGCGGTCGAGCGCGTCGCGCTGTGCATCGCCGAGCCAGCCCGTGGCCATGAAAGGTGCTGTCGGCACACTGGATGAGACGCCGATCAGCGCGACGGGCTCGCGGATACGCAGATAGGGAAAGGTCGATGCCACAGCGCCATCGCTGCGCATATAGTCGCCAAAGGTCCGAACGAATTTTTCCGGCGCAGCGCTCACATAGGCGTCGTGATTGCCGGGCACCAGCGAGACATCGTCGGGCTTGCCGACCACTTCCATCCAGCGCCGCGCGCGGGCAAACTCGGCGGCCAGCGCCAGATTGACGAGGTCGCCGGTGACCGCGATATGATCCGGCGCCTGCGCCTGCATGTCGGCGACCAGCACGTCGAGCATGTCGCGCCTGTGATACAGATGCCGGTTGCGCTTCCAGTTGATATAGCCGAGCACACGCTGGCTGAGCAGCTCGCGCCACTCCGGCTCGGGCATCGGCGGCACATGCGGGTCGGACAGATGCGCGAGGGTGAAGGCGGTCATCGGTTGCGTATCGCCTGTAACACCAAACTCCGTCCCTCATCCTGAGGAGCCGCATAGCGGCGTCTCCCAGCGAATGGCGAAGCCATTCGCAAGGGATGGCTGCACACTCGGAGCCCGGCGATCTCATGGTTCGAGACGCGCGCAAGTGCGCGCTCCTCACCATGAGGGGCTGAGTTGGCAATGAGTTTGTTGTGCGATAGCAATTCGTTCACCTGTGAAACTCCGCTACGTTTTGGCAAGGTGGCGGCGATGACGCAAGGACCTAACCGTTTGCCCCGCTCCGGATTGCCGCAATGACCGTGCCCACGCTGCGCCAACGGCTGGAGCCGACCCTCCGCAAATTCGTGCATCTGTATTTCCGCTTCGCCCGCGGGATGACGCTCGGCGTGCGCGCGGTGGTTGTCGATGCCGACAAGCGCGTATTTCTGGTCCGGCATACTTATGTGACGGGTTGGTATCTGCCCGGCGGCGGCGTCGAGGTCGGCCAGACGTTTCGCGAGGCGCTGGAGATGGAGCTGCGCGAGGAGGGGCGGATCGACCTCACCGGCGAGCCGGAGCTGCATGGCGTGTTCCTCAACAGCCATGTCTCGGTGCGGGACCATGTGGTGGTCTATATCGTCCGCAGCTTCCAGCAGGACCGGATGCCCGAGCCGAACAGCGAAATCGCCGAAACCGGCTTCTTCGCGCTGGACGCGCTGCCGCCTGACACCACCGAGGGAACGCGGCAGCGGCTGGCCGAGATTTTCGATGGCGAGCCCGTGATCCCGACCTGGCGGGCCAAACCGTGAGAGCCTGATGATGGACCGCGCCGCCGCCAGATGCTATCCCGCGGGCGACATGAGTGACCTCGACCTGATCATCGCGGCGGAAACCGCCAATGACGCCCAGCCGATCGAACGGCTGGTGGCGCGTACCTTCGGCCCCGGCCGTTTCGTGCTGTCCGCCTATCGGCTGCGCGAGCATGTGAGCCATTTGCTGGACCTGTCCTTCACGGCCCGCATCGGCACGCTGCTGGTGGGCAATATCAGGCAATTGCCGATCTGCGTCGGCGATACGCCGGCACTGCTGCTTGGCCCGCTGACGGTGGAGCCACCGTTCCGCAGCCGCGGCGTCGGCCGCAAGCTGCTGGATCGCGCCATCAGTGATGCGCGGGCCAAGGGGCATCGGCTGATCGTGCTGGTGGGGGACGAGCCCTATTACAGCCGGGTCGGTTTCAAGGCGATCCCGAAGGGGCAGGTCACCATGCCCGGGCCGGTGGACCAGAAACGTCTGCTGGTGCTGGAGTTGGTCGAAGGCGCTGCGGATGGATTGGCAGGCGCGGTGCGGCCCGACTGGAACGCGGCAACTTAATTTCGCAACTCATTCCGCCCTCATGGTGAGGAGCGCGCATCTTGCGCGCGTCTCGAACCATGGGAGCTTGGTGCCATCCTTCGAGACGCCGCTACGCGGCTCCTCAGGATGAGGGCGGAGTGATAGAGCCGCACGAGGTTCCGGATCTGCGCCCGCAGGGCGCAGTCCGGAACGACGCGTTTGCAGCCTTAGAACTTCACCGTCGCAAATGCCCGCACATTCATGCCGGGCTGCAGCACGTTGTCCTTGTTGTAGGACACCGAGTAACGGATGTTCTCGTTGAGCAGGTTGTTGCCGACGAGGCCCACCGTCATCTCCTTCGCACCATAGATGCGCGGATCGAGCAGCGTCTTGTAGCTGATTTCAGCCTTCAGCAGATTGTAGCCGTTGGTCGGCGTCTCGGCGATCTCGGCGACATCATTCTGTGCGAAGGCATGCAGCATGTTGATGCGGGCGAACCAGTTCGCGTCGCGCCAGAATAGGCCGCCGCCCGCGCGCACCGGCGGGATGCGCGGCACATTGCTGCCGTCGGCGAAGGTCGCACGCACCACGTCGGCCTGGCCTTCGACACCGAACATGCCGGTGCCGAGTTGGGTGACATCGATCTGGGTCTGGAATTCGCCGCCGCGGAAGGTGGCGTCACGCTGCGAATAGATCGCCTGGTTCAACTCCTCGCCCGCGCCGACGATGCAGGCACTGCCGGAGCAGCTGTTGCCGGTGAGGGCGCGATAGATGAAGCCGTTGAACTGCGTGTAGTAGCCGGTGAGTTCGAACCGCACCGGGCCGGCGGCGCGGCGCAGGCCGACTTCCACCGACTTCGCCGTCTCGATGCCGAGATTCGGATTGCCGATATCGAAGGTGCCGGTGGCGTCATGGCCGCCGCGTGAAAACAGTTCGGCCGGCTTCGGCGCGCGTTCGGTATATTGCGCCGTGACGCTGGCCGAGAGGCCGCCCCAGGGCAGATCCTGGATCAGGCCGATGCTGCCGCTCTTCGGCGTGAACGACTTGTTGATGCCGATCGCCGGACCGATCGAGGTCGGATCGGCATCGGTGTCGAACTCGGTGGGAATGAACGACGGTGCCGAGCCCGACAATTCCACATGCTCGACGCGGCCGGCGATCTGCGCGCGTGTCCAGTCGGTGAATTTCAGCTCGTTGAACACATAGCCGGCGACCTTGGTGTTGCGATTGGGATCGAACAGGCCGTTGAGCGGAGTGCCGATGCCTTCAGGGCTCGGCGCCGTCAGTTCCTGATGGCTGGCCTGGATGCCGAAGGCGGTGGTGACCGCAGCGAAGCCGGCATTGAAGGGCATCATCTGCACTTCGACGCGGCCTTCCTGCTCCTTGTTGGTGAAGGTCTGGTGCACATGCGGCGCACCGGTGCCGCCTTCCTCCAGGCCGATCTCGTCATGCTTGTAGTTGGTGGCGCCGGCCCAGAAGCGGATCGCCTCGATGGCCGCGGCATCCGGGCGATACTCGCCCTTCATGGTCACCTTGGTCTGTTCGCCGACAATGCGCGTCTGCTGCTCCGCGCCTTCAACACCCGGGATGCCGTAATTGGCGCGGTTATGGGTGATCGCGGCGCCGATATAGCCGCCGTCGAAGAAATACGAACCGCCGATCGATGCGCCGCCACTCTGCATCGCCGTATTGGCCTGGCGCCCGTTATAGGGCAGGCCCGGATCGGCATAGGGATAGGATGGGATGTTGTAGTCGCCGGCCTTGTTGCCATAGACGTCGGCATGCACGGCGACATTGCCGCCGCCGGCATCGAGCAGGATGCCGCCATCGACGCCGCGCGATCCCGAATTGATCGCGGTGCGCACTTCCGCATTCATGCAGCCCGGTGCGGCGAGGCCGGCGGCCGGCGCCTTGGCCGGCAGGCCATAGCTCTGGAATGGCGTTGCCACGGCGCAGTTCGGCAGCGCGTCGGGAATGCGATTGTTCGAAGCGGAGACCACGCCGCCGATCGACTGCGAGCCGTAGCGCAGCGTCGCCGGGCCGCGGATGACTTCCACTTGGTTGGCTGCGAACGGATCGACCGGGACGAAATGATCCTCGCCGAGATCGGATGCGCCGCCGCTCGAAATGCCGTTCTCGACAATGCCGACGCGATTGACGTCGAGGCCGCGAATGATCGGACGGCTGGAGGCGCCCGGCGCATAGCCGGAGCCGGTGATGCCCGGCTTGTTGGCGAGGAGATCGCCAAGCGTATTGGCGCCGGAGCGGCGGATTTCTTCGTTGGGCACCACGGTGACGGTGGCGAACTGATCGGTGACTACGGGCAGCACGCCCTGCGGCGGCGCTGAGGCAACGGGGGGCTCCGCTTCCACCGGCACCTGCGTGCGGTTCGGCGCGGTGCGGGTGACGTGGGTGTGGCCCTGCGGATGAGCGGCCGGCTTGCGGCGCACGATCGGGCTCGGCGCGGTCACTTCCACGGCGGGAAGCTGCGTCTGCGCGTGTGCGAATGATGGGAGGCTGCTCCATCCGATGACGGCGGTGGAGCCGAGCAGGAGAGCGCGCTTGAAGGAGATGGGCATGGGATGGTCCTGACTGCACCGGCCGCGCGTCGTTGCGCTGAAGCCGATGATCGCTGTGATGCGAAATTCACTGGGTGGTGCCGCACGGACGGAGTCCGGGCGACGTTGGTCACAGGTGAAAGTCAGGTCGTCGGTGGTCCGCGGGCGTGCTGTGCGCCGCTGATGGAATCGAGGTGGTCGAACTCGGCTTTGACCGGCTCAAAGGCAAATGCCGTGACGTGCGGCAGCAGCAACGCCGGCGGCGCAGACGGAAGCGCGGTGGCCGCCATCGCGGCAACGGCATTGATGTCACACCGGAAGCCGGGGCCATGGTGATGATGCTGGTCGTCGTCGTCGTGGCCGGCATCCGCATGGACGGATGTCGCCAGCCCTGCGATTCCCTCCGCATGGGCGCCATGGAGATAGACATGGCCAAGCGACAGGACGATCTGCACAGCCAGCGCGAACAGCGCCAGCTTTGCTCCATTCCTGATACGTTCGCGAAACCACGTCATGCCAACAGGCGCCCCGACAACGGAAGGCCGAGAGGTCAGCCAATACCGATGTTACAATGTAACATCGCGCGGTGAAGGGCGGGGTGTCAACGGATTGCGGCGGGCTGGGTGTGGAACGCTGGTGTGCTGTGGGATTTCCGCAACGCCTCGGGCGCCCCACACTCCACCCTCATCCTAAGGAGCCGCGCAGCGGCGTCTCGAAGGATGGCTGCGGAGCTCCACATCTCATGGTTCGAGACGCGCGCAAGAGCGCGCTCCTCACCATGAGGGTTGGAGTTTGAGGCTACCTGCTCTCCCTGAGCCACGTCGCAGCAAACGCACCGAGCAACAGCAACAGGCCGATCACACCCGCAAACATCGGCAGCACGCCGACGCCGCGGACCACGCTGGCGTCGCGCATGTGGACGCCCATCCAGCCATCGCCGCGGAAGGTGGTGCTGGAGCGCACCGGCACCACGCGCGGCATCTCCATGCCCGAACCTTCATTGAGCCGACGCGCATCGCCGCCGCTTGCTTGCGCCAGCGGACGCAGCATGTCGGTGGTCGAGGTCACTTCCGAAAACTCTTTCGGATTGACCGGGCCGACATTGATCAGCGCCTTCAAGGTCCCATCGCTGGCCTGCCACAGGCCGAGTTCATCCGCCGGCGTGGTCGCGCGCCACTGGCCGGGCTCGCCCGCATTCAGCGTCAGCTCGCGCGTCTTGCCCGAAGGCGAGGTGACGGTGACCGGGCTGACCGTGTCGCCCATGGTCTGGCGCAGCACGACCAGATCCTTGTTCGCCGTCTGCAGTTTTAGCGATTCTTCCTCGAGGTCCGGCTGTTTCATCAGCCAGTGCGAGGTGCGGCGGAGCAGATCGAGATGCGGGCCGCCGCCTTCATAGCCGCGGGCCCACAGCCAGATGTGATCCGACAGCAGCAGCGCCACGCGGCCTTCGCCGGAACGCGACAACAGCAGCAACGGTTTGCCATCCGCACCGGTCATCACCGGTGGCGTGGTGGTGTTGCGGGTCTCCACGGTGCGGAAGAAGCGGCTCCATTTCGGCGGCTCGCTGTTCGCGCCTTCAAGGCCGCGCGTCACCGGATGACGTTTGCCCACATCACTGAGATGCGCATAGAACGGCTTTTCGCTGACGCCGACCGGCTCGGCCGGCAGCACGCTGTCGAGCGGCGTGCGCCAGATCGAGGTGTTCGACGCATAGTCCGGCCCGGCCGAGACCAGCACCGCGCCGCCATTGCGCACATAGCGCGCGATATTGTCGAAATAGGCGATCGGCAGCACGCCCTGGCGGGCATAGCGATCGAAGATGATCAGCTGGAATTCGTGGATCTTCTGCTGGAACAGTTCGCGGGTCGGGAAAGCGATCAGCGACAATTCGTTGATCGGCGTGCCGTCCTGCTTCTCCGGCGGGCGGAGAATGGTGAAATGCACCAGATCTATGGACGCGTCGGACTTCAGCAGGTTGCGCCAGGTGCGTTCGCCGGAATGCGGCTCGCCGGAGACCAGCAGCACGCGCAGCTTGTCGCGCACGCCGTCGATGGCGACCACAGCGCGGTTGTTGACAAGGGTGAGCTCGTTGTCGATGGGCGAGGCCTCGATCTCGACGATGTTCGGGCCGGCATGCTTGATATCGACATCGACGCTCAGCGTCTGGCCGGACACCATCTGCCGCTCGCCGATGGTGTCGCCGTCGCGGCGGATGACCACGCGGGCGCGCTCGTTGCTGACGCCCTGATCATCGAGCCGGAAGGTCACGCGCTGCGACTGGCCGACAATGCCGAAGCGCGGCGCAGCCGTGATGGCGATACGGCGGTCGCGCTCATCCTTGCGGCCGGTGATCAGCGCATGCAGCGGCGCCTTGAAGCCGAGCCCGTCGAGATTGGCGGGAATGTCATGCACGCGGCCGTCGGTGATCAGGAAGGCGCCGGCGACGCGATCGGTGGGGACGTCCGACAGCGCCGATGACAGCGCGCCGAACAGCTTTGTCCCATCGGTCTCGCCATCGGCCTGACCGGCTTCGACGGTGCGGACTTCGAGACCCTTCACCTGCTTGAGCCGATCGACGAGTTGCTTTTGCGCGTCTTCCGTCTCTTTCGTGCGATCGCCGAACGATTGGCTCGGGCTCTTGTCGATCACGACGGCGGCGACCGACGACAGCGGCTCGCGTTCCTCGCTGGTGAAGGAGGGATTGGCGAGTGCGAGCAGGATCAGCGCCAGCGCGGCGACACGGATGGCTGCGCCGCGCGCGCGGCCGAGCAGCAGGAGGGCTGCGATGACAATGATAGCCGCGAGGCCGATCCAGAGGACAAGCGTCGGGACGAGGGGCGTGAATGCGATGCCGTATTGCATGCCGCGCTCCTATTGACCGAGACGTTCGATGAGGGCGGGCGCATGCACCTGATCGGCCTTGTAGTTACCGGTCAGCGTGTACATCACGATATTGACGCCGGCGCGGAAGGCGAACTCGCGCTGGCGGGGTTCACCGGGGACCATCGGCAGCATCGGCTGGCCGTCGGGACGCATCGCCCAGGCGCCGGCAAAGTCGTTCGAGGTGATGATGATCGGCGACACGCCGTCACCGCCGCGCGCCGGACGCGAGGCGGCTTCATCGGTGTCCTCGCGCGGCAGTGCTTCCACCCAGGTCGGGCCGGAATTGAAGCGACCGGGGAAGTCGCTGAGCAGGAAGAACGTCTTGGTCAGCACGTGCGCCGGCGGCACCGGCTCCAGTTCGGGGACATCGAGTGACGACAAAATGGTGCGCAGCGTCTGCATGCCCGGCGTCTGCGACTCACCATTCGGCCCGGCCGGTGCCTCGACGGCATCGCGGGTGTCGAACAGCACCGTGCCGCCCTGCTTCATGTAGGCGTCGATGCGGTTGATCGCTTCCTGCGGCGGTTTTGCCGCGCCGGGGATGATGGGCCAGTAGATCAGCGGGAAGAACGACAGTTCATCCTTGGCGGGATCGATGCCGATCGGCTCGCCGGCTTCCAGGGCCGTGCGCTGCGCGAGAAACAGCGTCAGCCCGGTGAGGCCGGATTTCACGATGCCATCGACATCGGCATTCCCGGTGACGACATAAGCCAGCCGCGTCTGCGACACCGCCTTGACGGCGAAATCATCGCTGGCAGCGTCGGCGCGCACTTGCGTCGGCATGCCGGTCACCGCGCCAAGCCCGAGCGCAATGGCGAGCATCGTCGCCACAGCGCGGCGGCGGAACAGCGACGCGATGGCGCCGCCGAGCAATGCGACGATGATCGCATCGATCAGGAACAGCGCGAGCGCGGTGGAAAGCAGGATGCCACGCAGGTCGCGCGGTTCGGCATTGGTGTAGCTGGCGCGGTTGGCCTTGAGAGCAGAGAAGTCCAGCGGGGCGATCCGATCTGCGGAAGCGAGAGCGTTGACAGCGAGCGGGCCATCGGCGGGGCCATAGAGGCCGGGCGGATGTTCCGATGTCGCGCGGTCGCGATAGTCGGCGGAGAGCGGTTTTGCCGTCGAGGGCGGCGGACCGAAGGCACCAAAGCCGTCGAGGGTGCGCAGCGGCGCGACAGTCTCTGCGCCGGTTTCGCCGGCAACTCCGGCGCCGGGCGTGGAAGTGTAGCCGGAGATATCGACGACCCTGCGCAGCATTTCGACGAAGGTGCCAGACAAAGGCAGGTCCGACCAGCGCATATCGGCGCTCACATGGAACAGCGACACGAGGCCCTTGCCGCGGCGCTCGCCGGTGACCAGCGGTGTGCCGTCTTCCAGCGTCGCCCAGCTCTTCGAAGCCAGCGCGGCATTCGGCTCGGCCAGCACCTGGCGATTGACGGTGATTTCCTTCGGCACCGGCAGGCCGGCGAACGGACCTTCTGCCGAGAAGGCCGACAGACGCTGCGGCTTCTCCCAGGTCAGCGAGCCGCCAAGATTGCGATCGCCGCGGCGAAGTTTCACCGGCACCAGATCGTCTTCCGCCTGTGCAAGCCGAGGGCCGGCGAAGCGCACCAGCACGCCGCCATTGTCGATCCAGGCATTGAGACGCTCGCGGATTTCGGGGGACAGAGTGCCGACATCGGCCAGCACGATCATCGGCAGTTTCTGGTCGAGGAACTGCGTGATCGCCTGTTGCGGCGCGCCACGGTCGCCCTGGCGCACATCGGCGAAGGGCGCGAGCGCACGGGTGAGATAGAAGGTCGAGGCGAGCAGCGGCTGAGCGGTGTCGGCGGTGGTGCCGGAGACGATGCCGATGGCGCGGCGGCGCCAGCGCTTGTCGAGCAATTGCACCGCGCCTGCTGAACGCTCGCCGGTGATTTCGAGGCGCGCGATGTCGTTGCGCAATTCGACGGGCAGATCGAACGCCGCTTCGGTCTCGCGTTCATTCGGCGTGAACAGGAACTTGGCTTCGCCGACCGGCGAACCCTTGGCGTCGAGCCCGCGCACGATGCCGGCTTCGGGGCCGCCCGCACCGGCGCGCAGCACCTTCACGGTCATTTTGGCGGCAGCATTCTCCGCAGCGACCAGCGCATGCGCCGGTGCCGCGCCGCCGTCATAGATGGTCAGCGTGCGGTCGCCGATGGTTTTTGCAAGGGCCTGCGTAAAGTCATTGCCGCGGCCGGTATCGACGCCGTCGGACAGCCAGACGATCTCGCTGTCGCCGGTGGCGCGCAGGAAGCGCTCCAAGGAGGGCAGCGCATCGACGCGATCAATGGAATATGGCTTCGGCGCGAGTTGGCGCAGCGTCACGCGCGCGGTGCCGCCGGGCAAAATGGTGATGTCACGCGTCGGCTCCGACAGCGGCACAAGAGCCACGCCGCGCCTGTTGTTGTCGGCATTGGCGATCAGCTCATCGGCGGCGCGCACGCGGGCATCCCAGCTTGCAGCGGCAGACCAGCCGTCATCGATCAGGATGGTCAGCGGCGCGGTCGAGGCGGCGCCTGATGTCTGCGGATTCCAGATCGGGCCGGCGGCGGCGAAGATGATGAGGGCGGCGGCGAGCAGGCGGAGCAGCGTCAGCCACCAGGGCGAGCGCGATGGCGTCTCTTCCTTCGGCGTGATGTCGAACAAGAGGCGCGTCGGCGGAAAGGCGATGCGCTGCGGCCGCGGCGGCATCACGCGCAGCAGCCACCACAAGACCGGCAGCGAGACCAAGCCGAGCAGCATCAAAGGCTGTGCGAATGCGAGCGGGAAGCCACCGATCATGCCGAGCGTCCCACTTTCACCATGCTGCCGCCTGCCGCGCGGTTCACCGCCATCCCGCTATGCAGGAACAGCAGCAATTCGGCGGCGGAGCGATCCGTCGTGTGTGTCGAGAACAACCAGCCGAGCTTGCTCGTCTCGTTGCGGATTTCATCGCGATGCGCAGCGACGCGGGCGACATAGTCTTCGGCCCAGGTCTGCGCGCGGCCTGCAGTGATCACATTGCCGCTTTCCGGCTCGACGAATTCGACGCGGCCGGAATAGGGGAAAGTCTCTTCCGCGGGATCGTTGACCTGCACCAGCGCGCCATGCGCACCGGCCGATGACAGGCCTGCAAGCATCGTCTTGATCTCGGACATCGACGACCAGAAATCGCCGAGCACGACCACTTCCGACAAAGCCGAGGGTACGAAGGCTGGCGGCAGGCTGTCGCGATTGGTCCCGTCATGCAGCATCGCCTGCGCCATCTTGTCGATGACGCTGCGGCTGGAGGTCGGATTCATCAGGCCGGGCACGCCCACGCGCTCACCACCCGAGACCAGCAGCTCTGCCAGCGCAAAGGTGACGATTAACGCGCGTTCGAGCTTGGAGTCGCGCGCGCCCTTCGATGCAAACGCCATCGATAGCGAACGATCCGGCCACAGCCAGATCGTATGCGCGGCTTCCCATTCCTGCTCGCGCACATAGAGATGATCGTCCCGCGCCGAGCGGCGCCAGTCGACATTCTGCGAGGGCTCGCCGGAGACGAAGCGGCGATATTGCCAGAAACTTTCGCCATGGCCGGCGCGGCGGCGTCCATGCAACCCGTGGATCACCGTCGCTGCAATGCGCCGCGCTTCCAGCACGAGGCGCGGGAGCGATGCCGCGAGCGAACGGCTCTCGCCATCGGCGCGGCGGACTGCGGTGATCTCTTGCGTGGCGTGATCCGGCGCTGCGGCCATCAACCGATCCGTGACTTGAGCTGGGCGATCACGTCCGACACGGTGCGGCCTTCGGCGCGCGCCGAGAAGGTCAGCGCCATACGATGCTTCAGGATCGGCTCCGCAAGATCGAGCACGTCATCGATGGAGGGCGCGAGGCGGCCGTCGAGCAGCGCACGGGCGCGCACGGCGAGCATCAGCGACTGCGAAGCGCGCGGGCCAGGACCCCAGGCGATGAGTTTTGACGCATCGCCTGCATCCGGGCTTGGACGCGCCGAACGCACGAGGGTGAGGATCGCTTCAACGACACTGTCGCCGACCGGCAGGCGGCGCACCAGGCGCTGGGCGGTGAGCAGCGTCTCGACAGTCACCGCGGCCTTGGCGACAGTCTCTTCGGCGCCGGTGGTTTCGAACAGGATGCGGCGTTCGGCATCGCGGTCGGGATAGTCGACGTCGATTTCCATCAGGAATCGATCGAGCTGCGCTTCCGGCAGCGGATAGGTGCCTTCCTGCTCCAGCGGGTTCTGCGTTGCCAGCACATGGAACGGCTTCGGCAGATCATGCCGCGCGCCGGCCACGGTGATGTGCTGCTCCTGCATCGCCTGCAGCAATGCGGATTGCGTGCGCGGAGAAGCGCGGTTGATTTCGTCGGCCATCAGCAGTTGGGCGAACACGGGGCCGGAGATGAAGCGGAACGAGCGCTTGCCGGCGACGCTCTCGTCCAGCACTTCGGCGCCGAGAATGTCGGAGGGCATCAGGTCAGGCGTGAATTGGATGCGCTTGGCATCGAGGCCGAGCGTGGTGCCCAGCGTTTCCACCAGCTTTGTCTTGGCGAGGCCGGGGACACCGATCAGCAGCGCATGACCGCCGGAGAGGATCGTGACCAGCGTATTTTCCACCACGCGGTCCTGGCCGAAAATGACAGTGGAGATCGCCTCCTTGGCGGCGCGCATCTGGCCGGCCACCTGTTCCGCGGAGCGGACGATCACGTCTTCGATTTTCTCGACACTGTCAGCGGCCATCAACTGCTCCTTCGGGTGACAGCGGCGTGAAGGCACGCCGCGGGATCTCGTCTCAATATTCCACCGACCTGATGCTAGACTTAAGCGAAGGCCAAGCGAAGACCATGGTTTTGTTGAATTAAACTATCCCCACAATATCGGGATGCGGCTATGAACTGCATCACGTTGTGGCGAGTTGGAAACCCGTGCTGCACGTTTCAAGACGTGCATTGATCGTGCCAGAACGGCGCAGGTAAAGTCAGGGCAAACAATGGCGAAGCAAGGGCAGGAAAAGGCGCAAGGGACAGCGCAGGGACTGGATGGTCTGGCCGCCGCCGCGAAGGATGGGGCCGGGCAAGGCAAAGGATTGCCCCCCGTCCACTTGTGGAATCCTGACTTTTGCGGCGATCTCGACATGCGGATCGCCTCGGACGGTACGTGGTTCTATTTGGGCACCCCGATCGGCCGGCCGGCGCTGGTGCGGCTGTTTTCGACGATTTTGAAGCGGGAAGATGGCAAATACTTCCTTGTCACGCCGGTGGAGAAAGTCGGCATCACCGTCGACGACGTGCCCTTTCTGGCCGTCGAGATGCAGAAGGAGGAGCTTGCGTCCGGTACCGTGCTCAAATTCCGCACCAATGTGAATGACTGGGTCACCTGCGATGCCGGCCACAAACTCCGCTTCGAGGAAGCCGATGATGGCGGATTGACGCCCTATCTGCATGTCCGCGCCGACCTGTGGGCCAAGGTGACGCGGGCGATCTATTACGATCTTGTTGACATGGGCGAGGAGCGGATGGTCGATGGCGCGGCCATGTTTGGCATCGCGTCATCCGGCGCGTTTTTTGCGATGGCGGATGCCGAACAAGTCAGGCAAGCTACGTAAGATTGCACTTGAGGGGCGTGATTGACGAATTCTTTGCTGAAGACCGACGCGCCCGCCGGCATGACGTCCGCCACCGCTGAATCGGCTGTGATGGATTCAGCCGAGTTTTTCGCGCGCGCCAAAGCGCGGCTGTCCTTCGAGGTCCCGCCCGGCCTCAACGACGCCACGATCATCCCGACCACCGGGGACGCTGGCAATGACCGCATGATCCAGATCGTCGCAGCCGAGCGGCCGATCCGCCCTGCCGCGGTGCTGATCGGCATCGTCGAGCACGAGCAGCCGACGATCCTGCTCACCCAGCGCTCGGCGCATCTCAACGACCATGCCGGGCAGATCTCGTTTCCCGGCGGCAAGATCGACGCCACCGATGCGTCGCCGCTCGATGCCGCCTTGCGCGAAGCGGAGGAGGAAGTCGGGCTCGATCGCTCGTTCGTCGATCCGATCGGCTATCTCGATCTCTACGCCACCGGATTCGGCTTTCGCATTTTGCCGACGGTGGCGCGGGTGCGGCCGGGCTTCAATCTCACCATCAATGAGAACGAGGTCGAAAGCGCCTTCGAGGTGCCGCTGTCGTTCCTGATGAATCCCGGCAATCATCAGCTGCACAGCAAAGATTTTCGCGGCATCGAGCGGAGCTATTACGCGATGCCCTTTGCCGAGCGCTACATCTGGGGCGCCACCGCAGGCATCCTGCGCGTGCTGTATGAGCGGATCGTGCTGAAATGATCCGCGCAGTGCTCACCGAAGTCGGCATCTTCCTGATCCCGTTCGCGCTCTATGTTCTGTTCCTGCTGGCGACACAGAAGGGCGTGCGGGAATCGGCCTCATGGCCGGCGCGCGTCGTGCTCAGGCTGCTGGTCTCAGCCTTCGTGCTGGTGATCATCAGCCTTCTCCTGCTCGCGCATTTCTCCGGCGCAGGTCCGGCCGCAACTTATACGCCCGCGCATATGGAAAACGGCAAGCTCGTGCCGGGGCAGAACAAGTGACCTCGCAACGGGTCATCGATGCGGCGTGGCTGACTGCCGGCCCGGCCGGCCGCGTGCTCACCTTGCTCAATGGCGATGGCGAGGAAGCCCGCGCCGTCGGTGGCGCCGTGCGCAATGCGTTGATGGGGCTCGAGGTCGGCGAAATCGATGTCGCGACGACCGCCGTCCCCGATGAAGTGATCCGCCGCGCCAAAGCGGCCGGCTACAAGAGCGTGCCGACCGGCATCGAGCACGGCACTGTGACGTTGGTGGTCGACAACACGCCGGTCGAAGTCACCACGCTGCGCGAGGACGTCGAGACCTTTGGCCGCAAGGCCAAGGTGATGTTCGGCCGCAACTGGCAGCGCGATGCGGAGCGGCGCGATTTCACCATGAACGGGCTCTCCGCCTCCATCGATGGCGTCGTGCACGACTATGTGGGCGGCCTGCCGGATGTGGATGCGAAGCGCGTCCGCTTCATCGGCGATCCCGACCGGCGGATTGCCGAGGACTATCTGCGCATCCTGCGCTTCTTTCGCATCCACGCGGCCTATGGCGCGGGCAGTCCGGATCGCGACGGTTATCTCGCATCGATCCGCGGCCGCGATGGCATTGCCGGTCTCTCGGCCGAGCGGATCCGGCTGGAGTTACTGAAACTGCTGGTGGCGCCGGGCGCCTCGGCGGCGACGGATGCGATGATCGATGCCGGACTGATGCTGCGCATCTGCGGTGGCGTGACTTATCTTGGCCCGTTCAAGAAGATGATCGGCATCGAACAGGAGCTCGGGCTCGCACCGAATGCCATGCTGCGGCTTGGCGCGCTCGCCGTCGCCGTTACTGAGGATGCCAAGCGGCTGACACAGCGGCTGCGCCTCACCAATGACGAGAACAAGACGCTGGACTCCATGGGCCATCGCTGGTGGCGGCTGAAGGGCATGGGCGAGGCCCGCGCGCGGCAGCGGCTGTATCGCCTGGGGGCTGCGCGCTATCGCAACCGCATGCTGTTGGCCTGGGCCCGTGACGGCCAGGGCAGCGACGCTGAAGAGTGGAAGAATCTCGTCGCACTACCCGAACGCTGGACGCCGCCGGTCTTTCCGCTCAAGGCGGCGGATTTCATGGCGCGCGGCATCGCCAAGGGCCCCGGGCTCGGCCATGTGCTGGCATTGGCGGAAGATGCCTGGATGGCAAATGACTTCCCGATGGAAGTGGATGTCATCACTGTCATCGCCGACCAGACGATCGCGCGGTTCAAGCACGATCATCGGCTGTGAGGGTGTAGGGTGGGTTAAGCGAAGCGAAAACCCACCACTTTTCCTTGCCGCAGGCTCGGCTGATGGGTTTCGTTCCGGCGCTTCGCGCCTTCGCTCAACCCATCCTACGTGTCCGAGCTTGAATTACGCCACCTTCGCGTGATCCTCGTCTTCCTCTTCGTCCTCGTCTTCTTCATCCTCGTTCGGGATGACGAGGGCGATGTCGAGCACGGCGCGCGGCAGCGTCTCGCGGAACAGATCGCCTTCTTCGCCCAGCCACACGCATTCGATATCGTCGCCATCGACATCGGCAACGGTGAGCGGCATGCCACCCGATTTCAGCATGACGACGTCACCAGCTTTCAATTCCATGGTCGGCTCCTGTGCATGGGTTGAATCACGCGCAAAGCCTAGGCGCGCGTTGTGACAGTCCGAACGCGGCGGGATGACGGGATTTTATTTCCGCTGGAGAAGTGTCGCGAGTTCCGCTGACAGGCCAATGCTCTCCAGGGCGGGCGGAGGGGCGGCGTCACCGCGCTCTCGCTTTGCCGCGGCGATGACGGCATGGGTGCCGGTGGCGACGGAACAGAGCACAGGCACATCAGCCTGAATGCGCGCGGCGAGGCCGGCGAGCGCAGCTCCGCCGAGGATGACAATGTCGGCACCGTCGTCCCTTGCACAGGCGGTGCAGGCCTTGGCAAGCGAGGCGAGCGCTGCTTCCGGATCGGTCGCGATCTCACCGCCGGTCGGCGCGATGGTGCGCACGCCGGTGAGCTTGTCCGCGAGCCCGATACTGGCGACAAACTCCGTCAACATCGGTCCCCAGAGCGCGCCGCCGGTGACGATGGCGAAGCGGCCGCGTTTTGCCGCTTCGATGCAGGACGCTTCCGCCATGCCGACGACAGGGACCCGCGCGACTTCGCGCAATGCCAGCAGGCCGGGATCGCCGAAACAGGCGAGATAGACGGCATCGCATCCCGCGCCGTGCATCGCATAGGCATCAAGCGCGGCATGGCCGGCGATCGCGGCCGTTGCGCGGGTGGAAATGTAGCGCGCGCCAAAGCGGCCGGTCACGGGGATGAAATTCGCGGCGTCGCCTGCGATGCCCGTGACATGCCGGGCGACCAGAGCGGTGACCGTCTCAGTGGTGTTGGGATTGATCAGCAGGATGCGCATGAGGGTGCCCGTCGGCCGTAGGATGGGTCGAGCCTAGGCGCGAAAGCGCCGGAGCGAAACCCACCCTGCGGCTCCGCACTCTATTGCCCGCGCAATCGCCGCAATTCCGGCAGCACCCGATAACGGCCGATCTCATAGGGAAACTCGCCGCGATTGGCGAGGATGACGACGCCCATCTTCTGTTGCGGCAGCAGACCGACATAGGCAGTGGCATTGTTGAGTCCGCCGGGCTTGTCTATGACCTCGATCCCGTGGCGATGCACGTTCTCCCAGGCGATGGCCTGGCCGAAGTCGGCATCGACACGGAAGGTCTCGCGCTGGGTCATTTTCAGCGCCTGTGCGAGTTGCGGATCGATGGCGCTGTCGTCAAGCGATGCTGCAACAAAGATCCCGAGATCCTTCGCCGACGAATACATTTGCCCGGTTCCGGGGAAGTCATAATAGCCCTGCTGCGTGCCGGGGCGGCCGATGGTCGAACCGTCATCGTCATAGCCCTGGACGACGCGCGCCAATATCTCCGGCGGCAGTTGCGCCTGATGGTCCGCACCGCGCTCGGGCAGGAATGTTTCTGTCATGCCGAGCGGCTGCAACACGCGCTCGGACACCAGCGCGCCGATCGGGCGGCCATAGCGACGCTCCAGCACCAGCTGCAGCAGTACGTATCCCGCATGCGTATAGACGCGCTGCTTACCCGGCTCTTCGCCGGCCTTCGGCGTCCAGCTGTTCAAGGCATCGAAAAAGCGCGGCAGCGAATAGGTGTCGGTCGGCCATGGCGGATGGTCGGTCGGCAGCAACAGGCCGGATGTATGGGTCGCAAGTTGCCCGATGGTGATGCGCTTGGCGTAGTCGCCGGTTAGCTCCGGCACATATTTGCTCGCGGGATCATCGAGGCTGAACTCGCCGCGGATCGATCCCAGCGACACCAGGGTCGCTTCGAACAGTTTCCGCACCGACGCGAGATTGAACAAAGTGTCGGACGTGATCGGCCGCTGGGTGGCATGATCGGCAAAGCCGTAAGTGAAAATCTGCGTCTGCCCGGCGGCATGCACGGCCACGGCAAGGCCGCCGTGATTGTTGACCTTCGGTGCAAGCTCGGTGGTGACGATGTGCTTGATCCGTTCGTTGACGGCGTCGTCCGCGGTCGCCGGCACAAGGCTGGCGCTGGTCAGAAACAACAGCGCGCCGAACAGAGACAATTGCAGTTTCATTGCCACTCCATGAGCCCCCATGGTCACGACAACGCAAAACGTCAGATATACAATGTGCGACAAACATGCGCCGTGTGGTCACTTTGTGGTGAGACGCGTCGTGCAGCAGGGTTGTGGCGCAAAGCCCCATGGCAGCCACATTCGCTTCCTAGTCGAGAACATTCGGTGAGGTAGAGCGCAGCGAAACTCATCGCCGCTGGGCTTGCGTGGTGATGGATTTCGCTGCGCGGCCCATCCGACGCACGTCACGTATGTCATCTGGAGGAATTGTCTTGAAGCTCAAGCACGTTGTTGCCGCGGCCGCATTCGTCATCGTTCCCGCCGCTGCATTTGCCGAGGAGATCACGGTTGAAGGCGTGCAGATGTCGCGCGATTTCGCTTGCGACGGGCAGGACGTCATCATTGCCGGTCAGGGCAACACGGTCGAGCTCACCGGCCGTTGCGGCGACGTCAAGGTGGTGGGGGCCGACCACGAGGTGCGCTTCGATGAAGCGAAGTCGCTCGCCGTCAACGGCACGTCGATCAAGGCGACGGGCGGCGAGACCGCCGCGCTGCTGGTCGAGCTGCACAAGAATAAGGTGCAAGCGAAGCTGAAGTCGGACGGCGCTCCGGCCGAAGTCTCCGTCTCCGGTGTGGATCAGAACGTCTCGCTGACCGTCGGCAGCGCTGCGAAGATCGCTGTGCAGGGCTCGCAGAACGAGCTCACCTGGACCGCCGAAAACGGCGTCAAGCCGCCGGCGATCTCGACATCGGGCATCGGGAATAAGATTAGTAAGAAATAGAGATCGCGTAGCCCGGATGGAGCGAAGCGCAATCCGGGGACCGGCGTTTCAATTTGTTCTGCTGTTCCCGGATTACGCTGCGCTCCATCCGGGCTACACCTTATTTCTTCGGCCCGAAATACACGCAGCTCTCATTGCAGCTGTCGCGGAAGACGCCGACACGGACCACCGGTCCCTTGTCGGCGACGCGATCCCAGATGAAGCGCGACAGGTTCTCCAGCGTCGGGATGCCGATCGCTTCGATCTTGTTCAAGAATTTGTGGTCCAGCGTCTTGCGCAGATCGTCGAGGCCGCGGTCGAGCAGACCCAGGTCCATCACCATGCCGGTGACCGGATCGGGCTCGCCGCGAATGGTGATCTCGGCGCGGAAGGAATGGCCGTGGATCTCCTGGCTCACTTCGCCGAGCGTCGTGTGTGACAACGCATGGGCTGCCTCGAAGCGAAACGATTTCGTCAATTCCCACATCACCTGATACCCGAACTACCTGATGCCTAGTGTCTTGTGTGTCTGCACGCTCAGCCGCCATTGCGGATGTTTCAGACAGTAATCCACCGCCTGCGCGGTATTGCTGATCGCGTCGGGCCCGTCCATCGGCTGCAGCGAGAATCGCTCGAAAGCGAGCGCTTCAAATCTGTCCGGCATGGCGGTGGCCTGCGGATAGACCAGCTTCAATTCATGGCCGGCGCGAATAACGAGCTCGCTGCCTGCTTTCGGCGAGACGCAGATCCAGTCGATGCCGGCCGGCGGCGCCACGGTGCCGTTGGTCTCGACGCCGATCTCGAAGCCACGTTCATGCAATGCGGCGACCAGTTCGTCGTTGACCTGCAGCAAAGGTTCGCCGCCCGTCAGCACCACATAGCGGTTGTCGTTCGGCCCCACCCATTGCGCGGCGATGGTGTCGGCCAGCGCGGCCGCGGTGGCGTAGCGGCCACCCAGCGTCCCATCCATGCCGACAAAATCCGTATCGCAGAACTGGCAGACCGCGGTGGCGCGGTCCTGTTCACGGCCGGTCCAGAGGTTGCAGCCCGCAAAGCGGCAGAACACGGAGGCGCGGCCCGCATGGGCGCCTTCGCCCTGCAGTGTCAGGAAAATCTCTTTGACCGCGTAACTCAATGAATCTGCTCTGCAAAATCCCCACAAGCCAAAGCGGCCGGGGATTGTTCTCGGTTCCATATGGGGTGAGCGCCGGCTCTTAGCACGTGCAGCGGTGGATGTCTCAGGTCGATCACCGAGTTGTCAATTGAGCTCATTGCCCGTGACCGCCAATGGTGATTTAGATCACGTCAAAATGTCGCACCTGGATACCTATGCAGGCCTCGCTCGTCACATCGGACACCGCAGCCACGCCCCGCGCCTGCGGGACCTGCACCATGTGCTGCAAGGTCTACCGCATCGACGAGGTGCCGAAGCCGGCCGGAAAATGGTGCCAGCATTGCGCCATCGGCTCCGGCTGCAAGATCTACGACACCCGCCCGCAGCAATGCCGCGCCTTCGATTGCGTCTGGGTGCAGGACCACGAGATGGCCGAGGCCTGGAAGCCCGAACATTCCAAGATCGTGTTCTCGGTCTATCCGACAACGGGTTTCATCTATGGCCAGGTCGATCCCGGCGCGCCCTCCGCCTGGCAGAAACAGCCAATGCTGAACGGCCTGATCGCATGGTCGGCAAAGCTGCTCGAGGAGCGGCGGCATCTGCTGATCTTCGTCGGCAGCAATGCCACGTTGATCATGCCGACCGGCCCGGTGCCGATCGGGCCGATGTCTCCGGCGGATGGTTTTATCATCCGTGAGACCTTTACGGCGAAGGGCAAGGATTACATCGCGACAAGGGTGGCGAGTGGAAGGTCGTAGCTCGTAGGATGGGTAGAGCGCAGGCGCGCAGCGCCGGAGCGAAACCCATCACCACACATTCCGGCGCTTGTTGTGATGGGTTTCGCTGCGCTCTACCCATCCTACGGCCGCGGCGCTTGACCCCACGATCTCCATCAACACAATGCCCTCCAACCAACAGGAGGAAACATCCGTGAAAAATCCATTCGACCTCACCGGCAAGGTCGCCGTCATCACCGGCTCCAGCCGCGGCATCGGCCGTGCGTCGGCGGAATTGCTGGCCCAGCTCGGCGCCAAGGTCGTCGTCTCCAGCCGCAAGGCCGATGCGTGTGAAGCCGTCGCCGAAGGCATCCGCAACAATGGCGGCGACGCCCATGTCATTCCCTGCAACATCGCGCGCAAGGACGAGGTCGAGGCGCTGATCGACGGCACCGTGAAGCATTACGGCCCGATCGACATCCTGGTCTGCAACGCCGCGGTGAATCCCTATTACGGTCCGCTGCTCGACATCAGTGATGAAGCCTTCGACAAGATCATGGGCTCCAATGTGAAGAGCAATATCTGGCTCTGCGCGAAAGCAATCCCGGCGATGGCCGAGCGCGGCCGTGGCTCGGTCGTCATCATCTCCTCCATCGGTGGCCTGCGCGGCTCCACGGTGATCGGTGCCTACGGCATTTCCAAAGCCGCTGATTTTGCGCTGTGCCGCTCGCTCGCCGGCGAATGGGGCCCGAAGGGTGTGCGGGTGAACTGCATCGCGCCGGGCCTGGTGAAGACCGATTTCGCCAAGGCGCTGTGGGAGGACGAGGCCAATCTCAAGCGCCGCACGGCCACCACACCGCTCCGCCGCATCGGCGAGCCCCATGAGATCGCGGGTGCCGTGGCCTATCTCGGCTCGGATTCATCGACCTTCATGACCGGGCAGACGATTGTCATCGACGGCGGCGTGACGACGGCGTCGGTTTAATCCGACGTCATTGCGAATTCGTAGCCCGGATGGAGCGCAGCGTAATCCGGGGACCGGCGTTTCATGATGTCGCCGGTCCCTGCATTACGCGGAGTTCATCATCGGGCGCGCTTCGCGCGACCCGTTGGCTTTATGCAGGCTACGAGATGCACGAAACCTCCCGAAACAAAACTCTCGCGGTACCACCTCACCACCCGCCATACTCCTTTCCCGATTTTTAAGATTTCGGGTGCACGGATGTCGCAGGCGGAGAGTTCCCGTGCGGCAGACGGATATCGCGATCATTGGTGGCGGCCTTGCAGGCTCGGCCGCGGCAGCGATGCTGGGCCGCGCCGGCATCTCTGCGATTCTGATTGAGCCGCATCGTCAGCATCCGCCCGAGCTGCGTTGCGAGAAGATCGGCGGCCAGCAGCAGATCGATCGACTGGAGCGCACCGGCCTGCGCGACGCCGTGTTCAACGCCGCCACCCATGACGGCGAAATCTGGCTCGCACGTTTCGGTCGCGTGATCGACAAACGGCCGGGCACCCAGCACGGCTTCCTCTACGAGACGTTGGTCAACACCGTGCGCGGCGAAATCCCGGCTTCGGTGGAAACGATCCATGCCAAGGCCGTGTCGATCCGCACATCGGACGACCGCCAGACCATCGGCCTCTCCACTGGCGACGACATTTCCGCGCGCCTCATTGTTCTGGCGAATGGCGCCAGTGTCGGCTTGCGCGATCAGCTGAAGATCGGTCGCCCCGTCATCTCGGCCTGTCATTCCATTTCGGTCGGCTTCGACATTGCGCCGAAGACCCGTGAAAAATTCGACTTCCC
Organism: Pseudomonadota bacterium; assembly: GCA_023451825.1. Classification (GTDB taxonomy): domain Bacteria; phylum Pseudomonadota; class Alphaproteobacteria; order Rhizobiales; family Xanthobacteraceae; genus Tardiphaga. Next base: position 55,291 of record JAEXYA010000001.1, read on the forward strand.
CGCGCTGACTTATTTTGCCGAAGCGACGCGTCATCGCACCGCCTATCTCACGCTGTTCCCGATCGGCGAGACCATGCGCGGCAACCTGTTTGTTTACCGCGAGGCGAATGATCCCTGGGTGCGCGCCATGCGCCGCACGCCGGAAGCGGCACTTGATGAATGCCTGCCGAAACTGCGCCGCCTGATCGGCGACTACACGATCTCCGGCGACATCAAGATCCGCCCGATCGATCTCTATGAGAGCGACAATGTGGTGCAGCCCGGCATCGTGTTGGTCGGCGATGCCTTCGCCTCGCCATGCCCGGGCAGCGGTTGCGGCACCGACAAGGTGTTTACCGATGTCGTGCAGCTCTGCCGCGTGCATATTCCGAACTGGCTGGCGAGCGACGGCATGGGCGCGGACAAGATCGCGCAATATTACAGCGATCCGCTCAAGGTCGAATGCGATGCCTGGGCGAAGAACAAGGCGTTCACGCTGCGCGCGGTGACGCTGGAGAATTCGCTCTATTGGCGCATGCAGCGCTGGATGCGGTTCTTCGGCCGGCTCGGCGAAGGCATCGTCCGCCGCGCCCGCGAGACCTTGCCAGGTGAACTCGCGCTGGTCGGCTGCGCTCTCGTGGTGATGAGCGTGCCGGCGATTTAAGCTCGTAGCCGTAGGGTGGGCAAAGCGAAGCGTGCCCACCTTCACCAGCTCTGCATTTGGTGGTGGGCACGTCGCTTCGCTCCTTTGCCCACCCTACAGCTTGAGACACCTTGACCTTCTCCCCCCGATCCGGTTGCCTGCCCGCGTAACAAATCAAACACCCGGGAAGAAACCTCCATGTCATTCGTGATGGCCATCGATCAGGGCACCACATCGTCGCGCGCGATGATTTTTGCCGCGGATCTTTCGATCGCGGCGATTGCGCAGCAGGAATTCCCGCAGCATTTTCCGGCCTCAGGTTGGGTCGAGCACGAGCCCGAGGACATCTGGTCGTCGACGCTGCAAGTCTGCCGCGATGCCATGGCCAAAGCGAAAGTCAGCGCCAAGGACATCGCCGCCATCGGTATCACCAATCAGCGCGAGACGGTGGTGGTCTGGGATCGCGTCACCGGCCATGCGGTGCATCGCGCCATCGTCTGGCAGGATCGCCGCACGGCGGAGACCTGCGCGCAGATGAAGGCCGACGGGCAGGAGCCTTTCATCACCGAGCGCACCGGCCTGATCATCGATCCGTATTTCTCCGGCACCAAGGTGGCGTGGATTCTCGATCACGTCCCCGGCGCGCGCGCCCGCGCCGAGCGTGGCGAGCTGATGTTCGGCACAGTGGATTGCTATCTGCTGTGGCGGCTCACCGGTGGAAAGGTGCATGCGACCGACGCCACTAATGCCTCGCGCACGCTGCTGTTCAACATCCATACTGGTGAGTGGGATGACGAGTTGCTGAAGCTCCTGCGCGTCCCGCGTGCGATGTTGCCGAAGGTGCAGGACTCGTCCTCCGATTTCGGCAGCACCGATCTGTTCGGGGGCAGCATCATCATCGGTGGCATTGCCGGCGACCAGCAGGCGGCCACCATCGGGCAGGCTTGTTTTTCGCCGGGCATGATCAAGTCCACTTACGGCACCGGCTGCTTTGCGCTGCTCAACACCGGCACCACGCCGGTGGTGTCGAAGCACAAGCTGCTCACCACCGTGGCCTATCAATTGAACGGCGTGCGCACCTATGCGCTGGAAGGCTCGATCTTCGTCGCGGGCTCCGCGGTGCAGTGGCTGCGAGATGGCCTCGGCATCATCAAGAGCGCCTCCGAGAGCGGCCCGCTCGCCGACAAGAACGACAGTTCGCAATCGGTCTATCTGGTGCCGGCATTCGTCGGGCTCGGTGCGCCCTATTGGAATCCCGATGTGCGCGGCGCGCTGTTCGGCCTCACGCGTAACACCGGCCCGGCCGAGCTCGCCCATGCCGCGTTGGAAAGCGTCTGCTATCAGACCCGCGATCTCTATGCAGCGATGCGCGCCGACTGGCCGGATGTGTCAGCCGCCACGGTGGTGCTGCGCGTCGATGGCGGCATGACGGCCTCGGACTGGACCATGCAGCGCCTCGCGGATCTGCTCGATGCGCCCGTGGATCGTCCGATGATCCAGGAAACGACGGCGCTGGGCGCCGCCTATCTCGCCGGTCTCAAGGCCGGCGTGTTTCCGGAGCCGGCAAAGTTCGCGGACAACTGGCGCCTGGAGCGCCGATTCAAGCCTGTCATGAGCGAGGCGACACGCACGCGAAAACTGAAAGGCTGGGCGCAGGCGGTGAAGGGCGTCTTGGCGACGTCGCCGTAGGGCGTCTTTTCCCTCCCCGGAGCGAAGCGAATGGGGAGGGTGGCGCGACGGCGAGCGTTCAGCGAGCCTCGTGACGGGTGGGGTCTCTCCCCACGTGACGTCCTTCCGTGGAGATAGACCCCACCCGTCTCATAGCTCGCTGAGCGCTCGCTTTGATCCACCCTCCCCACGGCGCCGCTGCGCGGCTTGGGGGAGGGAGAAGATCGTTTCGTTCCCATTTCGTTCTTGACAAAATTCCTCATCTCCATCATCCTCCCGCTCGTCTTGTTCGCGAGGGGGCGCTTCATGAGGCGTCTTGGAGCGGAAGGAGATGCGGCGCCTGCGGACGAAGGTGGACGTAACCTTCGGACTCGGGTGGTCGAGGGAACCGTCCGACCCCACTATGGGGGTCTGCCGCTAGCGCGGCTGGACGTGGTGCGGGCGAAGGCGGAGAAATCCGTCGGATGAATCCCTTGCGAGGGATTGCCCAGTACCCGGAAGAACGGTCCTTCGGCCAATAGAACGTCGCGGTGGCGCGCCGTAAGGCGTTGCGCGGTTTGGGTTTGCCGGCGATCCGGCAAACACGGGCTGCGTCAATCACCACCAAGTGCGCCTTACGGCGTGCCGCCTCCCCTCATGTTGCGGGGGGAGAAATGCTCACACCTCGGACGCCCCCGGGCGCCGCGAGATCGCGTATCCGTGCGTACCACAAGGGGACAGATGGCTCAGGCTCCTGCGTTTTTGTTTCGTTCGCTGTGCCCCGCGGTTATCAAGGCGACATGACCGTGTCCTCGATTCGCGCACCTGTTCGCATCATCGGTATCGATCCCGGCCTTCGTCGCACCGGCTGGGGCGTGATCGAATCCGAAGGCAACCGGCTGGTCTATATCGCCTGCGGCTCGGTGGAGCCGCCGGAGACATTGCCGCTGGCCAGCCGCCTGCTCGGCATCCATGAAGGCCTGACAAAGGTGCTGCACGAATTCCAGCCGATGGAGGCTGCGGTGGAGCAGACTTTCGTCAACAAGGACGGCGCGGCCACGCTGAAGCTCGGCCAGGCGCGTGGCATCGCCATGATGTCGCCGGCGATGTTCGGCATCGATGTCGCCGAATACATGCCGAACCTCGTGAAGAAGACGGTGGTCGGCGCCGGCCATGCCGACAAGAACCAGATCCAGGTGATGTTGAAAATCCTGCTGCCCAAAGCCGAATTCAAACGCGCGGATGCGGCCGACGCATTGGCGATCGCGATCACCCATGCGCATCACCGGGTCAATGCGATGCGGCTGAAGGCGGTGATGGCATGATCGGCAAGCTCAAGGGCCTGATCGATTCCTATGGCGAGGATTATGTGATCCTCGATGTGCAAGGCGTCGGCTATCAGGTGCATTGCTCCACGCGTACGCTGCAGGCGCTGCCGCAGGCCGGCGAAGCTGCGGCGCTGTCGATCGAGACTTATGTGCGCGAAGACCAGATCAAGCTGTTCGGCTTCCGCAGCGATCTCGAGCGCGAATGGTTTCGCCTGCTGCAGACCGTGCAGGGCGTCGGCGCGCGCGTGGCGCTTGCCGTGCTCTCAACATTGACGCCGTCCGAAATCGCCAACGCGATCGCGCTGCGCGACAAAGCTGCGGTCGCACGCACGCCGGGCGTCGGTCCGAAAGTGGCCGAGCGCATTGTCTCTGAACTCAAGGACAAGGCGCCAGCTTTCGCATCGGTCGATCCGGTCGTCGCGCAGCTCGCCGGCGCCGTTGCCGATGACAACGCGCCGCGTGCCGTCAGCGATGCCATTTCCGCACTCGTCAATCTCGGCTACGGCCAGCCGCAAGCGGCTGCCGCTGTGGCGACCGCATCGCGTAGCGCAGGCGAGGGCGCCGAGACGGCGATGCTCATTCGCCTCGGCCTCAAGGAGCTCTCCAAGTGAGCGCGCCTCCCGATCGCATCGTCACATCCGAGCGTCGCTCCGACGATGTCGGCGATACCGTTCTGCGCCCGCAGGCGCTGTCCGATTTCGTCGGCCAGGCGCAGGCGCGTGCCAATCTGCAAATCTTCATCGACGCTGCTCGCAAGCGCGGCGAAGCGCTCGACCACACGCTGTTCGTCGGCCCGCCCGGTCTCGGCAAGACCACGCTGGCGCAGATCGTTGCCCGCGAACTCGGCGTCGGTTTTCGCGCCACGTCGGGGCCCGTGATCTCGAAGGCCGGCGATCTCGCAGCCCTTCTCACCAATCTCGAAGAACGCGACGTGCTGTTCATCGACGAAATCCATCGCCTCAATCCGAATGTGGAAGAGGTTCTGTATCCGGCGATGGAGGACTTTCAGCTCGACCTCATCATCGGTGAAGGTCCCGCTGCGCGGTCGGTGAAGATCGAACTGGCAAAGTTCACGCTGGTCGGCGCGACGACGCGGGCGGGCCTGCTCACCAATCCGCTGCGCGACCGCTTCGGCATTCCGCTGCGGCTGAATTTCTACACCATCGACGAACTCGAAAAGATCGTCACCCGCGGCGCCCGCGTGCTGTCCATCGGCATGACGCCGGAAGGCGCCAACGAGATCGCGCGCCGCGCCCGCGGCACGCCGCGCATTGCTGGTCGTCTCTTGCGCCGCGTCCGCGATTTCGCCTCCGCTGCAGACGCGGCCGCCATCGATCGCAAGATCGCGGATCACGCGCTGAGTGCGCTTGAAGTCGACAGCGCCGGGCTTGATGCGATGGACCGCCGCTATCTCACCACCATCGCCATGAATTATGGTGGCGGCCCCGTCGGCGTCGAGACCATGGCGGCTGCTCTGTCCGAGCCACGCGATGCGATCGAAGACATCATCGAGCCCTATCTGATCCAGTGCGGCTATCTCCAGCGCACCCCGCGCGGACGATTGCTGACGTCGCACGCGTTCAAGCATCTCGGGCTACAAGAGCCGAAGCGCGATCCGGGGCAGGGCGGGTTGTTTGGGGAGGAGGAATAGGAGTCGCGCGAAGACGGTATTTCTGCTATGCCGAACTTATGAGTTCACCTGCAGACAAAGTGACTGAGGCGCTTGAAATGCTTCCGGAGGATATCCGGGATGAGGCGGCCGACAAATTTTTGTCTTACGCGCGCAGGCTCAAGCAACTCCGGGCCGAGATCCAGTTAGGGCTGGATGACGTTGCGGCCGGCAGGGTGGTCCCCTGGGACCCCGAGGACATCTGGCAGCGGGCAAGGAATCAGGCAACCAATCAAGGCTAGGCGCGCAAATGGATGTGATTGTCACCATCCAAGCGCGAGCTGAGATCACTGATGCGGTTGCCTATCGCGCTGAACGAAATCTGTCATCCGCCCGACGCCTTCTCGACCGTTTCATCTTTCGTTTTGGCGAACTGAGAGAGTTTCCCTTCATTGGCCGAAACAGAGATGATCTGCGGCTTGGCTTGCGGTCGCTATTGGTCGAAAATTACATCGCATTTTATGTTGTCGAAACCGAGCAAATCACTGTCCTTCGGGTTCTCGATGGCCGCATGGATCTGGAAGAAGAGTTGCGCGAATGACCTCCCATCTCGACGGCCTCATCGCCGATGGCGTCCACCGCATGCAGGTGCGGGTCTATTATGAGGACACCGACTTTTCTGGCATCGTCTATCACGCCAATTATCTCCGCTTCATGGAACGCGGGCGGACCAATTATCTGCGACTGCTCGGTGCCGACCAGCATGCGCTCTTTGCTGAAGCCGAGAGCGAGGCTCCGGGGTTTGCTTTCGTCGTCCGCGCGATGCAGCTCGATTTCCTGAAACCTTCGAAGATGGACGACCTGCTCGAGGTGCTGACGCGTCCGCTCGATGTGAAGGGCGCCTCCATCACCCTGCATCAGGAAGTCCGTCGCGGCGACGAGCTGTTGCTTGAAGCCAAGGTGAAAGTCGCTTTCGTCTCCGGCGGCCGCGCGCGGCCGATCCCGAAGGCGCTGCGAACAGCCATGAAGGCCGATCAGCTTTGATGATCGGCCGATAGACAGATTGCCATCGACTCTTCAAAAATCAGGACTACACTTCGGCAAAAAATCACAGACCGAGGTGTCTCATGTCGCGTCCACCATTCCCGCCCTTCACCCGCGAGACCGCCGCCCAGAAGGCGCGCATGGCCGAGGATGCCTGGAATTCGCGCGATCCAGTCAAAGTCTCGCTGGCCTATACCGAGGACTCGACCTGGCGTAACCGCGGTGAATTCTTTCAGGGCCGCCCGGCCATCGTCGAATTCCTCACCCGCAAATGGGCGAAGGAGCACGAGTATCGCCTGATCAAGGATCTCTGGGCCTTTACCGACAACCGCATCGCCGTGCGCTTTCAATATGAATGGCACGACGATGCCGGCACCTGGCATCGTTCCTACGGCAATGAGCAGTGGGAGTTCGACGACGCCGGCCTGATGCGCCGCCGCGAGGCCAGCATCAATGACACCGTGATCGCCGAAAAGGATCGCCGCTTCCTGTGGCCGGCGCCGGGGCCGCGCCCGGCAGATATACCCGGCCTCGGCACCGATCCGTTCTGATCCCGTGCGTCAGAACTAGATTGAACTGTTGTCGATCACGAATTCGACGCGCTCGGCGACGAAACGTGAATGGGTCACATGCAGTGGCGTGCCGTCTGCATATACGTCCAGGGAATCGACGATCAGGATCGGGCGCCCCAGCGCGACGCCGAGCCGTGTTGCGTCGGTGGCGTCGATGATCCCTGCAGTGACGCGTGTCGAGGCGCGGCGATAGTCCTTGATGCCGTAATGCGCCAACGCTTTGGTCATCGATTTCGCTTGCTCATACACCTTACCGAAATCGGGAAATTGCTCGGCCGAGCGCCAGGTCGTTCCGACGCAGATCGGCGTCTTGTCGGCCAGCCGCAGCGCCTCGATGCGGATGAGCGGCGCACCGGTCTTGAGGCCGAGCTGTTTGGCGAGGTCGCGCGTCGCCACATCGTCCCACGCGCCGATCAGCTGGGCCTGCGGCTCGCGTCCGCCAGCGCCGGCAATTTCGGAAAAGCGCGTGCGCGAGCGCAGCGGATAAGCGAGTTTCGCTGCTTCGACATAGGTGCCGCTGCCGCGCTCGGCGCGCACCATGCCGCGCTCGGCCAACGTCGCCAGCGCGCGCCGCACGGTGTGGCGGTTGACCTGATAGATCTCTGCCAGCTCGGTCTCTCCGGGCAGTTTTTCACCCGCAGCGTGCCGCCCGTCAGCAATCCCGCGTTCGATCCCGTCGGCCACATGCCGCCACAGGGCCACGCCGGTCGGCTTGTCTTGAATGGTCACAAATCAGTCCCTGAATGCCTGTCGCATCAGGGATACCCAAAAATCATGTCGCTGTCACGAAACGGTCATTGCCTCCTTCTATTAAGTTGTCTAGTAAATCATACAACTTGTCGAGCGGCGGTGACATGATGCGAGCCCCTTCAAACGATCTACAGGCAAGGCGCCAGGAGGCGATGGCCGTGCTGGCGCTTTGCCCGACCGCCGAAATCGCCCGGTATTTCGATGACATCGCGGTGCCTGATCACGAACAGTTGCGGACGCCGGAGAATGGCCTGGTGATGCTGCGTGGTCGCATTGGCGGCGACGGTGCGCCGTTCAATCTCGGCGAGGCGACGGTGTCGCGTGCTGCGATCAGGCTCGGCTCGGGCCAGGTCGGCTTCGGCTACACACTCGGTCGCGACGGCGCCAAGGCGCAGCTGATCGCGCTCTGCGATGCGTTGATCCAGACCTCTCAATTTGCCGACACGGTCGAGACGCAAGTGCTGACGCCGCTGCGTGCGCGCGTCGCGGCCGAGCGCAAGCGCAAGGCTGAAGAAACCGCGGCTACCAAGGTGGATTTCTACACGCTTGTGCGTGGGGAGAACTGATCATGACCACGATTGCAGAAATGCCGGCCGGCTTCGCCGATAAAGTGCTCGCCGCGCAGACCACGTTTCGCACCGTGATGGATGCGATGGCCCGTCCCGGCAGCGTGCAGCTTATTCGCGCCGTGTCCGGCGTGCCGGCGCCGATGATGCGCGGCGCTGCGGCCATCGCGCTGACGCTGTTCGATCAGGATACGCCGGTGTGGCTGGATGAGAAGCTTGCCGCGAATGAGGACGTGGCCAAGTGGCTCAAGTTTCACGCCAGCGCGCCGGTCATCGCGGATGCCGCTGCGAGCAGCTTCGCTGTCATCGCCGATCCCATCAGGCTGCCGGAATTCGATCGCTTTGCGCTCGGCACGCCCGAATATCCCGATCGCTCGACCACGATCATCTTGCAAGTCGCGAGCCTGAGCGAAGGTCCGGCCTATGAGCTGAGTGGCCCCGGTATCGACGGCGTGACGATCCTACGTGCGGCCATCGGCGTGCCGGATCTCATCGAGCGTCTGGCCGAGAACGCGCGACGTTTTCCGCGTGGCATCGATCTGTTGCTGGTGTCCGGCGAATCCATCGTGGCGTTGCCGCGCACGACGCGTCTCGTCGCGCGGGAGGGCTGAGCATGTATGTTGCCGTCAAGGGTGGCGAACGCGCCATCGAGAATGCCCATCGGCTGCTAGCGCATGAGCGTCGCGGTGATCGCAGCGTGCCGGAAGTGTCGTTGGACCAAATCTCCAACCAGCTGGGTCTTGCCGTCGATCGCGTGATGACCGAAGGCTCGCTCTATGATCGTGAACTCGCCGCACTCGCCATCAAGCAGGCGCGGGGCGACATGATCGAGGCGATCTTCCTGCTGCGCGCCTTCCGCGCCACGCTGCCGCGCTTCGGCTCGAGCGAGCCGGTCGATACGGCGAAGATGCAGGTGCGCCGCCGCGTGTCTTCGACCTTCAAGGACATGCCGGGCGGTCAGGTTCTTGGTCCGACTTTCGATTACACCCATCGTCTGCTCGATCCGTCACTGATGGGCGAGGGATCGCCGGAACAGCCGAGTGTCGTTGCCGACGCTGAGCCTGGCATCATGCCGCGTGTGACCGACATTCTCGGCCGTGATGGCTTGATCGAGCAATCGCCGGCAGAAGATTTGGAAAAACCCGTCGGTGATCTCACCCGCGACTCGCTGAGCTTTCCCGCCGATCGCGATCTGCGTCTCCAGAATCTCGCGCGCGGCGACGAAGGCTATCTGCTCGCGCTCGGCTATTCGACCCAGCGCGGCTATGGCCGCAATCATCCCTTTGCCGGAGAGATCCGTCTTGGCGAAGTCGAGGTCGAATTCATCGCCGAGGATGTCGGCTTTGCGGTTCCGCTGGGCTCGGTCACGCTGACCGAGTGTCAGATGGTCAACCAGTTCAAGGGATCGGATACTGAGGCGCCTTGCTTCACACGCGGCTATGGCCTCGCCTTCGGTCAATGCGAGCGCAAGGTGATGTCGATGGCGCTGGTCGATCGTGCGCTGCGTGCACGCGAACTTGGCGAGGACGTCAAGGCGCCGGCACAGGACGAGGAATTCGTGCTGTCGCATTCCGACAACGTGCAGTCCACCGGCTTCGTCGAGCATCTCAAGCTGCCGCATTACGTGGACTTCCAGTCCGAACTCGGGCTGCTGCGAAAGCTGCGCAAGGAATTCGCTGAAGCCAATGACGTGCCGATGCCGATGCAGGAGGCCGCGGAATGATCGAGGGGCTGTCGCACATGACGTTCGTCGTGAAGGACCTGGAGCGGATGACCGAGATACTGACCACGGTATTCGGCGCAAAGGAGGTCTATTCCAGCGGCAAGGAGACTTTCTCCGTGTCGCCTGAAAAATTCTTTCTCATTGGCGATATCTGGATTGCGATCATGCAGGGCGATGCTCTGGCGCAGCGGTCATATAATCACATCGCCTTCAAGGTGAGGGACGAGGACATCGAAACTTATCTCGACCGCATCGGTTCGCTGGGACTCGATGTTCGTCCGGCTCGTCCGCGAATCGCAGGCGAGGGACGATCGATCTATTTCCACGATCATGACAACCATCTCTTCGAATTGCATAGCGGTACGCTAGCCGAGCGCCTGAAAAGCTATGCCCGAGCTCGGGAGGCCGCGGAATGAACGCGCCGACATACAACTTCGCCTATCTCGACGAGCAGACCAAGCGGATGATCCGCCGCGCGATCCTGAAGGCGATTGCGATCCCCGGCTATCAGGTGCCGTTCGCGTCGCGCGAAATGCCGATGCCTTATGGCTGGGGCACAGGCGGCGTGCAGGTGACGGCGGCAATCCTCGGTGTCGACGACAAGCTCAAGGTCATCGACCAGGGCTCCGACGACACGACCAACGCGATCTCGATCCGCAAGTTCTTCGAGAAGACCGCAGGCGTTGCGGTGACGACGAGCACCGCGGACGCGACCGTGATCCAGACGCGGCATCGCATTCCTGAGGCAAAGCTTGGCGCGCATCAGGTGCTGGTCTATCAGGTGCCGATTCCTGAGCCGCTGCGTTTCCTCGAGCCGCGTGAAACCGAGACGCGGCGCATGCATGCGCTCGCCGAATATGGCCTGATCCATGTGAAGCTGTATGAGGACATCGCGCGCTTCGGTCATATCGCGACGGCCTATGCCTATCCGGTGAAGGTCAACGCGCGCTATGTGATGGATCCGTCTCCGACGCCGAAATTCGACAATCCGAAGATGGACAATTGCGACGCCTTGCAGCTGTTCGGCGCCGGCCGCGAGAAGCGCATCTATGCGATCCCGCCTTACACAAAAGTGCAGTCTCTGGATTTCGAGGACCATCCGTTCGAGCCTTACAAGCACAAGGCCTGCTGCGCGCTCTGCAACGCCGAGGATTCCTATCTCGACGAGATCGTCACCGACGACAAGGGCAGCCGCATGTTCGTCTGCTCCGACACCGATTATTGCGAGACAAGGCAGGCGCAAGGCCATCATGGCAGTGAGAGCGCGGCGCCTTATGCGGAGGGCCGTCATGCTTGATCGCACCACGACACTGCAGGATGACTTGCCGATCCTGATCGCTGAGGGGCTCGGCAAGACCTATGGCAGACTGCAGGCCTGCCGCGATGTGTCCTTCAAGCTCTATCCCGGCGAAGTGCTCGCCATTGTCGGCGAGTCCGGTTCAGGCAAGTCCACACTGCTGCAACTTCTCTCGGCACAGCTTGCGCCGAATGCAGGCTGTGTGTCCTATCGCATGCGCGACGGCATCACGCGCGACCTCGTCACCATGGGTGAGGCCGAGCGCCGGCTGCTGTTCCGCACCGATTGGGGCTTCGTGCATCAGGATCCGGCGATGGGCCTGCGCATGGCGGTCTCGGCTGGCGCCAATGTCGGCGAACGCCTGATGGCCGTCGGCCATAATCACTATGGCAAGATTCGCGAAACTGCGACGACCTGGCTCGAGCGTGTCGAAATCTCGGCCGAACGGATCGACGATGCACCGCGCACTTATTCCGGCGGCATGCGCCAGCGGCTTCAGATCGCGCGCAATCTCGTCACCGAACCCCGCCTCGTCTTCATGGACGAGCCGACCGGCGGCCTCGACGTCTCCGTGCAGGCGCGCCTGCTCGACATGATGCGCTCGCTGGTGAGCGAGCTTGGTCTGTCCGCGATCTTGGTGACGCATGATCTCGCGGTCGCGCGCTTGCTATCGCATCGGGTGATGGTGATGCAGGGCGGGCGGGTCATCGAGACCGGTTTGACCGATCAAGTGCTCGACGATCCCCGCGAGCCCTATACGCAATTGCTCGTTTCTTCGATCCTGCCGGCGTGAGGACACCATGACTGCGATGATCGAACTGCGAAATGCCGAGAAGACCTTCGTGATGCATCTGCAGGGCGGCATTCGCCTGCCGGTGATGCATGGGGTGACCTTCGACGTGAACGCCGGCGAATGCGTCGTGCTGTCGGGCCCGTCGGGCGCGGGCAAGTCGTCGATCCTGAAAATGATCTTCGGCAATTACCGCTGCGACGGCGGCACGATCATCGTGCGCCATCTCGGCACGTCGGTGGATGTCGCCAATGCCGAGCCGCGCCAGATCCTCAGCGTTCGTCGCGACACCATCGGCTATGTCAGCCAGTTTCTACGCGCGGTTCCGCGCGTTGCCGCGATCGACGTCGTTGCCGAGCCTTTGCTCAACGCGGGCGTCAGCCGCGAGGAGGCACATGAACGCGCCGGCGCGCTGTTGAAGCGGCTGAATATCGGCGAGCGGCTGTGGCAACTGCCGCCATCGACGTTCTCGGGCGGTGAGCAGCAGCGCGTCAATATCGCGCGTGGCTTCATCTCGGATCTGCCGATCCTGCTGCTGGATGAGCCGACCGCGTCGCTGGACGCGGTCAATCGCGCGGTCGTGGTTGATCTGGTCGCCGAGAAAAAACGTGCCGGTGTGGCGATGGTGGCCATTGTCCATGACGACGAAGTGCGGCATCTGATCGCCGACCGGCTGATCGACGTCACATCCTTCGCCGCTGCTGCCTGAAAGAGAGACCATGAGCGCTTCATCGACTGAAACCGTCCTCGGCAACGCCAAGATCGTTCTGGCCGACCGCGTCATCGACAAAGGCTGGGTGGCCTTTGCGAATGGCCGTGTCGCCGAATTCGGCGAGGGCGATGCGCCTGTTGGTGCCGAGGATGCGCGCGGCGATCTCGTCATGCCGGGCCTGGTCGAACTCCACACCGATCACCTCGAAGCGCATTTCATGCCGCGACCGAAGGTGTTCTGGGATCCGATCTCCGCAGTGGTTTCCTATGACGGCCAGCTCGCAACGTCGGGCATTACAACGGTGCTCGATTCGGTGCGGGTCGGCTGCGAGGACGCGAGCCAGGGTATCGATAGCTATGCCGAGCTGCTGGTCGACTCCATCGCCAATGCCGGCAAGGCGGATCTGCTGCGCGTCGAACACTTCTTGCATCTGCGCTGCGAAATCCCGATGCCTTCGGTGGTCGAGGAAGCCAAGGCGCTGCTCGGCAAGACCGAAGTGCGGTTGATGTCGCTGATGGACCACACGCCTGGCCAGCGCCAGTTCCGCGACGAGGAGAAGCTACGCACCTATTATCGCGGCAAGGGCGGCAAGAACGACGCCGAGCTGGATATCCTGTTCGCCAACCGTCTCGCCTGCCAGCAGCAATATGCAGCCGGCAATATGCGTGCAATCGTGGCATTGGCCCATGCCAACAATATCCCGCTGGCGAGTCATGACGACACCACGCATGAGAATGTGACCGAGGCCGTTGGTGACAAGGTCTCGGTGGCCGAATTCCCCACCACGCTGGAAGCAGCACAGGGGCTGCACAAGGCCGGCATCGGCATCCTGATGGGCGCGCCGAATGTGGTCCGCAACGGCTCGCATTCCGGCAATATTGCCGCCATCGATCTCGCCCGCGAAGGCATGCTCGACATCCTGTCGTCGGATTATGTGCCGTCGAGCCTGTTGATGGGCGCGCTGCAACTGGCGACCAAAGTGCCCGCCATCGATCTTGCCAGCGCCGTGCGCACGGTGACCAAGCGGCCGGCGGAAGCGGTCGGCCTGATGGATCGCGGCGAGATCGCTATCGGCAAGCGCGCCGACGTGATCCGCGTTCATGTCGCCCATGACGTGCCGGTGGTGCGCAGCGTGTGGCGGGAAGGACAGAGGGTGGCATGACCGACCTCGCAACAATGTCCGAAGCCGACACCAAGATCGGACCCGGAAGACTGGTGCTGGTGGTCGGCCCTAGCGGCGCCGGCAAGGACACGTTGCTGGGCCTGGCACAGGCCGCGCTGGCAGATGACAGGGATGCCGTCTTCGTCCGCCGTGTGGTGACGCGCGAGGCGTCCGCCCATGAAAACAATATCCAGGTGACGCCAGAGGCATTTTGCGCCGCCAAGGCGGATGGGGCTTTCGCCGTCGATTGGGAAGCGCACGGACTCTATTATGCACTGCCGCGGGCGATCGACGATGACATCCGCGCCGGCCGCAGCGTCGTCGCCAATATCTCGCGCACGGTCATCCCGGCATTGCGCGCGACCTATGCGAATGTGGTCGTGGTCTCGATCACCGCGCCGCCGGAAGTGCTGGTGGCGCGGCTCACGGTTCGCGGCCGTGCCAGCGACGGACCCATCGGCGATCGCCTGAAGCGCAGCGTCGAGACGGCAGGCGCGGATGTGACGATCAACAATGTCAGCCGGGCGGATACGCATGCCAGCGAACTGATCCGCGTTATCAAAGGACACTAGACACAAATGGGAGTACGGCCATGGCAGTGATCGAGAGCATCGAACAACTGGAAACCATCTATGGCCGCCTCGATGATGTCGGCGAGGCGTCCACCGCCAAGGTCGCCGATCGCGTCACCGCCCAGTATCGCCGCCTGATCGAGGTCTCGCCCTTCGTGGCGCTGGCGACCTCGGGTCCGGAAGGGCTCGACTGCTCGCCGCGCGGCGATCTTCCGGGCTTTGTCCGTATCCATGACGAAAAGACCCTGATGATGCCGGACCGCCGCGGCAACAACCGGATCGACAGCCTTCGTAACATCGTCAGGGATCCCCGGATCGGCATGCTGTTCTTGATCCCCGGATCGGGCACGACTTTGCGCATCAATGGCATCGCCCATCTGTCCGACGATCCAGAGTTGCTGGCGTCTTTCGCCGTGACCGAGAAGGCGCCGCGGACCGTGATCGTGATGGAGGTCGGCGAGATCTATTTCCAATGTGCCCGCGCCATCGTTCGCTCGGACCTGTGGAATCCCGACAAGCGCATCGATCCCAAGACCCTGCCGACGCCCGGCGAGATCCTGGCCGAGATGAGCGAGCAGAGGGTCGGTGGTGTCGAGTACGATCGCGCCTGGCCGGAACGGGCGCGGCAAACCATGTGGTAAGGCGCGCTTATGGGGCTATTCGCTATGGTCGGCCGCGACCGAATCCCTCAGCCCCTTTATTCATAGGAAATGGGCTTGCGCGGTCCCCGAATCCCTGCCGTACAAGTCGAATCGGGGTTTGTGCGCCAAAAAACATCATTTTTTAAGGGAAAAACGGCCGCATGGCCTATTGAAAGCCTGTTTTTTCCGGCGATTCCGCTAGTGTCTGTGCCATCGAATCACCCCTGCCAAACAAAAGGTGCAGACATGGCCGACCAAATGACGAAGTCCCAGCTCATCGAGAAAATCGCTGAGACCACCGAACTCACCAAGAAGGACGTCAAGGGCGTTCTCGAGAACCTCGCCACCCTCGGCTACAAAGAGCTGAAGAAGAACGGCGTGTTCCTGGTTCCGGGCTTCGCCAAGTTCGTCGTCATCAAGAAGCCGGCGACCAAGGCTCGCAAGGGCACCAACCCGTTCACCGGTGAAGCCATGACCTTCAAGGCCAAGCCGGCCCGCAAGATCGTGCGTGCCCGCCCGGTCAAGGCTGCGAAGGACGCGGTCTAAGAATCTCCGGGACGGCCGTTCGGTCGTCCCGCTTGTGGTTGCGCGCGGCGCGGCATTGCTCAGGCAATGTCGCGCCGTTTGCGTTTTGGGCGGAGAGCGTCGCTAAGCCCTGAAGATGGTGATACCCAAAACCAGCAGCAGGATGCAGATCACCAGGAAGATATAAAACAGGATCTTGGCGACGTCGGCCGTTGCGGCGGAGATGCCTGTGAAACCGAACACGCCGGCGACGATCGAGACCAGAAAGAAAATCAGCGCCCATTTCAGCAGGCTCATGGCAATGCTCCGATTGAATTCAAATCGGGAACGCGAGGCTCGGGCGGTTGGTTCCATCGCCCAGGGCGTGATGCAGCGGCGCCAATAGGTCCTTATCCGAGCAACCTACTTATGTACTCGCGTATAAGTGTACCAATTGAGGCCATAAGCGCGGAAGGGTTGTATTTTAAACGAGGCCTTAACCAAGACATCCCTAATGAAGGATGAGCGACCTTTGCATCTGCTTCGCATACCGGTCGCCACATTAAGGGTATTGAATGCGTATGGTGGTCGTTCAGGATTGGACCTGTGAAGTGGGTGCCGCGAATTCGCCGCGCGCCTTATCGACGCTCAGCGACATCGTGTGACAAGCCATGTTCATCCGACGCCCTGCAAATTCTTCATCGTCCACTGAGATCGTGCAGACCGAGAATCCGCTGCAGAAAGTCTGGCGCCATCGTCAGATCTTCGGCGCGGTGTTTTGCGCCGTCATGATCATCACGGTGATTGCGCTGCTGGTCGTGCCGGTGCGCTATTCCGCGTCGGGCTCGGTGATCGTCGCCGAACAGGAGCCGAGCAACGCCAATGCCTCCGCGGCATGGGCTGCCAAGATTGGCGATCCCGCCGATGTCGAAAGCCAGTTGCTGATCGTCAAGTCTCCGCGCCTGATGCGCCTCGCGCTGGATGCACCGGGCGTTCGCGATGCCGCGATCCAGGACTGCTTCGCGCGCAGCACGACGACCTCGACCTGTGAGAAGGCGAAAGAGGATACCGGTGCGCTGGTCGATTATATCAGCGGCAATTACTCGATCGGCGGCACCGGCCGTTCGCGCGTCATCAGCATCGCCTATTCGTCGCCGATTGCCGAAGTTGCGCAGAAAATGGCCAACGCGCTGACCAATGCGTTTCTCGACGACCAGCGTCTGTCCGGCTCGAACAACAAGGAGCTCGCGGCGTCCTATCTCTGGAAGGAAGCCAAGCAGCTCGATGCCGAGTTGCGCGATGCCGATGCCAAGATTCAGGCTTTCCGCCGCAACAAGGGTCTGGCGCGCGGCCAGCAGGCGCCGATCTGGTCGGAGCGCCTCACCAGTATCAGCCAGCAGCTTGCGAATGCCGAGAATGCCCGTGCGGAAGCCGCAGCGCGTCTGCAGGAGATCAAGAGCAATCAGGCCCGCGCCATCGACTCGCCGGCCGTGCAGTCGAACCGTTCGATCTCCGATCTGAAGCAGCAACTGACCGTGGTCACGGCACAGCTCGCCAGCCAGTCGAATTCGCTCGGTCCGCGTCATCCGTCGATCCGTGCGCTTGAACAGGAGCAGGCGGCGATCCGCGATCGCATCACGGCAGAAGTCGCAAGCATCGTGGCGAGTGCCCAAAAGACATTCGAATCCAGCGATGCGCTGGTGAAATCTCTGACCAAGCAGATGGATGCGGCCAAGGCCGAAGTCGGCTCGGCCACCTCGGATGAATCCACCATCGAAAGCCTGGCGCGCAACACCGAGATCAAGCGCACGCAATATGCAGATCTCTATCGCCGCGCCAGTGAACTCGAAACCGAGCGCCGCGTGCTGATCGGCAGCACGCGTCTCGTCAGCCTCGCTGAATTGCCGGCGAAGCCATTCTTCCCGAAGAAGATTCCCTTCGTCGCTGCCGGTGCGACGCTTGCCCTGCTGCTGGCCAGCTTCGCCGCTTTCTTCGGCGACAGCATGCGCCTCGACGGGTTGTCGCGCGCGCGGCGGCCGGTGCGGAGTGAATCGCAGGCGGCGCCGGTCGAGACGGCGCCCGTTGCTGCGCCAACGGTCGTTGCCGCAACGCCTGCACCGGTCGCGCCGGTTGCTGCGTCTGTGGCTCCGTCGGTGGCGGTCGACGCGCCGCCTGTCCAGCCGAAACCCGAGCCTGTTCTTGCCGGCTCGTCGTCCGAGCTCTCCGTTGTCACCGGAGCGCCGATCCTCGCGCGTCTGCCGGCGGTTCAGCGCGAAGCCTCGGAGTCCGCCATCGGTGCGATCCTGTCGGCGCAGTCGGGCTCCGCTCTGGCGCGCAGCCTGCCGCTCGCGCGGAATGATCGTCACTATCAGGATGCGCTGCGCGATCTCGCCACGCATCTCCTTGCCCCGGTCAATGGCAAGGTCCGCAAGACCATCCTCGTGGCGTCGCCATCGACAGCCGAAGGCAAGACGTTCCTGACCCTCTCGCTGGCTCAGCATCTCGCGGCGGCCGGTCGCAGCGTGCTGGTGATCGAATGCGATCTCGGCGCGCCGAAATTCGAAGCCGCGCTCGGTCTGCGTAGCAGCCTTGGTCTGCAGGGCATCCTGCGCGGCGAGATCATGCCGCGCGAAAGCGTCGTCAGCACCAATGTGTCGAATCTCGATGCCATTCCGGCAGGTCCGGTGCCGGCATCCGCCGAACTCCTGATGCGCAAGCCGCTCGCCGATCTGCTGCAATGGGCGCAGATCTATGATGTGGTCCTCGTCGATGCGCCGTCGCCGGGCATCCAGACCGATCTCGGCGCGCTCGCCAAGCAGGTCGAAGGCGTGTTGCTCTGCATGCGGTCCGGCCGTTCGTCGATCGGACAGGCGGTCGCGACCTCAAGCGCCATTCGCGTCGCGGGCGGTGATCTGATGGGCATTGCCATCACCATGGTTGCGGATGTCGGTGCTGCGCGCGCGTCGTCTGCCTCGAGCGATGCTTATGCCGGAGCGACGTGATGTCGTCGCCGCGCGTCCTGTTCGTTTGCCATACCGGCTCGATCTCCGGCGCTGAGTTGGTTCTGCTCGATCTGGTGAAGCCGTGGGCAGGACAATCGGCTTTCCTGTTCGAGGATGGGCCGTTGCATCAGGCTCTGGCCCGTTGCGGTCTCAATGTCACGATCTCGCGCTGGGGCGGCGGGCTCAACGACGTCCGGCGCGACAGTTCGTTCTCCAAGGTCCTGCCTGTCATCGGCGCGATGTATGGGATCACGGCCGAGCTCATGCGGTTCGCCCGCAAGCATGATGTGCTCTATGCCAACTCGCAGAAGGCTTTCGTTCTCTCTGCCATTGCCGCGAAGCTCACGCGGCGTCCGCTGATCTGGCATCTGCACGACATCATTTCATCAGCGCATTTCGGCAAGATGCAGCGGCGTGTGCAGGTGCTGCTGGCGAATCATTGCACCGCCAAGGTCGTCGTCCCCTCAAAGGCCGCGGCCGATGCATTCATTGCCGAAGGCGGCCGCGAAGGCCTCGTGGCCATTGTCCCCAATGGTCTCGATATCGCGCCGGAGACGCAAACGCCTGCGGAGATACGGCAGGAATTGAACCTGCCGCGCGGCCCGCTTGTCGGTGTGTTCAGTCGTCTCGCGGAATGGAAAGGGCAGCACATCGTGCTGCAGGCCTTGGCGAGGACGCCCGGCGTCAGTTGCATCATCGCCGGCTCGGCGCTGTTTGGCGAGGAAGCCTATGAGCAGCGGTTGCGGCAGATGGTGCGCGACCTCGACATCGCCGACCGCATTCACTTCCTTGGCCAGCGCAGCGACGTGCCGCGCCTGATGCGCGCCGTCGATGCAGTGATCCATCCGTCCATCGATCCCGAACCGTTCGGCCGCACGCTGGTGGAGGCCATGCTGGCGGATGTGCCGGTGATCGCCACGGATGCTGGCGCGGCATCCGATATTCTCGAAGGCGGCAAGGCGGGCACATTGGTGCGGCCGGGTAATGCCGACGCGCTCGTGCATGCGATCGGTAAAGCCATGGCGCGCTCGTCCGAGCTTCAGGAACAGATCGCTTACGCTGCGGCACGTGCGCGATCGCATTACGGCGTCACGCAGATGCTCGATGCGACGTCGCGCCTGATCCGTCAGGCTGCGGGGGATCAAACGTGATGCGCCGCCGCTCCAGCGTGGTGAGTGCATCGTGACGGCGCCGCGGCAATCCAGCGGCCGTTTCGTCGCCAAGCTGATATCGGGCGCGCTGGCAAGCAAGCTGCTCGGCTTCGGCCGCGAGATCGTGATGGCGCATGTGCTTGGCGCCACGCTGATTGCCGACGGTTTTCGCGGTGCCATGACCGCAGTGTTCCTGCCGATTGCCTTTTTACAGAACGAAACCGTTCCCGCCGTGATGATCCCGATGCATCGCGATGCATTGAAGGGGGACGACGCGCCGCAAAAGCTCGGCGCGCTTGCAGTTGCGACCACAAGCATCGCCCTGATCCTCATGGTGGGATTGCAGCTGCTTGGCGAAGTTGCGGTGCGTGCCATTGTCGGCGGCTTCTCGGCGGAAGGGCGCAGCCTGACGCTCGATTTCATTCGCATCATGGCGCTGGCTATGCCTGGCTCCGTTCTGGTGAATGTGCTCGCCTCCGGCGAGATCGCTCTTGGCCGAACGCGGCTGACGAATATTCGCGCGAGCACCCTCAACTTCGCGGTCCTGATTGGCGTCGCGCTGATCGTCGCAACCGGGAATTTCCGTGCGCTCGCGTGGTCGTTCACCGCGGCGTTCAATCTCCTCGCTGTCTGGGGGCTCATTACGTTGATCCGCGACGGCGCCATCAGTTTCCGCGGTCTGTCGCTTGGCGCGGTGCTGGCATCGCTGCGTGAATTCTTTCGCCGCTTGCGCCCACTTCTGGCTTTGCCGATCGCCGAACAGGCCAATATCTGGATCGAACGCCTGCTGGCGTCGCGGGTCGGCACTGGCGCCGTGGCGTCGCTCGATTATGCCCGTACGCTCACCGAAAGCGCGCTGTTGCTGATCAGCCAGCCGGTCGGCCTTGCAGTGCTGTCCAATGAGAAGCCGAAGGAACTCGGCGCACAGATCGAAAGTATCGCGCGGCCGATCCTGGCGCTTGCCGTTCCGGCTTCCGCATTCCTGTTCATGTTTGCGCCGGATATCGTGCGCCTCGTGTTCTTGCGTGGTGCGTTCAATGAAGACGCTCTGATCCTCACCAGCCAGGCGCTGCAGGGGATTTCCTGTGGTCTCTGGGCGGCAACCCTCGGCTGGATCCTGATCCGCATCCTCAACGGGGCAGGGCGCAACTTTGTCGCAGCCCTGATCATCGTTGGTGCCTATCTGGCTAATATCGGAATTAACCTTCTCACCTCGTATCTGCCCCACGTTGCACAGTCGGGCACATTGCTACTTGGACTAGGCGAAGCCACTCGTGGTATCGTTCTGCTAGCTGGCGTCATGATGGTTCTGAAGTCGCGCAAGAAACTGTTGTTCTGGCTGTTCCTTGCCAGCATTCCGGCGGCCCTCATGATCGGGGCGGGTTGGCAGATCCATGAATGGTTTGCCGGCACGTGGCAGCGACTATTCGTCGGCGGGACGGTCTGTCTCGCCTGCATCGCACTCTCTTTCGCGATGCTGGTGCCGAGTTTCTATGTTGCGGCATTCGCGCGCTTGCGAAGTCGATTCTGATTTGAGTAAATCGCGTTCTATTGCCGGGGGCGGCTGAGGAACTTTTCAATGAAGCGAGTTCTGTCCGGCGTCGCCAGGCGAATGGCGCGGTCCGAGGCATTGGTCCGTCCGATCAGTATGGCGGCGGATATGTTCATGAGCGGACGCGGCTGCCTCATGACCTTTCATCGCGGTGCGCCGGCCAAGCTTTGGGAGCGACTTCCAAATCGCGATTTCTATCTGGACACGACCTTTCTCGATCAGTTCCTCGGCTATCTGAACAAGCAGGGATGGGACGTGGTGACGATGGAGGAAGCCACACGCCGCTCACGCAGCGGTGCGCGGCGCTTTGTGAACTTCTCCATCGATGATTGTTATCGCGATACCTATGAGGAAGTCGTGCCGCTATTCCGGCGCCACAATGTACCGGTGACGTTGTTTGTTACCACGGGCATTCCGGATGGCACGCTGCCTCTATGGGCTGCTGGGCTTGAAGATACGTTGCTCAACAGCGACAGTGTCATGCTGGAAGACGGCGCCATCGCTGTGCCGGATTCCGCTGCCAAGAAGTCGGCGTTCTATCGGATTGCAGATAGCTGGGACGGACCGCAGGCGCCGAAGTGCTACGCGACGTTCTGCGAGCTCAACGGAATCGATATGGAAGCGATGCACTGGAAGCACGCGATCAGCTGGGAGATGCTCGAGGAGCTGCGGCACGATCCGCTGGTCGAGATCGGCGGGCACACGGTTACCCATGCCCGTATCTCTTCCCTCTCGACCGAAGATGCAGTGTTCGAACTGCAAGGTTGCCGCGATCGGCTGATCGAGCGGCTGGGCATTCCCGCAAGGCATTTCGCATTCCCCTACGGGCGCTCGGGCGATTGCGGAGCGCGCGATTTCGCCATCGCACGTGATGCCGGTTATGCGAGCGCATCGACCACGCGCAAAGGCCTGGTGCTGGAAGGTCAGGACCCGTATTCGCTGCCACGCTGCACCATCAATGGTTCGGACCGGAGCGTCGCCACCATGGAATTGCATCTCTCCGGCATGACCGGCTTCGCTGCGCGGATGGCAGGACGTGTCTAGCGCGCGGCGCCTGAAGATCCTGTCGATTGCTCATCCGGCCGTGAGCCGGGACGCAGGACGCTTGCGCTACTATCCGCTCGGGCAAAGGGGCGATGTCGATGTGCATCTCGTCGTCCCGGCAATCTGGTATCAGTTCGGTCGCACCATCGTTGCCGATCCCTCCGACGATCCCGGGATCACCGTGCATGTGATGCCGATCCGGCTGCCCAAAGCGGGGCCGATGAGCTGGTATCTGCACTTCTATCCCGGCTTGCGAAAGCTCATTCGCGAGCTGGATCCCGATGTGATCCATCTCTGGGAAGAGCCGTGGAGCTTTGTCGCGATGCAGGCGCGCCTTCTGAAAGGTCGTGCTGCCATGGTGATGGAGGTCGACCAGAACATCCTGAAGCGCTTGCCGCCGCCGTTCGAATTCATCCGCAAGCAGGTGCTGGCGAGAACGGATCATGTGCTGTCGCGTAGTCCCGATGCGACCGCGGTCGTCCGCGCGAGGGGATATCGCGGGCCATTGTCTCCGATCGGTTACGGCGTGAACCTCACGAATTTCCGTCCCGACGTCGAACCATTGTTGCCGCCCGTGCAGCGTCCGGCATTCCGGATTGGATATGTCGGGCGATTGGTCGTCGAGAAAGGTCTGGACGACGCGCTGGACGCCATGGCGCGCGCCACGACGCCGGTTACGCTCGCTCTGATGGGCGAAGGCCCGCATGAGGAATCGCTGCGCAAGCGTATCGCCGAGCTCGGGCTGACCGATCGTGTGAGTTTTCGCGGCTGGGGCAAGCCGACGGAGGTTGCGGGCTTCCTGCGCAGCCTCGATGCGATGATCTTGCTGACCCGCACGACCGGCGTGGTGAAAGAGCAGTTCGGCCGCGTGATCACCGAAGCGCAGGCTTGCGGCGTGCCGGTGATCGGATCGACCGGTGGCGCGATCCCCGATGTGACGGGCGAGGGCGGATGGATCGTGCCGGAAAGCGATCCGGACGCGCTCGCGTCCTTGATCGATCGCATTGCCGGCGATCCGAGCGAAATCCAGAAGCGCAGTCAGGCTGCGCTGGCAAATGTCATGAACCGATTCACTTACGACGCCGTCGCCAATGACCTCGCCAATGCGTGCTTCGCGGCCGCCGCGCGTCGACGCGGCGCCTGATCAGGCGCCGGCAGGCATCACGCCGTGCGGCCATGGCTCTTTCGATGCCTGAACCTGTTCGAGCAGTTCGAGATAGCGCGAGCCGACATAGTCCCAGCCGTAATTAAGAGCGGTCGCGTAGGCGCCGTCGCGCAGCTTGGCGAGCGAACCGGGATCGGCGAAGGCGGCTGCAATCTTGTTGGCGATGTCCGCGCCATCCATCTGGATCTGATAGCCGTTGACGCCATCGACCAGATAATCTTCGATCCCGCCGACCGGCGTTGCGAAGACCGGTGTCGAGCAGGCCATGGCTTCCATGCAGACCAGTGAGAAGGTCTCATAGGCGGTCGGCAGCACGAATGCATCGGCCGCCGAATAAAGCGCAGGCATATCGGTGCGCGATCCCGCGAAAACCAGCCGATCCGCGGATGTGGTTGCCATCTTGCGATAGGGGGCTGGGTTGTCCGAGCCGACGACCAGCATCCAGACATCAGGCCCGAGGCGATCAAGCGCACCAATCGCATGGGCAAGGCCCTTACGGCGGAATTCGTGGCCGGCGAAGACCAGCAGTTTGGCATCGAACGGAATGTTGAATTCGCGGCGAATAGCGAAGCCGGCCTCGATGTCGCGCTTGAAGCGCGTGAGGTCGATGCCGTTGGGAATGACGCGGATACGCGACG
This sequence comes from Pseudomonadota bacterium, assembly GCA_023451825.1. Taxonomy (GTDB): domain Bacteria; phylum Pseudomonadota; class Alphaproteobacteria; order Rhizobiales; family Xanthobacteraceae; genus Tardiphaga. Next base: position 79,382 of record JAEXYA010000001.1, read on the forward strand.
CCGGCACTTTGTAAATGCTCTGCAGTTCGGTGGCGACGCGCGGCGACACGGCCACATACATGCGATAGCGCAGGCCGCCGATCATCCAGCGGTCGCGCAGGCTGACCCACAGATGCATCGGATTGAGCATCCATTTCCAGTCGCCGGCAACGCGCTTTTCGGCCAGGCTCTGCGCGTTGACGGCGTGCACGACGAGCACGTCGCCGCTCAGGCTGTCGCCATGGCTGATCACCACGGCCTTGTCATGATGTTGAGCTGCACGCGTCGCCAGCATCGTGAAGATGGGCACCACGAGAAAGCGCCCGACATAGCGCAAGACGCCACGCGTTTTGATGCGCGACAGCCATTCACCGACGCGCTCGATATGGGTCCCGGTCGAGACGCGTTCGCCCACGGCACTGGCAAGAACCGTATTGGCGACCTTGGCGCGGCTGAATGCACCGGCGAGCTCGCTCGCAACGGTTTCGACACCGCCGACCGAGCTCAGTTCCTGGACAATCTGCACGATCTCAATGGTCATGGCGTAACGCTCTGAAAATGGTCGAATGAACCAGCCGCGAAATTCACCGTGGACCGCAATGTCGATCCACGGTGTTTCTGACAGGCTTTCACCTGCGACACAATGTCCGATTCCAAAACTGTCTGTGATCAGGGTGCCGACGAAACATTCAGATACATCACGCAGGCGCGATGCGGACTAAATCGTCCCACTATGTATCGAATTGAGCAGGCAGGTCTCAAAAGGACACAAGCGGGATTGTCGGCAAGGTATTCCGGCAGCTCGGCGATATCAGAGGTTAACGGCGGAATAGGCCTTGCTGACCAGGGCAGCGGTGCGCTGCAGCTTTTCACGCAGGTTGATTTGGCTTGCTTTGGGCGTCCGGAACGCGGGCGCGACGAATGAGATGGTGGCAACCACGCCGTTGCCGTCGCGAATGCCTGCGGCCACGGCATAGACATGCGGTGTGATTTCCGCGTGAGACTCCGACCAACCCTCGTCGCGGATTGTCGCCAGCTCGCGCATCAGCCCTTTGCGGTGAGCACCGAAGCCAGGATCGCGTGCGACGACGTCGTCGAGCAACTGCTCGATCTCGGCCGACGGTTGATGCGCGAGCAGAAGCTTCGGCCCCGCGCCGCGATGCAGCGGCAAGGCGGTGCCGACTTCAAAAGTGAGGCGGATCCGCGACAGTGATTCCGCGCGCTCGATGCAGACGGCGCGATCGCCTGATCGGCGGAGAAGGATGACCGTTTCCCCGGCGTCCTGCGCAAGCCGCTTCATGTGTGGACGCGCGATGGAGGCGAGATCGGTTCCCGCGCGTGCCGCCTGAGCGAGGCCGATGACGCGCGGTGCCAGAATGAAGGAGCCGCGTCCATCTTCATCGATGAGCTCGGCTTCGCGAAGGATGCCGATATAGCGATAGGTGGAGGATAGCGGGACACCGATCTGTTCGGACAGGCTTTCCGCCGAATGCCGCGGGCGCTCGGTGGAAAAAGCCAGCAAGGCGCGGAGGATTTTTCGCGAGCTGCCATCCGCCGATGGCGGTGGGGTTTCTCCGTCGCGTGTGACGGCATTCCTCTTGATGGCCAATGCACTCTCCATTCGCTAGCTTGCCGATGGAAAAGGCCGTTCACGTGTCCTTTGCGCACGAACGTAACTTGTCATGCTACACAGTTCTTATAGCATAATACGGTGTTCTCATCAATTGAGAAGTAGCAAGCAGCGCCATGAAGCTCCCTTCGTTGGACTATACTTGCCCAGCTACACTCACCGAGGCGATCGCCGCGCTCGCCGGCCATGACGGCAGGGCGACAGTGATCGCCGGCGGCCAGAGCCTGATGCCGATGCTGGCATTCAGGCTCGCAGCGCCGAAACTGCTCGTCGATATCGGGCGATTGCCCGGCCTTGACCGGATCGATATCTCCGAAGACGGCGTCGATCTCGGCGCGCTCGTGACCTGGCGCATGATCGAGCGGGATGCACGTCTCGCACAGGCTCATCCGCTATTGGCAGAGGCCATCGCGCATGTCGCGCATTATCAGATCCGCAGTCGCGGGACTGTGGGCGGCAGTCTTGCGCATGCCGACCCCGCGGCCGAAATGCCGGGTATTGCGGTGACATGCGATGCCGTCATCACAATTGCCGGCGGCAACGGAACGCGCGTCGTGCCGGCTGCTGCCTTTTTCCGGGGGGGCTTGGAGACGGTGCTGAAGCCGGACGAGCTGATCGTCAGCGTGCGTGTGCCGCCGTGGCGGCGCGGGCGTTGCTGGGGTTTTGCGGAGTTCGCCCGCCGCCGCGGCGATTTCGCCTTGGCGGGCGTCGCCGCCTATTACAATCTCGATGCGCAAGGCGAAATCGGGGATGCACATATCGGCGTGATCGGTGTTGCCGATCGTCCGCTGCGGCTGAAGCAGGTCGAGGGCGTGTTGAACGGCCAGCGCCCGAGCGAGGCACTGATCCGACGGGTTGCTGATGCCGCGCGCGATGCGGTCGATCCTCCCGATGATATTCATGCGGAAAGCGCGTACCGCCGCGAACTCCTCGGCGTTCTGCTCGAGCGCGTTCTTGCGTCGGCTGCTGACATCAACATGCCGGAGGCGGCATGACAGCGGCGATTCCGGTCCATCTGCGCGTCAATGGATCGGCGGCGATCGTCAAGGTCGAGCCGCGCATGACGCTGGCCGACGCCTTGCGCGATGAACTCCGGCTCACGGGGACGCATCTTGGCTGCGAGCATGGCGTGTGCGGTGCCTGTACCGTCATCGTGGATGGCGCCGCTATGCGCGCTTGCCTGATGCTGGCCGTGCAGGCGCACGGGCGCGAGGTGGTGACCGTGGAAGGGCTGGGCGATGCCTCGCATCTCGGCCCATTGCAGCGCGCATTCCGAAGGAATCATGCCTTGCAATGTGGTTTCTGCACCGCCGGCATTCTGACCACGGCACACGTGCTCCTGATGGACGAACCCGATGCGGATGTAGACCGCATCCGCGAGGTGATCTCCGGCAATCTCTGCCGCTGCACCGGTTATCTTCCGATCATCGCCGCGATCGTGGAAGCGCGCGAGGCCTATCGCGATATGCAGCAGGAGGCGGCGCAATGAGCGAGCCCGTCAAGCCGCTGGTCGGCGCCGCGATCGAGCGCATGGAAGACGCGCGCTTCCTTGCCGGCTCCGGCACTTTTGCCGATGATCTCGTCCGCGAGGACATGCTGCATGCGGTGATTTTGCGCAGCCCCGTTGCGCATGCGCGTATCGTCGGGATGGACGCTACCGCTGCTTTGGCGATGACTGGCGTCCATACCGTGATCACCGCGGCGGATATCGGAGCGGTTGTTCCCTTGATCCCGCTCCGCCTCGCGCCATTGGCCGCGTTCGAGCCGTTTCGGCAGCCCGTGATCGCGGGTGACAAGGTGAGATATGTCGGCGAGCCCATTGCCGTCATCGTCGCGGAAACACGCGCTCTGGCGGAAGACGCGCTCGACACGATCGAGGTGACATTCGATGCGTTGTCGGCCGTCACCGAACGAGGCGCCAGCGCAGACGCATTGTTCGACAATGCGAACGACAATGTCGCCGTGAAATATGATGCGGGTTTCGGCGATGTCGATGCCGCATTCGCAGCGGCTGATCATATTCGGACCGAATGCTTCAGCGTGCAGCGACATACGGCCTTGCCAATGGAAACGCGCGGTTTGCTGGCCGAGTGGGATAGCGCATCGCATCGCCTGATCGTCACCGGCGCGACAAAGGTTGCCTTCTACAATCGACGCGCCTTGGCCGGCATGCTCGACATGCGCGAGAAAGACATCGATCTGATCGAGATCGATGTCGGCGGCGGCTTCGGCGTACGCGGCGAATTCTATCCAGAAGATTTCCTGGTGCCATTCGTCGCTCGCAAGCTGAAACGTCCCGTCAAATGGATCGAAGATCGCCGCGAGCATCTGACGGCGATCAATCATTCGCGCGATGTCGCCTGCGAATTGTCGATCGCGTGTCGCAGCGACGGGATGTTTCTCGGTTTGCGTGGCAAAGTGTTCAGCGATATGGGCGCCTATATCCGCACCAATGGCGGTGTCGTGCCGGCCAAAGCTGCGCAATTCCTGCCAGGGCCGTATCGTATCCCGCATGTCGGCGTGTCCGTCGAAGCGTTTCTCACCAACAAGACGCCGGTCGGTACCTATCGTGGGCCGGGCCGCTTCGAGGCCAATTTCTTTCGCGAACGGCTGATCGACATGGTCGCTGCCGATCTCGGGATCGATCCGGCTGAAATCCGCCGCAAGAATCTTATCACTGAAGATGAGTTGCCCTATCCCCTCGATGGGCTTGTTCCCTATGAAGGGCCGACGGCCTACGACACCGGCGATTATCCGTCCGCATTTGCGCGCGCACTGACCGAGATCGGATGGACCGAAAAGCAGAGCTTGCAGGGCAAGCTCGTCAAAGGCGTACGCCATGGTATTGGCCTCGGCTGTTTCGTGGAAAGCGGCGGAGCCGGGCCGAAGGAAAATGCGCTGCTGACGCTGGAACCGGATGGCTCGCTGACCGTCGCCGTCGGTTCGTCCGTGTTGGGCCAAGGACTCGAGACCGTACTCGGCCAGATTGCTGCCGACACGTTGTCGATCTCCTTCGACCGCATCCGTGTGTTGCACGGCTCCACGACCCTGCTCGACGAAGGCTTTGGCACCTACCACTCGCGTGCAGTGGTCATGGGTGGATCGGCCGTGCTCGATGCTGGAAAGAAACTGCGTGAGAAAATCATGCAGCGCGCGGCTGAGCGATTAGGGCGCCCGAACACCGAACTGACGATTCGCGATGGTCAGGTGGTCGCCGCCAACGGCGCGACAGTTTCACTGGCATCGCTTGCCGGCGAGAGCGTTCTGTCAGCCGATGGAACCTTTGCCAACACGGTACGCACCTATAGCTACGGAACGCATGCGGCCCATGTCACGGTCGATCCGCGAACCGGTGCGGTGAATATCCTCGACTATGTGGCGGTCGAGGATGTCGGCCATGCGATCAATCCGGCCATCGTGCACGGTCAGGCGATCGGAGCCATCGTTCAGGGGCTGGGCGGCGTGTTCCTCGATCATCTCATCTATGACAAGGAAGGGCAGTTGTTGAACGCCTCGCTGGCCGATTATCTGGTGCCGACGGCGAGCGACTATCCGGTGCTGCGGGCGATCACGCTCGAACTTCGAGCGTCGCCAAGCAACCCGCTTGGAGCCAAGGGCGCGGGCGAGGGTGGCATTGTGGCCGTTGCGGCAGCCACCGCCAATGCCGTGGCCGCCGCGCTGGCGCCGTTGAATGTGGAGATCCATCATCTGCCGCTGACGCCGCCGCGTCTGTGGCGTCTCATCAAGGATGCGCGTGACCGCGCCGCTGCTGCATAGGAATCGCAGGTGCCCATCGATATTCATGCCCACTATGTGCCGCCGCAACTGCTCTCCGCCATCGAGGACCGCGGGGCGATGTGCGGTGTCAGACTGCTGCCCGCGGGCAATGGGCGTCCACCGGCTCTGGCGTTCGATTACGGATTTCGCGTCCGGCCATTCTTTTCGCAACTCGTCGAGCCGGTCGAGCAGCGCCGCGCCAGTCTTGATCGTCAGGGGCTCGACCGGCAGTTGGTGGCGACCTGGCCGGATATTTACGGTTACGGTCTCGAACCCGGCGCCTGCGCGCAGTGGCACCGGATGCTCAACGACACGCTGGCAGAGTGGTGCAATGCCAATCGCGATCGGTTCTCCTTCGTGGCTTCGGTGCCACTCGTCGATGCGACAGGCGCGGCGGACGAACTCGAGCGCGCCATCGGCCTCGGCGCCGTTGCCGTGATGGTCCCGGCCAATGTGGAGGGCGTCAATATCGGCGAGAAGGCGCTCGATCCATTCTGGGCCAAAGCCGAAGCGTTGGCGCTGCCCGTGATTCTGCATCCCGTGCTCGTCGAGCCCGCTCCGCGTGCAGCAAAATTCGCACTGACCCAGATCGCGCAATATACATTCGACACGACGCTCGGCATCGGTTCGATCCTTCTGTCCGGCGTGCTCGATCGGTTCCCCGCGCTGTCGCTCGTGCTCAGCCATGGCGGCGGTGCGTTCCCGTATTTGCTCGGCCGCTTCGATGTGATGCACGAGCGGATGGACAAAGCGGGGCAAGGAGACGTCGCGCAGCTTTCGCCATCCGCCTATGCGGGACGCATCGGCTACGACACTATCGTGCATGCGCCGAAGGCGTTGCGGTTTCTGGCGGATACCGTCGGCATCGATCGCATCGCGCTCGGTACCGACGAATCCTTCCCTCCCGCCGACCGCAATCCCGTCGCCAGCGTGAAAGCGGCCGGATTCTCGGCTGCCGATGTCGAACAAATCACTGACATCAACCCGAGGCGCCTGTTTCCACGTCTTCCCTGAGCCGCGGCGTGTCGCGGCTCCTTGCATGCGAGAGTGAGAGGACTGATCGATGCTGAAACATCTGCTTGTCGTCACTGCTGCTACGCTCGGCCTGCTCTGCCAGTTGCAGGCCCAGACCATGAAGACGGTCAAGGTCGGCACCACCAATCTGTCGTCGGATATCGGGCTGTTCCTCGCCGAGAAGCGCGGTTACTTCAAGGATGAAGGCCTGAAGGTCGAACTCATTCCGTTCGATGCCGGCGCCAAGATGGTCGCGCCGCTTGGGGCAGGCGATCTCGATGCCGGTGCCGGTGCCGCATCCGCGGGACTTTATAATGCCGTCAATCGCGGGCTGAAGCTCAAGATGGTTGCTGACAAAGGCACCAATATCGCTGGCTACAGTTACAAGGCGCTGATGGTGCGCAAGGACCTGATCGAATCCGGCGCCTTCAAGTCGCTCGCCGATCTCAAGGGCAGGAAAGTCGCGATTATCGCCAACGGCGCGGCGGATGAATCGGTGATGAACCAGGCTTTGAAAAAGGCGGGCATGAAGGATGACGATATCGAGAAAGTGTTTCTGCCGTTTCCCCAGCACCTGACCGCCTTTGCCAACAAGGCGATCGACGCGTCCATCTCGGCCGAGCCGGGCATCACGGCCATGGTGCGCAACGGTGCCGCCATGCGGTTCGTCGGCATCGACGATTTCTATCCCGTGCAGCAGACGGCGATGCTGTTGATCAATGGCAAGTTTGCCGAAGACCGCAAGACGGTCATCGCCTTTCTCAAGGCCTATTTGCGCGGTGTTCGTGACTACGCTGCGACACTGCAGGACGGCAAGATTGCCGGCCCCGGCGCCGAGGCGATGATCAAGGATATCGCCGAGATGACCGGGATCAAAGATGTTTCGCTCTTGCACCAGATGGTGCCGGTCTTCATCGATCCGGATGGGCAGGTCAATCGCGCCAGCATCGAGACCGATCTGGCTTACTTCAAGTCACGGGGTCTGGTGACCAGTGACATTTCAGCCGAGGGCGTCGTCGATCTGTCGTTCGTCAATGAGGCGAAATCCGTTCTGGGGGCGTCCAAAGCGTCGAATTGACTGGGGGAAGGATATCCTGGCGATGCAAGCGATCACGCCGATGACTTCGCTGGAACAGCTTGCAGCGAATCCCAAGATTGCGCTGCGTGATGTATCCAAGCGCCATGGTACGCAACTCGCGCTAGACGGCATCACGCTCGATATCGCTGCCAGTACTTTCTTCGTCGTCGTCGGTCCAAGTGGTTGCGGCAAGACAACACTGCTCCGCATGCTGGCGGGCCTCGACGCGCCGTCCGACGGTGACATCCATATCAACGCGCCGCAATCGGGACAGCCACAAAACGCCATGGTGTTCCAGGGCGACTCGCTTTTTCCATGGATGACCGTGTGGGACAATGCCGCCTATGGCCTGAAAATGCGGCATGTCCCGTCCACGCGTATCACCGAAGTCGTGGGCCATTTTCTGAACAAGACCGGCATGTATGGCGCGCGTGCACTCTATCCGCATCAGCTCTCCGGCGGCATGCGGCAGCGCGTGTCGATCGCGCGGGCCTTTGCCAATGATCCCGACATTCTCCTGATGGACGAGCCGTTCTCGGCGCTTGATGAGCAGAACAGGGTGCTGCTGCATGAGGAACTGCTGCGCATCTGGGAGGAGACGCGCAAGACGGTTGTGTTCATCACCCACAGTGTGGACGAAGCGGTGACGCTCGGCGATCGCATCATGGTGATGACGGCGGGGCCGGGGCGGATCAAGACCATTGTGCCCGTGGAGCTGCCGCGTCCGCGCAACGTGGTCGAGCTTCGGCATATGCCGGCCTATGGCGAACTGGTCTATGACATCTTGGCGCAACTGCGCGAGGAGGTCGATCGCGCGCGCAGCGGCGAGCCTGGAGGCAAGGCATGAGCGCGGCGCGGTCCGGACCACTCGCGAACGACCGAGTGATCAGCATCCTGTCACCGCTGATCCTGCTCGGCTTATGGGAGATTTGTGCACGCGCAGGCATCATCGATGTCAGGTTCTTTCCGGCACCCTCGAACGTACTCAAGCATCTGGTCGAGATGATCGGCAGCGGCGACCTGTGGCGACATCTGGCCGCGAGCCTCTATCGGCTTGTGGTGGGGTTCTTCGTCGGTTGTGTGCCGGCGATTGTGGTCGGCCTTGCGATCGGCCTTTATCGTCCGGTGCGTGCCGCGTTCGATCCGCTGATATCCGCGACATATCCCATTCCGAAAAGCTCGCTGCTGCCGCTGATCTTGCTCATCTTCGGCCTTGGCGAGAGCTCGAAGATCGCGATGGTGGCAATCGGCGTGTTTTATCCGGTCGTCATCAACACAGCCGCTGGCGTGCGCCAGATCGCGCCGATCTTTCTCGATGTCGGCCAAAATTTCGGTGCCAGCCGTCTCAATATGTTTCGCACCGTGGCGCTGCCCGGCGCGTTGCCGTTGATCATGACAGGTGTGAAGCTCGGGGCCGGCATGGGGCTCGTGCTGATCGCCATCGCCGAGATGGTGGGAGCCAAGAGCGGCCTCGGCTACATGATCTGGAATGCGTGGGAGCTGTTCGATGTCCAGACCATGTATGTCGGTCTGTTCGTCATCGCGATTATCGGATTCTCGCTCAATGCCGGCTTCGACATGCTGGAGCGCGTGATCGTGCCGTGGCGGAACGGCTGAGGCGGGCTAGCTGGTCGTCGTCTTTAGCGTATCGGCAATTTTGAGGATCTGCTGGCGGATATTGGTTACCGCCGTCACCTCCCAGAATGCGCCACGTGTAGCGTGCCCGACGGCATAGAGTCCCGGCTCGACATTTCCCATGCCGTCTCTGATACGGCACGTCTGGTCAACATCCAGTCCAAGGCCGTTATTGCCACGTCGGGCGATACCGGAGCCGAGCATCGATCTTACAAGCGGATTGTCGATACGGTCGTAACGTTCTTCAGGCCCGGTGCAATTCAGGATCCAGTTCGCCACCATCTGCAAGGCCTTTCCGCCGCGGCGATGGATCGCCACATCGTAGCCCGCTGACACCTTGTGCGCATTCATGATCCGGCCGGCCAGCACATCGAGATGCCGCGCGTTTTGCAGGCGCTCCAGCAATTGCGCGACGTCGGGAGCGAGCCGGTGACGGTGCACCAGCCAGATGGCGCGGAGGTGCCGCGAAAAACGCTCACGCTCGGTCTGCGATGCATCGGTCCAGAGACTGGCGATCTGTAATCGAAACGTGTCGATCGATGTCTGCCAGGGAATGCCGGCCGCCATCTTGCTGCGCGTATCGCGGAGCAGCGCAGCGAAGATGCCGCGTGCGGTTCGCTCCGGCCATGTTTCCAGCGGAGCCGGATCGGTTTGAGCCGGTGCATCGACGAGCGGGAGCAACCCACGGCGCGAGATCATGGTGATCGGCTGTCGCATGCCGCGGCGATGCAGATCGATCACCACATCGACGGCTGTCGCACCGGTGCCGATCACAAGCACACGGTCGTCGGTGCCGATGAGATCAAGCGCGCCGGGTGCCCAGACATTGGTGATGGAACGCAGCGATGGTTCGATACCGGGAAATGGCGACGGCGAGGGATTGCCGAGGCAGAGTAAAACGAGATCGAATGTTTGCTGGTCGCCGGATGCGAGCGTCAGTTCATACGTCGATTGCCGACGGGCGATATGCGTGACGGCGTCGACCTGCGTGGACGCGCGGCCGCTTGCGACGATCGTCGATAAATTCGCGGCAACATAGTCACCATAAGTCCAGCGCGGGACGAACGAATCCGAATAGTCGTTCCAATTTGCCCGCCCAGTCTCCGCGAGCCAGTCATTGAAACCTTCAGTGTCCTTGGCGCCGACACCGCCCATTTTATAGGTGGGCACATTGATTCGATGCCAGGGTGCTGTCGCCGAATAGGCGAGGCCGCGGCCGAATGCATTGTGACGGTCGAAGACTGTGATCGATTCAACCTGCGGCAATTTCGCCAGCGCGATGGTTGCAAGAGAGCCGGCCACGCCTCCGCCAACGATGGCAATGCGCCATCGTGTGGACGGATCTGGAATGATCGAATTTAAGTTGTGCGAGAGAATAATTGGCTCGTTGTCAGCGTGGAACTGATAGATTTATTCCACGTGCAAGCCGTCGAACGCAAGCCCTCCGCACGATTGCGTCTTCGTCGTGCGGAGTGAAATATCGGCTTGGATCTTAGTGCAGTGATTGTTCGGCAACCCGCAAAATGTCGATCGGGCTCCACGGCTTCGCCATGAATAGCGTCCCGTCAGGCAACCGACGCACCCGCGGTGCTCCGGACGTGACGACGACTTGCAGATTCGGATAGCGCTGTTTCGCAAGATAAGCGAGTTCAACGCCATCCATCATGCCGGCAAGTTCGACATCGGTGAAAACCATCGAGACATTGTCACCGGATTCTTCCAGCACAAGGACAGCAGCCTCTGCGCTTTCGCATTCGATGACGTCCAGTTCGCTCTCTTCCAGCAACAGGCTGACGAGCGTGCGTTGCGCTTCGTCATTCTCGACCACCAATGCCGTTGACCTGTGTGCATATCCCATGGGGGAACCTCCGTGGTTGTTTGCGACGGAAGGGCAATGCACGAATTCACGTGGAGTTCATCAATAAGGCAGGGTTCCACATGCAATCTTGCGATAACATATATGCCACCCGCATACAGGCGTCTTCAACGTTCAATTCTCGCCGTCACGGATTTGCGGCGGCCGCTGCGCGCATCAATTGCGGCAGCAGATATGGTGTTCCATCTTCCGATTGGGCTACCGCAACATCGATATGGAACACGCGTCGCAGCACGTCGCTGGTGATGGTTTCGCTCGGCGGGCCTTCGGCGGCAATTGCGCCGTCACACATGACGATGATGCGGTCGGCAAAGCGGATGGCGAGATTGAGATCGTGCAGGACCGCGATCACTGCCGTGCCGTTGCGCGCGCGTTGCTTCGATGTCTCCACCAGGGCGATCTGGTGCTTCAAGTCCAGGCTCGATGTCGGTTCGTCGAGCATTAGCAGGCCGGGGCCGCGCGTGGCCTCACCGCAGGCAAGTTGCACGAGGATGCGGGCGAAATGCGCGCGTTGCTGCTCGCCGCCGGACATGGTGGGCAATTCGCGATGGCGGAATGCATCGAGGCCGACTTCCGCGATCGCATCGTCGATCAGCTTCTGCGCTGTCGCGACAGGGCGGTTGCCAGCGCCCATGCGAACGACTTCCTCCACCGTAAAAGGAAAGCTGACAGTGACATGCTGCGACAGCATCGCACGATGCATGGCAAGTTCGGCGGGCGACCAAGCGTCGATATTGCGTCCCTTAAGCGCAACGGTGCCGCGCGACGGGCGCAGATCGGCAGACAGCAGCCGCAGCAATGTCGATTTGCCAGCGCCATTGGGCCCGACGATCGCGACCATCTCGCCACCACGCAGCGACAGGTCCACATGATCGAGCAGTGTGGCCGAACCGAGCGCGAGTGAAATCCCCGATGCTGTGAGGAGCTCTGTCACAATCCGACCAATCCGCGTTGGCGCAGCAGGATCAGCAGGAAGACAGGCGCACCGACGGCGGCAGTGAGAATACCGATCGGCATTTCCGCTGGCGCGACGATGGTGCGTGCCAGCGTATCGGCGCCGACCAGCATGATCGCACCAAGCACGATCGACGATGGCAGCAACAGCCGATGGCCGGGACCGATCATCAGCCGCAGCAGATGCGGCACGACGATGCCGACGAAGCCGACGATCCCACAAATGGAGACGGCGACGCCGGTCATGGCGGAAATGATGACGATGCAGATGCGCTTGAGGCGCTCCACATCGACGCCTGAATGAAATGCTTCGGATTCACCGAGGATCAGCACGTCAAGGCCGCGATGGATGAAGATCATGGCAATCATCGCCAGCACGAAGACAGGGACGATCGTCGTTGCCTTGCCCCATGTGGCGCCGCTGAGCGAGCCGAGCAACCAGAAAGTGATGTCGCGGAGCTGGCGGTCGTCGGCGATGAAGACGAGCAGGCCGATGCCGGCATTGGCAATGGCGGCGATGGCGAGGCCTGCGAGCAGGAAAATGGCGATCGACGTCCGCCCGCTGCGGGTGGCGATCCGATAGAGTATGATGGTTGTCAGCAGCGAGCCGAGGAAGGCGGCGAGCGGCAGCAGGATCGGCTGCATGAAGTGGATATGCTCGGCATATTTGCTGTCGCTGACGATGATGGCTGCCGCCGCCGCAAAGGCGCCGCCGCTGGAGACGCCGACCAGAGCGGGGTCGGCAAGCGGATTGCGAAATAGCCCCTGCATGATGGCGCCTGCGGCACCGAGGATCCCGCCAATCATGGCAGCCACAGCAATGCGCGGCAGACGGATCGACCACAGGATCAGTTGGTCACGGGCGTGCAGTGTGTCGCCGGGAGCGGGGGCTGTGAAACCGAGTGCGACGGGCAGGCGGGAAAGTGGAATGCCGGCGGCACCGACGGTGGCCGCGAGCATGGTCGCGAGCACCAGCAACAGCATGAGCCCGCTGACGACCAGCAGTGCCGGCGGGCGCCGAACATGGCCTTTCGTCCTGACAAAGGCAGTCGGCTTGATGTCCGCGCGGCTCATCTCACTGGCGGCAATTGACGGTCAGCGAGGTCGGCTGAAACGTAGCGCCATCTTTCGACAATGCAGGATCGAGCTTGAGCGCGAGGTCGCGCGCAGCAGCGGCGGTGCGTGGACCGAAGCCGAGCAGATAGAGCCCGTCCATGGCTACATAGCTTTTGTTTTTGGCGGCCGGCGTCAGCGCGAAAGCGGGACTGGCGAAGATCGCAGCGGCCTGCACCGAATCTTTCCCGCGCTCCATGTCCAGGATGTGATCCGGTCGGGCTGCAGCGATGGCCTCGTCGCTCATGATCTTGTAGCCGTCGAAGCCTTCGGCGACATTGACGCCGCCGGCCAGCTTGATGATCTCATTGGCCGCCGTCTTCTGTCCGGCCACCATGGCGCGGCCATCGACCAGCGACATCACGAACATCACCCGCAGTGGTGTCTTCACCTTCGCACGCAGGTCGCGCAACCCGGCAAGGTCGGCTTCCACGGATCGGGCCAGGCATTCACCACGTGCTTCCAGGCCGGTGACCTTGGCGACCATCCGGATCTTCTCGACCATGCCGGCTTCAGAATAGGAGTCCGGGACCATGATCAGCGGCACTTTGGCGGCATCGATGACGTCGATGGTCTCTTTCGGGCCGGCGCCTGCAATCGCCAGCACAAGCTGCGGATTGAGACCCAGCACGCCTTCAGACGAAAGTTGCCGCATATAGCCGACATTGGGTTTGTCGGTCATCGCCTTGCGCGGATAGAGGCTGGTGGTGTCGATGGCGACGATCCGGTCCTCGGCGCCCAGAGCATAGAGAATTTCGGTGACTGCGCCGCCGACCGAGACAATGCGGGTGGGGTGGCCGACAGTGACATCGCGGCCACGCGCGTCATGAATAACGACGTCTTCGGCGGCAGCCGCGGCAGAGAGCGCCAAGCAGCCGCTCAACGCGGCGCCTTGCAAGGCGCGGACGAGAACACTGCGGCGGGGCGCTGCAACCGCGGTCATTTGGTCAGGATCAGCTTGTTCTGGAAGGTCAGGCGCAGCCGATAGGTGTCTTCGCCATGGGTGATCAGCAATTCGCGCTGGTCAGCGAACAGCTCCTTGCTGTCCATCCGATCGCCATCGACGAAGATGCTGCGCTGCGACGAAGCCTTCATGCCGGCGGCATTGCGGCTGTCGTGAGAACCCGTGTCCATCGTGTCAATCTGCCCGGTCAGTAAAATGCGTCAGGCAGTTATAGGTTTGCGCAGCCGGCATCGCCAAGCACTGCAGTCTATAATCAATATAAACAGGCTCGCCGTCAGTTGACCCTTTCGAAACAGAACCTTAATCGAAAGTGGCGGTTTGGTGGCGGGGGTCATCGAGTCGTGTTGAGAGCCAGCAAGCCTGCATCCTGCCGCAGCGCCAGCCAGCCAGGCGTATTCATTTTCACTTGGGGAAGAATTTATGGCTCTCGTGGGCAGGACGAAGTGCGCCTTGTTGCTCGGCGTGTCGATCGCGGTTGTGGGGATGTTCAGCGCGCAAGTCGCGATGGCACAGGCGGTGGAGACGGTGCAGCCGGCCAAGCCGAAGCCGAAGAAGAAGCGGGCCGCAGCGCCCCAGGCTGTTTTCCCTGAACCAGTGCGCAACGCCAATGCTCAGATCGGCCGGCAGACGACGCAGGCCCTCGACGAAATCACGGTGACTGCCTCCAAGAGCCCCGAGCGCGCCATCGATGCGCTGGCTCCGGTCAGCGTGATGACACTTCAGCAGATCCAGGGACGCCAGGCTTCGACCGTCGGCGATCTCATCTACAATATGCCGGGCGTCTGGCTGCAGGATCGTGGTGACGAACCATCGACCTCGATCAACATCCGTGGCCTTCAGGATTTCGGCCGCGTCGCGGTGGTCGTCGACGGTGCGCGCCAGAACTATCAGCGCACAGGCCATTTTGCGAATGGCTCATTCTTCCTCAATCCCGAACTGATCGGCGGCATCGACATCACCCGCGGTCCCACCGCCAACATCTATGGCTCCGGCGCCATCGGCGGCGTGGCCTCGTTCCGCACCAAGGACATTCAGGACGTGCTGCGTCCGGGCGAGACATGGGGTGTGGACGTCAACAGCATGTTCGGCAGCAATGGCGCGCGTGCGATGGGCTCCGCTTTCGGCGGCGTGCGCATCAATCCGAATGTCGATTTCTTCGCAGGCGGCACCTATTCGACCCAGGAAAACTACCGCGATGGCAGCGGCGCCGAGGTTTTCAACACCGGCAACAAGCTGTCCAGCGGTCTCGCCAAGCTGACGGTTCGTCCGGCGGACGGTCACGAAGTCAAGCTCGGGACGGTGTTCCAGGAAGACCTCTACAATGTCGGTCAGCCTGCGCGCCCGGCCGGCGTGCCGAATTCCGCAGGTGGCGCAATCGGGACCGGCACATCGGTCTATGCGACCAATGTGAAGAACTACACCACCACGCTTGGTTGGACCTACTCGCAGCCGGACGACAAGCTGATCGATTGGGATGCCAAGGTCTATTGGAATCGGACCGAGAACGATCAGACCAAGATCTCGCATAACAGTGTGTTCAGCTCGGCGCCGACGCCTTTCCCGTCCAATTGTACGCCTCTGCGCGTGGCTGGTAACAATATCACCGGCTGTATCGGCGATCAGCGCAGCTACCGTATCGATACGATCGGTTTCGATGCGCACAACACGTCGCGTTTCGATTTCGGCGATTGGCGCAATGCCATCACCTATGGTGGCGACGGCTTCCGCGACGAAGTCTCGACCGCCGACCAGAATGGCAACTCCAATGTGACGACGCCGGGCGGCCAGCGCACGGTGACCGGTGCCTTCGTACAATGGAAGGGCAACTACAGCTCGTTGCTCGAGATCGTGGGCGCTCTGCGCTACGATCGCTATGAGTTGTCGTCGGCAACCGCCAGCACCAGCGGTGACCGTTTGTCGCCGAAGATCACCATCGGCTTCCTGCCGACGTCGATCGTGACGCCTTACCTCAGCTATTCCGAAGGTTATCGGGCGCCGTCTATCACGGAATCACTCATTTCGGGCGGTCACACGGCAACCAGCATCGGCGCCGGCGATACCGCGCGTTGCGCAGATGGCTCGCGCGGCTACTTCTGCTTCATCCCGAACACCGGGCTGCGGCCGGAAGTCGGTAAGAACAAGGAGATCGGCGTCAATCTGAAGAAGAACGATCTGATCGTTGCGGGCGATGGCCTGCGCGGCAAGTTCAATCTCTACCAGAACGATGTCGAGGACTATATCGACTACAACCTGTTCACCTGCCCTCCCGGCAGCGGCAACACGGGCCTGTGCTATCAGTACCAAAACATTGCCGGCGGTGCGCGTATCCGCGGTTTCGAAGCCGAGGTGATGTATGACGCCAATCTGTGGTTCGTCGGCGTGTCCGGCAGCGCACAGGAAGGCAAGCGCGTACAGACCGGCGTCGGCTTGCTGAACATTCCGTCGCAGAAGATCACCACCACGGCGGGTCTCCGTCTGCTCGACAACACGGTGATCCTGTCCGGCATGTGGACCAATGTGAAGGCGAACACCGATCTGCCGGCCGGCACGATCCCGGCGACGTCCTACAATCTCGTCAATCTGTATGCGACCGTGCGGCCGACCAAAGATCTCTCCGTCCAGTTCTCGGTCGAAAATCTGCTGAACCAGTACTACCGTCCCTATGCGATCCCTGGTCCGGATCCGGGAACCGGCCTTGCACAGAACGACGTTCTGTGGGCGAGCGCCGGATCCGGTATCGTCTTCAAGGGCGGCTTGAAGTATCACTTCGGTGGATAACCGATCGGGCTGATCACTGCCGCAGTGTTGTGGTCAAAGCTTCCGAAGCCGCGTCGATGTCCCGACGCGGCTTCTTCCATGACAAGGAGAGAAATCATGTTCATCGCCATGAACCGCTTCCAGGTGAAAACCGGCTCAGAGCAAGCCTTCGAGCAGATCTGGTCCAGCCGCGAATCCTATCTCAGCGAATTGCCGGGCTTCATCGAATTCCATCTGTTGAAAGGTCCGGTGGCCGAGGACCACACCCTGTATTCCTCGCACACGGTCTGGGCAGCGAAGGCTGACTTCGAGAACTGGACCAGGTCCGATCAATTCCGCAAGGCGCATGCGCGCGCCGACAACAAGTCGGCAGGCGCGAGCCTCTATCTCGGCCATCCGAAGTTTGAAGGCTTTGAGGTCATTCAGACCGAGAAGAACAAGAACGCCGCCTGAGTGCGCGGCGCATCACGATCGATCACGGAGCAAACCATGTCGCACGCTGATCTCGCTGCTCTCAGGGCGCATATGGCCGAGAATCCCGGCGCTGTGATCGAAACCGTGGCGCATGAGCGCGGCGTGACGCCGCGTGCCGTGATCGAAGCGTTGCCATCCAAGATGGTCACGATGGGTGGCGGGGCGGATGCTTTCGTTACCGCCATGCAGGACATCGCTGAATGGGGTGAGGTGACGCTGATCGTGCATACGGACGATGGCATCTTCGAAACCACCGCGCCGTTGTCGCCTGGCAAGCTCGGTCACGGCTACTACAATCTGACCGAACCGAAGGGCCTGCACGGCCATTTGCGGCACGAACGGTGCGGCAGCATTGCATTCGTCGAGCGGCCGTTTATGGGCAAGTCCTCCGCCTTCGTTGCCTTCCTGAATGTGGATGGCGGCGTCATGTTCAAGGTTTTTGTCGGCCGTGACGATACGCGGGCGCTGAAAGCGGACCAGCTTGCACGGTTTCACGCATTGGCTGCGAAGCTCGCAGTCTGAGGCCGGGCGCCTCCTTTCGTCGTCTTGACGGTCAGTCGGCTGGCGCGAAGATTGCTTTCTTCGCCGCACGAACCGTTCCGACCTCAAGAGGCAACAATGATCGAGACCATCGAAGCTCGCGACAGCGGCTATCACTATTTGCCGGGCGTCTTTCAATATTCCTGCGGCGTCGGCGCTTTGCCCGGTTTCGCTTTGCAGCGCGTGCGTTTCTCGAAGGTCGTGCCGCTGAAGGAGGGCTTTGCGCGGATTGCAGAGACACTCAAGCAGGCCGGTCGGCCGCTGACGGCATTTGCGGCCTGCGAGTTACGTTCGCCGGCGCCGTTCACCGAGCAGGGATTTCGCGATTTCAACGAGGTCTATATCAAGACCATCGAAGACTGGGGCATCATGACGAACCGCCTCAATCCGATCGCGCGCAGTAATGTCTGCCCGAAGATCGATCCGCCGTCTGAGCCGGGCTTCCACGCGTTCTCGTTCACCACAGTCGAACCCGGTGCACCGTCCTCCTTCGTGATTGCCGGCAGCGGCGAGTCGGCAGAAGGAAAGGGCGACTATCGCGACAATATCGTGCGTTATGGCGACATCAGCCCATCTGGCATGCTGGAAAAGGCGAAATGGGTGCTCGGCGAGATGGAGCGCCGCATGCAGGCGTTTGGCGGCGACTGGAGCCAGACCACCGGCGCGCAGCTTTACACCGTCCATGACAT
>JAEXYA010000031.1 GCA_023451825.1 Pseudomonadota bacterium
GTTGCGCGATGATCGAGGCCGGTAGTGCCGACATCATCGTGACGAACTACCAAGGACTATTGCGCTTGTTGGCGCGTCATCCCCCTCATCTTGTGAGCGGGAAACCCGAGAAGTCCACTTCGCGCAAATGCGCGGCAAGGACGGCGCGTGCGCGCAAGAATCTTAAATCGTAATTCTCCCGGACGTGGCTGTTTGACATGGTGAGCTTACGACCCACGCGGCGTTGTAGGATGGGTCGAGCGTAGCGAAACCCATCACTGCAGGCGCTAGAGGTGATGGGTTTCGCTGCGCTCGCCCCATCCGACGAGACGACTGATTTCCCTGACCAACTCACATGTCCCGCACCGCAAGATCGGCACATGACACCGCTGCGACGAGCCACATGCACCGCGCACATGGCCGGACTGCGCCTGATTTTTATCATAGGGCTGTACAAGCTGCGATGTTCCGTCGCAGTTAAACCGGATAGTCTCCGCGACAGCCGGTCGCATCAAGCGCCACAACGGGATGGAAACAGCGATGCCCAAAAAACCCTGGTACAAGATCCTCTATATCCAGGTGATCATCGCCATCATCATCGGCGTGGCGCTCGGTTACTTCTATCCCGATGCCGGCAAGGCGCTGAAGCCGCTCGGCGATGGCTTCATCGCGCTGATCAAGATGATGATCGCGCCGGCGATCTTCTGCACCGTGGTGCATGGCATCGCGTCCATCGGCGACATGAGCAAGGTCGGCCGCATCGGCGGCAAGACGCTGCTCTATTTCGAGGTCGTGTCCTCAGTGGCGCTGCTGGTCGGCCTGCTGGTCGGCCATTTCCTGCAGCCCGGCGCCGGCTTCAATATCGATCCCGCCTCGCTCGATGCCAAGTCCGTCGCCAATTACGTGACGCGCGCCAAGGAGGAGAGTTTTGTCAGCCATCTGATGGCGATCATTCCGACCTCCTATTTCGACTCGCTCGCCAAGGGCGACCTCTTGCAGGTGCTGCTGGTGGCGATCCTGTCGGGCTTTGCGATCTCGCATATGGGCAAGCCCGGCGAGCGCATCGCCGAAGGCATCGATCTCGCCGGCAAGATGTTCTTCCGCATCATCGGCATGATCGTCTATCTCGCGCCGATCGGCGCCTTCGGTGCGATGGCCTTCACCATCGGCTCGTTCGGCCTCGGTGCGCTGGTCAATCTCGGCTATCTCATCGTCACCTTCTACGCGGCGTCACTGCTGTTCGTGCTGGTGGTGCTGGGCGGCATCGCGCGCGCCTTCGGCTTCTCGATCCTGCGCTTCATCGCCTATATCAAGGATGAACTGCTGATCGTGCTCGGCACGTCGTCGTCGGAGACCGTGCTGCCGCGCATGATCACCAAGATGGAAGCGCTCGGCGCATCCAAGCCCGTCGTCGGTTTGGTGATCCCCACCGGCTACAGCTTCAATCTCGACGGCACCAACATCTATATGACGCTGGCCACGCTGTTCCTGGCGCAAGCGACCAATACGGATCTCTCATTCGGCCAGATGGCAGCGATCCTCGGCGTCGCCATGCTCACTTCGAAAGGTGCATCGGGCGTCACCGGCGCAGGCTTCGTGACGCTGGCAGCGACGCTTTCGATCATTCCCGATATCCCGATCACCTCGCTGGCGATCATTGTCGGCATCGACAAGTTCATGAGCGAGTGCCGTGCGCTTACCAACCTGATCGGCAATGGCGTGGCGACCATCGTGATCAGCCGCTGGGAAGGCGAGCTCGACGCCGACAAGCTGCACGAAGCGATGGCGCATCCGATCCAGTTCGGCGAGGAAATGGAGCGTGTACCGCTGGATGAAGAGCCGGTGAAGCCGGCGGCTTGATCTCGTAGCCTGGATGGAGCGAAGCGAAATCCAGGGACAGCAGAACAAATCGAAACGCCCGTCCCCGGATTGCGCGTCGCTCATCCGGGCTACGGCTTCGTGCCAGGCATCAGCGCAGACATCGCCTCTGCGCTGGCGCCGGCTTCCGACAGCAACAGATACCTGCCGTTCTGCAATGTCGCCGCACTCGCGACGACCACGGCGCGCTTCGGACAGATGCCGAGGCAACTGGTCATCACCACGCGTGGCGCCTTGACATCCTGCTTACGGCTGCGCGCCTTCGAATCTGATTTCAGCGCCTTGCGCAGCTTCTTGCCGTCATCGATGCGGCCGAGGCATTTCTTGCAGACGAGGATTGGCGGCGCGCGGCGCAGCCTTGCGGGGATCACGGGTTTGGGAGCCATGCGGTCTATATAACCGCCCGGCTCCCGATTGCGATCACCCGGACCGACGGTTGGACGTATTCTGCACCAGGTTCCCGTGCGCCGCCTGTTCGCGGATATTGTGCTTCTCGTCGTCGCGATGGCCCTTGGTGTCGTCGAGTTGCACCTTGGGCACGTTCCACGGCCCCTTGTCGCTGCGGTTTTCTGCGGGGACCGGCTGGATGTGTTTGGTCATGTGTCCCTCCGTTCGTGAACGCGAAATCAACGCTGCCTGGCCAACCCCGTTCCGACATTAGCCAGTGAAGAGCTGGCCCGGCCGAATACCGCCGAACCATTGAACCTTCATTCGCGTTGGGAGGACGCATTTGAATGGTCGGGGGAATTTGAATGAAAGTTGCGTTGTTAATTCTGCTGGGTTTGGTCCTCGGGCTGCTCGGCGGCGGCGCGCTCGGGATCGGCGCCGGCGTGGCATGGGTCGAACTGTTCAAGACCACGAATTTCGAAGGCTACAGCGCCATGCTGGTGTTTTTCACCTTCATGCCCATCGGTGCCTTGCTGGGCGCAGTCGCCGGAGCCATCTTGTTCGGGATCGCCGCGTCCCGTCCGGTGGAGCTGAGCGTCGAACATCTCCAGAACCGGGGAGACCGGGACTCCTACCCCCGCTGAACCCGTGGTGGCCGGCATTGATAGCCCCATCAGCATTTGTGCGTTGCAAAAATACTCATTGCAACGCACGCGAAATTATATTACTTTAAGCCTCAATTGATTTCCAATGATGCCGAGCCCCATTGTTGCTGCTCGGCTCTCCTGTTTCAGCCGTTCAGGATCTGCCCAAAATGACAGAGCATTGCCTCTGGCGTTTCTCGCGCGCGTTGCATCGCGCGATCAACGATCAGCAGTTCGACGATCTCGCCGCCATGATCGACGACAATATCGACTGGGCCGTGTTTGGGCCGATCGACATGTTTCCGTTTCTCGGCGCGCGCCATGGCAAGGCTGCGGTTCTCGAAGCCTGCGCGCAGATCGCGCATAATGTCCGCGTGCATCGCTACGAGCGCGAGCATGTGTTGCTAAGCGAAGAATCCGGCTCGGCGATGATGCGCTTCTCGCTGACGGCGCTCGACACCAATCGTCCGATCAGCCTGCGGCTCGCGCAATTCGCGCAATTTCGTGCCGGTCGGCTGATCAGCATGCGTGTTGTCGTCGATACGTTCGATCTCGTCGAACAGGCGCTCGGCCGCGCGATCCATCTGCCGAAGATCGCGTGATCGTCATTTGCAGCTGAATGCTGCAATGCCATAATTTTGCCGATGCGGACGGTATGATCTGCGGACACCAACGCGATCTGCTGGGCATGGGCACGATGGCTGCGATGACAGTTCCTTTTATTCGACTTTGCTTTGCTGCGACGGTTTTTGCAGGCGCTTTGGCGTCGCCGGCCGTCGCGCAAAATCCATGGGCCGGCATCAACGATGTCGAAACGCACGATCTCGCGCCGCCGCCGGGCGAAATCGAGCCGGTGGATACATCGCCGATGAAGGCCAGCGACCCGTCGGAACTGGACTGGAGTTCGCTCGGCGCCAATGACTCGCCGATGGCCAGAGGCTCGCTGCGCGAGCGAAAATCGTCGCTGATCGTCGGCAAGCAGAGTTCGTCCTGGACGTCGAATGACGGCAACGGCGCATCGTCCGTTTCGGTGAAGCAATCGGTGCTGCCGTTCTGGGACACGCGTATTGGCGCCGACATGAATGTCGCGCGCCAGGGCAGCGCACGCAGCGTACAGGAGGCTTATCGCAACCAGTTCGGGGATGGTACCGAGGCGACATCCAGCGGCACGGCATGGGCTGCGATGACCGCGCCGGGCGTTGGCTCGATCTGGGATAAAACCTCGATCGAAGCGCGCGTCGATCCCTATTCCGACCAGACGAAATTCGGCACCTCTATCAGCAAATCCGTGCCGATCGCCGGCGACCAGTATTCGCTGACGCTGCAGAGCGGCTACAATGTGATCCAGCAAGGCAGCATTCCGCTGGTCGGCTATAATGGCCGCCCGACGCGCAGTTATGAGACGGACCAGCACGCGCGCTTGAGTATTGCGGATACCGGCACGAGTTTCCTCGCTGGCCAGTCGCTGGCGACGACGGACGACAAGTGGCTGCGCACGATCGGCGCCGAGCAGAAACTGTTTGGCGGTATCAATGTGACGGGCTCGCTCAGCGAGACCCTGAGCGGCGTGACGAACAAGAGTCTTACCGCAGGCTTTCGGCACAGCTGGTAGCTTAAGTTTGCATACACTTTGTCCGCGAATTTCAGTCAAAGAACGACCACTCGCCGCATATTGGCCGCTATCCTGTCAGAATCGACTGCGCAGATGACAATGTTGTTACGCCGTGCGGGGGACAGTCCGCGCGTCATGCGTCGATCAGGAGAGAACCTATGAACGCACGTCCCGAGCAGACCGAAACCACCGTAGCCGCCGAAGACAGCAACCTCGCCGCCGTCTCCGAAGTCGAAGCCGGGATCCGCGATTTCGTGCGCAACGATATCGCCTATCTCCGCCGCCCCGGCGCAAATGGCGCTGCCGGCGAAACGCCCGCTGCCGCCGATGCATCGGCCCCCCTCGATTCCTCGACCGAGGCGACCGTGAACAGCGTCAACTCGCTCATCCAGCGTGTTGCCGGCACCTCGCTCGCCGAGATCGAAAAGCTGATCGGTGAACTGGAAAGCCTCCGCGATCTGCTGCATGCCGAGGGCCAGCGCGTCCAGCGCGAGATCTCGGGCTATGCCCAGCTCAGCCAGGCGGCCATGAAGTCGACTCGCCTGATCGCCGACAACGTCGCCCAGTGGAAGCGCGCCGCGGACAACCTCCGCCACGACTGATCGGTAATTAGCTAATGTTTTCAAGCGCCGTCCCGGCCCGGGGCGGCGTTTTTCATTGAAAATTCAGAATCTTCGGCACAATTTCAATTGAACTTTAACGACCTATCCCTGACCAAGGTAACAGGCAGAAAAAACTGCCTGGGTCTGGGGAGACACCTGTGCAAACGATTCGTACGAGTACCGCCGCGCCGATTCCGGCCCGTGCGTCCGCGCCCAAAATGGGCACCATCATCGCCAGATTTTCAGGTTTGCTTGTGGTGGCCGTCGCCGTGATGGCCTTCGCCTGGAGCCGCTGATTTTCCCGGCCCGGATCGTCTCAAGTCACGCCCGCATTCATTGCGCGGGCGCCGTCGTTATTCGCTGACGACCGCGCTGTTATCCAGCGTGTAAGCGCCGTCTGCATAGCCTTTCACGACCATGCATGTGCCGAACATCACCGCGAGCGTGATGCTCGCAAAGATGAAGCCGACAAATTTCAGTCCGGCGCGATCAGCCATTGTAGTCCCCAAAGATCTTTCGTCCTGCTTGCGGCCAGCTCGCTTGCGCGGGGCTTGTTTGCCTAAGCATTCGTTGAGCGTGAGTCGCACATCACGCTCACAAAGTTCAAAACACATTAACGTTGGGTCGGTTCCACCGACAAAATGCGGCTAGGTTAATTGCCGCGGTTGCGCTGTGGCAGGAATACAATGCCGAGGAAAGAATAGACTTCTTCGCCCCGCTGATTCACCGCGACGTTCTTGGATTGAACAATACCCCAACCAGGCTTCGATGCAGTAGCCCGCGCGGACACGATTTCACTGGAATAGGTCAATGTATCGCCGGCCAATACAGGCTTGAGCCAGCGCAGGTCGCGAAAGCCAGGCGAAGGACCGCCTGTACCGAATTCCTCACCGCGCGCTTCTGCTGCCTGGCGAGCACGAACGCCTTCGGCCACGATCAGCTTCATGCAGACCGATGCGACATGCCAGCCGGACGCAGCGAGACCGCCGAATATCGAATTGCGGCCAGCCTCTTCGTCGAGATGGAACGGCTGCGGATCGAATTCGCGCGCAAAGGTTTTTATGTTGTCAGTCGTAAAGGTGAACGTGCCGAGTTCGCGGCGAAGACCGACTTTCATATCTTCGAGAAAGGGCATGTCACACCTGCTCCGCAGTCGCGCGGCGACCGATCATGATCGGCACGGTCATGTCGGACACGGTCTGCCCCTTCGCATTGCGCGTGCTGAACCGGAAAGTGACCAGGCCCATTGAGGGTCGCGATTGCGATGCGCGCGCTTCCAATACGTCCACGTCGAGCGTCAGTTCATCGCCCGGTCGAAACGGCATCAGCCATTTCATCTCGGTGACGCCAGGCGATCCCATCGACGCCGTTTTGTGCAGGAAGCCGTCATAGACCATGCGCATCATCAGCGAGCACATATGCCAGCCTGAGCCTGCGAGTCCCTTCAGCATCGAGGCCTTGGCGGCCTCCTCGTCGAGATGCATCGGCTGCGGATCATATTCTTTGGCATAGGCGATGATTTCATCGCGGCTGATCGTGCGGGGCCCGAAACTGCCGAAATGGCCCGGCTGAAAATCTTCGAATGTCAGGGTCATGATGGGGGATGCCGTCAAAGGAGCCTGATTGTGGCCGTTATTTGAGGCAATCTCAACCCGGTCGCTCGCATGGCTTGCCCGTAGCTTTCGGGAAGGGGAACAGGCCCTTGATGCGCGCCACTTTCAACGCCACGCTTACTGCCGGGGGAGATTTTCCAAATGTTCGAATTCCGTGACCTGTTTCAGTGGGACCGTTTCATCACGCCCACCATCATCAAGACGTTCTATTGGCTGGTGATCGCGCTGATCATCCTGTTCGGGATTTCCGGCATTTTCTCCGGTCTCGCGACGATGGCCATCAGCCCGTTCGGCGGCTTCATCATCCTGCTGTCGAGCCTAGCCAGCGTCGTTGTCGGCATCATCGCTGCGCGCATCAGCGCGGAATTCGTGTTGATCGTGTTCCGGATCAATGAGCACCTCGGCGCGATCCGCGATCAGGGAGAGCAGCGGCTGTAATCCACGCGAGACACGCCTGACTATCGCGCGTCATTATCTCCGTCCCTCATGGTGAGGAGCGCGCTCTTGCGCGCGTCTCGAACCATGAGTTGGCCGGGCTCGGAGCCTGCCGCCATCCTTCGAGACGCCGCTACGCGGCTCCTCAGGATGAGGGGCGGAGTGTAGTGAAGCGGCTTACGTATTAAACCGGAAGTGCAGCACGTCGCCGTCATTGACGACATATTCCTTGCCTTCCAGCCGCAGCTTGCCGCCATCGCGGGCGCCGGCTTCACCGTTCAGCCTGACATAGTCGTCATAGCCGATGGTTTCAGCGCGGATAAACCCCTTCTCGAAATCGGTGTGAATGACCGCGGCAGCCTGTGGAGCCCTGGTACCCTTGGTGATGGTCCAAGCACGCGCTTCCTTCGGTCCGACCGTGAAGTAGGTGATCAGATGCAGCAACGAATAGCCGGCACGGATCAGTCGATCGAGGCCGGCTTCTTCGAGGCCGAGCGTGTCCAGAAAATCAACGCGTTCCTCGCGTGACAGCGTGGCAATTTCGGATTCGATCTTGGCGGAGATGACGACGGCCTCGGCGCCTTCCTTCTTGGCATGCGCGAACACACGCTCGGAAAACGCGTTGCCGTTTTGCGCCGAGCCTTCCTCGACATTACAGACATAGAGTACGGGCTTCGAGGTCAGCAGGCCGAGCATGCGGAACGCGCGTTCCTCTTCCGGCTTCCGCTCCATGCCGCGGGTCGGCTTGCCGTCGCGCAGCAGCACCAGCGCGCGCTGCAGAAGATCGAGCTGATCCTTGGCGTCCTTGTCGTTACCCTTGGCTTTCTTGGTGAGATTCTCGACGCGCTTTTCGCAGGAATCGAGATCGGCGAGCATCAGCTCGGTCTCGATGATTTCGATATCCGCGAGCGGATCGACCTTGCCTTCGACGTGAGTGATGTCGCCATCCTCGAAGCAGCGCACCACATGGGCGACGGCATCGACTTCACGGATGGTGGCGAGAAACTGATTGCCGAGGCCTTCGCCTTTCGAGGCGCCCTTCACGAGGCCGGCGATATCCACGAAGGTCAGGCGGGTCGGGATGATCTGCTGCGACTTGCCGATCTCGGACAGCTTGTCGAGGCGCTTGTCCGGCACCGCGACTTCACCGACATTCGGCTCGATGGTGCAGAATGGATAATTCGCAGCCTGCGCGGCAGCGGTTTCGGTGAGCGCATTGAACAACGTCGATTTGCCGACATTCGGCAGCCCGACGATCCCGCATTTGAATCCCATGACCCTGTCCTAATTCTTCGACGGCTTCTCGGCGGAGCCGTTGTCGTCCTTCGACGTGAAACCTTTTGCCTGCATCGTCAGATGCACCTTGTTCTGGAACGACGAGTCGTTGCCGCCGACCAGCAATCCGACATGGTCGGACACCGCATCGTTGAAGGCTTCGAGCTGCGCGCGCTCCGCTTTGGCGAAATCGCCTAGCACATGATTATGCACCAGCTCCTTGGCGCCGGGATGTCCGATGCCGAGGCGCACGCGGCGATAGTCATTGCCGACATGGGCGGAGATCGAGCGCAGGCCGTTATGCCCGGCAATGCCGCCGCCGACCTTCACACGCACCTTGGCGAAGGGCAGTTCGAGTTCGTCGTGAAACGCGGCGATATCGCCGAGTGAAATCTTGAAGAACGAGGCGGCCTCCTGCACGGAGCGGCCGGATTCGTTCATGAAGGTCATCGGCTTCAGCAGAATGACGCGCTCGCCACTGAGCGTACCTTCCGAGGTCTCGCCCTGAAAGCGACGGCGCCACGGTGCAAAACCGTGACGCCGGGCAATCTCGTCGAGAACCATGAACCCGATATTGTGCCGGTTGCCCTGGTATTTCGCACCAGGGTTTCCGAGGCCAACAAAGAGGCGCATGACGCGGTCTCCCGCGCTGGCTTACTTCTTCTTCGCCGGAGCGGCGGCAGCAGCCGGAGCCTTGGCGCCAGCGGCCGGAGCCTTGCCACCGGCAGCCGGAGCAGCAGCAGCGGCTGCAGCAGCCGGTGCGGCTTCTTCACCGTAGCCTGACGGCGGCACGATGGTGACCAGGGTCATATCGGCGTCGCGTGCGAGCGTCTTCACGCCCTTCGGCAGCTTGAGGTCGGTGATGTGCAGCGACGAGCCGATATCGAGCGTCGAAACATCGACTTCGAGATACTGCGGGATGCTGTCGGCTTCGGCTTCGAGTTCGATGGAGTGGGCGACGATGTTGATCGTGCCGCCGCGCTTCACGCCCGGAGCAACTTCACCGCCATTGACGTGCAACGGAACGTTGACGCGGATGGTGGCGCCTTCGCCGAGACGGAAGAAGTCGACGTGGATCGGGAAGTCCTTCACCGGATCGAGGTGATAGTCGCGCGGAATCACGCGATGCTTCTGGCCATCGAGTTCGATGTTGAAAATGGTGGTCAGGAAGCGGCCGGCCTGAATGCGCAGACGCAGTTCCTTGTCGTCCACCGAGATCGCCAGCGGGGGCTTGTTGTCACCATAGATCACAGCCGGGATACGGCCGGCGCGACGCTCTGCCCGTGCGGCCCCCTTGCCGCTCACCGGACGTGCGGTCGCCTTGAATTCCTTCACGGTCGCCATTGTCTAAGTCCTTGTTTTTCGAAAAATTAAAGGCCGCGAGGCGGCCTGATTGGTCACGCTACAGCAAGCCTCCAGGGGTGCGGGGGCTGCAGACGTGGGCGGCTTGTAGCGCCATCGGGCTGAAATGACAAGTAAATGAAGGCAGAAAAGGCCGGGATCAGGCGCTCTTACGCCTGGGTCCGAGCTTGCGGGCTCTGCGGAGATCGTCATTGATCCGGGTCTGCCATCCGGTTCCGAGCGATTTGTAGGATTCCACCACATCGGGGTCCAAGCGGATCGTGACGGTGGCTTTCTTGAAAAACAAATCAAGTGCCGGGCGGCCACGGGCAACGACCTCACCACCCTCGTTATAGACGGCCCTATCCGCGACGCTATCCAAAAATTCATCAGTCAATTCAGGAGCATCATCGGGATCGACCCAAGGCTCCTTCGCGTCAAGCTCGCTAGTCGCTGAAGGCTGGGAGATATCTAGCTGCTTCTTTGGCATGGCAAAACCTCATCGAAATGATGTGCCGCGCTTCTCCGCGCTGCGTCCAAACCATGAAGACCATGCGCCCCGTTAGCCAACCGACAGAGATTTCTCGCTTCTCTCCATAATTGAACCGGTCATCCGGGAAATCGACCGTCTGGCCCGCGAACACTTTCTCCGCGTCGACCGCGAAATCGATCCCTCGCTCGCTGAGCGTTTTCAAACGCTTTTGCGGATCGAAGGTGATCTTCACGGCTATAAACGTAAATACATAAATGACACCCGTCAAGAATTAACGTATTTACATAAATAGTCAGCTTGAAGCGCCGCCTCAGCCGCCGAGCTTGGCCTCCAGCGCCGCGATCCGCGCCTTCAACGCCTCATTCTCCTCGCGGGCGAGACGGGCCATGTCTTTCACGGCCTCGAATTCCTCGCGCTTCACCAGATCGAGGTCACGCAGGATTTTCTCGGCCTGGGTGCGGACAACCGTATCCACCTCGCGCTTGACGCCCTGGGCGGCGCCGGCGGCTTCGTTCATCAAGCGGCCGATCTCGTCGAATAACCGATTGTTGGTCTGGGTCATGGCAAGAACTCCGGTCGGACAAACTCAAGCGCCGCATTAAACGACGAGGCGAACAATGGCGATCCCGTCCGTTTACTTCAAGGCGCACCCGGCTTCCACAGTCACAAACGCGAATATCCCTTAATTCGTCATGGCCTTGTGCTTTACTGCCGGGATCGGGAGCCGTAAGCCCAAGCCATGCCTTTTCTCGCGATCCAATTCCCCAACTTCGATCCCGTTGCCGTTGCGATCGGTCCGATCGTCATTCGCTGGTATGCGCTGGCCTATATCGTCGGCATCGTGCTCGGCTGGGTCTATGCGCGCGCGTTGATCAAGCGCGAGAAGCTGTGGGGCGGCCCGGCGCCTGTATCGCTCATCCAGTTCGACGATTTCATCCTCTGGGTGACGCTCGGCATCATCATCGGCGGCCGCACCGGCGAGGTGCTGTTCTGGAATTTCCCGTATTACTCCGCGCATCCTTGGGAGATATTCCAGCTCTGGAACGGCGGCATGTCGTTCCATGGCGGCTATCTCGGCTGTGTCGTCGCGGTGATGGCTTTCGCGATATCACAGCGCATTTCGATCCTGTCGCTGGGCGACCTCACCTGCGCCGTGGCACCGATCGGAATCTTCCTTGGCCGCGTCGCCAATTTCGTCAATGGCGAACTCTGGGGCCGTGTCACCGATGCCAGCGTGCCATGGGCCGTGATCTTTCCCCATGCCGGACCGCAGCCGCGGCATCCGAGTCAGCTCTATGAAGCCGGCCTCGAAGGCGTGCTGCTATTTGTCGTCCTGGCGGTCATGGTCCGCATGGGCGCGCTAAAAAGACCGGGGCTGATCCTCGGTGCCTTCACCATCGTCTATGGATGCGCGAGGATCGTCGGTGAGCTGTTTCGCGAACCCGATGCGCCAACCGGCTTCGTCATCGGTCAGGTTACCATGGGACAATTGCTATCAGTGCCGATGATCGCCGTCGGCCTCGTGCTGATCGTGCGCGCGGCGCGCATGCCAGACCGCACCGAACTCCATCCGGGTAAGGCCTGACCGTGAACGATCAATCCGCTCTCTTGCTCACCGAAATCAAGCGCCTGATCCGCTCCGCCGGCCCGATGCCGGTGTGGCGCTATATGGAGCTGTGCCTGACGCATCCGCGCTACGGATACTATATCGCGCGTGATCCGCTCGGCCGCGAAGGCGATTTCACGACCTCGCCGGAGGTCAGCCAGATGTTCGGCGAACTGCTCGGCCTGTGGGCGGCATCGGTCTGGCGCGAGATGGACTCGCCCTCGCAATTGCATCTGATCGAGCTCGGTCCCGGCCGCGGCACCATGATGGCCGACGCACTGCGTGCCATGCGTGTGCTGCCGGATCTGTATCAGGCGCTGCATGTGCATCTGGTCGAGATCAATCCCGTATTGCGCGAGAAGCAGAAGGCGACGTTGCCGGCACTGCGCAGCCTGACCTGGCATGACAGCCTCGCCACGGTCCCGGAAGGCCCGTCGGTCATATTCGCCAATGAATATTTTGACGTGCTGCCGATCCATCAGGCGATCAAGCGCGATGGCGGCTGGCATGAGCGCACCGTCGATATCGGGACCGATGGCCAACTCATCTTCGGCGCGTCTGCCGAGCCGATCCCGCGCTTCGAACTGCTGCTGCCGGAATTGGTCCGCGCGGCGCCGACCGGCGCGATCTTCGAATGGCGCCCAGACAGCGAAGCGATGACCATCGCAAGTCGCCTGCGCGATCACGGCGGAGCGGCCGTCATCATCGATTACGGTCATGTCCGCAGCGACGCCGGCGACACGTTCCAGGCGATCGCGAAACACAGCTACACCGATCCTCTGAAGAATCCGGGCCAAGCCGATATCACCGCGCATGTGGATTTCCAGGCGCTGGCGCGTGCAGCCGAGGATGTCGGCGCGCGCGTGCACGGGCCGGTGACACAAGGCGAATTCCTCAAGCGTCTCGGCATCGAGACGCGCGCCATCACACTCATGGCGAAGGCCTCACCGGAAGTCTCGGACAAAGTATCCAGCGCCCTGAAGCGCCTGATTGATAGTGGACGCGGCGGGATGGGTTCGATGTTCAAGGTGATCGGCATTTCCGATCCCAAGCTCGAAACGCTGGTGGCGCTCAGCGATACGCCGGAGATCCCTGCATGAAGACGTTCATCTCCCCTGCACTCTCCAATCTCGCTGGCCTCCGCCACGCCTTCTTCACCCGCGACGGCGGCGTCTCCAAGGGCATCTATGCCGGCCTCAATGGCGGCATCGGCTCGGATGACGATCCCGCCGATGTCGCGGAAAACCGCAAGCGCATGGCCGAAGCCATGGGCGTCGAGGCCGATCATTTCCTGACGGTGCATCAAATCCATTCGCCGGACGTCGCAGTCGCGACGGCTCCCTGGGCGACAGAATCGCGCCCCCGCGCCGATGCCATGGTGACCGCGACGCCCGGCATCGCTTTGGGCGTGACGACCGCCGATTGCGGGCCGGTTCTGTTTGCCGATCCCAAGGCCCGCGTGATCGGCGGCGCCCATGCCGGCTGGAAAGGCGCCTTCACTGGCGTCCTCGAAAATACGATCGCGGAAATGGAGAAGCTGGGCGCGCACCGTGATGACATCACCGTTGCCATCGGGCCGCTGATCCGGCAGCCGAGCTATGAAGTCGGCGCCGAATTCGTCGCGCGCTTCACAGATACCGACCCAGCTTTCGCGAGCTTTTTCATTCCGTCGTCGCGCGAGGGTCATTCGATGTTCGACCTCGGCGGTTTCATTCGTATGCGGCTCGAGAGCGCCGGTATCACGCAGATCGACGACACCGGAATCGACACCTACCCGGACGAGCAACTGTTCAGCTATCGCCGCACGGTCCATCGCAAGGAGCCAGATTACGGCCGCCAGATCCATGCCATCGTGCTCGCGCGTTAACCATGAACGCCATCGAGGCGATCGTCTAACTATCTAAAACTTAAAGCAAATTACCGGGATTGCGGCATCGAGCCGTCTACCTTGGTAAGATCTGCGACGCTGCCGCCCTAGACCTTAACGCATTTTAACGATATCGCTCCTATGTCCGGCAGCGTACGCGCTGCCGCCTCACGTCGGACGTTTCGCATGCGATTTCCTGCCGTTTTTGCCCCGAAAGCCAAGCCGCTGGCAGCCGTCCTTCTGCTCGGCGTCACCCTTGGTCTCGGCGGCTGCATGAGCACGCAGGCCAGCGGTCCGATGAATGCCCAAGCTTCCATGTCGCCGGCCAGTGGCCCGACCATCGCCTTTGAATCCATCGACGGACCGCCGCCGCAGGTATTCGAACGCATGGTCGATGTGCTCGACAGCGAAGCCAAGCTGCGCAGCCTTGCGGTCGTCTCGCGCAAGGACAGCGCCGCCTTTCGTGTGCGCAGCTATCTCTCGGCCCAAGTCCGCGGCCACAACACGTCCATCGCCTGGGTCTGGGACGTCTATGACCGCGACCAGAACCGCGCCTTCCGCCTCAGCGGTGAAGAAGCGACCGGCAAAGGCAGCCGCGATGCATGGGCCACCGCCGACGACGTGGCGCTGCGCCGGATTGCACAGGCCGGCCTCACCGGACTCAACGGTATGATCAACGGGTCGGCACCGGCCGAGAGCGCGCCTGAACCTGCTCCCGCCATGCGCGGTCCGGCGATCGCCAGCACCGCTGAGTTGCCGAGCCAGGCGACTGCATTCGCCGACGCGAACTAAGTTCAGCGCGCGTTAAGCAGCGACCCGATTTTGCGCAGGAAAACCGTCATCTGCGGGTTGCAAACTGTGACATCCGCTTGATATCACCTCGCTCAGCTAGACTAGTTCTTGTGGGTAACCCGATATGCTGAACGTTGTATCCACCAAACCGCGGGGAGACGCGTCGATGTCGGGCAAAAATGGATCCATCAAGCTCGTCGCAGGCAATTCCAATCCGGCGCTCGCCAAAGAGATCGCCGACTGGCTGAAGATGCCGCTGACCAAAGCCAGTGTGCGTCGCTTCGCCGATATGGAGATCTTCGTCGAGATCCAGGAAAATGTCCGCGGCTCCGACGTGTTCGTGCTGCAATCGACATCGTTCCCGACCAACGATCACCTGATGGAATTGCTGATCATCACCGATGCGTTGCGCCGTGCCTCGGCGCGCCGTATCACCGCGGTGATCCCCTATTTCGGCTACGCCCGCCAGGACCGTAAGGTGGGATCGCGCTCGCCGATTTCGGCCAAGCTGGTCGCCAACCTGATCACCCATGCCGGCGTCGACCGCGTCATGACGCTCGATCTGCATGCCGGCCAGATTCAGGGCTTCTTCGATATTCCGGTCGACAATCTCTTTGCCTCGCCGGTGATGGTGCGCGACATCAAGGAGCGGTTCGACCTCTCCAAGGTGATGGTTGTGTCGCCGGATGTCGGCGGCGTGGTCCGTGCCCGCGGCCTCGCCAAGCGCATCAACACCCCGCTGGCGATCGTCGACAAGCGCCGCGAACGCGCCGGCGAATCCGAAGTGATGAACGTGATCGGCGACGTCGCCGGCTACACCTGCATCCTGATCGACGACATCGTCGATTCCGGCGGCACCTTGGTCAACGCCGCCGAAGCGCTGCTCAAGAATGGCGCGAAGGATGTCTACGCCTATCTCACCCACGGCGTGCTGAGCGGCGGAGCCGCAGCGCGTGTCGGCGGCTCGAACCTGAAAGAGCTGGTGATCACGGATTCGATCCAGCCGACCGAAGCCGTCATCAACACGCCGAACATCCGCACGCTGTCGATTGCCAGCCTGATCGGCGAAGCCATCGAGCGCACGGCGGCGGAAGAGTCGGTCTCGAGCCTGTTCGACTAAACGCGGTCTCGTAGCCCGGACGGAGCGTTAGCGAAATCCGGGGACCAGCGTTTCAAATATCTCGATAGATCCCGGATAGCGCTTCGCTCCATCCGGGCTGCGGCGTCTCACACAATCCCCGCCGCCACCTGCCCGCGCAGCCGCTCGAGGCTGAGCAGCGTCTCCGCACAGGCCACCGCAACCTCGGTCCCCTTCTGCGCAAAATGCTTGCGGAAGAATGCCGCGCCTTCATCCGTCTCGCGAAATTCATCCGGCGTCACCACCGCCGAGAACACCGGGATCTCGGTGCGGAGCTGCACATCCATGAGCGCGCTGATCACCGTGTCGGCGACATAGCTGCGCACGCCGCTATCGACCACGAGGCCGGCAGCCACGATCGCGGTGTAGCGCCGCGTCTTCGCCAGCACCTGCACATGCAGCGGAATTTCGAAAGAGCCCGGCACTTCGAACAGATCGACCTGCGAAGGATCGACATGCCGCGCCGCGATTTCGGTGCGAAACGCCTCCCAGCACGGCGCGACGATGTCGCGATGCCAGGACGATTGCACGAAGGCCACGCGCTGCGGCTTGGCAAATTGCGGATGGCTGGACGGCGATGCTTCGGTCATGACTGCGGTTTCCATGTGTTGCCCAAACTATGCCGAACCACCCCGGCGCCAGCAAGGGTAACCGCGCGTTAACAATTGGGGCCAAACCGCGTCACGAGACTCTTTTCGCGCGCAACGGATTCAACCGGACTCGCATTTCGGGAATCCGATTCCGATTTGTTCTCGTTGCGACGTGATGACCTGTGGATGAAAGAGGCAATGTCTGTGGACTGAGTCAGGGTGGCGTTGCGCGGATTCCGCAAATCACATCACTTCGGTCTCGCAAGTTCTGGACGATTTAAGTCTAAAGCCCCGCAACGGCATTCCGACATTTCGCGTACCCGGCCAGTCGTTTGCATCACTGACTCCCAAGGCAAGGTCGCGACCGCATGTCACTTCTCGAAGGCACTCTCGATTCACGCGCCAATCCGCTCGCGGTCGTCGAAGACATTGCTGCCGATCACAACTGGGCCTTCGAGCGCTCGGGTGAAGACGAAGTCACGATCGTCTCCAAGGGTGACTGGACCGACTATCAATTGTCCTTCACCTGGATGGGCGAGATCGAAGCGCTGCATCTCGCTTGCGCCTTCGACATGAAGATTCCGGCCGCACGTCGCAGTGAAGTGCAACGCCTCATCGCTGCGGTGAACGAGCAGATGTGGGTCGGCCATTTCGATATCTGGACCACCTCCGGCATGATCATGTATCGGCAGGCGATCCCGCTGCCGGACGGCATGACGGCAACGACCTCGCAGTGCGAGTCCATGCTCGTCTCCGCGATCCATGCCTGCGAACGCTACTATCCGGCCATGCAGTTCGTGGTCTGGGCCGGCAAGACCGCCGAGCAGGCGATGAGTGCTGCGATGTTCGACACTGCGGGCGAAGCGTGAGCGCAACGCCGAAGATTACAGTTCCTGACGCACCCGGCGAGACCGAACGCCTCGTCGTCTGGAATGCGCTACTTGCCTATAATGAAAAGTCGGTTGGTTCGAGCAACTATCAACCGCTCTCGATCCTGATCCACGATCCCGAAACGGGCGAGCCCGCGGGCGGCATCTGGGGCAAGACGGCGTATAACTGGTGCTTCGTCGAACTGTTCGTGGTGCCGGAGAAATTCCGTGGCCAGGACGTCGGCACCAAGGTGCTGAAACGCGCCGAAGACATCGCACGCGAACGTGGCTGCACCGGACTCTGGCTCGATACCTACTGGTTTCAGGCACGTAGCTTCTATGAGAAGCAGGGCTATGAAGTGTTCGGCGAATTGCCGGACTATCCGCATGGCGGGCCAAGGTATTTTCTGAAGAAGAGTTTAGTGTGAACTCGATCCCGTAGGATGGGTTAGCGCCGGCGCAAAGCGCCGGAGCGCAACCCATCGGCGGAGATTGCGGCAGGGTAAAGCGATGGGTCTTCGCTTCGCTCAACCCATCCTACGGCCGTGCGTAACCACGCTGCATTGCGCCCCGGACACGTAATGCTAAGGTCCGGCACACTCCAATAATCGGGACCTCGCAATGACCTCTTCAGCCCTTCAATCTCTCGACGGCCACATCATCCTTGCCGGCGCAGGCAAGATGGGTGGCGCGATGTTGATGGGCTGGCTGGCCGGCGGCCTCGATCCAAAACGCGTCGTGGTGATCGATCCGTATCTATCCGATGAGATCAAGGACCTCGCAGCGAAGGGCGTGCGCCTCAATCCTGATGTCAACGAGATCGGCAAAGTGGCCGCGCTGATCCTCGCCGTTAAGCCGCAGATGTTCGCCGAAGTCGGCCCGACACTCCGATCCCTGGTTGGCAACTCATTGGTTGTCTCGATCATGGCCGGCACGACAATCGCGGGCATCACCAAGACCTGCGGCGGCAAGATCGTACGCGCAATGCCGAACACGCCCGCTGCGATCGGCCGTGGCATCACTGTGGCCGTTGCCGCGAGCGACGTCGCACCGGCGCAGCGCGATCTCACCGACGCGCTGCTGCGCGCCACCGGCTCGGTGGAATGGGTCGAGGATGAAAACCTGATCGACGCCGTCACCGCCGTATCCGGTTCCGGCCCGGCCTATGTGTTTTTGCTCGCCGAAGAAATGGCCCGCGCCGGCATCGCTGCTGGCCTCCCGGCCGAACTCGCGATGAAGCTCGCACGCGAGACGGTGTCCGGCTCGGGGGAATTGCTGCGCCAGTCCGATCTCGATGCCGCGACGCTGCGCAAGAACGTCACTTCGCCTGGCGGCACGACAGCGGCCGCACTTGGCGTACTGATGGCAGAGGATGGATTTGAGCCACTGCTGACGCGCGCCATCGCAGCTGCGACCACGCGATCCAAGGAGCTCGCAAAATAGCTCGCGGACGTAGGATGGGTTGAGCGGAGACGCGGCAGCGTCGGAGCGAAAACCCATCGGCGGAGTTTGCCGCATCGTTCGGCCGATGGGTTTTCGCTTCGCTCAACCCATC
The DNA here is from genome assembly GCA_023451825.1 of Pseudomonadota bacterium. GTDB lineage: Bacteria > Pseudomonadota > Alphaproteobacteria > Rhizobiales > Xanthobacteraceae > Tardiphaga. The sequence goes on from JAEXYA010000031.1 coordinate 18,677, forward strand.
CTACGAAGACACGTCAGACGGGGACCCGCACCACGGCGCGGAGGCCACCCATCGGACTATCTGCCAGTGTGATGTCACCACCATGCGAGCGGGCGATGTCGCGCGCGATCGCAAGGCCCAGGCCCGTACCGCCTTCATCCTGATTGCGCGCATCATCGAGCCGCAGGAACGGCTTGAACACCTCCTCGCGCATCGCCATCGGTATGCCCGGGCCGTCATCATCCACCGTTACCGTCAGATAGCGATGATCGCGATGCCCCGTGATGGCGATGTCATTGGCGTGACGCGCGGCGTTGTTCACGAGATTGCCGAGACATCGCTTGAACGCCGCCGGCCTTACGGTGACGATCGGCAGGCCATGGAACGTCACCGTCGCCTTGTGCCCGTTGCGCTCGGCATCGCTGCGCAATTCCTCGAGCGCCGAAGACATATCGGTCGGCTGCGACGGCTCGCCGCTGTCGCCGCGCGCGAAAGCGAGATAGGCCTCGAGCATGGCCTGCATCTCGTCGATGTCCTTGCGCATGCCCTCCACTTCCGGCCCATCCTCGATCAGCGCCAGTTCCAGCTTGAAGCGCGTAAGGATGGTGCGCAGATCATGCGAGACGCCGGCGAGCATCGCGGTGCGCTGCTCCATGGCGCGCTCGATGCGCGCTTTCATCTCGATGAAGGAATTGGCCGCACGACGGACTTCGCGCGCACCACGCGGGCGGAAATTCGGTACTTCGCGGCCCTTGCCGAAGCTTTCGGCAGCGTCCGCGAGTTTCAGGATCGGCCGGATCTGATTGCGCAGGAACAGGATCGCGACGATCAAAAGGATCGACGAGGTACCGACCATCCAGAACAGGAAGATCTCGGAATTCGATGCATAGGCGGCACTGCGCTGCGCGAAGATGCGCATCACGGCATCATCAAGCTGGATGCGAATCTCGACGAGATTGGAACGGCCGACCGTATCGATCCAGAACGGCCGCGGGATCTGGCGGCCGATCTGCACCGACAGCGTCTGGTCGAGCAGCGAGAAGAACGGCTTCGGCCCCGGCGGCGGCATGTCGCCGAGCGGCAGGAAGTCGACGACCAGACCGAGGCGCTGTTGCGCAATCGCCTTGATCTGGGTGCGATCCTTGTCCTGCGGATAGGTCTTGTAGACATCGATCAGCGCCGCGATGTCCTGCACCACGACTGCCGACAGACGCCGCGTCACCGTATTCCAGTGGCGTTCCATGAACACGAAGGCGACCACCGACTGCAGGATCACCATCGGCACGATCATGATCAGCAGCGCACGGGCATAGAGGCCCTTCGGCATCAGTTCGTTGAAGCGCCGGCCCATCACGCGATTGGCCGAAGACATCCGCTGAGATGCGGAACGCAACACGGTCATGCCGGTGTCGAAAGTGCTCATGCGCTGATCATCAACCTAAGGCGACGCCACCAGACGATAACCGATCCCGCGCACGGCCTGCAGGAACAGCGGATTGGCCGGATCGACTTCGATCTTGCGGCGGAGGCGATTGATCTGCACGTCCACCGCACGCTCATTCACCGTACCATCGCCGGTCAGCGCGCCGCGCGGCACCGTATCGCCCGGCGCTTCGGCGAGAATGCGCAGCATGTCGCGTTCGCGATCGGTGAGATGAATGATGTCCTCGCCCTGCCGCAACTCGCCGCGAGCGAGGTGGTAGACATATGGCCCGAATTGCAATTGCTCGACCTTCTCCACCTGCACCGGCGCCGCGCGTTTAAGGATGTTGGCGATTCGCAGCGCCAGTTCGCGCGGCTCGAATGGTTTTGAGACGTAATCGTCGGCGCCGATCTGCAACCCTTCGATACGGTCATTCGACTCCGTGCGCGCGGTCAGCATCACGATCGGCACATGCGAGGAGGTGCGGATGAAACGCGCGAGATCGAAGCCAGTCTCGCCGGGCATCATCACATCGAGAATGAGCAGATCGAAATGCAGCCCGAGCAGTTTTGCCCGCGCTTCCCTTGCACTCGGCGCGGTGGTCACGCGATAACCTTCGCTGGCGAGGAAGCGCGAGAGGAGATCGCGAATGCGGCGGTCGTCATCCACCAGCAGGAGATGCGGCGCATCGTCGGCCGGCTGCACCGGCATCTTCTTGGCGGCCTGGGCGAGTATCATTTTTTGGTCCCGCTCTCCGTGCCGAGGATCACCTGCAGCACCTTGTCCGGATCGTCGCGATCGATCATGCCGCCGAGAAAGCGCTTGATCGCCGCGACATCATTCGGCGAAAAATCCTTCAGCGCATGTTCGATGCGCGTGGTTTGCAGCCCCGCCATCTGCGCCACCAGAGCCTCGCCTTTGGCCGTGGCGAAAAGAAGCCGCTGCCGGCGATCCACCTCGCCGGATTTCTGCACGATATAGCCTTCGTCGAGCAATTGCTTCAGCACACGCCCCAGCGACTGCTTTGTAATGCGCAAGACGTCGAGAAGATCGGCAACCTTCAGCCCGGGATAGCGATGCACGAAATGCACGACGCGGTGATGCGCCCGGCCGAAGCCAAATTGATCCAGCACATGATCGGGGTCGCCGACGAAATCGCGATAGGCAAAAAACAACAGTTCGATGATGTCCCAGCGCAGGGTCTCAGGCGTCGCCTGGGCAGGCGCCTTGGCCGCATGCGGCATGGCAGCATTGAAATTTACGTCAGCCATATTGACATATTTTGGGTTCAATCTTACAAACTTGGCCATCCCGACGAAATTTTATAACTTTTGCCGGGTGGACCGATTAGGTCCGATTTGAGAACTATACCGGACTTCCGCAAGCGGCCATAGCCCGGCATTGGGTAACTTGCCGCACATCGCAGACAGCTTTTGCGGCCTGTCCGGACTCGACGTAGAACAGCACACGCCGTCGCCGACGCACGGCGGGTGCCAAGCAGGAGTAAGGTCCATGGGCGTTTCATTCGACAAGGTCGATGGCGCAATCTGGCTGGATTTCGATATCCACCATTCCCACCACGCATTGCCCGAGGCAGAGCGTGTGGCGAAGCTCAAGGACCCCGGCTTCGGCCGTGTATTTACCGATCACATGGCGACGGTGCGCTATAGCCAGGATAAAGGCTGGCACAGCGCGCGCGTCGAGGCGCGTTCGAACTTCCAGCTCGATCCCGCCGCGGCCGTCCTGCACTACGCGCAGGAAATCTTCGAAGGCCTGAAGGCCTATGTTCGCGAGGATGGCGGCGTGAACCTGTTCCGCCCCGATGCGAACGCCAAGCGCTTCTGGAATTCGGCCACGCGCATGGCGATGGCGCCGCTGCCCGAGCCGGTCTTCATCGAAGCCGTCGAGCAGCTCGTCCGTATCGACCGCGCCTGGATTCCCGGCGGTGAAGGCAGCCTCTATCTGCGCCCCTTCATGATCGCCAATGAGACGTTTTTGGGCGTGAAGCCGTCGTCGGAGTATATTTTCGGCGTCATCGCCTCGCCGGTCGGCTCCTACTTCAAGGGCGGCCCGGCTCCGGTCTCGATCTATGCTTCGGAGAACTACACGCGTGCAGCCGTCGGCGGCACGGGCGCTGTCAAATGCGGTGGCAACTACGCCGCCAGCCTGCGCGCCCAGGCCGAAGCAATGGATCACGGCTGCGATCAGGTCGTGTTCCTCGATGCGGTCGAGCGCAAATATATCGAAGAACTCGGCGGCATGAACGTGTTCTTCGTGTTCGATGACGGCTCGCTCTCGACGCCGCCGCTCGGCACCATCCTGCCTGGCATCACGCGCGACTCGATCATCGCGCTCGCCAAGTCGGCCGGCGTGACGGTGCGCGAAGAACTCTATTCGCTCGACCAGTGGCGTGCGGATGCAACCAGCGGCAAGCTGAAGGAAGCGTTCGCCTGTGGCACCGCCGCGGTCATCTCGCCGATCGGCAAGGTGCGCACCACCTCGGGTGAATTCCTGATCAATGGCGGCGAAGCCGGCTCGGTCGCCATGGGCCTGCGCAAGCAGCTGGTGGATATCCAATACGGCCGCGCACCGGATCCGCAGAACTGGATCCGCAAGGTGTTTTGAGACGACAAAAGCCGCAGCCAAAAGCTGCGGCTTTTTCGTAGGATGGGTAGAGCGAAGCGAAACCCATCACCGCAAGCTCGGTGCTTGTTGTGATGGGTTTCGC
>JAEXYA010000065.1 GCA_023451825.1 Pseudomonadota bacterium
GGGCGGGGGGGGGGGCGCCCCACGTGACGTCGACGCATGGGGCGGCCCCCATCCGGCGCTGCGCGCCACCTTCCCCCGCAAGCGGGAGAAGGAAAAACCTTCATCCCCCACTTCCGCATGCCTAATCCTTCAGCAACATCGCTTGACCCAGCAGGAACTCACCCCCAAGCTGTGATGGTGAATTCAGAAACGGCTCTCCCGGAAACGTCCGCCTTCCAGCCCGACTCCCGTCAGGCATGGACCCGTCTTGCCCTGGCCCTGGTGGTCGGCTCGCTCGGCTCCGTCGGCATGTGGTCGGTCGTCGTCATCCTCCCGGCCGTGCAAGTCGATCTCGCCGTCACCCGCGGCGCCGCATCGCTGGCCTTTACGTTCACGATGATCGGCTTCGGTATTGGCGGTGTGATTGTCGGCCGGCTCACGGACCGGCTCGGGATCGTGGCCAGCATCGCACTGGCCACCATTGTGATGGCCATCGGCTATGTCCTGTCGGCCTTCACCACGGCGCTCTGGCAATTCGTCCTGCTGCATCTGCTGATCGGCGCTGGCTCATCCGCCACCTTCGCGCCGCTGATGGCCGAAGCCTCGCACTGGTTCGAACGCCGCCGCGGCATCGCCGTCGCGCTGGCGGCGACCGGCAGCTATATCGGCGGCACCTTCTGGCCGCCCATCGTCAGCTGGGGCATGCTCAATCTCGGATGGCGCCCCACCCAGCTCGGCATCGCGCTCGTCACGACCGTTCTCACGCTGATCACGCTCGCCGTGCTGCGCGCAAAAATGGGCGCCAATGAGCGGCGCAGCCATGCCAATGCGGCGGCGCCGAAGGTCGATCTGCAGCTGAGCCACAATGCGTTGACGGCGATCCTGTTCATCGCCGGCATCGGCTGCTGCGTCGCCATGGCGATGCCGCAGGTGCATATCGTCGCTTATTGCACCGATCTCGGTTACGGCGCTGCGCGCGGTGCTGAGATGCTCTCGGTGATGCTGGCGCTTGGCATCATCAGCCGCGTCGGCTCCGGCTTTCTCGCCGATCGGATCGGCGGGTTGCGCACGCTGTTGGTCGGCGCCATCGCGCAGGGCGTCGCGCTCGTCTTCTATCTGTTCTTCGACGGGCTGAGCTCGCTCTACATCATCTCGGCGATGTTCGGCCTGTTCCAGGGCGGCATCGTGCCGGCCTATGCCATCATCGTGCGCGAGGCGATGCCGGCCTCGCAGGCGGCGACGCGCGTCGGCATCGTCATTCTCGGCACCATCGCCGGCATGTCGCTGGGCGGTTGGTTGTCCGGTCTGATCTTCGACATGACCGGATCGTATAACGCCGCTTTCATCAATGGCGTCGCCTTCAACCTGTTCAACATCACCATCGTCACCTGGCTGTTGCTGCGCGCCCGCAAGCGCAGCGCGATGACGCTGCGGACGGCGTGAGCGCTACAGCCATGCCTCGTCGCTGGTGAATTCGATATTGAGCCAATGGCTCGGCGGCACCGCACCAAGCCGGTCCGCGATTTCGCGACGGATCGTATCGAAGTAATCCACCTCGCGCGGCCCGAGATCGTCCGGCGCAAGGAAGGTGATATCGACAAAGCGCGCGCGGCCCATCTTGGCGACATAGCTGGAAAAATTCTCGAAGCCATGGCGCTTCTGGATATCACGCGCGATCTCGCGGACTTCCTCGTCGAGATCGACGGGCGCGACCTGGATGATGTCCTTCACCGATCGCCAGCAGGCCCGCAGCGGCAAGGGCAGCAGCAATACACTCAACGTCGCCAGCACGGCGGGATCGAGATAGGGCACGAGATGATCGTAGCTCGTGCCATGCATACGCGCGGCGACCCAGAAGCTGATGCCGAGCGCGACGCTGACGAGGCCGGACGCAAACCAGTTGCGCGCGTCCATCAGCAGCAATTCCGAATCCAGTCGCTTGGCCCGTGTCCCGATCACATAAGCCATCACCAGCGCGAGCAATCCCGCGATGATGCCGTAAGCGGCGCCTGGCCCGAACGACACCGACCGACCGACGCTGAACAGATCGTTCAATGCACCGAGCAGCGCGTAACCGCATGACAGCGCGAGCACGACACTGTTGAGCAGGACGAGCATCGGCTCGAACTGCCAGAAGCCGAACTGGAAGTAGCGAGTCGATCCGCGCGTCAGCAACAGCGAGACGCCCACCGACAACCCGGTCATCGCCGCGTCGATCACCGAATACACGCCATCGAACACAATCGATGACGAATTGATGACAAGGCCCACCGAGATACCGACGGCGGCGTCGAAAGCGGTGACGATGATGGAGTAGACGAGGGCTTTGCGCTCCTCGCGGTTGTCGATGTCGTGCTGCAAGTCGGTCATGGTAAGGACGCAAGGAAGCCACAAGAGATGTCGGAGTTTGCGCAGAAATAGCGACCTTTGACTATGGCGTCAGGTCCTGCACCGGCGGCATCGAAGGCGCGCCGTCAGGCGGCACATATTCGCGGATACGCGTCGCGGCGCGGTCGCCAAACATGCATTCCATGGTTGGTTCGGCGATCGCCGTCATGGTGCTTTCGATCTGCGGCCACTTTTCCGCCTGCAGCCACGCCCGATTCAATGTCGGCACGCCGCGCTCGGTGAGGCCGTAAAGCAGAGCGTCGAGGATTTCAGCATCGTCGATCCGCTCGAACATCGCATCACGCACGCAGTCGCACACCGCCTCGGGGCGCGCATAGCGTGGCGCCATGAAGGGCGCGCAGAGCCGGATGAACTCGCCACGCGGATCCGGCATCAACGACAATTGGCGCGTGTCGGCGCGCGCTGCATCCGGCGTCAAGCAGGCCGCCAGGCTGCAGAGCGCCATGCAGATCAGTGGAGATGGGAGCAGGTGAAATCGCAAAGCCACCGGAAGCCGGCCTGTTGAACTGGGCCATTCAAGCTAGCACGCTGGGCCTATGGATAGAACCCGGCGCTACGCATGCCGCGATGCGCCTGCGGTCAGGCCGCAAGGCGATTTGCCGGTTATGCGCTATAAATGGCTCGTCTGCGGCTTCGGTCCGGCCAGGAGCAGAGGATGGTCCATATGATCGATGAGCAAGCAATGCGAGGCGTCGATCGTCGCCCCCTTTGCGCCAGACCGCCTGCCCGATACGACGACGTGATGTCACGAATGTTGCGCTGAAATTGGTGGGCCCACCAGGACTCGAACCTGGAACCAGACCGTTATGAGCGGTCGGCTCTAACCATTGAGCTATAGGCCCTCCGGCGTCCAGCGCGGGTGCGTGGGGACGGCGGTGCTCGCTTTCCTTATATGGCTCGCCGCCGCCGTTCAATGGCGGGGCGGCCTGCTGCGGAACTTTGAGCCGACCGCAGCGTTTTCGTGCGCATTTTCAAAGTGGGGGAGCCGGAATGCTGCGCTGGGCTATTATTTCTTTGATTATCTCGCTGATCGCCGGCGGGCTCGGCTTCACCAATATCTCGGCTTTCGCCAAGAAGATCTCGCTGATCCTGTTCGGCCTGTTCTTCCTCGGCTTCCTGGCGCTGCTGGGCTTTGCCTATCTGGTGGCCGGCGCCGTCAGCCATTCGGAAATGCTGCCGGCGCTGGTCGCGGTGAGCGTCTGACGCTCGGCCTCAATCCACCGAGACTTTGGCGAAATCCACCACCTTGCGCCATTTCTCGGTCTCGTTGCCGACGAGCTTGCCGAATTCCTCGGGGGTCATGGGCTTTGGCACGCCGCCGGTGTCCGCGAGGCGGGCGATGAGTTTCGGATCCTTCAGCGCTTCACCGACGGCTTTGTTCAGCGCGGCGATGATCTCCGGCGGCGTGCCCTTGGGGGCGCCGATGCCGTAGAAGCCGATCGACTCGAAGCCGGGGACGGTTTCGGCGATGGCCGGGACATCCGGCACGATCGGCCAGCGCTGCGGCGAGGTCACGCCGAGCGCGCGGACACTGCCGCCGCGGGATTGTTCGAGCGCCGTCGGCAGGTTGTCGAAGATCAACTGCACCTTGTTCGAGATGATGTCGGGGAAGGCGATGGCCGAGCCGCGATAGGGCACATGGGTCATGTCGCACTTCGTCATCGCCTTGAACAATTCGGCCGACATATGCACCGAGGTGCCGTTGCCGGACGAGGCGTAGGAAATCTTGCCGGGATTGGCGAGGCAGTAATCGACGAATTCCTTCACCGTCTTGGCGGGAAAGGCATTCGACACCACCAGCATATTGGTGAGTTGCATGATGCTGGCGACCGGTACGATGTCGCGCATGAAATCGAACGGCAGCTTCTTGTAGAGCGAGGTGGAGATCGCATTGTTCGGCGCGACGAATAGCAGCGTGTAGCCATCAGGCGCGGCGGTGGCAGCCGCTGCGGCCGCGAGATTGCCGCCGGAGCCGGCGCGGTTCTCGACGATGAATTGCTGGTTGAAGTGATCCGACAGCCACTGCGCCATGATGCGGGCGACGATATCCACCGGACCGCCGGCGGCGAAACCGATCAGCCAGCGCACCGGGCGATCCGGATAGCCCGCCGCGGACGCGGGGGTGGCGGTGAAACCGATCGAAGCGATGGCACAGATAGCGACGACGCGACGCGTCATTGCACGCAAAGATGCTAACATGATCCCTCCCAGTGTTGTCACCGCGCCCATGATGATTGATCGGCATGGCAGCGCGGCGTTGATCGGGCTTTGCCGCCCGTTATGCGCATGCTTTCATAGAATCCGGCATTTGCCTACCTCTGGCTGTGCGGTCATTGTCATCGCGTCAGGATGTCTCATGAAGATCATGATGTGGATTTGCGCGGCGCTGCTGGTCTCGGGCAGCGCGATGGCACAACAGGAATTGAAATCGATGTCTCCGACGACACTGAGCCTGGGCACCGCGACGCCGGGTGGCGGTTTTCCGCTCTATGGCGACGCCTTTGCCGAGGTGATGAACGCGGCCGACCCCGGGCTGCAGCTCAAGACGCAGAATACCAAGGGGTCGACCGAGAACATTCCTCTGCTCGAAGACGGCAAGCTCGATCTTGCGTTGGTGGCGGGGGAGCCGGCCTATGAGGCCTTCAAGGGCATCAAGCGGGCGCCGACCAGGCTCAAGATCCTGACGGCGCTGTATTCCAATCCCGGCATGTTCGTGGTGCGGGCGGATAGTCCTTACAAGACGATCCGCGATCTCGTAGGCAAGCCCGTTGCGTTTGGCGCCAAGGGCTCCGGCCTCGTGTTTCTCTCGCGCTATGTGCTGGACGGGCTCGGGCTCGATCAGGACAAGGATTTCCAGGCGGTCTATCTCGACCGCGCGGGCGATGGACCCGCGATGGTGCTGGACGGCCGCGTCGCTGCACTGTGGGGCGCGGGGATCGGCTGGCCGGGCTTCAAGACCATGAGCGAGAGCCCCGGCGGCGCACGCTTCATCGCGCCAGACGCGGCGGAGATCGGGCAGATCCGCGCCAAGCACAGTTTTCTCAAGCCGCTGCTGATTGGCGCGAACAGCTATCCGAAGCAGCCGGTGCCGATCGCATCGGTGGGATCTTGGAGCTATATCCTCACGCGTGAGACACTGCCGGATGATGTCGCTTATCGGCTGGCGAAAACATTGCATGCTGCTGAGGGCACGTTGGGCGCAAAGCTCGCGCAAGCAAAGGAGACGACGGCGAACAACACCGTCGCCGCCGCACCGGATCTGGCGATGATCCATCCGGGGGTGCTGAAGTATTTTCGCGAGATTGGGGTGGTGAGGTAGAAGCGAGCTCGAAGTCGTAGGGTGGGCAAAGCGTCAGCGTGCCCACCTGCAAATGCACGGCTGGTGAAGGTGGGCACGCTTCGCTTTGCCCACCCTACAGGAATTTACTTCTTCCCCAAGCCACACGCCGGATCCGGCGGTCCGAACGCATCCTCGCCCGAAATCTTGGCGAGGATCTTGTAGTAGTCCCACGGATATTTCGATTCTTCCGGCGACTTCACCTGCACCAGCATCAGGTCATGCACCATCAATCCGTCCTCGCGCAGCTTGCCGTTGCGCGCAAAGAAGTCCTCGATCGGCTTCTCGCGCATCTTGGCGGCGACCTTCAACGGATCGTCGGTGCCGGCGTCCTTGATGGCGTTGAGATAGACGATCGTGGATGAGTAGACGCCGGCCTGCCACATGGTGGGCATGCGCTTCATCTTGTCGAAGAAGCGCTTCGACCAGGCGCGCGTCTTGTCGTCCATATCCCAATAGAACGAGGTTGTGAGCAACAGGCCCTGCGCCGTCGGCAGGCCAAGCGAGTCGATGTCGGTGATTAGCGCCAGCAGCGCCGCCATCTGCTGGCCGCCTTTGAACACACCGAATTCACCGGCAGTCTTGATCTCGTTGATATTGTTCGGCGGGCCGCCGGCGATGCCGATGATCTTCGCCTTCGAGGCCTGGGCCTGCAGCACGAAGGAGGAGAGGTCGGACGCGCCGAATGGCGGCCGCACGGAGCCGATCACCTTGCCGCCGGTCTTGGTGACCACGGCCGCCGCGTCGCGCTCCAGCGCATGGCCGAAAGCAAAATCGTCGGTGATGAAGAACCAGCTGTCGCCGCCGCGTTTCACGACCTCTTGCGCGGTGCCGACGGCCAGCGCGCGGGTGTCGAACACCCATTGCATCGTATAGGGCGAGCAGAATTTTCCGTGGAAATCCGCAGCGCCTGTGGAGTGCGTGATGAACAGCCGCTTGCGGTCATTGGCGACATTCTGCACGGCGAGCCCGACGGCGGAGACGGGCACATCGACGATGAGGTCGACCTGATCGACATCGTACCAGCGACGCGCCAGCGAGGCGCCGACATCGGGCTTGAGCTGGTGATCGCCGACAATGATGCTGATCGGCTTGCCGAGCACCGTGCCGCCGAAATCCTCGACGGCCATCTGTGCAGCAGTCACCGAGCCCTGGCCGGAAGGTGTCGCCGCTGGACCGTTCATGTCGGTGAGCACGCCGATCTTGACGACGTCGTCGGAGATTTGGGCGGAGGCGGGCGTGTTGACGACGACAAGCGTCATGGCGGCGAGAGCCGCCGAAACGAAGGTGCGCATGTGTTCTCCCGGCTTCGCGGCTCGTGATCGGCCGCGTGATAAGAAAGCATAGCGTAACTTCGTGCGGTGAACAGGCGGCAGGGTACACATTCACATGGCGTGGATGGGCACTTTACAATCTGTAGTATTGTGGTAGTTCCCCGCGCTTCGCAGCTGCGGTATCGCGGTGGCGGGGCTGGCGTCGTTCTCGTCGCATGGGGGCCGAGGTGGAGAAGACTGCGTTTTCGTCCAGAGACCTGCCTGCTCATCTCGGTGAAAACGCCAAGTTTGATCTTTGGCAGGATATCCATGTCGCGCAGATCTGGTCAGTCGAATATACGACTTCGGACAAGCTGCCTTTCGAAGCCGATATTGAAGCGACAAGCATTGGTTCTCTGGTGATCGGGCAAATGGCCGGCACCATCAAGACCGCGACGCGCGTAACCGCAATATCGCGGAAGATCAAAACGATAGCTATCTGCTGCTGGTCAATAAGGCGCAGACAGATCTCGCCGGCAGACAATTCGGGCGCGATTATGCCGTCGGACGGGGCGAGGCCGCGCTGGTTTCTGCGGCCGAGCCGTTGAAGATGTACGGCGCCGACGCGAATCTCTGGATGAACGTCGTGCTTCCGCGCGAGGTTCTTACGCGGGCATTCCCGCATGTCGATAGCAGGCTGGCCCTGAAGATCGGGCAGGATAACGAGGCGCTCGGTTTGCTTCGACGATACTGCCAGTTGCTGGAATCAGGCCCAGCGCTGACAAATCCCGATCTGATCACCCATGCGGAATCGACGATCGTCGATCTGATTGGACTGGCCACCGGGGCCAAGGGCGATGCAGCCGAATTGGCCGGCCTTCGCGGCTTGCGTGCAGCCCGGCTGCAGGCGGTGCTGGCAGGCATCGCCGACAACTACGCGGACCCCGAGATTTCGGCGCAAGGTGTGGCGCGCGAACTCAAACTATCGCCGCGCTATGTCCATGATCTTCTGCAGGAAACCGGCATCAGCTTTTCTGAGCGTGTACTCGAGCTGCGTCTGCAAAAGAGCTTGAGCATGTTGCAGGATCGGCGCAGCGACGGCCTGCGGATCAGCGAGATCGCCTTGATCTGCGGTTTCAGTGATATCGCCTATTTCAATCGCTGTTTCCGCCGCCGCTTCGGCGGCACGCCGGGCAATGCGCGTTAGGCCCGTTGCGACGCAGACACACTGCCACGGAAACAGTTGTAGCTCGCTGCAGGACAAGTCCTGTGCATTCCAGCCAAAGACGCCGCCGCGGCCTGATGCGACATCTTGTGCATGGCTCTGAAAATGCACGAGGAATGGATGTCGGAGATATCGACGATCAGAACTGACGAAAAAACCAACCGCTATCTGGCAAATGCCAGCCACCTAGCGTTGGCCGTCGGCTGCGCAGCGCTGGCCAGCCTTGTTAGCCCATCCATTGCCCTTGCTGTCGTGCTTGAATGGACCGGGACGACATCGCCGGACTGGTTCACTGGCAGCAACTGGAATGCCGGGACCATTCCGACCTTAGCAGACTCGGTGGTCATCAATACGGCAACGTCTAACGGCGCACAGATCGACGGTGGCGCTGCCGCGATCAATGGCAATGTGTCTTTAGGTTATGATAGCACCGCGTCGCTGACGATCTCGAACGGGGGCAGCCTGACCAGCGGCGCCGTAACGCTCGGCAACATACCCGGCGGTAACGGTGCGGCGACGATCAGGGGGGCAGGATCGGCATGGACAGCCAACAGCGACATCACGGTCGGTTATCGCGGCGTAGGCGCGTTGAACGTCCTGAATGGTGGTGTCGTCGATTTTAGTAGCTCGCATCTGTCTATTGCGGAACGCCCAAGCGGCGTCGGAAGTGTCGTCGTCGATGGCGCGGGATCGGTTATCACCGGCAGCGCCGTACTCGTCGGCTCCAGTGGGGTCGGCTCATTGATGGTTTCGAATGGCGGCAAGCTCATCGGTTTTGGTAATACCAGCTCCATCGGGCAGTTTGTGAATTCAACAGGCGTTGCGACGATCACTGGAGCAGGTTCGAGCTGGACGATCACTGGAAATTCGCTGCTGGTCGGCGAGAGAGGGGCTGGCACGCTCACGCTTGCCGATGGCGGTGTATTCTCTAATTCAAACAGTACGCTTGTCGTCGGCGCTTATGCGGGATCGACTGGCACGATAAATATCGGTGGGGTAGTCGGAGCGACGCCGATTGCGCCCGGCGCCATCAATGTGCCGGTCATATTTTTGGGTAGCGGTGGCATTGGAACGCTGAATCTTAATCACACGAGCTCTACCTATATCCTGGACCAGGAAATCTTTGGTAACGGCACGATCAATCAGATGGCCGGTGTCACCAGCATCACCGGCGATGCTCATGGCCTGACCGGCGCGACCAATGTGACGGGCGGTCGGCTCGCCGTGAACAGCTCGCTTGGCTCAACGGTGAACGTGTCCGGCGGCGGCATTCTCGGCGGCACCGGCACGGTCGGCGGCATCAATGCTATCAACGGCGGCATCATTGCGCCGGGCAATTCCATTGGCACGTTGAACGTGAACGGCAACGTCACTTTCGCAGCTGGCTCGATCTATCAGGTTGAAACCAATGCAGCCGGGCAATCGGACAGGATCGCAGCGACCGGCACCGCGACCCTAAATGGCGGCACGGTGGTCGCCACGGGGGTAGCCCCGCTCGGTACCAAATATACGATCCTCACGGCCGCTGGCGGCATATCAGGCGCTTTTGCCGATGCAACGGGCGCGGGGGCATTGCCCTTCATGGGCTATGGTCTGACGTATGACGCTTCCAATGTGTATCTGAGCTTCGGTCGTAGCAGCCTCGCTTTCGCTTCTGTTGGCTTGACCCGCAACCAGATCGCCGCCGGTAGCGGAGCCGACAGCTTAACGCTTGGCAGCCCGCTGGTCGGCTCGCTGGTGCAGCTCGATCTCGCGCAGGCCCGCGCGGCCTTCGATCAAATCTCCGGCGAGGTTTATGCGTCTGCCAAAGGCGTCATGATCGAGGACAGCCGCTTTGTCCGCGAGGCCGCGATCGATCGCCTGCGATCGACATTCGACGGTGTCGGCGCCGTTGCCGCGCCGGTCACGGCCTATGTCGATGGCAAGCCTGTGCTTGCAGCAGCCACGACAGATCATCTCGCTGTCTGGGGCCGCGGCTTCGGCTCCTGGGGGCAATGGAATGGCGACGGCAATGCCGCGACGATCAAGCGCGATATCGGCGGCTTCATGATCGGTACCGATGCGACGGCACTGGACGGCTGGCGGCTCGGCATGCTCGGCGGCTACAGCCGCTCAATTTTAGGGTGGCTGATCGCAGTTCGGCGGGCAGCAGTGACAACTATCACGTCGGCCTGTACGGCGGCACGCAGTGGGGCGATCTTGCTTTCCGCTCCGGCCTCGCGTTCACGCGGCATGAGCTGTCCACCAGCCGCACCGCCGCATTTCCGGGCTTCACGGATATGCTCAAGGCGGATTACGGCGCGGCAACAACGCAGGGCTTTGGCGAGCTTGGCTATCGTATCCGCGCGGGCAGAACGTCGCTCGGCATGCTCGCCTTCGAGCCGTTCGGCAATCTCGCTTACGTGCATCTGTCCACCGATGGCTTCATCGAGAAAGGCGGCAATGCCGCGCTTACCGGCCGCAGTGATGACACCGGCGTCACGTTCACAACACTTGGTGTCCGCTCGTCGCTGGGCGGGCAACTCGACAACGGCATGACCACGCTGGCGCGGGGCACGCTTGGCTGGCGCCATGCCTTTGGCGATGTCACACCGGTATCGATCTTGTCCTTCACCGGCGGATCGCAACTCTCTGTGGCCGGTGTACCGATCGCGCGGGATGGCGCCGTCGTCGATCTCGGCTTCGATGTCAATGTGACGCCGAGCGCTGTGCTTGGATTGAGCTATGGCGGACAGCTTGGCTTTGGTGCGATCGATCACAGCGTTCGCGGCAATTTTGCAGTGAGATTCTGACCTCAGCCGCCGTCCAGAATAGACAGCCGTTCGGCCTCGGCGAGATCGTCTGTCGTGTTGGCGTTGAAGAAGGGATCGATGGGATCGGTCGGCCAGTCGACCGTGGCGAGGCGATAACGCGCCATGAAGCGGCCGACCTGACGGAGCTGCTGGTTGACCAGGGCCTCGCGCAGATCGTGCCGCAGAGTGACATCCCACAGGCCGACAACGGGATGCGTCTGCCCGTCGGAGGAAGCAACGGCGAGCTGCGCGTCTTGATCTTGCCGGGCACGATGCAAACGCCTGGAAAGATCGCGCGGAAGAAACGGACAATCGCCCGGCGCGCTCAGCACCCATCGCACATCCGGCCGATGCTCCGCCGCCCAGTCGAGCCCGGCGAGAATACCGGCAAGAGGTCCCGGGAAATCCGACACGCTGTCGGCAATGACGGGCAGGCCGAAAGCGGCAAAGCGCGCGGCGTCGCCATTGGCGTTCAAGAGGAGCATCTCGCATTGCGGCGCAACGCGGTCGATCACCCGGGCCAGCATGCTGCGGCTACCGATCGTACGCATCGGCTTGTCGCCGCCGCCCATGCGGCGGGCAAGGCCGCCGGCAAGCACAAGGCCGAGTGTCGGTGGATAGTCATCGATGGTCGTCATATCGCCTGCATATGACATTCGCCGCCACCCGGATATCCGGATATAACGCAGCAGCATCAATGGGAGCCATGGCGGCCGTGACCAAACTCGATCTCACCGGCCTGAAATGCCCGCTGCCGGCCTTGATGACGCGCAAGGCGTTACGGACGCTCTCTGTCGGCGAATTCATCGAAGTGCATTGCACCGACCCTATGGCGGTTATCGATATTCCCGTGCTGGTGCAGCAGATTGGCGACCGCATCGAGAGGTCGGAACGCGTCGATGAAGTCATCATTTTCATCATCGAAAAAATGAATGCTGCGATAGCAAATGACGATTGAAACTCTGGTATACCACTGAGATAATTGAGAAATTTCGCGGATTGATACTTTTTCCCTATCGACTCCCGAGGCGGTCTTTGGTCCTGTTCTAATCAGCTACGCGCGAGAATCTGTCGTCTGCACGCGGCTGGGGAATGACCTGACGACACGACTGTTTTGGAACGCAGGGCGGCTCAGAAGGGCCGACTGCAGGGGAGAATTTTTATGACAACTGTTGGCAATGCCGGAAGTCTGTCTGGCGCGAAGCCAGGTTTGTTAGATCGCGAGCGCATTATCGCGACGGCAGGATTTAATCGCTGGCTGGTGCCGCCGGCGGCACTGTGCATTCATCTCTGTATCGGCATGGCCTATGGCTTCAGCGTGTTCTGGCTGCCGCTGTCGCAGCAGATTCCGAACCCGGCGGCGAAGGAAGTTTGCGACGGCATGTCGCTGATGACCGAGCTGTTCACTACGACCTGTAACTGGAAGGTCGCCAGCCTTGGCTGGATGTACACGCTGTTCTTCGTGCTGCTCGGCGCCGCCGCTGCCATCTGGGGCGGCTGGCTGGAACGCGTCGGCCCGCGCAAGGCGGGCTTCGTCTCCGCGCTGTGCTGGTGCGGCGGCCTCGTGCTCGGCGCCATCGGCATCTACACCCATCAGCTCTGGCTGCTGTGGGTCGGCTCCGGCGTAATCGGCGGCATCGGCCTCGGCCTCGGCTACATTTCGCCGGTCTCGACGCTGGTGAAATGGTTCCCGGATCGTCGCGGCATGGCGACGGGCATGGCCATCATGGGTTTTGGCGGCGGCGCGATGATCGGTTCGCCGCTGGCCAATATCCTGATGAACATGTTCAAGACGCCCACCGACCCCGGCGTCTGGCAGACCTTCCTGGCCATGGGCGTGATCTATTTCGTCTTCATGACCATCGGCGCGTTCTCCTATCGCATCACGCCGCCGAATTGGAAGCCGGAAGGCTGGACCCCGCCGGCGACCACCAACAAGATGATCACCACCGGTCATGTGCATCTCGACAATGCGCACAAGACCAAGCAGTTCTGGCTGATCTGGGCGGTACTCTGCCTCAACGTGTCGGCTGGCATTGGCGTGATCGGCATGGCTTCGCCGATGCTGCAGGAGATCTTCGCGGGCAAGCTGATCGGCGCGCCTGACGTGACCTTCAGCCAGCTCTCGGCGGCGCAGAAGGCATCCATCGCGGGCATCGCCGCTGGCTTTGCCGGCCTGATCTCGCTGTTCAATATCGGTGGCCGCTTCTTCTGGGCGTCGATGTCGGACAAGCTGGGCCGCAAGAACACCTATTATACGTTCTTCATCCTCGGCATCGTGCTCTACGCGCTGGTGCCGACCTTCGCGGCCACCGGCAACAAGGTGCTGTTCGTGATCGCCATCGGCATCATCCTGTCGATGTATGGCGGCGGCTTCGCCACGGTGCCGGCCTATCTGGCTGACATCTTCGGCACCCAGTTCGTCGGCGCCATCCATGGCCGTCTGCTGACGGCCTGGGCGACGGCCGGCATCATCGGCCCCGTGGTGGTGAACTACATCCGTGAATTCCAGATTGCCGCCGGCGTGCCGCGTGCGCAGGTCTATGACTTCACGATGTATATCCTTGCCGGCATGCTGGTGGTGGGCCTGATCTGCAACGCACTGGTGAAGCCGCTGGCGGCGCACTGGTTCATGAAGCCGGAAGAGGTTGCGGCGCTGCAAGCCAAGGGCGCGGAAGCGGCCTCGGTGGGCGGCGGCTCCTACGGCATCGGCAAGGGCGGTCTCGACGCCTCGGCAGCCGCGTTCTGGCTGTTCGTCGGCGTGCCGCTGTTGTGGGGCGTCTGGCTCACACTGCAAAGCGCAGTGAGGATCTTCCAGTAAGATCATCCGGGACCGGTAGCGAAAGCTTCCGGTCCCTTTTTCTTTGCGGCATCACCGATCATACAACAAAGAACATCCCCGGCGCGTGAAGCCGGCTCCGTCTTTATGCCGCGCTTATGACGCGGCATGGCGTCCCGTCTCGCATTCCTATGGCGTTGTCCGCATCTTTGAAGCGTCCGGTGGGTCTGGCCGGCGCATCAATGAGACGGACAATGACCATGACAATGTTCTTCAATCGCGACATGCAGGCGCATGACCTGTCTGCTGACAGCGCATATCGCGCTTATCTGATCAGCCGCAACGACGCACCGATCGTCCATCACGCCGGTGACATCCAGTGGAAACGCGTCTGCGTCGGCATCAGACGCCTTCGCAGGGATGTCAGAAGCTTCCTTGCTGCAATCCATATGGCGCTGGTCGCCGACAAAATGCGCCGGGCGCGGCTTGAACTGGCGCGTGTCGGCGTGCGTCACGCCGAGATTCCAACGCTGCCGGATCGCAGGAGTGCATCGTGATCCTACGCTTCATGTCGCTGCCGGTGCAGGTCTAGCGGGCGCTTCTTTTAAACGGTCGTTCAAGTCGCTCGGGACGTCACTTCGTCAGGCGACGCCCAGATCGCTTGCATCGCCCTTCGCACCTGATGCTGCGCATCCTCGTCGAGGGGCATGCGCGGCAGTCTGACTGCGGCATTGCCCAAGCCGCGCAAACTCAACGCATATTTGACGGCGGACGATATCTGCTCTGGCGTCAGCATCTCCGCAAGCGGCATCAGCATGTCGGAGATCGTCGTCGCGTAGCGCGGGCAGCCTTTTCGGGTCGCGACATACATGCCGCGGGAGAGCTGCGGTGCCACATTCGCGACGGCGGAGACCACGCCATCGCCGCCGGTGAGCAGATAGGACAAGGCTGTAGCGTCGCGCCCCGTGAGCAACCGAAAGCCGGGCGGCAGCAGCGGTCGTAAGCGGGCAAGGCGCGCGGCGTCGCCCGTATCGTCGCGCAGGCCGATCACGCGCGATGATGCAGAGAGATCGATGATGACGTCATCGGTCAGCGCCCGAACGCAGCGGGATGGCGCATCATGCAGGATGACCGGCAGCGCAGTCGCGCGAAGGATCGCGTGGAAATGGGCCGCGATGCCGTCTGCGGTGGGCTTGTTGTAATAGGGCACGATAGACATCGCTGCCTCGGCGCCCGCAGCCTGCGCCATACGCGTCCATTCGATTGCGCGGGCCGTGCAATTCGACCCCGCGCCTGCGACGATACGTAAGCGCCCGCGGGCGATGCCGACCGCGGTGCGGATCAGCGTCATCCGCTCATCGTCCGAAAGTGTGTCACCTTCGCCGACGGTCTCGCCGACCACGATGGCACTGGCGCCGGCGCGGACCTGGCGCTCGCAAAGCCGTGCGAACGTCAGCAGATCCAGCTCGCCATCGGCATGAAACGGCGTCGGCAGGTCGGCAATCATGCCATGCAGCCAGTGATTGTCGTGAAGGGCTGCAGGGAGGGAGCGTGCGGACATGATGTGGGATCAGGCAACGTGGCGCTGCAACGGTTCGATCGGCTGTGCCGATGCGAAAGATGACGCGTTCATGTTGAGTTCGACGAGACCCGTTGTCTCGATGATAGCCTCCGGGTGATGGCCATTTTCAAACAATGCGTATCGGAGAGCATCGGCGCGATGTTTGAAAAGGCCGCCAAAGAGGCCGCTTTGCTCTTGCGCGACCCACTGGCCGCGGCTGTTTTGACCGATCAGAACGAGAGCAGATCCGCACAAGGGAGGTTCGAAGCGAGTCACGTTTATCTCCTGCAACAGCACGCCTGAATGCGTGTGGCTGCAAGATGCGCAGTGCGGCGTTTGAAAACGAGATGAGCGCAAGCGCCGTGTTATAGGCGCGGCATAAATGTCGACCTGTCGCAGGTGCCGCGCATCGCAGCGGAACCATCGTCGGAAATCACGATTGGAATTTCTGCCACCGCACAGGAGTTCGTCATGGCGAAATATTCCAAGAAGGCCGCAAAGAAAGTCGCGCGCGCCGTGAAGAAGGCCAAAGCCGGCACGCTTAAAAGCGGGCGCTCGGGCAAGAAGGTGACGAGCCGCAAGCAGGCGATCGCCATCGGCCTGTCGGAAGCGCGCGCCGAGGGCAAGAAGGTGCCAAAGGCGCCCAGCAAAAAAGCGGTCAAGAAGACGGCCAAGAGAAAGACGGTGAAGACGGCTTCGAAGAAGAAGTCCGTCGAGAAGACGAGGAAAGCGACGAAGTCGTAGGATGGGTAGAGCGACGCGATACCCATCGCCTTTCCGCGTGGTTGGATCCGCCGATGGGGTTCGCTCCGGCGCTTCGCGCCTTTGATCTACCCATCCTACGAAGCCGCGTTTTATTTCGTCTGCAGCGAAGCCTTCAGCAGATGATTCTTGCACTCTTCAGTCTTGCCGGTCGCCATCTTCTCGCTGGCAGCGCTGATCTCGTCAGACGCGGTCTGCTTCGGTTTGCCATCCGGCATCTTGGCGATCGCCTCCGCCACAAAGGCGATATTGGACGCATTGCATTCACGCGCCTGCAATTGCTGGGCCTGGACGTGCAAGAAACTCGATAGTGCCGCGATGGCGATCAGCATTCCAGAAATTCGTGTCATGATCAGCTTGCCTTGCGATGCCGCGCTGTCGAACGCCCGGCTTTCTTGGCCGGCCGCTTGCGTGCCGCGGGCCTGCGAGCGGCAGAGGCGCGCTTGGTCGAGGCTTTGCCGCTACCCTTGAGGCTGGCTTTCAGCGCATCCATCAGGTTGATGACATTATCCGGCTTCTCTTCCTTCTCCGCGACCTTGACCGGCTTGCCGGCAGCCTTGCGCTTCACCAGCGTCTTCAGCGCGCTTTCATATTCATCCTTGAACTTCTTTGGATCGAAGTGGGACGCCTTGCTGTCGAGAATATGGGTTGCCAGCTCGATCATGTCCTTGGAGATTTTCGGGCTCTTGATGTCCTCAAAATAATCAGCCTCGTCGCGCAGCTCATAGGGATAGCGCAGCGTGGTGCCGAGCAGACCCTTGCCGAGCGGCTCGATGGCGATGACATGCTCGCGATTGGTGAGCACGATGCGCGCCAGCGCTACGCGGTCCTGATCCTTCATGGCGTCGCGGATGACAGCGAACGCGTCAGCGCCGGCCTTGCCGTCCGGCGCAATGTAATATGGATTATTCAGATAACGGCGATCGATCTCGTCGCGCGGCACAAAATTGTCGATGTCGATGGTGTGGTTGCTCTCGATCTGGACGGCTTCGAGCTCTTCCTTTTCGATCTCGACATATTCACCCTTGCTGATCTCGTAGCCGCGGGCCTTCTGGTCCTTTTCGACCACATCGCCGGTCTCGGCATCGATCATCTGCTGCTTCAGCCGGTTGCCGGTGTCACGATTGATCATGTGGAATTTGGTTTTCTCCACGGTGGTGGAGGCCGGATACAAAACCACGGGACAGGTCACCAGCGACAGCTTGAGGGAGCCTTTCCAGTAAGCGCGGGGCGGGGCCATGCATCCTCCAACTCTACAAATGACTTGCTGCGCCAATCGCTTGTGCGCGTGGAACTTCAACCGCGCCTCTCCGTTTTGGTTCCGACCCCCGCCTGCTGGCCTCCGGAGTGTGCGTCTTGGCCAATCGTCAATTATCGATTTACCGCAAGAAGCGCGATTTCGCGCAGACCACGGAGCCATCGGGCAAGATCGTGGTGGCGCAGGCCAAGCGGCCACGCTTCGTGATCCAGAAGCACGATGCAACGCGGCTGCATTACGATCTGCGGCTTGAGATGGACGGCGTATTCAAATCCTGGGCCGTCACGCGCGGACCGTCGCTCGATCCGGCCGACAAGCGATTGGCGGTGGAGGTGGAAGACCATCCGCTCGATTACGGCGATTTCGAAGGCACGATACCCGAAGGTCAATATGGCGGCGGCACGGTGCAGCTGTGGGACCGCGGCTATTACGAGGCCGAGGACGCCGCGAAGGGATTAAAGAAAGGCGATCTCAAATTCACGCTGGACGGCGAGAAGCTGCATGGCAGCTTCGTGCTGGTCCGCATGAAGCATGATCGCAACGGCGGCAAGCGCAACAATTGGCTGTTGATCAAGCATCGCGACGACTATGCCGTGGATGGCAGCGGCGAGGCCATCCTGGACGAGGATGCATCGGTGGCCTCCGGCCGCAGCATGGAGGCCATTGCCGAGGGAAAAGGACGCGCGCCGAAGCCCTTTATGATCGGCAAGACCGCAAAGATCAAAAAGGATGCGGTTTGGGATTCCAGCGAGGGCGAAGCAGCGGACGCGCGCGCGAAGACAGGCGTGAAGACCAAGGCGGACGTCGCCAAGAAAGCGCCAGCGAAGCGCGTGGCCAAGACGAAGAAAGCCACGCCAAGAAAGGCCGCGGCCATGCCGGGCTTCGTGGCGCCCGAACTGTGCACCTCGGTGGATCGTCCGCCATCAGCCGCGGGCTGGGCTCATGAGATCAAGTTCGACGGCTATCGTATGCAGCTTCGTGTCGAAGGTGGTGAAGCCACGATCAAGACGCGCAAGGGGCTGGATTGGACCGACAGTTTCCCGGCCATCGCCGAGGAAGCTGCTGAATGTCCGGACTGCATCATCGATGGCGAGATCGTCGGGCTCGATTCATCCGGCGCACCGGACTTCGCTGCGCTGCAAGCGGCATTGTCCGATGGCGAGACCGACACCCTGATCTTCTTCGTGTTCGATCTCTTGTTTGCCGATGGTGAGGACCTGCGGAAACTGCCGTTGGAAGATCGCAAGGCGCGCCTGAAGGCGCTGCTGGCCAAAGTGCGCGGCCGCCGCAAGGAGGGCCTGATTCGCTATGTCGATCACTTCACAAGCGGCGGCGACGCGATCCTCCAATCGGCCTGCAAATTGTCGCTGGAAGGCATCGTGTCGAAGAAACTATCGGCGCCTTATGCGTCCGGTCGTTCGAAAAACTGGACCAAAGCCAAATGCCGCGCCGGACATGAAGTGGTAATTGGCGGCTGGAAGACGACCAATGGCAACTTCCGTTCGTTGATGGTCGGCGTCAACAAGGGCGATCATCTCGTCTATGTCGGCATTGTCGGCACCGGTTATGGCGCCGACAAGGTCAAGCGCATCATGCCGGCGTTGAAAAAAGCGGCTGCGAAGCAATCCCCGTTCGGCGGCGAGAATGCGCCAGCGGGCGGGCGCGATGTACACTGGCTGAAGCCGGAACTGGTGGCCGAGATCGAATTCGCAGGCTTCACCGGTGCCGGAATGGTGCGCCAGGCGTCATTCAAGGGACTGCGTCAGGACAAGCCGGCAGACGAGGTCGAGGCAGAGACGCCGAAGAAGATCGCGCTCGCCGGGCCGAAGCCAACACGGCGCGCGGCGAACAAGGCCAAACCGGCGAAGCCGGGATCGCAGACATCAGCGAATGTCATGGGCGTCGTGCTCTCCAACCCCGATAAACCACTATGGCCGGATGCGGGTGACGACGAACCGGTGACCAAGCGCGATCTCGCCGCTTATTTCGAAGCCGTGGGCGAGTGGATGATGCCGCATCTGCAGGGGCGGCCGTGTTCCGTGGTGCGAGCGCCGGACGGAATCGACGGCCAGCAATTCTTCCAGCGTCACGCCATGGCGGGTACGTCGAACCTGCTCGAACTGGTGAAGGTCTCCGGCGATCGAAAACCCTATCTGCAGATCGATCGCGTGGAGGGGCTCGCAGCCGTGGCGCAGATGGGCGGGCTCGAGCTGCATCCATGGAATTGCGGGCCGGATCAGCCGGACGTGCCCGGCAGGCTGGTCTTCGATCTCGACCCGTCGCCGGAGGTGACGTTCAACAGCGTAATCTCGGCAGCCCGCGAGCTGAAAGAGCGCTTGTCTCGGCTCGGCATGGAAAGTTTCTGCAAGACCACCGGCGGCAAAGGCCTTCACGTCGTCGTGCCGCTGAAACACGGGGCGCGCGACCGTGTGGAGTGGAAGGTGGCAAAGACATTTGCGCAGGCCATCTGCCAGCAGATGGCGTCCGATGATCCCGAGCGCTACCTCATCAACATGTCGAAGGCGAAACGAAAGGGAAAAATCTTTCTCGATTATCTGCGCAATGATCGGATGGCGACGGCGGTGGCCGTCCTGTCCCCGCGGGCACGCGAGGGCGCCACGGTGTCGATGCCGCTGACCTGGGCGCAGGTGAAAGGCACGCTCGATCCGACAAAGTTCACGCTGCGGACGGTGCCGGCGTTGCTGAAGAAAAGCAAAGCGTGGTCGGACTACGAAAGCGCAGCGTCTTCAATGAAAGCTGCAATTGCCAAGATGAAATAGGCCATTCGTAGGACGGGGTGAGCGAAGTGACGCCCATCACCGAAGAAGCCGGAAAACTTGATGGGTGTCGCTGCGCTCAACCCATCCGACGAAAAGCGCGCGGCCCATGTTTGAGCCGCGCGCTTGAAATTGATCTCGATTTACAGTTTGCCGAGTAGCAGCAGGATCAGCAGGATCACAACGACAAGGCCGAGGCCGCCGCCGCCGTAATAGCCGGTGCCGTAGAACGGACCGCCGCCGATGCCGCTGAAACCACCAAGCAGGGCAATAATCAAAATGATCAGAATAATCGTACCAATGGACATGTTTGTTTCTCCTCAGCCGTCGCCAGTTCGTCGTCAGTAGGTTGCGGTAAAAACGCGCAGGGTTCTGCAAGGTTCCGCTGATGAAACCGCCAAGGAGCTTTTCTGCAGTGACCCGCGTTGTAAGTTTGACGACCTAGAACAGGATGCTCGGATGTCTGCGCCTCTCACCGTCTCCATTCCCCATTCCCTCGGCCGCGAAGAAGCGACGCGGCGACTCAAGAGCGGCCTCGCACGCGCGGCCACCAATGTGCCGATGGTGAAAGTGGAGGACGAGCGCTGGGAGGGAGATCGACTGGCACTTCGCGTGCGCGCGATGGGGCAGGTGGCGTCGGGCCATGTGGATGTGCTCGACGACCGCGTCAATGTTGAAGTGACGCTGCCGTGGCTGCTGCAGCGTTTTGCCGAAGTCGCGCAAGCGACGATCAAGTCGCGTGGGAAATTGCTGCTTGAGAAGAAATAAGCTCACCGGAAAGCTGCGGGCGAATTTGAAATATTGCTTCGCAACATAAACATCCGCAGCGCCGCGTGTGACTTATCGTGGTTTGATCGGTAACCTCTCGCAAACAATTTGATGAAAATCTGATCGCGTGCGGAGTAAGGGAACCGAACATCCTTTGAGTCGGCACGACATCCGCCAGGCCGTCCGGCTTAATCCCGGGCGGCCTTGTCGGTTGCTGTTTACCGCAGCGCTCGAAGGGACGGGTTTACTGCAGCCGTGTTGACCGAATCTTCTTCGGCATAGCCTGCGCCTTGATAATCGCGACTGGCAGTCGCGCCAGATGCTCTGCCGCGCGGATCTCGCTCAGATCATAGCCCGGTGCATGCACGGTGGCGTCGAGCTTCGATCCGTCGAACCACGCCCGTCCGCCATCGGTGAATGCAGCCAAAGCGCGGCCGACAATGACGATGGCGGCGTCGCGCTGGTGGCGGCGCGCAAAGGCGATGATGTGTTCGGCGTGCGGCCCGGTGACCGTCAGCGGCTCATACTCGCCCTCCGTGAAGACGTCGGCCATCTCGCTCCGCAGCTTCAGCAATTCACGCGTCCAGGCGAACTTGACGTGGCTGTTGGTCCAGTTTTGTGTCAGCGCAGGCCAGTCCGGGGTCTTGATCTTCTCCAGCACGGCGACGCGCTCGGCGAAATCGATCGGGCGGCGATTGTCAGGATCCACCAGCGACGTGTCGAGGAATTCGGTGCCCTGATAGAAATCGGGCATGCCCGGAATCGTGGATTTCAGCGTGATCTGGCTGAGGGAATTGGCAGCGCCGATCAGCGCCATGCGTCGCGCGAAGGCGTCGATCTGATCGATGAAATCTTTCGATTGTGCGGGATCGAGGATGCGGGCGAGAAATTCTTTCAGCCCGTCTTCATAAGCGGCGTGCGGATTGAGCCAACTTGTCTCTTCCTTGCCCTCGCGCGCGGCCTTCAATGCATAGGCCTGCATGCGTTCAAGGAAGGTCTCGTCGCGGGCATCCAGCTCCCAGGCGCCCACCAGTGCTTGATACAGCATATATTCGAATGGTGCCGAGGGCGCGCGCATCTCACCATCGGCGATGACGTGTCGGGCGTTCAAGACCTTCCAACGGCCGACAGCCGTGGCCCATTCGCCGGGCAGTTCGGCCAGAGCGAGCAGCCGTGTACGGGCATCCTCTCCGCGTTTGGTGTCATGCGTTGCGGTGGACGTCATGCCATGCGGGAATTCGCTGGCGCGCTGAACCATCAATTCGTGGAATCGCTTGACCGGCATCGCCTCGGCAGCCGGCTCGCCGCCAACTTCATTGAGCGCAAGCAGCTTGTGATAGCGGTAGAAGGCGGTGTCCTCGAGTGACTTCGCCATGGTCGGCCCGGTGAACTGCTGCACCTTGAACGCAAAGCGACGGACGCGCGGCTTGCTATGCGCGGGGCGGCCGGGCTTGAGCAGGTCAAGCGTCAGTGCGTCGCGTAAAAAGTCGAACAGGCCTTCATCGGTGCCGAACCAGTCGGCGCGCGCTTTTTCGATGGTTTCCGAGATCAGCGCGCGATCAAGCGCGGACGGGCCGGCGGCGGTGAGATAGGTGCGATAGACCGGGAAGTGCAGCACATAGAGTTCAAAGGCCTGACGCAGCGTGTCGGCAGAGAAATCGCGTGTAGAATAATGGCCGTTGGCGATGCGCGCGAGCAGGCGCGTCAAGACGGTGAATTCCGAGAGAAGAAGGGTCTCCAATACGCGGCGCTTGGCCTCGAAAAGCAATGGTTCGAATTTCGGTGAGGTGTTGCTGACCTGTCGCCACGTTTCGCCGAGCGGCTCCAGCCCTTTTTCCTCGACCAGGACCTGGGTGATGGCATTGAGCCATTCATAGCCGGTGGTGCCGTGCACGCCGGCAAATGGCACGAGCTTCTCGTCTTCGCCCAGAATCTTTTCGACGACGACGTAAAACGGTTTTGACGAGCCCTGCGCTTCACGGATCAACCGACGCAGGCGCTGGAAATATTGCGAAGGATCGCGCAGGCCGTCGATGTGATCGAGCCGCAGGCCCTGCAGCTTGTCTTCGGTGATCAGGCGCTTCACCTGGGTGTGGATAGCTTCGAACGTCCCGCTGTCCTCGACACGCAGGCCGGCAAGCGTGTTGACGTCGAAGAAGCGGCGATAATTGATCTCGCTGGAGGCGAGGCGCCATTGGCCGAGCTTATAGTGCTGGCGCTCCAGTAGCATGTGCAGGGTCTGGATCTGCGCCGGACGATCCGGGCCCGCGCGATAGGCGTCGATGCCCTGGGCGATGACGTCGGCAGCGCCTTCAATAGCGGCCAGCTGTTGCTTGAAAGCTGGCGCCTCGCTGCGGTTTGGATGGCGCAGGCCCTTATGCTTGCCGGCAAGGGTCAGGATCGCGCGACCGGCAGCGCTGTCGCCGGCATTGGCCTCCTTGACGATGACGCGGAGCATCTCGCTATAACGCTCTGGCGCGATAGGCAGCCGGTGTTCATAGTACCAGGCGGAGAAGCTGCCTTCCTTGGCGTCGTATTTCAGCTCGATCTCGCCATTCTCCAGCGCCTGGCCATAGCTGGAGCCAATGATCGGCAGCAGCAAGCCGCCACGCGCGCGATAGGGCAGGGTTTCCCAATCGATGTCGAAGGAGACCGCGTGCGGCGAGGCCTGGCCCCATTCTAGCACGTCGAGCCACCACGGATTGTCGGCATAATGCACGCCGACATGATTGGGAACGAAATCGAGAATGAGGCCGAGATCGTTCTTCGTCAGCGCCGCGCTCATGCGCTCGAAGCCGGCCTCGCCGCCGAGTTCGGGATTGAGCTTCGTGTGATCGACGATGTCATAGCCGTGGGTCGAGCCGGCGCGCGCTTTCATGAACGGCGAGGCATAGACATGGCTGATGCCGATCGCCTTCAGATAGGGAGCGATCAGCGCGGCGGCGTCGAAGTCGAAATCTTTAGTCAGTTGCAGGCGATAGGTGGCGGTGGGGATGGCCGGCGGCATTCACTTGTCTCCAATCCACCACTGGATCGCCCATGGTGCCAAAGCATCGCCTTGCCGGCCCCAGATCAACGTGCCGGTCGCCGTCGGTGCGGTGACTTGTTTGTCTGAAAGATTGGCGCGGAGCGTCAGACGTCGATCGTCGCTCATCATCCAGTCGGCGAGAACGAGGCCGTTGGTTTCCACTACCTTGCCGAACCGCGCGCCGACGCTGCGTGGAACGATGTGCTGTTTGCGCATGCGGAGCAGGTCACGAACCATCGCCCAGCGCCGCTTACCGGTGCCATCGCGGGCTTCCCAATCGATTTTCGCGGCTTCGAAGGTCGCGACATCCAGCGGATCGGGGATGTCGTCGCCGTATTTCTCATAGGCGCTCGCGAATTCCTTTTTGCGGCCGTTGCGCACCGCATCGGCGAGATCGCCATGGAAATCGCAGAAGAACGGGAAGGGCACTTGCGAGCCCCATTCCTCGCCCTGAAACAACATCGGCACCATCGGCGCCAGCAGTGTGATCGCCAGCGCGGCTTCGATGGCCAGCGGATCTGCAATGGCCTCAAGGCGATCGCCCAGCGCGCGATTGCCGATCTGGTCGTGGTTCTGCAGAAAATTCACGAAAGCTGATGGTGCTAATTCGCCGCTCGGTTCGCCACGCTCTTCCCCGCCACGATGAGCGGAGGGCTGTCCTTGATAGGCAAAGCCGGAGCCCAGCGCCTGCACCACGTGGTCAATCGGCGTCGGGGCGTAATCGCTATAATAGCCCTTGTCTTCGCCGGTCAGCAGCACGTGCCAGGCATGGTGATAGTCATCGTTCCATTGCGCACGATATTTGCCGCGCGCCGGATTGGTGACGGGGTCGAGCAGCGTGGCGCGGTTATCGTCATTTTCCAGCACCAGATGAATCTGGCGACCGGTGTCCGCGGCGAGCTTACCGACTTCGCGGCTCAACTCATGCAGCATCGGAATCTCGCCGGGTTCGGTGATGGCGTGCACGGCGTCGAGCCGTAGGCCATCGAAGCGATAGTCGCGCAGCCACATCAGCGCATTCTCGATCGCATAGGCGCGCACCTGCGGCAGCCGATAGTCGATCGCCGAGCCCCAAGGCGTTTCGGCGCCGCCGAAAAAAGTCGGCGCATAAAGACCGAGATAATTCCCCTCGGGACCGAAGTGGTTATAGACCACATCGAGAAACACGCTTAGCCCGCGTAGATGCGCTTCGTCGATCAACGCTTTCAGATCGTCCGGTCGGCCATAGACATGATCCGGTGCATACCACAGCACGCCGTCATAGCCCCAATTGCGTGAGCCCGCGAAATCGGCGAGAGGCATCAGTTCGAGCGCGGTAATCCCTGTTTTGACGAGATGGTCGAGCTTCTCGATCATGGCGGCATATGTGCCGTCGGCGGTGAACGTGCCGACATGGGTTTCGAGCAACACCGTCTCGTCCCATGGCCGGCCGCGCCAGTCGGCGGCCCGCCATTGATAGGCGGCATGGTCGATAATCTCGCTCGGACCATTGATGTCGTCGGGCTGGAAGGACGAACCGGGGTCCGGCACTTCGGTCTTGCCGTCGATGCGGAAACGATAGGTTGCGCCAGCCGTGAGGTCCGGGACATCCAGGCGATACCAGCCATCTTCCTCTGGCTCCATGGCATGCGGCCGATCGAGCATGAGTTCAACCTGTCCGGCTGCCGGAGCCCATAGGCGGAATGTGGCGCCCTTGTCGGTGAGGCGTGGCCCGAAACTGCGCCCGCTCATGCCGGTGTCCCCGCAAACGCAAGGACGGAGCGCGGCGGCGCGTCCACGTCTGAGCCCGGAGGCAGGATGGCAATGGACAGATTTTCGTCGGCAGTGTTCAGCACTTGGCGCCAGCTCTTGAATTCGGTGAGTTTCGGCAACTTGAAGGGGATGCCCTCAGGCGCCGCGTTCAGGACGATGAACAACGGATTGCCGCCCTTTTCGTTCGAACTGAGCACGTAAGAGAGAAAACGCCCGTCCGGAAACGCCCAGTCGGCCTCGGTCATCTCTTCGGCCGAAGGGGTCAGCCAGAGCACGCCGTAGGATCCGTCGGCGCGGCGGCCGTCGAGCCATCTTTGCGCAGTGATCTGCGGGAAGCGCTGGCGCAGCTGCGCCATGTGGCCGATGAAATCGGTGAGGTCGTCGTCCTTGTTGCCGAGGCCGTCCCAGTTCACCCAGCCGATCTCATTGTCCTGGCAGTAAGCGTTGTTATTGCCACCCTGGCTGTTGCCGACCTCGTCGCCGGCCAAGAGCAGCGGCACGCCCTGGGCGAGATAGAGGCAGGCGAGCTGGTTCTTGCGCAGCTGGCGGCGCAGGGCGTTGATGGCGGGATCGTCGGTCGGGCCTTCGACGCCGAAATTGTTGCTGTGATTGTCGCTGGAGCCGTCGCGATTGTCCTCGCCGTTGGCCTCGTTGTGCTTCTCGTTATAGGCAAACAGGTCGGCCAGCGGAAAGCCGTCATGGACCGTGACGTGGTTGATGCCCGCACGCTGCTTGCGGCCGTCATGGTTGAACACGTCGGAGGAGCCGGTCATGCGGCTCGAGACTTCTCCGATCAGCGAGCCTTCGCCGGCCCAATACCGGCGCATGGCGCTGCGATATTTGTCGTTCCATTCCGACCATTGCGACGGATAGGCGCCGACCTGATAGCCGCCCATGCCAAGATCCCAGGGCTCGGCGATCATCTTGGCGTTGGCGAGCACCGGGTCCTGCCGGATTGCTGTGAGGAAGCCGCTGTTACGATCGAAGCCGTTCGGACCACGCGCCAGTTCGGTGGCAAGGTCGAAGCGGAAGCCATCGACATGGCAGACCTCGACCCAGTAGCGCAGCGAGTCCATCACCATCTGCAGCACACGCGGATGGGTGAGGTTCAGCGACGAGCCGCAGCCGGTGAAGTCGTCGTAATAGCGTTTATTGTCCGGCATCAGCCAGTAATAGGAGGCGTTGTCGATGCCGCGGAACGAGAGCGTCGGGCCGAGATGATTGCCTTCGGCGGTGTGGTTATAGACCACGTCGAGAATCACCTCGATGCCGGCATCATGCAGCCGCGCCACGGTGGTGCGGAACGCATCGAGCGGATTGTCGGCACCATAGCGCGCTTCCGGCGCGAAGAAGCTGAGCGTGTTGTAGCCCCAGTAATTGACCAGCTTCATCTCGACGAGACGACGATCATCCACGAAGGCATGGACCGGTAGAAGTTCGATGGAGGTGACGCCGAGCCGTTTGAGATGGTCAATCATCGACGGTGCAGCGAGGCCGCGATAGGTGCCGCGTAGCCCCGCCGGCACATCCTTGCGGCCCATGGTCAGGCCTTTGACATGGGCCTCGTAGAAGATCGTGTCTTCCCACGGAATGCTCGGTCGGGCTTCGCGACGGCCCCAATTGAAGCTTTCGTCGACCACCACGGCCTTGGGCATGCCGCGCGCATTGTCGCGGCGGTCGAAGGAAAGGTCTTCGCGGGACGAGCCGGTGCGGTAGCCGAAATGCGCATCGCTCCAGACCAGCCGGCCTGCGAGCTTCTTTGCATAGGGATCGACCAGCAGCTTGTGCGGATTGAAGCGATGGCCATGCTCGGGCTCATACGGCCCGTGAACCCGATAACCATAGAGTTGGCCCGGCGAGACGTCGTTGAGATAGCCGTGAAAGACGTGCTCGTTATATTCGGGCAGCTCGATGCGTTCGAGTTCACGGCGGCCCTGGCCGTCGAACAGGCATAGCTCGACCTTCCTGGCGTTGGCCGAGAACAGGGCAAAGTTGGTCCCCCGCCCGTCCCAACTGGCACCGAGGCGGGCGGGCGTTCCGGCTGACAGGCGCATCGATCAGGCTTCCGGTACGAGAAAGATCGCAGCAAGCGGCGGCAGTGTGAGGCTGAGCTCGGGTACCAGTCCAGTGGCTGTCACCTCGCCGGAGTTGCCCACATTGCTGCCGCCGTAAAGCGCAGCATCCGAATTCAACGCCTCGCGCCATTTCCCGGTAAAGGGCACGCGGACGCGATAGTTATGATAGACATTGGGCGAGAAGTTCACGACGACCAGGCACTGCGATCGTGGCGTGTTGCCCTTACGCAGCCAGGCGAAGACATTGTTGCCGGCGTCGTCCGTCACCATCCATTCGAAGCCGGCCGGATCGCAATCGAGTTCGTGCAGCGCCGGCGTGTCGCGATAGAGCGTGTTGAGATCGCGGATCAGCGAATGGATGCCGGCATGCTTGTACTGCTCCAGCAGATGCCAGTCCAGCGAATGATCGTGATTCCACTCGCGCTCCTGGGCGAATTCGCAGCCCATGAACATCAGCTTCTTGCCGGGATGGCCGAACATGAAGGAATAATAGGCGCGCAGATTGGCGAAGCGCTGCCAGTCGTCGCCAGGCATGCGACCGAGGATCGAGCGTTTGCCATGGACGACTTCGTCGTGCGACAGCGGCAGGATGAAGTTTTCCGAGAACGCATATTGCAGCCCGAACAGGATGTCGTTGTGCTGGTGCTGGCGATAGATCGGATCCTTGCTGATGTAATTCAGCGTGTCATGCATCCAGCCCATGTTCCACTTGTAGCCGAAGCCGAGCCCGCCGAATTCGACGGGGCGCGACACCTGCGGCCATGAGGTGGATTCCTCGGCGGCCGTCGTGGCATTGGGGAATTTGCCGAATACTTCGCGATTGAAGCGGCGCAGGAATTCGATCGCCTCGATATTCTCGCGGCCGCCATATTTATTGGGAATCCAGGCGCCTTCCGCGCGGCTGTAGTCGAGATAGAGCATTGAGGCGACGGCATCGACGCGCAACCCGTCAATATTGTAGCGGTCCATCCAGAACAGCGCGTTGGACACGAGGAAATTGACGATTTCCGTGCGGCCGTAATTGTAGATCAGCGTACCCCAATCCATGTGCCGACCCTGCAGCGGGTTGGCGTGTTCATACAGCGCGGTGCCGTCGAACTGGCCGAGCCCATGCGGATCGTCTGGGAAATGGCCGGGCACCCAGTCGAGCAGCACAGCGAGGCCCTCGGCATGACAGGCATCGATCAGCGCCGCGAAATCCTCCGGCGAGCCGAAGCGGCTGGTCGGCGCATACATGCCGGTGGGCTGATAGCCCCATGAGCCGTCGAACGGATGCTCATTAACGGGCAGGAATTCCACATGGGTGAAGCCGAGATCCTTGGCATATTTCGGCAGCGTTTCGGCAAGATCGCGATAGCTCAGCCATTCATTGTCGCCCTTGCGACGCCATGAGCCGAGATGCACCTCATAGATCGACATCGGCTTGCCCAGGGCATTGATGCCGTCGGGCGCCGAGCGCGGATGTGGGATCTTCGTTTCATCTAGCACGATGGATGCGGTGGACGGCCGGACTTCGGCCGAGAAGGCGAACGGGTCGGATTTGAGCGGCACCTGGCCATGCGGGCCGATGATGTCGAACTTGTAGTGATTGCCGGCGGTGGCACCGGGGACGAACAGCTCCCAATAACCCACACCGCGCACGCGCATCGGATGTCGCCGCGAATCCCAGAAATTGAAATCGCCGACCACGCTGACGCGTTTGGCGCTTGGCGCCAGCACCACAAAAGCGACACCGGCAATGCCGTCGATCACACGTGGATGCGCGCCCAGCTTGTCATAGATGCGCTGGTCGGTGCCTTCACCCAGCAAATAGAGATCGAAATCCGTCAGCAGCGGCGGGAAGCGATAGGGGTCTTCGAGGTCGACGACATTATCGCCGAATTTTGCGCGCAGCTGATATTTGGTCGAGCCATTGGCCAGCGGGCCGACGAACAGGCCGGATTGATGCACGCGTTCCAGCGGCGTCGTCGCGCCGTGATCGTCGATGGCGTCCACTTTGACGGCGTCGGGCAGGAAGGCGCGCACCACCGTGCGATCGTTCTCCTTGTGCGGCCCGAGATAGTGGAACGGGTCGGAGTGACGGCCTTCGATGATGGCGTAAGCTTCAGCGGGAAGATTGGTCATACGGATTCCTTCGGCTCCCCGTTCAAGATACGCAACAGACCGGCCAGCGGCACGCGCAGCCAATCCGGGCGATGCGCGAGTTCATATTCGATCTCGTAGAAGGCCTTCTCGATCAGGAAGAATTTGAGCATGTCGTCGGCCGACTTGGCATCGGCCGGCCACAGCCGCTTGTCGGTCATGGCCTCGCGATAGGCCTCGACGAAAGCATCGATGGCGCGGTCGCGCCACGAGGTGAGCGCGTTGGCAAGCTTGCCATTCTCATCCGGCGCGATTTGTTCGGCGCGCTCGAGGGCGGCGGTCGCCGAATAGTCGATCGAGCGGATCAGGCCGGCGACATCGCGGGCGGCTGGCGCCTTGCGGCGGCGATCTTCGATGGAGCGGCGCGGCTCGCCTTCGAAATCGATGATGAAGATGTCATCCTTGACGATCAGCATCTGCCCGAGATGGAAGTCGCCGTGATGGCGGATTTTCAGCCCGTCGATCTTGTCCGGCAGCAGGCCATTGAGCGTGTCGCGCAGAT
The DNA here is from genome assembly GCA_023451825.1 of Pseudomonadota bacterium. Taxonomy (GTDB): domain Bacteria; phylum Pseudomonadota; class Alphaproteobacteria; order Rhizobiales; family Xanthobacteraceae; genus Tardiphaga. Next base: position 30,400 of record JAEXYA010000065.1, read on the forward strand.
TGTTGCGCAGTGCCAGCACCGCGTCGATCAAGCCGCGATCGCCATCGCGCGCGGCGTTGCGGCGCTGGGCGAGGAGGCTGAACACCGGCTCGGCGCGGGTGACGATTTCGTCGGTCCACACGCGGATGTCGTTGTCCGTCGTCGGCTCCGGCTTGAAGTCGGCGATGTCGTCGCGGCTCGCCAGTGCGATCTGCATTTCGGCGACGCGCAGGCCCGTCTGGGTCATGTAGCGAAGATAGGCGATCTGGTCTTCGCTCATCTCGTGATGGGTGTCGGCCGCGATCAGCCGTTCTTTCTCGACAAAGCGATCGAGATAGCCGGAGGAGACCGTCCAGGCATCGCCTTGGTTCTGCACGAAGGCATGGACGATGGAGACGGCGCTGCGCTGGTCGCCTTCGATCAGCTCGACACTGCCGAGCAGAGCCGGCGTATTGGCGAAGCCGGCGATCTCGGTGAGGAAGTGGCCGACCTCGATCTCCGGATTGATGCCGGTCTGCAGCTTGCGATAGATCTTCACCACATAGTCGCTATCGACCAGAGCCGTCGAGTTCGACTGCTCGGTCTCGACCGCGCGGATATTTTCCAGCTTGTGCTGCGGCTTGTCGGTCAGCTTCTTGGTCGGACGGAATTCGAGCGTCATGCCCTCGACTTCCTCGACCGTCACCGAATTGCGCAGGTTGTACAGCAGCAGCGAAATGAAGATCTCGTCGGTGGCGACATCCAGCAGCGTGCCTTCGCGCGCGCCCTGGCGCACCGCGGCGAACGCTTTCGGATTGTAGCGGTCGCGATCGAAGCGCACCCAGTCGATCTGCATCGGCAGCACATAGCGGGATTTTGTGCCGCGCTGGGTGGTTTCGAAGAACACCAGCCATGGCCGGTTGTCGCCGACCAGGCAGAACGGCGTGGCGGATGTCAGCGCCGGCTGGATCGCCTTGGCATTGCGTTCCGGATACCAGCGCGAGCGCGACAGGAAGCCGGGCAGGACATCATGCTCGAACACGCCGCGGGTGCGCGCCAGCGTCATCCATGTGGAGCCGAGCGGCACCACCAGCGTCTCGAATTCCGGGACCACGGATGGCTGCGAATGTTCGGAAACGTCGCGCTTCTCGAGCTGGAACCAGTAGAAGCCGTAGGGCGCGAGCGTCACCATATAGGGCAGTTCGCCGATCGGCGGAAATTTGGTGCGGCCGAGCATTTCCAGCGGCACGCGTTCCTTCCACGGCGACAGATCGAGCTCGGTCGCTTGTGCTGCGCGCGACAGGTTAGCAACGCAGAGGATCACCTCGTCGCCATATTGGCGCACATAGCACAGCACCGAGCGGTTTTCGGGGCGGATGAAGGTCATCGTCCCGCGGCCAAAGGCCAGTGTCGACTTGCGGACGGCGATCAGCCGCTTGGTCGCCGACAGCAGCGACGACAGGCTGCGCGACTGCGCTTCCACATTCACCGATTCATAGCCGTAGATCGGATCCATGATCGGCGGCGCATAGAGACGCGCGGGGTCGGCGCGGGAGAAGCCGCCGTTCCGATCGGGCGCCCACTGCATCGGTGTGCGCACGCCATTGCGGTCGCCGAGATAGATGTTGTCACCCATGCCGATCTCGTCGCCGTAATAGATGATCGGCGTGCCCGGGAAGGACAGCAACAGCGAGTCCAGCAGTTCGATCTTGCGGCGGTCATTGTCCATCAGCGGCGCAAGGCGGCGGCGGATGCCGACATTGATGCGCGCGCGCGGATCATTGGCATAGGTCGACCACAGATAATCGCGCTCGACGTCGGTGACCATTTCCAGCGTCAGCTCGTCATGATTGCGCAGGAACATGGCCCACTGGCAGTTGTCCGGGATGTCCGGCGTCTGCCGCATGATGTCGGTGATCGGGAAACGGTCTTCCTGCGCCAGCGCCATATAGATGCGCGGCATTAGCGGGAAGTGATAGGCCATATGGCATTCGTCACTGTCGCCGAAATATTCCTGCACGTCTTCCGGCCATTGATTGGCCTCGGCGAGCAGCAGGCGGCCCGGCGCATAGGCGTCGAGTTCGGCACGCAGATGCTTGATGACCTTATGGGTCTCCGGCAGGTTTTCGTTATTGGTGCCGTCACGCTCGATCAGATAGGGGATCGCGTCCAGACGGAAGCCGTCCACGCCGGCATCGAGCCAGCGCTTCATCACCTGCACCACCGCGCTGAGCACGCGCGGATTGTCGAAATTCAGGTCGGGCTGATGCGAGAAGAAGCGGTGCCAGTAATAGGCCTTGGCTTCCGGATCCCACGTCCAGTTGGATTTCTCGGTGTCTGTGAAGATGATGCGGGTGCCGTCATATTTCTGATCGGTGTCGCTCCACACATACCAGTCGCGCGCCGATGAGCCGGCAGGACTGCGACGCGCGCGCTTGAACCAGTCGTGCTGGTCCGACGTGTGATTGATGACCAGCTCGGTAATGACGCGCAGGCCGCGGCGCTTGGCTTCGTGGATGAAGCGCTTGAAGTCTTTCATCGTGCCGAAGTCTGGATGAATCGAGCCGTAGTCGGCGATATCATAGCCATCGTCGCGGCCGGGCGAGGGATAGAACGGCATCAGCCAGATGGTGGTGACGCCGAGCTCCTGCAGATAATCGAGCTTCTCGGTGAGGCCCGCGAAATCGCCGATGCCGTCATTGTTGCTGTCCGCGAATGTCTTCACGTGCAGCTGATAGATGATCGCGTCCTTGTACCAGAGCGGATCGGCCACATTGTCCGGTTGCGCCACGTCGGTCTTCGATTTGATGTCAGTCATCACGTTCATTACGGGCGCTTTCAGGCGAGGCAGCGGAACAGGGCGGCGGGGTCGCGTTGCGGATCGATGCGCAGGCGGATGCCGCCCCATTCGACGCCGTGGCGTTCACCAGTGATGATGTTTTCGACAGCCGCGACATTGCGCTTCTCGCCATCGACGAGGACTTGCGTGTCGATGGGCAGCCAGAACTCATAAGCCTCGCGCGCGATCGCGATGGCGCCGGCTACCGTATTGGTGCCGTCCACCGACGTCTTCACGAAGCCGATGATGTTGTCGTTCTCGACGGGCATGAAACGCAGGTTGGAGATCTGTTGCAGCGCCGAATTGGCGCGGCGGGCAAAGTTCAGCGCCGTAATATACGGGATGATGTTGCCTGGCTTGTGCCAGTCGCGGGTTTTGATCTCGTATTTCTCGCTGTCGAGATATTCTTCCTTGCTGGGAATGGCTTCGTGTTCGAGCAGCTCGAAGCCATTATAGACGCCGTAGACAGACGACAGCACGGCAGCCAAGGCCACGCGCGACTTGAACATCCACTGCTCCCCCGATTGCAGGTGATAGGGCAGGATGTCCGGTGTGTTGACGAAGAAATTCGGTCGATAATATTCGCGTTCGGGATAAGAGCACAGCTCGTTGAGATATTGCTCGATCTCCCACTTGGCGGTGCGCCAGGTGAAGTAAGTGTAGCTCTGCGAGAAGCCGAGTTTTGCGAGGCCCTTCATCAGCTTCGGCCGCGTGAAGGCTTCCGCGAGGAACAGCGCATCCGGGTGCTTCAGTTGCACCTCATGGATCGCCCATTCCCAGAACCGCAACGGCTTGGTGTGCGGATTGTCGATGCGGAAGATCTTGACGCCCTGATCGCACCAATAGAGCAGCATGTCGCGCAGCGCATTCCACAGCGAGCCGGCGTCGTCGCAGGTGAAGTCGGGGTTATGGATGTCCTGATACTTCTTCGGCGGGTTTTCCGCATATTTCATCGAGCCGTCCGGCCGGCGCTTGAACCAGTCCGGATGCTCCTTGATCCAGGGATGGTCTGGCGAGCACTGGACGGCGACGTCGATGGCGACTTCCATGTCGTGCTGCTTGCACGCCGCGATCACGGCATGAAAATCCTCCAGCGTGCCGAGATCGGGATGGATGGCGTCATGGCCGCCTTCCTTGCCGCCGATAGCATAGGGGCTGCCGACATCGCCGGGCTCGGCGGTGAGCGCGTTGTTCTTGCCCTTGCGATTGGTCTCGCCGATGGGGTGGATGGGCGTGAAATACAGCACGTCAAAGCCCATGGCCGCGATTTCCGGCAGGCGTGCGATGCAGTCGCGGAACGTGCCGTGTTGGCCCGGCACCTTGCTCTGGCTGCGCGGGATCATCTCATACCAGGCGCCATTGCGGGCGCGCTCGCGGTCGATCATCAGCGGCAGCAGCGCGGAGCGCGTGAGGTCCGGGCGCGGCTGCGCTTCCGCCATGGCCTCGCGCAGTTTTGGCGAGCGCAGCGGTTCGGTTTCGCCGGTCTGCAGATAAGCTTCGCATTGCTTGACGATGAAAGCCGACGCCTCCTCTCCGCCATTCTGGGCCTTGGTCATCAGCCCGGCGCCTTCCAGCGCGTCGAGGGTGACATCCTGTCCGGCCTTGAGCTTCAGGTCGAAGCCGTGGCGCCAGGTGGCGAATTCGTCGGTCCAGGCCTCGATGGCATAAACGTAACGACCAATTCCGTTCGGCGTGAATGTGCCATGCCAGCGGTCATTGACATCCATGGTCATGGGCGCGCGCTGCCAGTCACGGTCCTGCTCGCGGCGCCAGACAATCGCGGCATCGATGATCTCGTGCCCGTCGCGATAGATATCCGCCCAGACCTCGATGACCTCGCCTTGAATGCGTTTGACCGGGAAGCGACCGCCATCGATGATGGGGTAGATGTCCTCGATATGGAACGCGCCGCTCATGGCGGTGCTTGCAGTGGTCTGGGATGTTCTGTTCACGGTGATGCCATCAACAAGAGGGATGTCTGCGCCCGTGTGGAGACAAGACGCTGCAATCTTATAAGAAGCTTCGTGACAGGGGTTTGGTTCCCTATGGAACCGAGCTTAAGTCAATGCGTTGAAACTCGGCTATCCTCTTCCGTAACCTCCTGAAATCCCGCAACAACTTGCGATTGCTCCGTGGTTGTTGCCCTGCAAAGCGCGTGCCGAATGGACCTCTTCGCCAAAGCCGCCGAACTCGGCATTCAGACCGGTTTTCACGACGGGCAGGGGCAGTGGCATACCACTGACGCCGCCGCGCTCGAGATCATCCTCAATGCCCTGCCGGTGCGTGCGCCGCGCCGTTTTCTCGATCAGGTGGTCGCGTTGCGGGCCGGCGAGGGTGGGCGCACAACGCTGACCGAAGCGGCGACGTCGCCGCTGAAATGGGAGGCCTGGGACGGCGACCAGATGATTGCCGAGGGCTCGGCCAATGGCCGAGAGATCGCCTGGCCGGCCGATCTGCCGGTCGGCGTGCATCGACTGCGCCTCGCGGACGCCTCGCTCTACTCGGAAGAAGCTGCCCTGGTCGTGGCGCCCGGCAAGGCCTATGCCGGGACATTCGACCGCAGCTGGATCATCGCCGTCCAGCTCTACGGCCTGCGCTCGGAGCGCAACTGGGGCATCGGCGATTTCACCGATCTGCAGAACCTGATCCGTGTCGGGGCCAGCCTCGGCGCTGGCGGTGTCGGCCTCAATCCGCTGCATGCGCTGTTTGACGATCGGCCGGCCGAATGCAGCCCGTATTCGCCAAACAGCCGGTTGTTCCTCAATCCGCTCTTTATCGACGTCGAGGCGCTGCCGGAATTCACCGGCGCGGCCGACAGTGAACTGGCGCCGCTGCGGCGTTCGGCTCTGGTCGATTACCCCGCCGTTTCCGCTGCGAAATGGCGCGCATTGCGGGCGGCCTTCGAGGAGTTTCAGTCTAAACCGAAATCCCCGCGCCAAGCCGCCCTCAAGGCCTTCCGTGCCGAACGTGCACCTTTGCTGACGCGCTTCGCCTGCTTCGAAGTCCTGCGCCATCGCTACAAGACGGCGTGGTGGGACTGGTCCAGAGAATGGCAGCATCCGGACGATGCGCGATGTGCCGAATTATGCGCAGGGCCTGATGGCGCCGACGTCGCCTTCATCGAATATGTGCAGTGGAATGCGGACCTGCAGCTGAAGGCGTGTTTCGATCTCACCAATGAATTGAAGATGCCGGTCGGCCTCTATCTCGACGTCGCGGTCGGTGTGCAGGCCGGCGGCTTCGATGCGTGGAATGAGCAGGTCGCGATCTCGCGGCATCTCTCCGTCGGTGCGCCGCCAGATGCGCTGCAGCCCGCCGGCCAGAACTGGGGCCTAGCCGGCTTCAATGCGGCCGGCCTCGAAGTGCAAGGCTTTGCGCCGTTCAAGGATATGCTGCGCGCCTCCATGCGCTATGCCGGCGCGATCCGGCTCGATCACGTGCTCGGACTCAATCGTCTCTATGTCGTGCCGCACGGCTATCGGCCGAACAATGGCGCCTATGTCAAAATGCCGCTGGAAGCGCTGCTTGCCGTCACGGCGCAGGAAAGTGTCGAGAATAACTGCGTTGTCATCGGCGAGGATCTCGGCACCGTGCCGGAGGGATTCCGCGATCATCTCGCCGCATGGGGCATTTGGTCGTATCTGGTCATGATGTTCGAGCGCGACGATCGCTATGCCTTCCGCGGCATCGATTACTACGCGCCGAATGCTCTGGTGACCTTCAATACCCATGACCTGCCGACCTATAGCGGCTGGCGCAGCTACCATGATCTCCAGCTGAAACGCTCGCTCGGCATCGATCCCGGCGAAAGCGACGATGCGCGCCGCTACGCCATCGAGATGCTCGATGAAGCGCTGCGACGGAATGGCATCGAGCGGACGGATTTCTTCGGCGTCGCTCACTTTCTCGCGCGTACGCGAACCCGGATCGAGGCCATTGCGTTGGAAGATCTGCTTGGCGTCAACGATCAACCGAATATCCCCGGCACCATCGACGAGCATCCGAACTGGCGGCAGCGGCTGCCGGCCACGGTGGAGACGATGGCCTCATCGATCGATCGCGACGCACTACGCATGGCAACCGCGGACAGGAGCGCGTCCGCATCGTAAATTCGATCAGATGGCGGAGAGACATTGTACAGCAATATCGAAGACTACGCTCTGATCGGCGATTGTGAGACCGCCGCTCTCGTCAACCGCAATGGCTCGATCGACTGGCTGTGCTGGCCGGCCTTCGATTCCGATGCATGTTTCACGGCCTTGCTGGGTACCAAGGATCACGGCCGCTGGCAGATCGCGCCGGCTGGTCCGATCAAGTCGTGCAAGCGGCGCTACCGCGGCGACTCGCTCATCCTCGAAACAACGCTGGAAACCGATGACGGCGCCATTACGCTGATCGATTTCATGCCACCGCGCGGCGCCGCCTCCGACGTCGTGCGGATCGTCCGCGGTGATCGCGGCACGGTGAAAGTGCGGATGGAGCTGATTATCCGCTTCGGTTTCGGCGCGGCCATTCCCTGGGTGAAGCGCGACGAGGATGGTGCCGTGCTCGCCATCTGCGGACCCGACATGACGGTGCTGCATACGCCTGTAGAGACCCATGGCGAGAACCTCACCACGGTCGCGAAATTCGAGGTCAAGGCAGGCGACAGCGTTCCATTCGTCCTGACCTATGGACCGTCCCATCAGAAAGTGCCGGCGCCGATCAATGTCGATCATGCGCTGAGGGACACCGAGGAATTCTGGAAAGAATGGAGTAGCCGCTGCACCTACAAGGGCGAGCATCGCGATCTCGTGATGCGCTCGTTGATCACGCTGAAAGCGCTGATCTATGCGCCGTCCGGCGGCATCGTGGCGGCGCCGACGACATCGCTGCCTGAAAAACTCGGCGGTAGCAGGAATTGGGACTATCGCTTCTGCTGGCTGCGTGATGCCACGTTCACATTGCTGGTGCTGATGAACAGCGGATACACCGATGAAGCCCGCGCCTGGCATCGCTGGCTGCTGCGCGCGGTGGCTGGCTCACCATCTGAAATGCAGATCATGTATGGCATTATGGGCCAACGCCGTTTGCTGGAATGGGAGGCCGACTGGCTGCCCGGTTATGGCGGCGCGCTGCCGGTCCGCGTCGGCAACGCCGCCCATGCGCAACTGCAGCTCGATGTCTATGGCGAGCTGATCGATGCCTTCCACCAGACGCGTGTCGCCAAGCTTGATCTTGAGGATGGCACCTGGGCAGTGGAATGCGAGATCCTGGAGCACGTGGCACAGGTCTGGGACAAGCCCGACCATGGCATCTGGGAGCGCCGCGGTCCCGGCAAGCACTATGTTCTGTCCAAGGTCGGCTGCTGGGTGGCCTTCGATCGCGCGATCAAGAGCGCCGAAGGTTTTAATCTCGAAGGGCCGATCGATCGATGGAAAGAGCTGCGCGACCAGATCCATCGCGATATCTGCGAGAAGGGCTTTGATCCCCGCGAAAACACGTTTGTGGAGTCGTATGGGTCCGACGTCCTCGACGGCGCGATCCTGCTGCTGCCGCTGCTCGGCTTCCTCCCCTGCGACGATCCCCGCGTCATCGGCACCATCGCAGCGGTGGAGAAATATCTGATGCGCGACGGTTTTGTGTTGCGCCATGATCCGCGCGAGGTCACCGGGGAAATACAGCCCGCGGAGGGGGCCTTCCTGGCTTGCAGTCTCTGGCTCGCCGAATGCTATATCAAGATCGGTGAGGTCGCGAAGGCGGAGGACATGTTCAACCGTGTGGTGGCGATTGCGAATGATGTCGGGCTGATCGCGGAGGAGTACGATCCATCGGTAAAACGCCAGACCGGAAATTTCCCGCAGGCCTTGACGCATATCGCGTTGATTGCCGTGGCGCACAATCTGGCGAGTGTGAAGCAGCCGCAGGAGAAGAAGGTGGAGAGGGCGAAGTGATGTCTTATCCCTCCCCAAGCGGCGCAGCCGCGCCGTGGGGAGGGAGACCATCAGCCTTCCGCATTCCTCTTCAAAATCATCTCCACCGCGCCGGCAAATCCCTCGTCCTCATTCGAGCTTGTCACCGCGCTTGCTTTTCCTTTCACGAAGTCGCTCGCATTCCCCATCGCCACGGAGAATCCGGCCACTTCGAACATCGGCAGATCATTCCGCATATCGCCCACCGTCGCGATCGCCTCGAGCGGAATGCCCAGCCGTTCCGCCATGGCTTTGACAAAAGTGCCCTTGCTCTGCGCAGGCGGCGTCACGTCGAGATAATAGTTCTGCGAGCGCACCGCGACGGCGCTGTTGCCCAGCACTTGCTGCATCTCCGCCTCGCAGCGCTCCAGCAACGGGAAATCCGAACTCGCGCCGACGATCTTGCAGGCTTTTGCCAGATACGGGGTGAAGTCCTCGACCATCAGGGGCGCATGCTGGATCGTGTCGCGCTCATGCGGCACATATTTGCCGTCGTCGCGCTTGATCACCCAATCGTCATTGGTGAAAATCCAGACATCGACACCGTATTTGTCGAGTACCGCGATGCTCTTGGCTGCAGCGGCTTCGCCGATCAGGTGCTGCGTGATCGGCTTCAGGTCGCCATCGACGATCGAGCTACCATTGAATGGCCCGATCGGCAGCGTGATCCCGAGCGGATCAATCAGGAAGCGCATGCCGACCGGCGGACGGCTCGATGTGATGGTGAAGCCGATGCCGTTGTCTTCCAGTCGCTTGACGGCGGCTTTGGCCTTGTCGGTCAGTCGCTTGTCATGGGTGACCAGCGTGCCGTCCACGTCTGACACGACAAGTGCGATCTTGGTCATGATGCGATCCTTCAGGTCGGCAGTTGCTTGGCGATGGCGTCCACGATGCCATCGATATCGTCGTCGATGGACACGGCGATGACGCGCTCATCGGGACCGGGCACTTCGAGCGTCTTGAACTGGCTGTCGAGCAGCGACGGCGGCATGAAATGGTTTGTTCGCGCTGCCATGCGCCTAGCGATCAACTCTTTCGAGCCGTCGAGATAAATAATGCGAATATCGTGCCGGCCATGGACCAACAGCTCCCTGTAAACGCGTTTCAGCGCCGAACAGGCGACAACGAGTTTGCCGTCATCGGCCGTGACGCGATCGATCTCGTCGGCAATGCTCTGCAGCCAGGGCCAGCGATCTTCATCGGTGAGTGCTTTGCCGGCACGCTGCTTTTCCACATTCGCAGGCGGATGAAAATCATCGCCATCGGCGAAGCGCCAGCCAAGACGGTCGGCCAGTGCCTTGCCGATCGAGCTCTTGCCCGAACTCGAGACGCCCATGACGATGAGGGCATTGGGCGCAGGTTCAGACACTCTCGCCCTCCGGCAGCGCCGCGCGGTCGCACAGCCATATGGTTTCGCCATGCGAACGGGCGCGATTGGCAGGGAGGTCTTCGCCAGCCAGCACGCGGCCAAGAATGGCGCGCTTGTCCTCTCCGCTCATCAGGAACAGCATCTCGCGGCAAGAGGCGAGCGGTGGCAATGTCAGGCTGACGCGCGGCACGAACGGCTTCACATGCGCCTCCGGCACGCCGATCACCCAGCGGTCTTTCACCTCGATGCCGGGATAACCGGGAAACAGCGAGGCCACATGGCCATCCGGCCCGACACCGAGCAGCACGAGATCGAACAGCGGCTTTGCAGCATCGAGCTTATCGCTGCCGTAAAAGGCCTGCAGCTCTTTCACATAAAGCGATGCAGCTTCATCCGGATTGCCAGCATCGGTTTTGATCGCATGGACGTTCGCGGCGGGCGCGCATTTATCGAGAAACGCGCCCTTGGCCATAGCCATATTGTTCAGCGGGTCGCTCTCCGGCACGAAGCGATCGTCGCCGATGAACCACTGCACGCGTTCCCACGGGATGCGCTTGCGATAGGCGTCCGTTGCCAGCAATTCATAGAGTCGCTTCGGGCTCGATCCGCCGGTGAGGCAGATCGCCGGTCGATCCTTGTTGGCCTCGATTCGCTTGATCAGTCGCTCGGCAGCGGCCGCGGCAAGTGCTGCGGCGTCCGACACTTCGATGATGGTGCGATGCTCGGCCATGATCAGGTCTCTCCATCGTCATTGCGAGGCGCGTAGCGACGAAACAATCCAGTCTTCCTGTGTGCGGCCTCTGGATTGCTTCGTCGCCTTCGGCTCCTCGCAATGACGGCGTGGTTGTCAGCTCAAAATACGCCAGCTTCGGCCGTCGCGCTTGAGCAATTCATCGGCTTCCTCCGGCCCTTCGCTGCCGGCCTTGTAGGTCTTCAGCCCGTCCTTGCCCGCCTTCTTCCAGCTATCGAGGAACGGCTGCACCGCGCGCCAGCCGGCCTCGACGCTGTCGGCGCGCTGGAACAGGATGTTGTCGCCGATCATGCAGTCATAGATCAGCGTCTCATAGCCGGTGGCCGGCGAGGCATTGAAGTAGTCCTTGTAGCGGAACTTCATCTCGACACCGTCGATCTCGACGGCGGGGCCGGGGACCTTGGTGTTGAATTTCAGCGAAATGCCTTCGTTCGGCTCCACCGCAATGACGAGATAGTTCTCGGCGAGCTGCTCCATCGACATGTCCCTGAACATGGCGAAGGGGGCCTGCTTGAACTTGATCGCCACTTCGGTGCGCTTGACGCCCAGCGCCTTGCCGGTGCGCAGATAGAACGGCACGCCGGCCCAGCGCCAGTTGTCGATCATGAGTTTCAACGCAGCGTAGGTTTCGGTCGTGCTGCCGGGCTTGACGTCTTCGGTTTTCAGGTAATCGACGATATCGTTATCGCCCACATGACCGCCGACATATTGCGCGCGCACGGAATTCTTGAGGGCTTCGCCTTCCGTCTGGATGGTGACGGCAGCCAGCACCTCGGCCTTTTCCGATCGCACGGCATTGGCCTCGAAGCGCGATGGTGGCTCCATGGCGACCAGTGAAAGCAGCTGGAACAGATGGTTCGGCACCATGTCGCGCAGTGCGCCGGTGGCATCGTAGAACGAACCGCGATGGCCGACGCCGAGCTTCTCGTCCACGGTGATCTGCACATGATCGATATGGTGGCGATTCCAGATCGGCTCGAAAATGCCGTTGGCGAAGCGCAGCACGAGGATGTTCTGTACCGTTTCCTTGCCGAGATAGTGATCGATCCGGTAGATCTGCTGCTCGTTCATCAGGCTGAGCAGCTTGGCATTTAGCTTCTTGGCCGATTCCAGATCAGTGCCGAACGGCTTCTCGACGACCAGGCGGCGCCAGGACCCGTTCTCCTTCAGCATGCCGGTGCGGCCGAGCTGTTCGGCGATCGGCGCGAAGGCAGACGGCGGCGTGGCGAGATAGAACAGGCGATTGCCGCCGGTGCCGCGCGCTTCTTCGAGCTTGTCGAGCTCGTCTTTCATCCGATCGAAGCTTTCCGGCTCGCTCGGATCAGCCTCGATGCAGGTGACGCAGTTCAAAAGCTTTTGCGCGATGGCATCGTCCACAGGCCGCGTTGCATATTGCTTGAGGCCCTTGAGCAGATCCTCGCGCAGGGCATCGCCGGTCATGCCCTTGCGGGCAATGCCGACCACGCAGAATTTCTCCGGCAGGAGATCTGACGCTTGCAGGTTATAGAGCGCCGCGATCACGAGGCGATGCGCGAGATCGCCCGTCACGCCAAAGATGACGAAAGCACAGGGATCGGGCTTCTTGGTCTTGTCGCTGGTCTTGGCAATCACGGCGGACTCCGTCATTATTTCACGATGTTTGGCGCGTCCTGCCGCTTCGGATCCGGATGCTGATCGGGCTCTTTGTGGCCGCCGAAACCGGCGCGCATCGCGGATAGAATTTTCTCGGAGAATGTGTGCTCCTGCCGCGAGCGGAAACGCGCGAACAGCGCTGCGGTCAGCACCTCGGCAGGCACCGCCTCGTCGATCGCGGCATTCACCGTCCAGCGGCCTTCGCCCGAGTCTTCCACGAAGCCGGAATATTCCTTCAGCTCATTGCTCTTGGCCAGTGCCGATGCCGTGAGGTCGAGCAGCCATGACGGGATGACGCTGCCGCGGCGCCAGACTTCGGCGATATCCGGCAGATTGAGATCGAAGCGATGCGCTTCCGGCAGCGCTTCGATATTGGCGTTCTTGAGAATATCAAATCCCTCGGCATAGGCCTGCATCAAGCCATATTCGATGCCGTTATGGATCATCTTGACGAAGTGGCCGGCGCCGACCGGGCCAGCATGGATGTAGCCCTGTTCGATGCGTGGATCGCGCCCGTCGCGGCCGGGGGTGAGCGGGATGTCGCCGATACCGGGCGCCAGCGTCTTGAAGATCGGGTCGAGCCGATCGACCACGTCCTTCTCGCCGCCGATCATCATGCAATAGCCGCGATCGATGCCCCACACGCCGCCTGAGGTGCCGACATCGATATAGTGCAGATCGAGTTTCTTCAGCGCGATGCCGCGACGGACATCGTCCTGCCAGAAGGTGTTGCCGCCATCGATGATGGTATCGCCGGGCTCCAGCAGTTTCGTCAGTTCGTCGATGGTGGTCTCGGTGATCTTGCCGGCCGGCAGCATCACCCAGACATGGCGCGGCTTGTCGAGCTTCTTGACGAAATCGGCGAGCGACGATCCGCCCACCGCGCCTTCGCCGGCAAGGCCGGTGACGGCCTTGGCGTCCTTGTCATAGACCACGGCGGTGTGACCGTTTTTCATCAGGCGGCGGACAATATTTCCGCCCATTCGGCCGAGGCCGATCATGCCGAGCTGCATTGGTGATGTCCTTGTCTTTGATTGCACATGGCCCGGAGCGATGTCCGGGCCATGTGAGGGCGTTTAACTCAGTGCGGCGGCGATCGCCTTATCGAGCGCGGCGAGGCCAGCTTTCAGGTCACCTTTCAGATGCACGCGCAAGGCGCGGCGGCTGCGATCGGTCAGCACCTCGAAATCGCCACGCGCCTGCGCCGCCTTGATGACGCCGAAAGACGCGCGGTAATCCGGGATCGCAAGATCCTTGGCATCATCCGCGGTGATCTGCAGGAACACGCCGCTGTCCGGTCCGCCCTTGTAGGCCTGGCCGGTGGAATGCAGGAAGCGCGGGCCGAATTCGGAGCAGGTTGCCACCTTCTTCTTGTCGCGCACCGCCATCCGCATCGCCTGCAACGTGTCGATATGCGCGGCGTTGCGCTCGACATAAGCGAGCAGGGCCACATAGTCGCCCGGCGTCACGCGGCGGAAGTGGGCCTTGAGCCAGGACGCGAGATCGCCATCGGCGCCGGCTTTCTTCAGCAGTTCGGCATTGCTGTCGTCGGTGTAAAGGTCGGCTTCCTTGGACGACACCACCGGTGTCTCCGGCGGCAGCGAGCCCGTCTTTTCGAATGCGCTCGTCAGTTCGCGCGTCTTGATCTTGGCGTCTTCCACATCCGGCTGGTTGAACGGATTGATGTCGAGCACGGCGCCGGCCACAGCCGTCGCGATCTCGAAGCGGAAGAACTCCTGGCCGAGATGGTCGATGGAGGGCAGGGTGATGCGTGTGACCGGATGGCCGGCCTTTTCCAGTGCGGCGAGCTTGTCGTCATGCGCCTTGTCCCTGTCGCCGTCGGTGCGCAGATCGATGAAGAAACGATCATCGCCATAAACCGCCGGAGCGCCCAGCTCTTCGCCATCGATCGGGATCAGCCCCTTGCCGTCCTTGCCGGTGGACTCAGCGATGAGCTGTTCGGCCCAGGCACCGAAATCCGAGATGGTCTTCGAGGACAGAATGGTCACCTTGTCGCGACCATCGATGCCGGCATGGCCCATGGCGAGGCCAAGTTGCACGCCGGGGTTTTCCGATGGCGGCACGTCAGGGCCGCAGGAGCGGACCATCGAAAGGGTGTGCTCAAGCAGTTTCGCAAGATCGATACCCGCCGCCGCTGCCGGCACGAGCCCGAAAGGTGACAGCACGGAATAGCGGCCACCGATGGTGGGGTCGCCGTGGAAGACGCGCGCGAATGTCTGTTCCTTCGCCACCTTCTCCAGCGACGAGCCGGGATCGGTGACGGCGACGAAATGCGTGCCCGCTTTGTCGGCGCCGACAGCCTTGCTCACTTCGCCGAAGAAGTAGTTCTTCATCACATTCGGCTCGGTGGTGCCGCCGGATTTGCTCGACACGATGAACAGCGTCTTGGCGATGTTGACGGCCTTCGCCATGGTCGCGACCTGCGCCGGATCGGTGGAATCCAGCACATGCAGTTTCGGGAAGCCCGCGACATGCGGGAAGGTCACCGCCAGCACTTCTGGTCCGAGGCTTGATCCGCCCATGCCGAGCACGACGGCATCGGTGAAACCCTGGTTCTTCACCCACTTCGCGAAATCATTGTAATCGGCGAGTTTTGCCTTTTCGGCAAACGCGCTGTTCAGCCACCCGAGCCACTTGGCTTCATCGCTGCCCGTCCAGACCGATGCATCCTTGTGCCAGAGCCGGCGGATTTTTGCCGATCCGCGCCACTCTTCGGTGGATTTCTCGACGGTCTTCTTCAGCGTATCGCCCAGCGCCAGCTGTTGCGCGCCGACAGCCTTGCCCAGCGAAGCCGCGCGCTTATGTGCCACGGCGCCATAGAGTTTGTCGGCCGCATCGGCGAACTGCTTGACGCCATCGGCCACCAGGTCGGTGGTGATCTTGTCCAGCGAAATTCCGGTTGCGGCGAAATCCGCCAGCACCTTCTTCGCCGCGTCGATGTTCTCTTCCAGGCTGTCGCGCACGTCGCCGTGATCGCGAAAAGCGTCGAGCGTTGCCGGCGGCACGGTGTTCACCGTGTCCTTGCCGATCAGCTCTTCCACATACATGGTGTCGCGATAGTCCTTGCTCTTGACGCCGGTCGAGGCCCACAGCAATCGCTGCGGCTGTGCACCCTTGGCCTTCAGCTTGTCCCAGCGGGCGCCGGCAAACAGTTTGAGATATTCCTGATAAGCGAGCTTGGCATTGGCGATCGCCACCTTGCCCTTCAGCGCCTTCAGGCGCTCCTTCTCGGCGGGATCATTGGCCGCCGCGATCTTCTCGTCGAGCTGCTTGTCCGCCTGCGTATCGATGCGGCTGACGAAGAACGATGCCACGCTGGCGATGCCCGATGGATCGCCGCCACCGGCCACGAATTTCTCCAACCCGCGCAGATAGGCTTCCGCCACTTCCACATAGACCTTTTGCGCGAACAGCAGCGTGATGTTGACGCTGATGCCTTCGCCGATCAGGTGCTCGATGGCCGGCAGGCCTTCTGGCGTCGCCGGCACCTTGATCATGAGATTGGGGCGCTTGACGCTCTTCCACAGCCGCTCGGCCTCGGTGATCGTGCCCTTGGTGTCGTTGGCCAGATAGGGCGAGACTTCAAGACTGACGAAACCGTCGCGTCCCTTATTCTCGTCGAAAACCGGCTTCAGCACATCGGCCGCGCTCTGGATGTCCTCGACGGCAATATGCTCGAACAGATCGGCCGGCGACTTGTCGCCCGATTTCAGCGCAGCCGCGATCGGCGCGTCATATTCGTCGGATGAGCCGATCGCCTTCTCGAAGATCGCCGGGTTCGACGTCACGCCCTTGACGGCGTCGGTGTCGATCAGCTTTTTCAGGTCGCCTTTGGCGACGAAACCGCGGGCGAGAAAGTCCAGCCAAACGGCCTGACCGTGGGATTCGAGTGCTTTGACGGGATTCATGGTGCTCTTCGGTTCAAATGTGTCAAAGGCCCCGCGCGCGAATGTGCGCAGGCGAGTTCCAATGATCACCCCAAAGCCCTACGCATGGCAAGGCGAACGGTTCCATTTCAACGAGATCGCAATCTCGTGTGCGGGCAAGATGACGATTGTGTAAATTTTATGCGTTCGCCGTCCGTCTCCCCGCGCGCGGCGAGATGTCAGAAAAGATCGGCCTTGGCCAAATCCCACATCAGCCGATAGGTGCCGGCTGAAATCAGCGTTGCGCCTCCAGCCGCGATCGCGGCGTCGAAGCGGCCGGCCATCGTTTGGCTCACGGCGTCCACATTGGTCCCGTCAATCAGGACATACCAATCGCGGGCCGCCGGGTTGGGCGCATCGGGATCGTCGGTCAGCGGCTTCGATAGCCGGGGATCGCTTTCCATCAGATGCATCGAGATGATGTCGTGGATCATGCCGGGATCGAGCTGGGCACGGAGTGCTTCGCGCAGGCCATCGACATGGCCGTCCGGCGGCCGGATACGGACGAGGCCGAGCGCAGCGCCGCGGCCAACGCCACGGCTGATCGTGATCCGCGCCACCGAGCGCAGCATGTTCTTGAAACGGCCGATATTGGTGAGCGACCACGCGGTCTGGTTGGCCAAAGCGGTGCGGTAGGCGTCGCTGTCCAGCACGTCGAATGTCCTGGTCGCATAAAGGCCGAGATATTTGGGGGCGGCATCCACGGCGACATAGCGACGGGCCTCAAGAAAGCCGTCGATGGCGACGCGCTCGGCCAGATGTTCGCGGTCATACCATTGGTTGAACTCCTGCTCATGCGCCGTGTCGATATCCATCGACGTCATCAGCATTCCAGAACCAGCGATAGGCATGAGCACTCCCTCCGTAGGGCGGATGAGCCGAAGGCGTCATCCGCCGGCCGAGCGAGTGTGACGAAGAATGACGGATTACGCTACGCTTATCCGCCTATGGCTGAGCCGATATCCGCGACCGCCTTCATCACGGCATCGCGAATACCGGGATCATACAGACTATGCCCGGCGCCTTCGACGATGCGGACTTCGGCATCGGTCCAGCACGCCGCCAGTGCGTGGGAATTCACGGGCGGACAGAGCAGGTCGTAGCGGCCTTGCACGATGACCGCTGGAATGCCCGTGAGCTTCCCCGCATCCCGCATCAATTGTTGCGGGCGCATGAAGCAGTCATGCGCAAAATAATGCGCCTCCATGCCCGGCGTTGCGGGCATCGATCCTGTCGTGCTGGACAGCGCCGTGCGGTCCAGCCGCGTCCGCTTCGGAGCCACTTCGGAGAGGATCGCTTCCGTGCCGCCCCAGGCGCGGATCGCCGGCACGTGGATGGCCGGATCCGCGTCAAGAATCCGACGGTAAAAGTTGGGCAGCGGATCGGCGCGCTCGGCTTCCGGCAAGACGCTGAGATAGTCTTCATGCAAACCGGGATAATGCCGCGGCAGGATCACATTGAACACGTCGTGCAATTCTTCGCGTGTGCCGAAGAAAGTCGCCCGCAACACGATGCCACTGACATGCGCGGGATGCGCCTGCGCATAGGCCAGCGCCAGTGTCGCGCCCCAGGAGCCGCCGACCACCAGCCACTTCTCGAAGCCGAATTTGCGACGGATCGTCTCCATATCCGCGATCAGATGCGGCAGCGTATTGTGCTCGCGAAACCCTTTCGGCCGGCTGCGGCCGGCGCCGCGCTGGTCGAACAGCACGGTGTGAAAACGCTGCGGATCGAACAGCCGGCGATGATCGGGCTGGCAGCCCGAGCCCGGTCCGCCATGCAGATAGACCACGGGAATGCCATCGGTGCAGCCGACGCTCTCCACATAGATGGAGTGGCCGTCGCCGACATCGAGATGCTCTGATGTGAGCGGCGTAAACGCGTCGCCGGCGACAGGCGCTGGGGAATCAGCGGCCATGGGGATCGTCTTCCAGCGTGCCGCCCTTGAAGTTGCGATACAGGAAGCGGTCCGCACCTTCACTCGACTCCACTTCGGCGAGTTTGAAAATCTCGGCGTGCCGGGGTGAGAAGGTGCAGGCGGGGTCGGTATTGCCGGCATCGCCGGTCAGCGCGAAGGCCTGGCAGCGGCAGCCGCCGAAATCGACTTCCTTGAATTCGCAGCTCTGGCAGGGTTCGGGCATCCAGCCGGTGCCGCGATAGCGGTTGAAGGCGTCGGAATTCTGCCAGATCCAGGCAATGGAATGATTGCTGCGCACGCTTTCGAAATCGAGCCCGGTGATGGTCTCGGCGGCGTGGCAGGGCAGCACCTTGCCGGCGGGCGAGATGTTGAAGAACTGCCGCCCCCAGCCGCCCATGCATTTCTTCGGCCGCAGCGCGTAATAATCCGGCACCACGTAATCGATATCGAGAATGCCCTTGAGGCGGATGCGCGCCTCATCGACGATGCGGGAGGTGTCGTCGATCTGCTCGATGGTCGGCATCAAGGCGGCGCGGTTCTTCAGCGCCCAGCCGTAATATTGCACATTGGCGACTTCGAGCCGGTCGGCGTCGAGATCGACCGCCATCTGGATGATATCAGCGAGCTGATGCAGGTTCTGGCGGTGCATCACTGCATTCACGGTCAGCGGCAGATCAAGCTCGCGCGTCCAGCGCGCCACTTCGATCTTCTTGGCATGCCCGCCGCGATAGCCGCCGACGCGATCGGCGACCACGGGCTCGTTGCCCTGAAAACTGATCTGCACATGGCACAAGCCGGCATCGGCCAGCGCCTCGAGCATCTCGCGCTTCAACAGCACGGCGGAGGTGATCAAATTCGAATACAGCCCCACATCGGTGGCGTGCTGCACCAGCTCGACGATATCTTTTCGCGCGGTTGGCTCACCGCCGGAGAAATGGATCTGCAGCACGCCGATCTCGGCGAGTTCGCTCAGCACCTTCTTCCATTCGTCGGTGGTGAGTTCGCTATTGGCGCGGTCCAGCTCGATCGGGTTCGAGCAATACGGACACTGCAGCGGGCAGCGATGCGTCAGTTCAGCCAGCACGGCTAGCGGAATACCAAAAGTCTCGGCCGTCGAGCGCGTACGCTCCAGAACGGCGAGGCTGTCATTGGCGACAGGGGACGCATCTGTCAGCGTCGGGCTCATGATGTCTTCTCCCGCGCTTGCGTGAGAAAGCCCTTGTCGGCGAGATCCTGCAGCATGGCGATGACGTCCTTGCCGATGTCGTCTCGCGGCGCGTTGTATTTGGCCGCAAGCAGATCGACGATATCGGAGACACTGCGCGCGCCGTCGCAGAGCTGCAAGATCTCGACCGCAATTTCGTCCGGCGCCAGCACGCGCTCGGGGGCGAGGATCACCCAGACCTGCCGTGTCTCGTCGAATTTCAGCCGGGCATGGCGCGGCAAGATCGGCTTGCTCGCCTCGGAGACTTCCATGCGACGGCTGCCGCGTGCTTCCGACATCCGTTGATCTCTGTGTTCGATCTCCGTCATTGCGAGGAGCAAAGCGACGAAGCAATCCAGAAGCCACTCGCGCAGGAAGACTGGATTGCTTCGCTGCGCTCGCAATGACGGCTATGGCGTCGCCGGCACAAAAGCGCCCGGCGGCACATGGCCATCCACATAGGCATGATATAGCGCGTCGAGCTGCACCCACAACACATTGGTCTTGAAGATCAGCGCATTGGCCACCAGCCGGCGCTCCGCCGGAGATGTGGCATGCTGCTTGACATAATCCAGCGCAAAGCCGGCATCGCGTGGCGCCTGGGTCAGGCGGCGCGAGAAATAGCTCATGATGTCCGGATTGACGAAGTCATAGTGCTTCAGCATGCCGGAAATGCGCTCTTCATGCAGGTTCGGCGCGAACAGCTCGGTCAGCGAGGAGGCGATCGCCTCCAGCGGCGAGCGGTCGCGGACATAATGCACATAGGCTTCCACGGCAAAGCGCGTGGCCGGCAGAATGCCCTCGGTGGATTCCACATAGGCGCTATCCAGCCCGAGCCCCTCGGTGAGCTTCAGCCAGCGCTCGATGCCGCCTTCCGCGCCCACATCGCCATCGTGATCCTCGATGCGATGCCGCCATTCCAGCCGCGTCGCGCGGTCGCGGAAGCGCGAGATGACCACCGCATCCTTGATGGGGATCGTGCTCTGATAATAATAGCGGTTGAGCGCCCAGGCCTGCACCTGGCCCTTGTTGAGCTGGCCGCCATGCAGGAGCTTATGAAACGGATGCAGGCTGTGATAGCGCGTCGCGCCGATCTCGCGCAGCGCCGCCTCCAATTGCTCGGCACTGTCGAGCGGCACGCTGGGATCGATCGAGAGCGCGGACACTTTCACAACCAGATCTCCATCACAGCGTAATCTCCATCCCGTTATGAGGGATCTTCCAGCCGGTGGTTGTCAATGCCGCGCGCTCGGCGGAATCGTGCAGCAGCGCCGGATTTGAATTGTTGATGTGCAAAAAGAACTTTTGCCCGATGCCGGCGTCAGCCAGCGATGCGATGGCGCCGTCGGCGCCCGACATCGCGATATGGCCCATGCTCTGGCCCGTCTTCTGGCCGAGCCCGGCGGTGATCAATTCGTCGTCGCGCCACACGGTGCCGTCGAAGAACAACAGCGGCGCGCCTGATATGCGAGCCTTCAGGTCGGGCGTCACGCGCGCGCAGGCGGCGATGAAGTAGAAATGCTTGCCGCTGGCAGGCTCGCTGATGCGCAGGCCGAGCGTATCACCATCGCCATCCGCGCCGGCCGGATGCGCCTGTCCTTCGAGATACCACGCGCCTTTGCCGGGCACGGTGAAAGGCGTCACTTCGAGGCCAGTTGCCGTGCCATCCTGCAACCGTAGCGCAAAGCTCGCATCGATTTCGATGGCCTCGCGCTTCACGTTCTTCTCAGACAACACGTTGAAGATGCTGTTGGCCTTCAGGATCGTCAGCACGCGCGCATGCGCGTAGACCGTAAAAGGCGAGCCCTCGCGCATCGACAGCAGCCCCGCGACGGCATCCACCTCGCCATTGGTCAGGATCACGCCGGCGATCGGTGAATGCCGCAGCGCACCGTCCTGCGGATGCAGTTGTGGCGTGTCGGTGACCTGTTGTCGCAGATCGGGAGATGCGTTGATCAGAAACCAGTTGCGGTCATCTGCACTGACCGCAATGCAGGCCTGTCCGCTCTGCAATTCCGGCCGCTCGCTGCGGGCCGCCCGACACATCTGGCAGCCGCAATTCCACTGGGGAATACCGCCACCAGCTGCAGCTCCAAGAACGACGATACGCAACATGAGATCGCCCCGAGCGTCAGCTAGTTTTGCAAGAAATTCAGCCGAAAAGGGCGTCTTCCCGGAATGCGGCAAGACGCCCTGATCGGCTGCGATATCGGGTCTTACTTGCGGGCTGCGCAAGCATACATGTTGATTTCCATGCCGACCGCAACTTCGACGATCTTTGGTGCTTTCCAGGCCATGTGTCTCTCCCGCTCGTGAATGCAGCCAATGCTGCAAGGAGGTAAGTCTAATCGCTGCCCAAAGGTTCGCCAATGGCTTCGTCATCAGAATGTGAGGCAAGCCGGGCAGTTTTAATGTTGGGATTCACGTTTGCGTGCGCCGCACAATCGATCGCATTGCAACATTGCAAACCGTGCCGCGTTCCTTAACTTCGCAGTCCTTAACTTGGACAGAATGTTTGCGGCAAAGCCATCGCCCGTTATGGACGGCAATTTTTCAGGAAGTCGGGGATCGTCATGCCACGTTATTTCTTCAACACCCGCCTCGGCGAGGAAGTCGTCGATGACCCCGACGGCGAGATGCTGCGTAATCCCGATCATGCCTGGGAAACGGCGCGTGCCATGATCATGCAGTTGTTGCGTTCCGAAGGGGCGCAGCGCGATCTGCTGGCCGCGGTGCTGGAAGTGACCGACGAGCAGGGGGAGATCGTGCTGGAATTTCCGTTCAGCGAAGCCTTGCTGGATTCCGTGGATTCAACGACGCGACACTGACGCGATATATGCGCTCATGTTTTGATTGCGCGACGACGGTAAATCATCTCAGAGTGTCGGCAGGAAAGTTCCGGGGAGCGCGGCAAATGTCTGCCGTGCCTCGATAGAGGGCTTCCTCCACAGGGAGAGATCCATGACTGTCTACGCGTCCGCGCGCCAGGCCCTGCTTGCCAGCGCCCTGGTCGGTGCTTTTGCAACCGGCGCCATTGCCCAGCAATCCGATTCGGCCCCCGCGGCCACGCCACCCGCCGCAGCACCGCCTGCCGCTGCGGCGCCGGCTGTTACTCCTACTCCTGCGCCTGCGCCCGCACCGGCGGCGCCGCAAGCTGCAGCGCCGGCGCCTGCTGCCGCCGCCGCAGCGCCTGCCGCACCAGCCCTTCCGCCGGGCTCACCATTGATCGGTCGTCCCGCCGATAATGCTGCGGCCGCCAAGCTTGCGCCGGTCGCACCGCCACCGATTCCGTCCGCGGCCGACAAGCTGCCGACCGCCAAGCTGAAGGTGCCGGCCGGCTTCAATGTGGAAGTCTATGCCGCCGGCATGGCCAATGCGCGCTCCATGCGCGAAGGCGACAAGGGCACCGTGTTCGTCGGCTCGCGCCTCGTGGACAAGGTCTATGCCGTCACCAATCAGGACGGCAAGCGTGCGGTGAAGGTGCTGGCCTCGGGCCTCTATCGCCCGAACGGTTTGGCCTTCAAGGACGGCACGCTCTATATCGGCGAATTGTCGAAGATTTCGAAGATCGAGAAGGTCGAGGACAATCTCGACAATCCGCCGAAGCCGACCATGATCTACGACAAGCTGCCGAAGGACGAGGCCCATGGCTGGAAGTTCATCGGCATCGGGCCGGACAACAAGCTCTATGTCCCGGTCGGCCAGCCCGGCAACAGCGTGCTGCATAGCGAGGATCACGGCCAGATCCGCCGCATGAATCTCGATGGATCGGGCGCGGAAGTCGTGGTGCGCGGCATGCGCAATACGGTGGGCTTCGACTGGAATCCCGAAACCAAGCAGATGTACTTCACCGACAACGGCCGCGACTGGATGTCGGAGACGGTGCCGGAGGACGAGCTCAACCGTGTCACCAAGGTCGGCGAGAATTTCGGCGCGCCGTTCTGCCACCAGGGCAACATCCTCGATCCCGAATTCGGCTGGGGCAAGTCCTGCGCGGACTACACGGCGCCGGTCGGCCTGCTCGGTGCGCACACTGCGGCGCTCGGCATGCGCTTCTATAATGGCAAGCAATTCCCTGCCGCCTACAAGAACGCGATCTTCATCGCGCGTCACGGCTCGTGGAATAAATCGCAGAAGCTCGGCGGCGATGTGGTCGTGGCGAAGCTGAACAAGGACGGCACGGTGAAGTCGATCGAACCGTTTTTGACCGGCTTCATCGAAGACAACAAATATGTCGGCCGCCCCGTGGACGTGCTGCCGATGAAGGATGGTTCGCTGTTGGTCTCCGACGACTGGAACGGCGCCATCTATCGCATCAGCTACGGCAAGCCGAAGGTGGCCGGGAAGAAGTAGTTCGTTCTAACCTCTCCCCGCCTGCGGGGAGAGGTCGCCGCGTCTTCGCGGCGGGTGCCGAAGCAGTTTGCGGCCATCCCTTGCGAATGGCTTCGCCATTCGCTGGGAGACGCGGCCTAAGAAGGCCGCTCCTCAGGATGAGGACAAAGTACAACGTCGTAGAAGACCCTCATGGTGAGGAGCCCGCGAAGCGGGCGTCTCGAACCATGCAGGCCGAGCACTTTCCGCGTCCCTATGTGATTTCCATGCAAGAAAGCTTATCGCCCGATGCGCCCGTTTGCAGTCATCGTTGCTCTTCTTCTCTGTTCATCGCCCCTCTCTGCCGCAGAGCCTATCGCCGAGCGCGCCGCACCTTGCCTCGCCTGCCACGGCGAGAAGGGGACGTCGGAAACTGACATCACACCCTCGCTCGGCGCGCAGCAGCCGGCCTATACGCTGATCCAGCTCTACATGTTCCGTGAAAAACTGCGCATCTTCGAGCCGATGAACGAGATGGCGAAGGATCTCACCGACGACGACCTGCGCATCTTCTCCGATTACATCGCGACATTGCCGAAGCCGGTCGCGATCGATGGCGGCGATCCCGCACGCATGCAGGCAGCGAAAGCGCTGACCTCGCAATTCCGCTGCGACAGCTGCCACAATCCTGATTTCGCCGGCCGCGACAATATCCCGCGCATCGCTGCCCAGCGCGAGGATTACCTCGCCAAGACCATGCGCGAATACAAGGACAACAGCCGTCACGGCTATGATGCGACCATGGCCGATGTGATGCAGCCGATCACGGACGCGCAGATCGTGGAGCTGGCGTATTATCTCGCACGGGTGAAGTAGGGCGCCTTCTTTCCCTCCCCCAAGCGGCGAAGCCGCGCCGTGGGGAGGGTGGCGCGCAGCGCCGGGTGGGGTGCTTCCTCAAGCTCCGAGCGTGCGGAGGCACCCCACCCGTCTCGAACGCTACGCGTTCGATCCACCCTCCCCATTCGCTTCGCTCCGGGGAGGGAGAAGCGCGCCGTCTCAATTCTGTTTCCACTTTGTTCTTGACAAAATTCCCATTCTCGCCAATATCCCTCCCGTCTTTGTTCGGTGAGGGGCGTTTCTAGAGACGTCGTGAAACGGAACAACGATGCGGCGCCTGCGGGCCGGGGGAGGACGTATCCCCCAGCACTCGGGTGGTCGAGGGTCACCGTCCGGGCCCAATACGGGGCTCTGCCGCTAGCGCGGCTGGACGTGGTGCGGGCGAAGGCAGGGAAACCTGTCGGATGAATCCCTTGCGAGGGATTGCCCAGTACCCGGAAGAACGGTCCTTCGACTGGCAAAACGTCGCGGTGGCGCGCCGTAAGGCGTTGCGCAATTGCGGTTTCGCTGGCGATCCAGCGAGACGGATTGCGCCAAGTCCCACCTACGCGCCTTGCGGCGCGCCGCCTCCCCTCATGCCTTGAGGGGAGATCTGCTCACACCTCGGACGCTTGTAGCGCCGCGAGACAGCAATGCCGTGTTCGCATTTGGCATCGCGGGCACATGCTGCGATAAACCTCACCGGAATAACGGGAGCATTGCATGAACGATCTCTGGCGTCTGTCGGCCTCTGAACTCGCGAGCCTGATCAAGCAACGCAAGGTGTCTGCGAAGGAAGCCGCGCAATCTGGCCTCGACAGGCTCGATGCGGCGAATCCCGCGATCAATGCCGTGGTCGATCATCGTCCCGAAGACGTTCTCGCGCAGGCCGCGGCCGTGGACGCAGCGCTCGCACGTGGCATCAATGTCGGTCCGCTCGCCGGCGTGCCCGTCACCGTGAAGGTGAATATCGACTACAAGGGTTATGCCACGTCGAACGGCGTAAAAATCCAGAACGAGATCATCGCCACCTCGAACAGCCCGGTGATCGACAATCTCATCAAGGCTGGCGCAGTCATTCTCGGCCGCACCAATTGCCCCGCCTTCTCCTATCGCTGGTTCACCACCAACCAGCTCTATGGCGACACCAAAAATCCGCGCGATCCCTCGCTGACGCCCGGTGGCTCATCCGGCGGCGCGGGTGCTTCGGTCGCAGCCGGCATCGGCCACATCGCCCATGGCACCGATATCGCCGGCTCGATCCGCTATCCCGCTTATGCCTGCGGCGTGCATGGCCTGCGTCCCACCGTCGGCCGCATCGCCGCCTACAATCAGGCGCTGCCCGAGCGCATCATTTCCGGCCAGATCACCGCAGTGTCCGGTCCGCTCGCGCGCACCATTGCGGACGTCCGTCTCGGCCTCGAAGCCATGTCGCAACCGGACGTGCGCGATCCTTGGTATGCGCCGGTGCCGCTGATCGGCGCGCCGCGCGAGAAGCGCGTCGCCATGTGCCTGCGGCCGGATGGCCTCGAAATCACCAAGGCGGTGGAAAGCGCCGTGCGCGATGCCGGCAAGCGGTTGGAGCGGGCAGGGTGGATCGTCGAGGAAGTCGAAAACACCCCGGCACTGCGCGAGGCAGCGGCGCTGCAGACCACGATCTGGTTCGGCGATGGTTATCAGGGCATGCTCGATGCTGCCGAGCGCGAGGGCGATCCTGCCGCACTCGTCTGCCTGCGCGGCCAGAAGGACAAGCTCAAGGACTTTGACAATGGCGGCCTGTCGCGCGCGCTGGTGCGCCGCTCGACTTTCGTCCGCGACTGGGAGCTGTTCCTGCAGCGTTACGCCGTGGTGCTGATGCCGATGTCCGGCGAATTGCCGTTCCCGGACAATCTCGATCTGGAGGGTGAGGAGGGCTTTGCCCGCGTCTGGGCGGCACAAATGCCGCAGATCGGCATTCCCTTCATGGGCCTGCCGGCGCTCAGCGTCGCCACGGGCCTCGTCGGCCGCACGCCGACCGGCGTCCAGGTCGTCGCCGGCCGTTATCGCGAGGATCTCTGCCTCGCCGCGGGCGAAGCCATCGAAGCTGGCGGCACGCCGCCGATGCCCTGCGATCCCATCACTGCGTGAGGCCCTGATGAGCACCATTTATGATTTCAAGGCCGACTTGCTCAAAGGCGATACGGTCTCGCTGAAGGCTTTTGAGGGCAAGGTGCTGCTGGTGGTGAACACCGCCAGCGCCTGCGGTTTCACGCCGCAATATGAGGGCCTCGAACAGTTGCAGCGCGACTATGGCGCACGCGGCTTCACCGTGCTGGGTTTCCCCTGCAACCAGTTCGGTGGTCAGGAGCCCGGCACCGCCGAGGAGATCGCCGGCTTCTGCCAATCGACCTATGACGTCTCGTTCCCGATGTTCGCCAAGATCGACGTGAACGGGGCGCTCGCCCACCCATTGTATAATTTCCTCAAATCTGAGAAGTCGGGCCTGCTGGGATCGGCGATCAAGTGGAATTTCACAAAGTTCCTGGTCGATCGGTCCGGCCGGGTGGTCGATCGCTTTTCGCCGACCACCAAACCCGAAGCCCTGCGCGACAAGATCGAGGCCCTGCTATGACCGAGAACCCCACTCAGCCCGCCATCCCGGACCGTCTCTCGGTGGATCCGAGCAGCCCGTTCTACAATGAGGCCGTTCTGCAGTTCGACGTCGGCATCCGCTTCAAGGGCGTCGAGAAGAGCAATGTTGAGGAGTATTGCATCAGCGAGGGCTGGGTCCGCGTCCCCGCCGGCGCCGCCAAGGACCGCCACGGCAATCCCTTGCTGATCAAGCTGTCCGGCGAAGTCGAAGCCTATTATCGCGATTGATTGCAGTGCAGCACAGCTGACTAGCAAAAAGGCGATGCCCGGCTAAATTTGAAGCTTAAAATAAAGGCCGGTTCTGGTTATGCTGCCTTCATTGGGCATGACCAATGAAGGACCGGGAATGAAAGTGGCAACGCTGCGCTCGGACGCTCAGAGGCTGGAAACTGTACGCGCGCCTGCGCAGGCGATGATCGAGATCGATCACGTCTCGCAGCGCTTTCAGACGTCGGGCCGCCAGAGCCATCTCGCGCTGTCGGATATCAACCTGTCCATCGAGGATGGCGCTTTCGTCTCGATCCTCGGCCCATCCGGCTGCGGAAAATCCACGCTGCTTTACATCGTCGGCGGCTTCGTCAAGCCGACCGAAGGCCATGTAAAGGTCAAAGGCAGCGCGATCACAGGTCCCGGCCCCGATCGCGGCCCCGTGTTTCAGGAATTCGCGCTGTTTCCGTGGAAGAACGTGCTCGGCAATGTCATGTATGGCATGCTGCAGCAGGGCATGAAGAAGTCCGAAGCGGATGCGCGCGGCCGCAAGCTTCTCGAAATGGTCGGCCTCAAGGGCTATGAAAAGTTCTATCCGAAAGAACTTTCCGGCGGCATGAAGCAGCGTGTCGCCATCGCGCGCACGCTGGCTTATGATCCCTCTGTGCTGCTGATGGACGAACCTTTCGGCGCGCTAGATGCGCATACGCGCACGCGGCTGCAGAACGACCTGCTCGACATCTGGGACACCCAGCGCAAGACAGTGCTGTTCGTCACCCATTCCGTCGAAGAAGCGGTCTATCTCTCCGACAAGGTGATCGTGATGTCGCGCTCGCCGGGCACCATCAAGGAGATCATCGACATCGATCTGCAGCGTCCGCGCAAGCGCGCCGACCTGCTGCTCGATGCGCGCTTCCAGAAATACATCGTCGATATCGAGAAGATGATCGACGACGGCCAGGAAGCACACTGATGTCGCCGCGCCGCATCCTGAAGGCGCTGTCGCCGCTGCTGGCCTGTGTCGGCCTTCTCTGCGTCTGGCAACTCGCCTCGATGCGGCTGCAGACCGAAAGCTTCCCGACCGCCATCGAAACGCTGAAGGCGGTGCCGTCGATCCTCACCGACAAGGAATCGATCCGCAACATTCTCGACTCCATGCGCCGCATGGCCATCGGCCTTACGCTCGCGGTGCTGTTCGCGATCCCGCTCGGCCTGATGATGGGCCGCGTCAAGGCGGTGGCGAATTTCTTCAATCCGCTGATGATGATCATCTATCCCGTGCCGAAAGCAGCCTTGATGCCCATCATCATGCTGTGGCTCGGCGTCGGCGATGTCTCCAAGACGCTGGTGATCTTCCTCGGCGTCTCGCTGCCGATCATCTATCACTCGTTCCAGGGCGGGAAGGCCGTGGAAGAAAAGATGCTGTGGTCCGGTGCGGCCATGGGCATGTCGGCGCCGTCGCGCATGCTCCGCATCGTGCTGCCCGCCGCCTTGCCGGAAATTCTCACCGGCTGTCGCACAGGTCTCGTGCTGGCGCTGATCACGATGATCACCTCGGAGATGATCGCGCGCCAGTCCGGCGCCGGCAACATCCTCTTCAACGCACTCGACATGGCGCAATACGACACCGTCTTCGCCATGATCCTGATCGTCGGCGTGATGGGCATCATCTTCGATGCCCTGTTCGAGCGGATCCGTCTGTGGCTGGTGAAGTGGTCGCAGCCGCGCGACGACATGCCCCTGAGCTTTACGTGAGGAGCCGGGCATGCGCGAACGCCTGAACGCCTTCTTCGTCGGTCTCATCCCCATCGCGCTGTTCCTCGCGCTATGGCAGTCGCTGGTGTCGTTCGGCTATGCGCCGAGCAATCTGCTGCCGGCGCCCGGCGCCGTGTTTGGCCGCCTGGCCACGCAGTTCTTCACCGCCGATTTCCTGCACGATCTCGCCGCGACCCTGATCCGCCTGTTCGCAGGCTTCGGCATCGCCGTGGTGCTCGGCGTGCTGATTGGTCTTGCAGCGGCTGTGAGCCCGGCGATCAATGCCGTGGTGAAGCCGCTCGTGCGCGTGCTCGCGCCGATCCCGAAAGTCGCGCTCTATCCCGCGCTGCTGCTGATCCTCGGCTTCGATCACGCGTCAAAAATCACGCTGGTCACGGCCGATGCGCTGTTCCCGATCCTGCTCTCGACCTATTACGGCGCGTCCATGGTGGAGCAGAAGCTGATCTGGTCGGCACAGGCCGCAGGCGCGCCGCGCTGGCAGATCCTGTTCAAGGTTGTGCTGCCCGCCGCGATGCCGTCGATCCTCACCGGCTGCCGCATCGGTCTCGTGATCTCCTGCATCGTGGTGTTTCTCGCCGAGATGATCACCTCCAGCGATGGTCTCGGTCACATGCTGGTGCAGGCCGCGCGCACCTTCCAGACCGTGGACATGTTCGTGCCCCTGATCATGATCTCGCTGCTGGGGTTGATCCTGAACAGCTTGCTTCACACGCTGCGTGGATATCTCTTGCGCGGATTTCCGGAGGTTTGATCGAAACTCTGTCATGGCCGGGCTTGACCCGGCCATCCATCTTCGGCGTCTGCGGCAAAGATGGATACCCGGGTCAAGCCCGGGTATGACAAGGGAGTGGTGTTGAAACGCTCAAAGCACCGGTGGCTTCTGCAACTGAAAATGCTTCAGCAGATCCACAAACGCCGACAATCGACCCTCGCGATACGCATCGACATCAAGCCCCTCATAATTGAGAAACCCTTCGCCGGTCCGCAAGCCGATCTTTCCTTCGGCCATGTTGCGCCCGATGATCTCCGGCGCGGCGTAACGGTCGTTGTTCAGCGCCGTCGTCATATACTTGCTGGCATAGTGCAGAATGTCGCCGCCGCCCCAGTCGATGAATTCAAGCAGCCCCAGCACGGCAAAGCGGAATCCGAACCCATATTTGATCGCCTTGTCCAGTTCCTCCGGCGAGGCAACGCCTTCCTCGACCATGCGAGCGGCCTCGTTCATCGCCAGCGCCTGGATGCGCGGCACGATATAGCCCGGCGAGGCCGAACACACGACCGGCACCTTGCCGATGCCTTCGAGCAGTTCCTTCACCTTCGCCGTGACAGCCGGATCGGTCTTTGCGCCGGGCGAGACTTCCACCAGCGGCACGAGATAGGCGGGATTGAGCCAATGCGCATTGAGAAAGCGCTCGGGCTTGTCGATGGCGCTGGAGAGATCGTCCACGAGAATGGTCGATGTCGTGGAGGCGATGATCGGCTCCGGCCCGGCAAGCTGCGACGCGCGCGCCAGCGCCTCGCGCTTCTGGTCCAGCACTTCCGGCACGCCTTCGAAAATGATCGCCGAGCCGCTCAGCGCTGCACCGGCATCAGCTTCCGGCACGACACGCACCCGCGACACCAGCGTCTCGATATCCGCATCCGTCAGCAGCCCAAAGCGTGCCATGCTGGCAAATGTTTTCCGGATCTCGCCGATTGCCTCGGCTTCGAGGGCCTTGAACATGTCGGCGTCACGCGGCTTGAAATCGACGATGGCCACGTCGTGGCCTGCATAGGCAAAAGCCACGGCGATGCCGCGGCCCATACGGCCTGCGCCAAGACAGGCAATCACCGGCCGCGCGCTCATGCGGCAAAGCCTTCGCGCAGCAGCTTTTGCAGGGCATTGCGATCGAGATCGCCAAAGCCGAGCGAGGCCAGCGTGCGGCCGCCTTCAAAAAAGTTTTCACCGCAGATGGCGCCGCCGATGGCAAGGAACGCCTTCACCAGCGGCGTCTCGACGCCAGCGAGCTCAGCGCAGGACAGGAAGAACGAGAGACCGGTGCGCAGATCCTCGCGCATATAGCGATGCTCGGTGAGCACGATGTTCTCGCGCCAGTCGCCGCTATCGGTGAGCCGATCATGCGATCCGCGGCCATACATCCATTCTTCGCCTTCCTTGGCGTAATGATGCGCCAGCGGAAAATGCGGGCCGTGATAGCCGAGCGCTTCGCGGATCGCGATGCGCTCGCCATCGAGCTGATCGGTAACGCGGCGGATGGAGACCTGCGTGCCTTCCTTGTGAATATCCCATTTGGGAAAGTGCTCGAGCGGGCCCGCATTCATCACGATCAGCGGCGGATGGATGATCGGCCCGGCATTCATCAGCGCGCCCGACAAGGCATCGCCGCATGGCTCGATGACACCAGGAAACGCCTTGTCGATCACCTTGCAGGCATGACCGGACATCGACAGCGGAAACACGCCCGTCGGCAGCCGCTTGGCGCGGATGGTGATGGCCACTTCGAAGGGCCCATGCTTGCGCGCCAGCCATGGCAGCGTGCCGGTTTCCGCGAAGGCGACGTTGGCCTTGTTGCCGGCGTCATGCGCGGCCTTGGCAAAGATCATCGCGCCAAAAGTTGCAGGCGGCAGATAGACGACCTGTCCGTCCTTCAGATGCGGCGCGATCTGCTTTGCGATATCCGGCTGCGCGAAAGCGGGCGCCGGGCAGAGGATGAGTTCGACGCCATCGATCGCGGCGGCGATGTCGGTGGTGACAAGTGCGAGCTGGGTGTCATGCGTGCCCTGCGCGTTCTTGACTGTGATGCGCGCGCCGGCCTTGTTGTGTTCGGCCACCGCGTCGGCATCGCGGCGCCACAGGCGCACGTCATGGCCCTGCAGCGCGAAATCACCTGCGGCCGCGAATGAGCCGTTGCCGCTGCCGAGTACTGCGATCTTCATATCTATCCCCTAACTCTGTCCCGTAGGATGGGTAGAGCGTAGCGAAACCCATCACCGCAAGCGCCTGGCCGTGATGGGTTTCGCTGCGCTCTACCCATCCTACGATCCTGCGTCCTGCTTCAACTTGAAATGCTGCACCTTGCCGAGCGCCGTGCGCGGCAGATCGGTGACGAATACGATATCCCGCGGATGCTTGAACCGCGCAAGCTGCGTCGCCACATGCGCCTTCAGGATCTCGGCCGTGCAATCGCAGCCAGCCCGCAGCACCACATAGGCGACCGGCACTTCCTGCCATTTCGGATCCGCCACACCGATCACGCCGACATCGGCGACATCGGGATGTTCGAGAATCACGCGCTCGATTTCGGCGGGATAGACATTCTCTCCGCCGGAAATGATCATGTTCTTCTTGCGGTCATGGACCCAGAAATATCCGTCCGCATCGCGCGTGCCGATATCGCCGGTGCGATACCAGCCGTCATGCAGCGCGTCGCGCGTGGCCGCTTCATTGCCCCAATATTCGTAGAACACGTTGGGCCCGCGCACGACGATCTCGCCGGCCGTGCCGGCTGCGACTTCATGGCCGCTGTCATCGATCACCTTCGCTTCGCAGCACAGGCCAGGCAATCCCGTCGATCCCGCGCGGGCCTCACCGCCGAGCCGCGTATAGACGGCAATGGGGCATGTCTCGGTGGAGCCATAGACCTGCAGCACCGGAATGCCGCGCTCCGTGAAGCGCGCGATCAGATGCGGTGGCACGATGCTTGATCCGGTGGAGACGGCTTTCAGGCAGGAGAGGTCGGTGCTTGCCCAGGCCGGATGCTCGCTCACGGCCTGGATGGTTGCGGGCACCAGCACGGTGAGCGTCGGCCGTTCATTCGCGATTGTCGCGAGCGTGGAGTCCGGCGTGAAGCGCGCATGGATGGTGACGGTCGCGCCGTGATGTAGCGCCGGTGTGGTCTGGATGTTCAGCCCGCCGACATGGAAGAACGGCAGCACCGTGAGCACATGGTCGTCGGAGGTGAGCCCATGCATGTGCTGACTCATCACCCCGTTCCACAATAGCGCGTCCTGCCGCAGCACCGCGCCTTTCGGGCGTCCTGTGGTGCCGGAGGTGTAAACGATCAGCAGCGGGCAGGAGAGCTCGGTATGCGGATTGCTGCCGTCGCCCGAAGCCTTGGCGAGCAGTGCTTCGAATGTCTGCGCCGGCGCAGGCGGCGTGAAATCGAGCGCGACGATGCGCGTGTCCGGCATGTCAGTCGCCAACTGCGGCAGGATTGCCGCAAAGCCTTCTTCCAGCACCAGCACCTTTACGCCGGCGTCGGAAAGAATGAACAGTTGCTCCGCCACGGCGAGCCGCCAGTTCAGCGGCACCAGGATCGCGCCGAGCCGCGCGCAAGCATAGAATAGGACGAGATAATCCGGCCGGTTGAGGCTGAGGATCGCGACGCGATCGCCGCGCCCCACGCCACACTCCGCTTTCAACGCCTTCGCCGTCGCCTCGATGCGCGCATTGAACGCGGCATAGGTCAGCGTCGCGCCCTCGAAATGAATCGCGGGCTTGTCCGGCGTGAAGGCCGCGTTGCGGGCGATGAGGCTGGAGAGGTCCACGTTGCTGTGTCCGTTATGATCGTAATTGCGAGCGAAGCGAAGCAATCCAGACTTTGCGGGAAGCGAAGACTGGATTGCTTCGTCGCTTCGCTCCTCGCAATGACGGCTAAGTATTACTCGTCTTTCTCGCCGGCCTCATACAGCGCCTCACGGCCGATGCGGTCGAGGCAGAGCTCGGCGGTCCAGGGCAGCATCAGCGCGCCGCAGCGGCTGTCGCGATAGATGCGTTCCAGCGGCAGCGTCTTGAGCATCGACTGGCCGCCGCAGGTGCGGATGGCGAGCGCTGCGAGTTCATTCGCGCCTTCCATCACGGTGTATTGCGCTGCATAGGCGCGCAGCACCTGCTCCTTGGTCGGATTGGCGCAGGCTTCGGTCACCGCCTGGAACCAGATGCCCTTGATCTGCTCCAGCTTCACCTGCATCTGCGCCACGGCGATCTGCTTGGTCGGATACATGCGGCGCTTCACCGGCGGCATGCCCGGCACTTCGCCGCGCAGATATTTTACGGTGAAATCATACGACGCCTGGGCGAGGCCCATGTAAGTCGGCGACAGCGTCATGAACATATGTGGCCAGCGCATCGCCGCCTGGAAATAGACGCCGCGCGGCATCAGCGCGGACTCTTCTGGCACGAACACATCCTTGAAGATCAGCGTGCGCGAGACGGTGCCGCGCATGCCGAGCGGATCCCAGTCGCCGACCACGGAGACGCCTTCGGATGTCGCATCGATCGCCAGATACAGCGTATTGCGGCGCGAGGCCTTTTCGCCTTCGGTGATCTCGGTGCAGAGCACGCCGTAGAAATTCGCCGAGCCCGACAGCGACGCAAAGATCTTCTTGCCGTTGACGATCCAGCCGCCTTCCACAGGCTTCGCTTCGGTGCCGAACGCCACGCCGCCGGCAGCAGCCGCGCCGCCTTCCGAGAACGGCTGCGCATAGATCGCGCCGTCTTCGAGAATGCGCTTGTAATGCACCGCGCGGCGGCGCTCGTGATCAGCGCGGGTCTGCGCATCCATATCGAGATCGTCGGCGAGCGGACCGGACCACAGCGTCGAGCAGACATGCATGTTCCAGGTCAGCGCCGTGGCGCCGCAATAGCGGCCGATCTCGGCGGCGGCCAGCGAATAGGTCTGGTAGTCGGCGCCATGCCCGCCATTGGCCTTCGGCACTGAAATGCCGAGCAGGCCGGCCTTGTGCATGTCCCGATAGTTTTCCATCGGGAAAATCGCCTCGCGATCCCACTTGGCCGCGCGCGGGGCAAAATTCGCCTGCGCCAGCTCGCGCGCCTTGGTGATCAACGCAGCTTGTTCGTCATTGAGACGAAAGGCTTTTGGATCGAACATCGGCTTGTCGAGCACGATGCCGTCGGCTTTGGGAGCAGGGGCGTTCATGAGGATGATCCCGAGAGGTTGTGATAAGTCTTGAGAAAGTCGGCGAGCGCTTCATTGAATTCGCCCGGGCGCTCGAAGCTGGCTAGATGGCCGACGCCTTCGAGCTCCACATAAGTCGCGCCCGGCACCATGGTCGCCATCTTCGCCATCGTCTTGGCGGGCGCGTTGTTGTCCTTGGAGCCCGACAGCAGCATTGTCGGGACCTTGATGTCGGCGATCTCGTTGCGGAGATTGAAGCCGATCATCGATTTCATCGAGGCGCGATA
Organism: Pseudomonadota bacterium; assembly: GCA_023451825.1. Lineage (GTDB taxonomy): Bacteria > Pseudomonadota > Alphaproteobacteria > Rhizobiales > Xanthobacteraceae > Tardiphaga. The sequence continues at coordinate 65,975 of JAEXYA010000065.1, forward strand.
GGTGTCGGGCTTCACTGCGGCCATGCAGTCGCGCGCAAGGTCGAGACCCTTCTCATCCGGCGCGTCGCCGATCAGGCCGGCGACCAACTTTGGCGCCATGCTCACCATGGTCTCGCCGCGATCCAGCGGGCCGAGGCGGGCATCGATAAAGTTCTTCTGCCACTCGCCGTCGGAGCTGCCGAATACGGAGGTCGTCTGTGCCAGCACCGCAGCACCAGCGAGATCGGGATAGTCGTGGAGAAAACGCTGCACGATCATGCCGCCGATGGAATGGCCGACCAGTACGGGCTTCCTGGCGCCGACCTGCGCAAGAAAATCCTTCAGCGCAGCGGCGAAGCCGGGAATGCTGGGCTCATCGAGCTGCTTCGATCCGCCATAGCCCGGCGCATCCCAGCCGATGGCGAAGTAGCGATCGCCAAAGGTGTCGATCTGGTTGCGCCAGCCGCGACCGGCGCCGCCGATCCCGTGCAAAAACACCAGCGGCGTCATCGACGCATCGCCTTTGGCTTCATAGCCGAAACGGCCGTCCTTGGTTGTCAGGGCTTGTGAGTTCGGCACGTGATGGCCTCCTGTACGAGCGGACGGGCTGAGCCTAGCATGTCCGAGATATATGAAAAGCGATAGTTTTAGACTTAAAGGGTCTGATCTTGCCTAGCGTCGATGCAATGCAGCATCAATTTTCAGCGGTTTGATGTCGATGCTTTCTTCTCCCTCTCCCGTTCTTACGGGGGAGGGCCGGGGTGGGGGAAGCCACAAGCTCCGACGTCACGTGGTGCGCCCCCACCCTGACCCTCCCCCGCGGCGCGAAGCTTCGCTTCGCTGGCGGGAGAGGGGACGCGACCTGTAGGGCGAGGGGCTTGCCCAAGAATTCTTTAGGTTTAAAACAATCGCCAGATCGCGCGAGACAGGGAGACCATGATGCCCGACACGACATTTCTCACTTGGCCGTTCTTTGAAGACCATCATCGTAAGCTGGCGACCGATCTCTCCCGCTGGGCCGCAGATCATGTTGCAGGTCTGGTCGATCATCACGACACCGATGGCTCCTGCCGCAAGCTGGTGAAAGCGATGGGCGAGGCCGGTTGGCTGCGCGCCGCCGTGCCGGCTGCTTATGGCGGCCTCTACGAAAACTTCGACGTCCGTGCGCTTTGCCTGATCCGCGAGACGCTGGCCTATCACAATGGCCTCGCCGATTTCGCCTTCGCCATGCAGGGCCTCGGCACCGGGCCGATCACGCTCTATGGCTCGGACGAGATCAAGGCGCGCTATCTGCCGCGCGTGGCGAAGGGTGAGGCGATCGCCGCCTTCGCATTGTCGGAGCCCGATGCTGGCTCGGACGTTGCGGCGATGAGCACGACGGCGGTGCCGGATGGTCCCGACCATGTGCGCATCAACGGCCTGAAGACCTGGATCTCCAATGGCGGCATTGCCGATCAGTATGTCGTCTTCGTTCGCACAGGCGAGGCGGGTGCCCGCGGCATCAGCGCTTTCGTCATCGATGCCGATACGCCCGGCTTCACCATCGACGGCCGCATCGACGTCATCGCGCCGCATCCGCTGGCGACGCTGAAATTCACCGATTGCCGCGTGCCGGTGAAGAACCGCATCGGCAAGGACGGCGAGGGTTTCAAAGTCGCCATGGCGACGCTCGATGTGTTCCGCTCCACAGTCGGTGCCGCTGCGCTCGGCCTCGGCCGTCGCGCGCTGGATGAAGGCCTGCATCGCTCCGTCACGCGAAAAATGTTCGGCCATACGCTGGGCGACCTGCAGCTCACTCAGGCCGGCCTCGCGGAAATGGCGACGTCCATCGATGCCTCGGCGCTTTTGGTTTATCGCTCGGCCTGGACCAAGGATCAGGGCGTGCCGCGCGTGACGCGCGAAGCCGCCATGGCCAAGATGTATGCGACCGAAGCCGCGCAGAGCGTGATCGATCGCGCCGTGCAGATTTTTGGCGGCCTAGGCGTGCAGTCGGGCGTGAAGGTCGAGGAGCTCTATCGCGAGATCCGTGCGCTGCGCATCTATGAGGGCGCGACGGAAGTGCAGAAGGTCGTGATCGGGCGCGATCTGATCAAGTCGGCGCAGGCAACGAACACATAAGCCTGTAGGGTGGGCAAAGCGTAGCGTGCCCACCCTCAAGTGCAAGGCTGGTGATGGTGGGCACGCAGCGCTTTGCCCACCCTACAGTTCAGGCGACTACAGCTTCCAGCTTTCCGATAGGCGCAACGGCTGCCTCTGCCTTATACTGCGGTGCCGATGCCAGAAACCGTGCATAGGCATCCGCATCCGGCGGCGAAAATTTCTCCGCCAATGCGCCACGTCGCGTCACCGTCGCCCCCATGTCATCGAGCAGTTCATCGAAATGCTTGAAGTGATACGGCGCCACGCATAGCCCACCATAAACACCCGCCGCTGGCCGTTCCGTTCGCTTGAAGCGCAGCATCATGTCCATGTTGGCCTGCATGTCGGAGGCCGTCGGCTGCTTCGCCAGTCTGCCATCCGCGTAACGCACCAGCCAGTTGGCGGCCATCTCTGCCGTCAGCACCGAGCAGAAGCTGGAATTGAAACCGACAAATCCCATTTCCGGCAGGTCTGGATTCGCAATCACGCGATAGAGTCGGTACTGCCCGTCCGGCTGGATCAGCTTCTCGCGAAAAGCCTGCGGCAGGAACGGCACGTCGAGTTTGAAGCCGATGGCGAGGACGGCGATATCGGCATCGACGCGCTGACCGCCGGCCATCACGATGGTCCTGCCATCATAGTGATCGAAGGTGCCGCGGATCGCGGTGATGCGGCCATCGGCGACCATCGGGAAGAAGCCCGGCGTCGCGATGGGCACCGAGCAATTCACGCCATCCTCGAAACGTGTTTCCGGCACCATGTCGCATTTGTTCAGCTTCAACTGGATCTTCAGCAAGCTTTCCAGCCCACGCCAATGCGCCCAGACGAACGGCTTTGCGATCGCATGCTTGATGCGCGAGAGCGTGCTCAGGCCCCAGCCCGGAAACATCTCTTCCTGCGCGCGGATATAGAGGATGCGCTTGAAGTTGATCAGCCCGCCGACGAAATAGGGGATGCGCCACACCGGCTCGCGATAGACGAAGGTGACGGCGCTGGCGCCTGCCTTCACCGAATGCACGGCGATGTCGGTGGCCGATTTCGAGCCGCCGAGCACCACGACCTTCTTGCCCCTCACGCGTGACGGATCGGTGTGCTCCGCCGAATGCAGGATCACGCCGCCGGCCGCCTTGAAGCCGTCCTCGCCGTAATGGTGCAACGCCTTGCGCTCGTTGAACTGGCCGGTGCAGACCGCGACGAAATCATAGTCGGTGGTCGTGTCGTGCCCGGCCGCATCGCGCGTCGCGACCGTCCAGCCGGGCTGGCCATCGGCGCGGCGCGCTACGGCGGTGACCGTGGTGTTGAACTGCATCAGCGGCCGCAGGTCGTAATCGTTTGCATAGTCCGCGAGATAGGCATGGACCTGCGGCCCCTTTGGCCATTCCGGATAGCTGTCCGGCATCGGCTTGTCGGTGAACCGATAGAGCTCCTTGGGGCTCTGGGTCTGCACCTCCGGATAGGAGCGGGCCGGCTCCCAGACGCCGCCGAGATCGCCGCTGCGCTCCAGAATGGTGACGCGATGGCCGTGGCCCTTGAAGGCCTTGGCGGCGGCGAGGCCGGCAATTCCGGCACCGATGACGCAGACGTTCTTTTGCATGACCATGGCCGTGTCTCCTGTTGTGCATTCGGGGCGCACGATCCCGTTCGCGCAAACACATGCTTGTGCGATGGATCGGCGATGATGGGGCTTGGCTGTCATTGCGAGCGCAGCGAAGCAATCCAGTCTTTCTTCACGCGGCTCTGGATTGCTTCGTCGCTGCGCTCCTCGCAATGACGACGGAGCTTTAGTCGTTGGCTTCCGGCGGCAGGAAGTCGACCTCGTGCTCGGCTGAAATGCGCACGATCTCGGCAACATCGGTGAGATTATCGAGCTTCTTGAACAGCGCTTCGAGCTTCGCGGCCGGCGAGACCCAGAACAGTGCGCGGCACGGCTTGTCGGATTTATTGAAATAGCCATGCGGGATGCCGCGCGGCATGCGGACGAGATCGCCGGCATGGGCTTTGACCCATTTGCCATCGAGCTTCAGATCGAGCGTGCCTTCCTGCACCAGGATAAATTCTTCCTGGGTCGGGTGGATGTGCACGGGCACGAACTGACCGGGTTCGCTATTGGTCTCGAAAGCAAAAGTGGAGTCGGTCACGGCTTTCGGGAAATAGACCTGGCCCAGGATATTCCAGGTCGTGCCGCCATAACCGGTGCCGTTTTCGGTGATGCCCTTTTCGAGTGCCGCCATTTGTCGATCCTCCATCGTTGTGCTGGTGCGGATGCTGCGCTGGCCGCGGGTCTTCCGCTAGCCGTTGAACGAAATCGCTGTCCGGTTGACGAAATTATTCGAGAGGTTGTGACGCGTGCGCTGCGATGCACATGCGCATTCGTTGTGCAGAGCGGCAAAAATTCCGGCGTCAGGGCCGCTTGTTCGGCGGTCGCCGTGTTGACTAGTATCAATCCCGACAACGCAGGTACGAACCATGCTGGTGGGTGGAACGGTCTCAGTGAGCGACGGCGCGGCGCCAGCGCGGCTTGCCGCGTTCTCCCGCGTCTGCACCAGGGATGTCGACGAGGCCGCCGACGAAATCGGCCGTATCTTCTGCCCGCATGGGCTGGCACCGACAGGGCGCAGCGATCCCGGTTTCCACGCGCTCCACAACAGCGCCGATTTCGGTGAGTTCTCGATCAACTATGTCTCCTATGGCGGTTCTGTCAGCATCGATCCCGGCTGCCTCGATCGCTTCTTTCTGTTGCAGGTGCCATTGCGCGGCCATGCGCGCGTCAGCACGGGCGGACGGACGGTCGCTGCCAGCGCAGAGCGGGCGGCCTCGCTGCTGTCGCCGACCATGCCGACGCGGATGATGTGGCAGGACGATTGCGCACAACTCATCCTGTTGATGGAGCGCCGCATCGTCGAACAGCGCGCCGCAGCTCTGTCGGAGCGTGCCGATGGCGTGATCGAATTCGATCCCGAGGTCGATCTGACGACGCCGTTCGGTCGTGCGCTGCGAGCGCAACTGGACTACCTAGTCGATCTCGCCGAACATGCCGGGCCGGGGCAGGCGTTCTCCCCCATGCTCACAGCCATGCTGCGCGAAGCCGCTCTGAGCCTGCTGCTCACCGGCCAGCGCCACAGTTTTAGCAACGCTATCGCGCAGGCTGATCGCCGTCCCGAGGCATTGCCGGGCGTGCTGCGTAAGGCGCGGCATTATCTCGAAGCGCATGCGGCGGAGCCGCTCGATCTGGAGCGCATGGCGCGCGCGGCCGGGATCGGCATCCGCTCATTGCAACTGGGCTTTCAACGGCACTTCGGCACCTCCATTTCGCAGATGCTGCAGGATATCCGCCTCGCGCATCTGCATGCGCGTCTGCGCGCGGCGCAGCCCTGCGAGCGGGTGATCGATATCGCCTTCGATCTCGGTTTCACCCATCCAAGCCGCATGGCCAGCGCCTATCGCGCGCGGTTCGGTGAAAGCCCGTCGGACACATTGCGGCGCGGCAACTGACACCTGCCGCATAAGGCGGCAAGTCGCTTTCTTGCAAAAGCTTGAAGTTTAAAATATATCCGGCTGGCGCATCCAAGCTGGAAGGTCTGTCATGTCCGGATTGTCCCGTTCCTCCCACGCTCTGGTGACCGGCGGCGGCCGCGGCATCGGCCGCGCCATCGCGGCGTCGCTGGTGAAGGCCGGCGCGACTGTCACCATCATGGGCCGCAATCGCGCTGTGCTGGACGAGGTGGTCGCCGCAGGCGATGCGCATCATGCTTTGTCTGCCGACGTCTCCGATCAGGCCGTGATGCACGCGGCGATCGCCGAAGCCGCGAAGCGCCAGCCCATCGACATCCTCGTTGCCAATGCCGGCGCCGCCGAGTCAGCTCCATTCCTCAAATCCGATGCTGCGCTGTTCCAGCGCATGATGGATGTGAATTTCATGGGCGTGGTGCATGCGGTCCACGCCGTGCTGCCGGATATGGTCGCGCGCAAGAGCGGTCGGATCGTCGCTGTGGCGTCCACCGCCGGCCTCAAGGGCTACGGCTATGTCAGCGCCTATGTCGCGGCGAAGCACGCCGTTGTCGGCCTCGTGCGCTCGCTGGCACTGGAAGTCGCGACCAAGAATGTCACGGTGAATGCGGTGTGTCCCGGCTTCACCGAGACCGATCTGCTCGAAGGCTCCATCGACAACATCATGAGCAAGACCGGCCGCACGCGCGAGCAGGCCATTGCCGAACTCGCCAAGCACAATCCGCAAGGCCGTCTGGTCAAACCCGAAGAAGTCGCAGACGCCGTCTTGTGGCTATGTGGTGCGGGCGCGGGTTCCATCACCGGACAGAGCATCGCCGTCGCCGGAGGCGAGGTGTAGGCTCTCCAAAACAAAATCGAAGACGCATTCAGGGAGACGACATGACCGCACTCGTGAAGAACAAGATCGCCAATCCCGTCACGCTGCCGCTCGCGGACTACAAGCCCGAGCATTTCTTGCTCAAGGTCGACGGCCGCGTCGCCACGGTGACGCTGAACCGCCCGGACAAGAAGAATCCGCTCACCTTCCAGAGCTACCGCGAACTCACCGATTTCTTCCGCGCTTGCGCTTTCGACGATCAGGTCACCACCATTGTCGTCACCGGCGCCGGCGGCAACTTCTCGTCGGGCGGCGACGTGTTCGAGATCATCGGCCCGCTGATCGAGATGAACACGCGCGATCTCACCGCCTTCACGCGCATGACCGGCGATCTCGTCAAGGCGATGCGCGCCTGCCCGCAGCCGATCATCGCCGCCGTGGAAGGCATCTGCGCCGGTGCGGGCGCGATCATGGCGATGGCGTCCGACATGCGCCTCGCTGCCACGGGCGCCAAGGTCGGCTTCCTGTTCAACAAGGTCGGCCTTGCCGGCTGCGACATGGGTGCCTGCGCGATCCTGCCGCGCATCATTGGCCAGGCGCGTGCCTCGGAGCTGCTCTATACCGGCCGCTTCATGAGTGCGGAGGAGGGCGAGCGCTGGGGCTTCTTCAGCCGCATCGTGGCGCCGGATACCGTGCTTGCCGATGCGCAGGCGCTGGCAAAATCCATCTCCGAAGGCCCGACCTATGCCAACACCATGACCAAGCGCATGCTGTCGATGGAATGGGCGATGTCCATCGAGGAAGCCATCGAGGCGGAGGCCGTGGCACAGGCGCTGTGCATGACCACGGAAGACTTTTCGCGCGCGTATCATGCGTTCGCGAACAAGCAGAAGCCGGTATTCGAGGGGAATTGAGGTCCCCTCGGTCGTCGTTGCGAGGAGCGCAGCGACGAAGCAATCCAGAGCCGCAAGCAGGAAAAGAACTGGATTGCTTCGCTGCGCTCGCAATGACGGGATGGACAGGCGCGCCGCCCCACTGACCTATTGATGTGCATCAAAGCCCATAAATTGCCATTCGTTCAGGCTTGCCAGAAATTACTTTAGGCCTAAAATATCTTCCATCAGGTTCCGACTGCGGAGGCAGACATGAAGATCGCGATTATCGGTGGTGGGCCGGCGGGCCTCTATTCGGCAATCCTGCTCAAGAAGCAGCGGCCCCAGGCCGAGATCACGGTCTATGAGCGCAATCGGCGCGATGACACCTTCGGTTTCGGCGTCGTCTTCTCCGATGCCACCCTCGACAATTTCGAGAAATACGACCAGCCAAGCTATCAGCGCATCACCCAGGAATTCGCTTACTGGGACGACATCGCCGTGCATTTCCGTGGCACCGTGCACCGCGTCGGCGGCAACGGTTTTTGCGGCTGCTCGCGCCGGACGCTACTGCTGATCCTGCAGGAGCGCGCCCGCGAACTCGGCGTGCATCTGATGTTCGAAGTCGATATCACCGACGAAGCGCGCTTCGCGGATGCCGACCTGATCATTCTCGCTGACGGCATCAACAGCCATTTCCGCAACAAATATATCGAGCACTTCTCGCCCGAAGTGGACCTGCGCTCCAACAAGTTCACCTGGATGGGCTCCACGAAGCCGCTGGATGCCTTCACCTTCTTGTTCCAGGAAACCGAGTGGGGTCCGTTCATCGCGCATGCCTATCAGTATGAAGCGGGCCGCTCGACCTGGATTTTCGAGACCGATCCCGAGACCTTCAAGCGCGCCGGCCTCGAAGGGCTTGGCGAGCAGGAGTCCGCCGATCGCATGCACGCGATCTTCAAGGATTTCCTCGGCGAGCATAAGCTGCTGATCAATCGCTCCATGTGGCGCAATTTCCCCATGATCCGCAACAAGCGCTGGGTCAAGGACAATATGGTGTTGCTCGGCGACGCCAAGGCGACCGCGCATTTCTCCATCGGCTCCGGCACCAAGCTGGCCATGGAAGATGCCATTGCGCTCTATGAGTCCATGGCCAAGGCGCCGACGGTCGAAGCTGCGCTGCATGACTATGAGCATGGCCGTCGCGAGGAGACCGAGAAGATCCAGCATTCGGCCGACGTCTCGCTGGTCTGGTTCGAACACGTCGATCGCTTCTGGGATTTCGACCCCGTGCAATTCGCCTTCGGCGTGATGACGCGCTCGAAAGCGATCACCTATGACAATCTCATCTTGCGCGCGCCCGGCTTCGTCAAACTCGCGGATCAGGCTTTTGCAAAGCAGGTGAAGGCGCAAGGGTTTGACGTCGATGTCGAGAAGCCCGAAGTGCCCATGTTCCAGCCGTTCAAGCTGCGCGACATGGTGCTGGCGAACCGCGCCGTCGTCTCGCCGATGTGCATGTATTCGGCGGAAGAGGGCGTGCCCACCGATTTCCATCTCGTGCATTACGGCGCCCGTGCCATGGGCGGCGCCGGGCTCGTCTTCACCGAGATGGTGTGTGTGGCTAAGGATGCGCGCATCACCCCCGGCTGCGCCGGCATCTGGACCGACGAACAGGAAGCGCAGTGGAAGCGCATTGTCGATTTTGTTCACGGCAACTCGGCCGCCAAGATCTGCCTGCAGCTCGGTCATGCCGGGCGCAAGGGCGCCAGCAAGCTGATGTGGGAGGGCATGGATCGCCCGCTCAAGGACGGCGCATGGGACATCGTCTCCGCATCGCCGTTGCCATATTTCCCGGACAGCCAGGTGCCGGCCGAACTCGACCGCGCCGGCATGGATCGCATCAAGCAGGAATTCGTCGATGCGACGTTGCGTGGTGACCGCGCCGGCTTCGACATGCTGGAGATGCACACCGCCCACGGCTATCTGCTCGCCAGCTTCCTGTCGCCGCTCACCAATAACCGCAGCGATGACTATGGCGGCTCGCTGGAGAACCGCCTGCGCTTCCCGCTCGAAGTGTTCGCGGCGATGCGTGCGGCATGGCCGAAGCACAAGCCGATGTCGGTGCGTATTTCGGCGACCGACTGGGCCGAAGGCGGCACCACCGGCGATGATGCCGTCGCCTTCGCGCGCGCCTTTGCGGAAGCCGGCGTCGATCTCGCCGACATCTCCACCGGCCAGACGGTGAAGGAATCGCGCCCGATCTATGGCCGCATGTTCCAGACGCCATATTCGGATCAGGTGCGTAACGAGGCCCATGTCGCCACCATGTGCGTCGGCAACATCACCACGGCCGATCAGGTGAATACGATTTTGGCCGCCGGTCGTGCTGATCTTGTGGCGCTTGGGCGTCCGCATCTGACGGACCCCAGCTTCACCATCAAGGCTGCGGCCTGGTATGGCGCCAAGGATGCTTACGCGCCGCCGCAATATATGCCCGGCAAGGACCAGATCTTCCGCAACAGCGTGCGCGACAAGCAGGATTTCGACGACCTGAAAATTAAGGCTAAGCCGAAAACCCGCGCGGAAATGCGCGCCGAAGCGGCAAAGTCGCTTGCTGCTGAATAGCTGAGCATGTCACCTTAGAGAATAAAACAAAGGCGTTGCGTCAAGCGGAGTAGGGCGGATGAAAGCGATCATTGTCGGTGGCGGCATTGGCGGTTTGACCACGGCACTGATGCTGCGGGCCCGCGGCATCGATTGCGAGCTGTATGAGCAGGCGGACACGATCCGCGAGCTCGGCGTCGGCATCAACACGCTGACGCACGCGATCCGCGAACTCACCGGCCTCGGTTTGCTCGACAGGCTCGACGCCATCGCCATCCGCACCGACGAGCTGCATTATCTCAACCGGCACGGCCAGGAAGTCTGGCGCGAGAAGCGCGGCTATGGCGCGGGTTTTGACGTGCCGCAATTCTCCATCCATCGTGGGCGCCTGCAGAGCGTGATCCACAAGGCGGTGGAAGAACGGCTCGGCCTTGAAGCGATCCACACCGGCTGCAAGCTCGGCTCCTTCACCCAGGACGAAGGCGGCGTCACTGCTTACTTCTTCGACCGCAACAACAATCATGCGAAGACGGCACGCGGCGACATCCTGATCGGCGCCGACGGCATTCACTCCAAGGTGCGCAACACGCTATTCCCGAACGAAGGCGGTCCGATCTGGAACGGGTTGATGCTGTGGCGCGGCGCGCGCGACTGGCCGACCTTCCTCACCGGCAATTCGATGATCGTGGCCGGCGGACTGCATGCGAAGGTCGTGGTCTATCCGATTGCTGAGGGCGAGTCGCCGAGCAGTCGTCTCACCAATTGGGCCGTGCTGGTGAAGACCGGCGAGGGCGGCTCATTGCCGCCACGGCGTGAGGACTGGTCGCGCGCCGGCAAGCGCGAGGAGCTGATGCCCCATGTGGCGCGTTTCAAGGTGCCGCATATCGATGTGCCAGCACTCATCACCGCGACGCCTGAATTCTGGGAATATCCCTGCTGTGACCGCGATCCCTTGCCGTTCTGGACCAGCGGCCGCGTCACGCTGCTCGGCGACGCCGCCCATCCGATGTATCCGGTGGGCTCCAACGGCGCCTCGCAGGCGATCCTCGACGCCCGCGCGCTGGCGGATGCCCTGGCCCATGCGGAGCATCCGCGCCAGGCGCTGATGGCCTATGAGCGCAAGCGCCTGCCGATGACCGCGGAGATCGTGCGCGCCAATCGCCGTGGCGGCCCGGAAGGCGTCATCGATGCCGTGGAGCAGATCGCGCCGGATGGGTTTGACAATGTCGAGAACGTGCTCAGCTACGCCCAGCGCGAGGCGATCGTGAAGGGCTATGCGCATAAGGCAGGGTTCGGTGCGCAGCCGGGATTGCAAGTGGTGAACGGCTGATCTTTTCCCTCCCCCAAGCGGCGCAGCCGCGCAGCGGGGAGGGTGGATCGAAGCGAGCGTTCAGCGAGCTTCGAGACGGGTGGGGTGTCTCCCCAAACTCCGACGTCACGTGGGGATAGACCCCACCCCCGCCTATCGGCGGACCCTCCCCATTCGCTTCGCTCCGGGGAGGGAGATCACTTCCGCCTTCGCTTGAATTAAGCCCCCGGAGGCGGCGGCAGGAAGTGGATGTTGTATTCGGCAGCCAGCGCCACCACGTCCTCGGGTTTCTGTTCCTTCATGTTGTGGATCGCCCAGAACAGGTCATAGAGCCGGCGCGACGGCGACACCCAGAACAGCACTTTTGCATTCTGATCCGACTTGTTGAAGATCCCGTGCGGAATGCCGCGGGCGAGACGCACGAGGTCGCCCGGCGTTGCCGAGGTCTCATTGCCGTCGAGGAAGAAATCGAGCTTGCCTTCGAGGATGTAAAGATATTCGTCCTGGTCCGGATGGATATGCGGCGGCACGAAAGTGCCGGGCGGGAAGGTGGCGTGCCACGAGAACGAATCCTCGGTGACGTTCTTCGGCACATAGGTCTGGCCGAGGATGCTCCAGCTGATGCCCTGCATGCCTTCATTGGCACGGGTGATGCCGGCGGATTCGGATTTGGTCATGCTTGTTTCCTTTCGTAATACGCAGAATGATGACCCGTCATTGCGAGCGCAGCGAAGCAATCCAGAAGCCGCAAGACAAGACTGGATTGCTTCGTCGCAAGGGCTCCTCGCAATGACGGTTACTATTCTCAAACATGCAGGAACCGATCCTTCACGGTGGGATCGCTCCTCAATTGCTCGGACGTTCCCGTCCACACGACGCGGCCCTTTTCGATCACCACATGGCGATCCGCGAAAGCCGCCAGCGCATCGACATTCTTGTCGATCACCAGAATGGACTGCTTTTCCGCCTTGAGCTTCTTCAGGCAATTCCAGATCTCGAGCCGGATCAGCGGCGCAAGACCTTCGGTCGCTTCATCGAGAATGAGCAGCTTTGGATTGGTCATCAGCGCGCGGCCGACGGCGAGCATCTGCTGCTCTCCGCCCGAAAGCTGCGTGCCGAGATTGCTGCGGCGCTCCTTCAGCCGTGGAAACAGCTCATAGATCTTGTCGAGCGTCCAGCGCGCCGGCGGATGCCGCACGGCAGCCGTCGCGATCAGGTTTTCCTCCACCGTCAGCGTCGGAAAAATCTGTCGCCCTTCGGGGACGAGGCCAATGCCGGCCTGCGCGATGCGATAGGAGGGCTGCCCGGCCATCGGCTTGTTATCGAAAGTGATGCTGCCGCCGCTCGGATGCAGCAGCCCCATGATGGCGTTGATGGTGGTGGTCTTGCCCATGCCGTTGCGGCCGAGCAGGGTCACGACCTCGCCGGCATTGATATGCAGCGAGATATCGAACAGTACTTTGGCCGCGCCGTAGGCGGCCTGCAGGTTGGAAACGGCGAGCATCAGGCGGCCTCCTCGCCGAGATAGGCGGCGCGCACTTCGGCATTGTCGCGGATGTCCTGCGGGGTGCCGCAGGCGATGATGCGGCCATAGACCAGCACCGAGACGCGATCGGCCAGCGCGAACACCGCATCCATGTCGTGTTCGATCAGGATGATCGGCAGCTCCTTGCGCAGCTCCTGCAAAATGTTGATCAGCCGTTGCGATTCATCATGGCTGGTGCCGGCCAGCGGCTCATCCAGCAGCAGCAGCTTTGGCTTTGCCGCCAGCGCGATGGCGATTTCGAGTTGGCGTTTTTCGCCATGGGACATCTGCCCGGCCGGCACGCGTGCGCGGGCGCCGAGGCCGAAGCGCGTCAGCAGGCCCATGGCGGTGTCGTTGAGCGCGCGCTCGGCGGCGGCATTGCCGAGAAAGCGGAAGCTCGATCCATCGCGCGCTTGCGCGGCCAGCGCCACATTCTCCAGCGCGGAGAAGCGCGGCAGGATCGAGGTGATCTGGAACGAGCGCACGAGGCCACGTTGCGCACGCGCCGCCATCGGCAGTGGCACCATGTCCTCGCCGTCGAAGATGATGCGGCCTGAGTCTGGCTTCGCATGGCCCGAAATCTGGTGGATCAGCGTGGTCTTGCCGGCGCCGTTGGGGCCGATGATGGCGTGAAGTTCGCCGGGCATGACGTCGAAGGTGACGTCATCGGTCACGCGGAGCGCGCCGTAATTCTTGGTGAGATTCTGCAGCTGCAGGAGGGCGGTGCTCATGGCTTGCCTCCGAACAGGCCGTTGATGCCGCCGCGGACGAACAGCACGATCAAGATGAGGATCGGGCCAAAAATCATCGCCCAGTGTTCGGTGTAATGCGACAGGATATCGGCCAGCAGCGTGAAGACCGCAGCGCCGAGGATCGCGCCATGCAGCGAGCCGAGCCCGCCAAGCACGAGCACAAAAATCAGTTCGCCGGAGCGCTGCCAGGCGGTGTAAGCGGGGCTGACGAATTCGGTCTGGTTGGCGAGCAGGAAGCCCGAGATGCCGGCAATCAGGCCGGCAATCACATAGGCCGTGAGCTGATAGCGATAGGGGGCAAAGCCGATCGCTTCCATGCGCACCGGATTCTCGCGGATGCCGCGCAGCACGCGGCCGAAGCGCGAGGCGACCACGGCGCGCAGCAGGATGTAGGCGCCGAGCAACGTGCCGAAGGCGACATAATACATCGCCAGATCGTTCTTCAGGAATCTTGAGCCGAAAAACGTGCTGCGTGCGGCAAGCGTGAGGCCGTCGTCGCCGCCATAGGCCGCGAGTGATGTGGTGAGGAAGAACAACATCTGGCCGAAGGCCAGCGTGATCATGATGAAATAGACGCCCTTGGTCCGCAGCGAGATCGCGCCGGTGACCAGTGCGAAGATGACCGACGTGGCGATCACCGCTGCGAGCTGGACGAAACCATCGGTGATGCCATGGCTCGCCAGGATCGCAACGCTATAGGCGCCGAGGCCGATGAACGCGGCATGGCCGAAGGAGATCATCGCGCCATAGCCGATCAACAGATCGAGCGACATGGCGCCGAGGGCGAGGATCATGATGCGGGTGACGACGGCCAACACATAGCTCTGCGGTCCCAACAGCAGCGCCAGTGGCACGGCGGCGAAAGCGGCGAAGATCAGCACCGGCAGGATCAGCGCACGGCCCATGCGGGGCGGCGCGGCGAGGGCCGGGGCGGCGTCGAGATCGACGAGATTGTTCATGGATTGGCTCCCGTTACTTCTTGGCCGGGAACAGGCCGGAGGGCCGGAAGAACAGCACGGCAGCCATCAGGATATAGATCAGCATCGGCGCCACCGCGCGGCCGGTCTGGCTCGCCGCGGAGGGATCGAGCAGCGCGCGCAGTAGCACCGGCGCAAAGAAACGCCCGAGCGTATCGACGAGGCCGATCAGCAGCGCTGCGATGAAGGCGCCGCGGATCGAGCCGATGCCGCCGATCACGATGACCACGAAAGCGAGGATCAGCACATTGTCGCCCATGCCGGGCTCCACGGACAGGATCGGCGCGATCATGGCCCCGGCAAAGCCGGCCAGCATGGCGCCGACACCGAACACGATGGTGAAGAGCAGGCGGATATTGATGCCGAGCGCGGAGACCATGGCCGCATTGCTGGCGCCGGCGCGGATCAGCATGCCGAGCTTGGTGCGGTTGACGACCACATAGAGCGCGATGCCGACGAGAATGCCGACGGCGATGATGACGAGGCGCCACACAGGATAGAGCAGGCCGTCGGTGATCTCGACGGCGCCGGACAGGGCATCGGGGATCGGCACATTGAGCGGCGCGGCACCCCAGACATATTTGACGGCCTGGTTGAGGAAGATGATGACGCCGAAGGTGGCCAGCACCTGATCGAGATGGTCGCGATCATAGAGGTGCCGGAAGATCAGAAGCTCCAGCACCAGGCCGAAGACCAGCGCGGCGGGCAGCGCCAGCGCGAGGCCGGTGAAGAAGCTGCCGGTCATGGCGGTGAAGGCGGCGACGAAATAGGCGCCGACCATGTACTGCACGCCATGGGCGAGATTGATGAAATCCATCACGCCAAACACCAGCGTCAGGCCGGCGGCGATCAGGAACAGGATCAGCCCGAACTGCAGGCCGTTGAGCACCTGGACGAGGGCGAGGGTGATGGTCATTTCGAGCGATACTTACGGTTCGAGGCATTGCCGAAGTGTGTCGTCCCGGCGAACGCCGGGACCCATACCCTCCGAAGCAATAATTAAAACGCCATCGTCGTAACTCAGCGTTTCAACCACGTCGTCGGAGGCTATGGGTCCCGGCGTCCGCCGGGACGACGAGAGATCACTGCGCTGCGCAGTCCTTCGCATAGCGGTCGGCGTAGTTCGTAAACACCTTCTCCGCGATCTCGGTCTGGAACTTGCCGTCGGCGCGCTTGGCGACCTTGGTCAAATAGAAGTCCTGGATCGGATAGCCATTGTTGCTGAACTTGAAGCTGCCGCGGATCGAGGCGAAGTCGGCCTTCTTCAGCGCCGCGGCCACCTTGGTCTTGTCGGACAGATCGCCCTTCAACGACGCCACCGCGCTGTTGATCAGCAGTGCTGCGTCATAGGCCTGGAAGGCATAAGTCGCCGGCACGCTGTTATAGGCCTTCTCATATTCCGCCACGAACTTCTTGTTTGCGGCGTTGTCGAGGTTCGGTGCCCAGTTGGAGCCACCGAACATGCCGAGCGCCGCATCCTGCTGCGCCGGCAGCGTCGATTCATCCACGGTGAAGGTGGAGAGGAACGGGATGCGGTCGAGCAGGCCGGCCTGCTTGTACTGCTTGACGAGGTTTACGCCCATGCCGCCCGGCATGAAAGTGAGCACGGCATCGGGCTTCATCGATGCGATCTTCGAGAGCTCGGCCTGGAAGTCGAGCGTGCCGAGTGGCATGTAGCTCTCTTCGATGATGTCGCCCTTGAAGTCCATCTTGACGCCGGCGACAAAATCCTTGCCCGCCTGATAGTTCGGCGTGATCAGATAGATTTTCTTGTAGCCGCGCTTCTGCGCGACGTTGCCGAGGATCTGGTGGATCTGGTCGTTCTGATACGACGTCACATAGAAATACGGATTGCACTCCTTGCCCGCATAGGAGGACGGGCCGGCATTCGGAGAGATCAGAAACGTCTTGTTCTCGGTGACCGGCTTGTGGATCGCCTGCAGGATGTTGGAGAAGATCGGGCCGACCACGAAGTCGACCTTGTCGCGCTCGAGCAGGCCCTTGACCTTGGTGACGGCGACGTCGGGCTTCAATTCGTCATCGACGACGATGACCTCGACATCCTTGCCGCCCATCTTGCCGCCGAGATCCTTGACGGCGAGGTTGAAGCCGTCGCGCGCCTGCTGGCCGAGCACGGCGCCGGCGCCCGACAGCGACACGATCACGCCGACCTTGATCTTCTCTTGCGCGAACGCCGGCATGGCCGTGGTCGCGCTCATCAATGCGGCAAAGGCTGCCAGTTTGAGATGCTTCTTCATCTGTGTCTCCCTCCGATCGGCTGCAAAACGCGGCCGAATAAACGCATCAACCCAATCAAGTTGTGTTCTTTTGCCCGCAGCTTAAGCTGAGCGCGGCTTCCGCCGCAAGCAAAGTCGCTCAGTCTTTGGGCGCATGAACGCCAAGAACGTCGTGAAAGGGACTATGCAAGGGGCAGGCCAATTTACTTGAAGCTTAAAGAATTATTCGAAATCAAGGATTAGCGGTCCTGCGGCGTTTTGGCTTGCGATTGTGTGAAAATTGCTTGAAGGTCAAAAGATCGCAGTTGCAGCATGACGTTTGTGGATGGACGGTGGCGATAACCGCCATCGGGCGACCGGACTGGTAAGATTGCATCATGATTCTCGACTCCGAGACCAAGGCTGTCGAACTTCCCGAAGATCACGGCGACGAGCTGCGGCTCTGGCTCCGGCTTCTGACCTGCACCACCCTGATCGAGGGCGAGGTGCGCAGCCGCCTGCGCGAACGCTTCGATGTCACGCTGCCGCGCTTCGACCTGATGGCGCAGCTCGACAAGGTGCCGGACGGCATGACCCTGTCGGACGTCTCCAAGCGCATGATGGTGTCGAACGGCAATGTGACAGGCCTGGTCGAGCGCCTGGTCGAATCCGGCCACGTAGACCGCCGCACCTCGGAGACCGACCGCCGCGTCCAGGTGATCCGGCTGACAAAGCTCGGCCGCGCCGAATTTCGCCGCATGGCGGAAGAGCATGAGACCTGGATCTCGGAGATTTTCACCGACCTCACGCCCAAGGATGTGCGTGAACTGATGCGTCTGCTCGCGAAGACCAAAGGCTCGGCGCAGAAGGCCGGGCAAAAAGCTGCCAAGGCGCCATGACTGCAATTGATCTCGAAGCGGAATACAACAACCGCGCCCGCGTGCCGCAGAGCGGTGAGCTGATTGCCGGCTGGGCCCGTGATGCCAAAGCCTATCGGGAGCAGGGCAGCGCGCCCCGCGTCATTTCCTATGGTTCAGGCGAGCGCAACAAGATCGACTATTACGCGGTCGGCGATCACAGCCCGATCGTCGTCTTCATCCATGGCGGCTACTGGCAGGCGCTCGATGCCTCCTTCTTCAGCCATCTTTCACGCGGTTTGACCCATCACGGCATCAGCGTCGCCATGCCGAGCTACGATCTGTGCCCGCAGGTCGCCGTCGCCGATATCGTCACGCAGATGCGCGCGGCGGTGCGTGAACTCGCAAAGCTTGGCCGGCCGCTGGTGGTCTCCGGCCATTCCGCCGGTGGCCATCTCGCCGCCTGCATGCTGGCGACGGACTGGCAGGCGCTCGATCCTGCATTGCCGCAGGACACGGTGAGGGCCGCTTACGCCATTTCCGGCCTGTTCGATCTGTCGCCTTTGGTGCCGACCTCGATCAACAAGGCGCTGCGGATGGATGATGCCAGCGCGCGGGCAGTGAGCCCGCTATTCGGGCCGGTGCCGAGCCATGGCAGCCTCGATGCGGTCGTTGGCGATGAGGAAAGTGCGGAGTATTTCCGCCAGAGCCGCAGCATCGTGGATGCCTGGGGCAAGGCGATCCCGACGCGCTACGACACGGTTCCTAGCGCCAATCATTTCACGGCGATCGCACCGCTGGCGGATGCGGATTCGGTGATGGTGAAGCGGCTGAAGGCGCTGGCGGGGCTGTAGTTCAACAG
>JAEXYA010000010.1 GCA_023451825.1 Pseudomonadota bacterium
CCGCTGCGCCGCTTCGCGGCTTGGGGGAGGGAGAAGCACCGCGCTTTACTTCAGCGAGATCGCCAATCCCGACAAATCCGCATTCACCATCAGCCCGGTCTGCCGTCCGCTCAACTCCAGCACCGCGCCTTTCTCATTGGTGAGCACGATGGCGCTGACACCACGGCCGACCGCCGCCCCGGCACCGCCCGCGCCATACACGCCCGCCACATCCGACGGCCGGTTGATATTGCTGACGCGTCCGGCCAGCCGCGATTCCGATGCGCCGAACACCAGGCCTGCGCTCACACCGCCGATCGACAGCGGATATTGCCGCCCGCGAAAGGTCAGCACGCCCGAGCCGCCGGACGCACCGATGAACCAGCCGCCTTTCAGCACCTTGAACCGAATGGTGCCGGTGTCGGCATGGGCGATCGTCGCCGTCACGGCGAGGGCAGCGAGTGCAACGAGGGCAGTACGAAGACGTGCGCGCATGGGAGCCTCAGAGTTGATTCGTGAGGTTCCCATTGTAGACGATTGCTTGGCTGTAGGGCGGTTGAGCGCAGCGTAATCCGCCGACAGCCTGCTATAAGCTAGAGTAAACCGCTCGAAGGTCGAGCGGGTCAGAGCTTCAGGCGTAGCGACTTATTGTGTCGAGCAAGGATGATTGCAGGCGTTGAACGATCCGCTGAAAAGTCGCGTCGTCGCCAAGCGCCCGTGCCAGTACGATGGCGCCCTGTATTCCGGAAACCGCCTCTTCGGCGAGATCCAGCGCCACCGTTCGCGGGACCTTCCCGACTTCGAGGCAATGGGCCAGGGCCGATATCCAGCGAGCGAAGTAGTCCTTCACCTTCACCGAAAAAGCTTCGCCGGCGGAGTTGAGTCCAAGGCAGCCAAAGACGCAGACCCGCCTTCCGGATCGGAAATAGGCCGTCACGTCCTCGAACATGGACGCGATAGCCGCTACAGGATCGACACCATTTTCCAACGGCGAAAAAATCGCATCAGCGAACCAGCGGTCAATGTTGTCAAGGACAGCTTCCATCATCTCTTCTTTTCCGCCGGGAAAGAAGTTGTAGAGGCTGCCTTTGCCAAGGCCGGTTGCCTTCGAAAGCGTGGCCAAAGTCGCGCCCTCGAAACCATGCTCGCGAAATGCTTCTGCCAAAGCCGGCAGAGCGCTTTCGCGATCAGTCAGGATGCGCTTTGCACTCAAAGCCCGAGGTCGCTCAATGAAGGATGGTCATCCGGACGGCGGCCAAGAGGCCAGTGAAACTTGCGCTCCACTTCGGTGATCGGCATTTCGTTGATACTGGCGTGGCGGTTCGACATCAGTCCATCTTCGGCGAAGAGCCAGTTTTCATTTCCGTAGGCGCGGAACCACTGCCCACTGTCATCGCGATACTCGTAAGCATAGCGCACGGCAATACGATTTCCGGTGAAGGCCCACAGCTCCTTGATGAGCCGGTATTCGTGCTCTTTCCTCCACTTACGCGTCAGAAAGGCCTGCGCCTCGTCCCGGTTCGTGGCGAACTCGACCCGGTTACGCCAGCGCGTATCAAGCGTGTAGGCGAGAGCAACCTTCGCCGCATCGCGCGTGTTCCAGCCATCTTCGGCTAGGCGAACCTTCTCGACCGCAGTTTCGTGGGTGAAGGGAGGAAGTGGTGGTCGTGACATGTCTTTTCCTTTTGTGATGACAATCTTCTTGAGAAGTGTCGGGGCTGTGGGGCGACGGCTAGAAGGGGAGCTTTGATCGAGCGGCGATACGTTTGATGGCCAATCAGCATCCGCCATCTTGTACCAAGCAGTACAAGATTTGACCGTTAGGTACAAGTTGTTTTTGCGTTGTTGATCGTCGTTTTGATCGGTTCGACCAACGGCATCGCGTCACCTTGAAAATAGTCCTTGACGAAATTCGTCACTTAGACAATATTCCCATCCATCCCCTCCCTCGGTGAGGGGCGTCACCGGGACGCCGGCGGCGCGGAGAGGGGGATGTGGCGCCTGCGGGCGGGAGGGAGACGTTCCCTCACGCACTCGGGAGGCTTCGGGTCACCGTCCGGCCCCACTATGGGGGTCTGCCGCTAGCGCGGCTGGACGTGGCACTGGCGACAGGCAGGAAACTGCTGGACCCCGGTTGGGTCAACAGCCTTTGCCCGGAAGAACGGTCCTGAAGACAGGAATCGCCACGGTGGAGCGTCGAAAGGCGTTCCGCGGCTTTGCTCTTCCGGCGATCCGGAAGATTGAGGTCGCGGCACTTACGAAAGCTGCGCCTTTCGGCGCTCCGCCTCCCTCATTTCGGGAGGCACATTGAGACCGCCACTCACGCGCCGATGCGCGGGCGCCGCAGGCGCGTGGCCGTCATCCAGCTCACTCACATCATCATCGCAACGAAGGAGAGGTCACATGCTCGTTTCACATGCCGATGCGAAAATACTGAAGCGCCGCCGTCGGGCGGAAGAGGATCGCCTGGCGAAGGAAGACACCGACGTGGTGCACGCCACCTGCGTCGGGGCGGCGACCCGCATGATATCCGACCTGATCGGTGCCTATCAGGCCTGCCCGTCAGCGAAATGCCGGCGAAGGCGCGGCTGCGTCGGTGAGCTGCTTCACTGCACCCCGATCATCGAAGCGGACGGCACCTATGATATCGGCCTTACGGCCAAGGACATGTACTGGGACACGCTCGACAAACACGCCGATGGCCGGCCGCTGGAGGACCATACGGACGAGGAATTCTCGGCATGAATTCGTTAACCGGCTTGGCGACGTGCCGGCGCGGTGCGGTGACACCGCGCGGTTGTGCCGCTACAACGGTCCATCGGGATGCGCGGCACCTCATGCGCGCAGGCGAGGGGATGACGATGCATGCGATCACGATGCCAGGTTTGAAGACTGTGCTGGTGCGTCCGCGCGCGATGGCGTTTGCTATCATCGCCGTGCTGGCGCTGCTGGATGTCTCGCTTCTGATCGCACGCGAGGCGCCGAGCGTGCCGTCGCTGCAAAAACTCGGCTTCGACATGGAGTCCGCGGGCTTCAAGGCGCGCTTCGCCAACGATGCCGCCGGCAAGATGGCGTTGAGCAAGCTGCCGGCCTATCGCTTCGTCGTCCACAAGACGCCCAACGGCCCGCGCTATCTGTTCGCCGATCCTGCGAAGTGCATGTGCACCTTTGTCGGCACCGCCGCGAACTATCAGAACTATCAGGATCTCGTGAGGAACGGGTTGCCGCAGGCGGATTACGTGGCGCCGGACTACAAGACGCAAGCGAGTGCGCTGTTGGCCGACGATCCGATCGAGTCGGACAGCGTGTATTGGGAGCCCGACAGCATCTCCGATGCGTTCAACGATTATTGGTAAAGTTAAGCGCGGATCTTAACCTCTCCCCGCGCAAGATGCGGGGAGAGGTTAAACAACAAAAAAGCCGGCGTTTCCGCCGGCTTTCGTGTTCTCGTTTTCCGCCGCACTTATCAGTGCGCAGCTTCCAGCGCAGCGGCTTCTGCCTTCGCAATCGTGCCTTTGACCGCGGTCTGCACCTTTTCAAAGGCGCGGACTTCGATCTGACGGACGCGCTCGCGCGACACGCCGAACTCGCTCGCGAGGTCTTCCAGCGTCATCGGTTCATCGGCGAGGCGACGTGCCTCGAAGATGCGCCGTTCGCGCGGGTTGAGGACACCGATCGCACCGGTCAGCGCCTGGCGGCGATGATCGAACTCCTCGTGCTCCGCCAGGATGGCTTCCTGGTTGGGCGAGTTATCGACCAGCCAGTCCTGCCATTCGCCAGCTTCGCCGTCGTCACGGATCGGAGCGTTGAGCGACGCATCACCACCGAGGCGGCGATTCATGTCGATCACGTCCTGTTCCGTCACGCCGAGGCGCGACGCGATGAGCTGAACCTGGTCGGGACGGAGATCGCCTTCATCCAGGGCCGAAATCTTGCTCTTCGCCTTACGCAGGTTGAAGAACAGCTTCTTCTGGTTCGCGGTCGTGCCCATTTTAACGAGCGACCACGAGCGCAGGATGTACTCTTGAATCGACGCCTTGATCCACCACATGGCGTAGGTGGCCAGACGGAAGCCCTTTTCGGGCTCGAAGCGTTTCACCGCCTGCATCAGGCCGACGTTGCCTTCGGAGACAACTTCGGAAATCGGCAGGCCGTAGCCGCGATAGCCCATGGCAATCTTGGCAACGAGCCGGAGATGGCTGGTCACGAGATGATGTGCCGCGTCGCGATCGTCATGTTCACGCCAACGCTTGGCGTACATGTA
This sequence comes from Pseudomonadota bacterium, assembly GCA_023451825.1. Taxonomy (GTDB): domain Bacteria; phylum Pseudomonadota; class Alphaproteobacteria; order Rhizobiales; family Xanthobacteraceae; genus Tardiphaga. Next base: position 4,244 of record JAEXYA010000010.1, read on the forward strand.
TTCCTGCTGGGGTTCCAGCATCGGGAACTTGCGGATCTCGGCGAGGTAACGCGAGAGGCCGGATTCTCCGTTGAGAACCGGAAGTGTAGCTGTGCGGGCCATGTGCTTGCCCTCCAGGTGTTCAGGCCCCCGATAGCGGCGGGCCAGGCAGTAGACGCTTGGTTAAAGCCGTCTTGGCTGCGATGTTCCGCGTCTCACTTGACGCAGGTGCAACATACACCCTTTACCGAGCGGTATGGAAGTGAATTTTCTGTCACGTTGCTGTGTTGGCAGAATAAGAAATTGAAATTGTTCAAATTTTTGTATGCATCTGCGTCATTCTGTCAAAGCGAGATGGCCGCGGAGCACCGCCAGATCGGTGGGAAGGTCGGCTTGCCACTCCAGAATCTCGCCAGTGCGCGGATGTTCAAGCGCCAGCAGATAGGCGTGCAGCGCCTGCCGATCGAGCGACTCAAGCGCGGCCTTGCTGAGCGGGCCGAGCGACGAGGCCTTGGTCTTGAAATGCGGACCGTAAACGCCGTCGCCCATCAGCGGATGCTGGATATGGGCGAGATGCACGCGGATCTGATGCGTGCGTCCGGTCTCGAGTTGGCATTCGAGCAGCGTCGCAACGGGCCGTCCCATGCGATCGGCAAACTCTTCCAGCACGGTCCAATGCGTCACCGCTTCGCGGCCGTTTTCACGGACCGCCATTTTTTCGCGGGCATGCGGGTGGCGGTCGATCGCGGCTTCAATCGTGCCGCGCGGCCGGTTCGGTACGCCCCAGGCAAAGGCCTTGTAGCCGCGGCGCATCTCATTGGTGCGGCCGTGATCGGCGAATTGCGCGGTCAGCGATTGATGCGCGGCATCGTTCTTGGCGACGACCATGAGCCCGGTGGTGTCCTTGTCCAGCCGGTGCACGATGCCCGGCCGGCGCACGCCGCCGATGCCCGACAGCGACGCGCCGCAATGAGCGATCAGCGCATTCACCAGCGTGCCGGTCTCATGGCCGGCGGCGGGATGCACGACCAGGCCCTTGGGCTTGTTGATGACGATGATGTCCTCGTCCTCGAACACGATATCGAGGGCGATGTCTTCTCCCTCGGGCTCGGCGGGTGCGGCAGGAGGGACGTCGATTGTGATCGTATCGCCGGCATTGACGTGATAAGCGGGGTCGCGCACGGCGGCGGTGTCTTGGCCCGAGCGGGTGAGGGACACCTGCCCGGCAAGGATCAGCGCCTTCAGCCGCGAGCGCGACAGCGCGGGCGTCCGCACCGCCAGCACGCGATCGAGCCGGTTGGAGCCTTCGTCGCCCTGGACGGTGACGTCTACGCGCTGATCGTTCATTCCGAAAACCTTGCCTTCAACCGAGATACCGATGACCCAGCCTGCCGACGCGTTGCCCGAACCCACTGCCGAACAGGCTGCGATGATCGCCCGCGTTCGCCGCATGATGCTGATCGCCGGGCTGACCACGGCGCTCGGCGTCGGCGCCTTGCTGGTCGTGATCGGCTACCGCCTTTTCCGCAGCGAGGGAAGTGCGGTGACCACCACGGCGGCGACCGCGACCCTGCCAAAGGGCGCGAAGATCATCGCCACGGGCGGGGCCGGGGACCGCATCCTGGTAACCCTGGATATTGGCGGCCGTACGGAGATCCGGACGTTCGATGCCAAATCGCTCAAGCCCGCGGGCACGCTGAGTTTCGCGAGCGAGCCATAAAACATAATAAATATCAATGATTTAAATCTGTCTTGGTTTGTTGGTCCAAGCTTGACCTGATCGGGCCGACAAATCCCGCGACCAGTTTGACGAGGTCCGCCTGTCGCTTTGTTCCCGTCTTGCCGAACAGCCGGTTCAGATGTGTCTTCGTTGTGGCTTCCGAAATAGCGAGGGCTGCAGCGATTTCGGGCACACCGCTGGTGTCGAACAGCGCGAGCAGAACGCGCAATTCGCCCGGCGTCAGTCCATAAACGCGCGCGATGATGTCGGGCGTCGTCGGCATTTGCATTTCCGCCTTTGAAACGAAAATGGCGTTCCGCGCCATGGCGCCGAATTCGGCCTGCTGACGCGTGCCGGACTGCAAAGGCAGGACATGCATCACGTGATGCCTGTTGCTGGCGGATGACAACGGGATCGTCGATCGCGCGCCGCCGCGAAGGTGAGACGGATTACTGCCGAGCGCTGTCTGGATCGCGTCGTCGGCGACTGGGTCGAGCGCGCGCAGTCGTCCGCCGAAACTCCGCAACACGCTGCCGTCGGAGAGCATGCGTTGACCGCTGAGATTGGCCTGCACGAGATGGCCGCCTGCATCGACCAGAAACAGACAGGTCGAGAGATTGTCGAGGGCGTCTGACAGCGTTGCGGCTTGCGTCTTGTGATGCAGCAGCGTGCGGCCGATGTGATTGGCGCGTCGGATATGCGGCGTGAGTTGCTCCAGCCGATGTCGCATCCGATCGTCGCTCTGTCCGAGGCGCTCGTGGCGAAACACCGTGAAGACGCCGTAGCTCGCCGATGATTTCTCCAGCACGACAGTTGCCATGTCGCACCAACCTTGCGGCTTCACCCAATCATTGTGGAAGCGGGACTTCAGGAACTCGCTGTAAGGCTGGATGTCGGCGATGGTGACGGCGTCGCCGATATCGAAGAAGAAGAAGCCGACAGTGGTCGGATCCATCCGCACATATGTGTCGAGATAGCTTTGCTTGAAACCGGGATCGACGCCGTTGTCATAGGCGATGTCGGCCGTCTGCTCGACGGAGTTTTTCCCATAGATGCTGGCGCCGCATCCGCCGATATGCGCAGAGAGCTGTCCGAGAACATCCGGCCACAGATCAGGTGCGAGAATGGTGTCGTAGATATTGCCGATCAAATGAAACGGCGACTGATCGATCACGGTACGCTCCATGTAAAGCGGTGCTGCCGACATGCGGCAACACCGCGAAATGATGATGGAGCTCGATCAGGATTTGTGAATGACGACTTCCAGATATTCGCTGGGAATGATCAGTGTTTCGGAACCGCCGCGGTTCATGCGTTCCAGCACGGCGATGAGATCCGCCTCGAGCGCAGCCTGCTTGTCCGCGTCGAGTGCCGCGAAGGCTTTGTGCGTCGGGCCGTAATAGGCCTTGAAGACCTTCATCCAATGGCTCGGCGAAGCATAGCGGAAGTTGAAGATCTGCTTGGTGATGTCGATCTTGTGGTTCGGAAACAGTTCGCTCAGCCGCGCGTCGGTGCCCCAAAGCGCCGGCGACATCACGCCGGCTGGCGGCGTAACATGCTTGCCGATGGTCTTGAAGATCTGGCCGATGAAACCGTCCGGCGTCCAGTTGGCGAGGCCGATCCGACCGCCTTTGCGCACCACGCGGGACAGTTCGGATGCGGCTTTCACCTGGTTGGGCGTGAACATCACGCCGAAGGTCGAGAGTACGATGTCGAAACTGCCATCCGCAAAGGGCAGGTTCTCCGCATCGGCCTCGCGGAAGGTGACATCCAGTCGCTCGGCCTTGGCGCGCTCTTTGCCACGCTCGAGCAGGGCGGCGACATAGTCCGTGGATGTCACTTCGGCGAACTGACGTGCCGCGGCGAGCGTGGCATTGCCGTTGCCGGCAGCGACATCGAGCACGCGGTCACCGGCGCGGATATCGACGGCGTCGCACAGGCGTTCGCCGACAAGCTGCAACGTGGTGCCCACGATCGCATAGTCGCCGGATGCCCAGGTGGCTTGCTGGCGGGTCTTGATAGCAGCGTAGTCCGGCTCAACAGGCGTGGTCATGTCAGCGTTTCCCGTGATGCGAGCGGATCGCTGTGCGCTGCGTCTTAGTGCACGCGTCGCGCTCAGGTTGTGATTTTGGCGCCCTCCGTTAGAGTAAGGCGACCTAGGGCACAATGATCGCAAGACCGGTTTCTCTGATCGAGCGTCCAAAAGTGAGCTCACGAGGCGAAGGTTCGCGAATGACAGATGCGCTGTCCGATGTGTTGAGGTCGGTCCGCCTCATCGGTGGCGTCTTCGTCGATGCGCAATTCACCGCACCTTGGTGCGTGACGGCGCAAATGAGTGCGGATGAGTGCAGGCGGTTCCTGCCGGCGCCCAAGCACGTGATCTGCTATCACTATGTCAGCGAAGGCGCGATGCTGCTGTCGATCGACGACGAGCCGCCGATTGAAGTCCGTGCAGGTGAGATCGTGCTGCTGCCGGGCAATGATGTCCATCTTCTGGCCAGTCAGGCTGGACTAGCGCCGATCAACGCAGCCGACCTGATCGAGGTCACCTCCGAGAATGAACCAAGGCGCATCGTGCATGGCGGCGGTGGCGAAGCCACGCGCCTGATTTGCGGTTTCCTCGCCAGCGACGATGCCTATAGTCCGTTGATCGCGACCTTGCCAAAGACGCTGACCCTCGATGTCAGGCAGGGCACATCCGGCGACTGGATCGAGGCGTCGCTGCGCTTTGCTGCCGCGGAGTTCGCTGCCGGCAAGCTGGCATCGTCGGGTATCATGTCCCGGCTGTCGGAACTGCTGCTGGTCGAAGCGGTCCGGCAATATTCGCTCACGCTGCGCGACGACGAAACCGGCTGGCTGCGCGGATTGCGTGATCCCGTCATCGGGCGTGCCCTGGCTCTCATCCATCGGGGCATCGGCAATCCCATGTCGGCGGAAGCGCTGGCGAAGGAAGTCGGGATGTCGCGCAGCGCCTTCATGGATCGCTTCACCGCCATCGTCGGCAAATCGCCGATCCGCTACCAGACGGTGCTGCGCCTGCAGACGGCGAAGCTGCATCTGAAGGAAACCGGCAAGACGATCGGCCAACTCGCCTACAATGTCGGCTACGCATCGGAAGAAGCGTTCAGTCGTGCCTTCAAGCGCGAATTCGGTCTCCCGCCTGCGCGCTGGCGGGAGCAGAATTCCGGACTGTAGCTCCCAAAGTCCGTGGCACGTGTGCGACCTCAACCGTTCGGTTGACGCTATCCGTCATCGATTTCCGCAGTATCGGCCCGTGCGAAAACGCGCCCGCTATCTCAGCGCAGCACGGACAAGGAGAGACCATGGATAGACGTGTGATCATCGCCGGCTTTGCAGCTGGCGTTGTGGCGATCATCGGCGTGGTGATGCTGAACCGGATCGGCGAGAGCCATGCCGCTGGCGACCATCACAGCACCGTTCAAGCGGATGCTCTGACATGGGTCGCGCCGCCGGCTTACGCAAAGGGATCGCAATTCGCTGTCGTGAAAGGTGATCCGACCAAGGAGGGCATGTATGTCGTGCGCCTCAAAGTGCCGGCCGGATTTCGCATTCCCGCGCATACCCATCCCAATGATGAGAACGTCACTGTGTTATCAGGCGTGTTCCAGATCGGCACCGGCGACAGGCTCGATGACAAGAAGGTCGAGACGATCAAGGCCGGTGGCTACTCGTATGTCGCGAAAGGCATGACGCATTATGCGCTGTTTCCCGAGCACACCGTGATCCAGCTTCATGGCGTGGGTCCGCAGGGCATCACTTATGTCGATCCGTCGGACGATCCGCGGAAGAAGTAATGCACGAACAGAATGCGGAAGGCTCAGCATTGCGCTGGGCCTTCTCATGCCAAGAAAGCCACGCGACAAAGATTTGACATCAGCCTCGATTTGTTTCTCGCGAGCGCTATGCCGTGAGGTGATGCCGCTGCTTCGTCTTTGCCGATGCCATGACACCGCATCATCCCAGCGGGCGATGTCTTAGACCGCATCGTTGGGTAGCGGGGAAGGCGTGCATCCGAGTGGCGGCATCAGCCAGCACGCATGTGGCTTCGGTCGCGCTGTGATCGAGGCGCACGGTTGGGCTGGGCAACGGTAGCGTGAAGAAGCGGTTGTGATATTGTAAGCAATATCAATGGCTTAGATATCGCTGGCGCTCCCTAGGGGAATCGAACCCCTGTTTCAGCCTTGAGAGGGCCGCGTCCTAACCGCTAGACGAAGGGAGCGTAGACGCGAGGGGATAGCCGGGAATGGGCCGGGCTGCAAGAGGTCTTGCTCCGGTTTGGTCACATCTCTGGGTCGCCCTTGTCGCAATAGGCAGGCGACGACGCGCGGTGGTAGAGCAATATCCAACGAGATAACGTCAAGGAAGGAAACGACATGAGCTACAACCAGACCGTCACCCTCGGCAACCTGTTCGATGACGGCCTCGCCACGCGTCGCGCCGTGCTCGGTGCCGCCTATGTCGACAAGTCCATGCAGTCCACCAACGACTTCATGATGGCGTTCCAGCACATCACCACCGAATGGTGCTGGGGCTATGCCTGGAATCGTCCGGGCCTCGACAGGAAAACCCGCAGCATGCTCAATCTCGCGATGCTCACCGCATTGAACCGCGCGCCGGAGATCAAGCTGCATACGCGCGGCGCCGTCAACAATGGCCTGACCGTGGACGAGATCAAGGAAGTGCTGCTGCACGCCACCGTCTATTGCGGCATCCCGGCCGGCCTCGATGCGTTCAAGGCAGCCAATGAGACGCTGAAGGAAATGGGCAAGGTCTCGTAACGATCTATCGACCGGAAGGGGAGAGCGACCATGGTGCTTGCGATCAGACCGAATTGCGAATGCTGCGATCGCGATCTTCCCAATGGCGATCCGCAGGCGCGCATCTGCACGTTCGAATGCACGTTCTGCGCGGATTGCACCGACACACAGCTCGGCGGTCGCTGCCCGAATTGCGGCGGCGACCTCGTGCTGCGGCCGACGCGGCCGGCCGGCAAGCTGGAGCGCTTCCCGGTCTCGACAGAGCGTGTGACCAAGCCGCATGCGGCGTGCGCCTAGCCCGGCGCGGATCAGCATTGCGCGGCCGGGACATGCGGCCGCAGCAAATGCGATTGCCCGTGACGGGATGAGTTGCCACACTGCGGGGCAGGGAAACGCTCACGCAGAGAACAACAAGACATGCAACTGATTGCACCGGATGCCGTTCGTAAGATCGCCATTGTCGGATCGGGCACCATTGGCGCCAGCTGGGCCGCATTGTTTCTGGCCCATGCCTATGACGTCACCGTCTATGATCCGCAGCCCTCCGCCGAGGCCGCGACACGCGACCTGATCGTCAATGCCTGGCACGGACTGGTCGCGCTCGGCGTGGCCCGCGACGAGACACCGAAGCCATGGCGCTTCTCGTCCGATCTGGCGGACGCGGTGCGTGACGCAGATTTCGTGCAGGAGAGCGGGCCTGAGCGCGCCGATATCAAGAAGACGCTCTATGCCGATCTCGAAGCGAGTTTGAAGCCGGGCGTCATCGTGGCGTCGAGCACGTCCGGCCTGGTGATGAGCGACTTGCAGGTGGGCCTCGCATCGCCCGAGCGCTTTGCCGTCGGCCATCCCTTCAATCCGCCACATCTGGTGCCATTGGTCGAGATCGTCGGCGGCAACAGGACGGCGCCCGACGTGCTGACATGGCTCGATGCCTTCTATCGCCGGGCCGGCAAGGCGCCCATTCGTCTCAACAAGGAAGTGCCCGGCCATCTCGCCAATCGCCTGCAGGCCGCGTTGTGGCGCGAGGCCGTGCATGCCGTCACCAGCGGCATCGCCAGTGTGGAAGATGTCGATACGGCCGTGTCGCAAGGGCCGGGCCTGCGCTGGGCGATCATGGGGCCGCATATGATCTTCAATCTTGCCGGCGGCGAGGGGGGCATGAAGCATTTTCTGGATCACATCGGCCCCGCGATGGAAGACTGGTGGCGCGATCTCGGCACGCCGCAACTCGGGCCTGAGGTCAATGCCGCGCTGATCGACGGCGTGAAGGAGGAAGCCGGCGATCGCTTACGGACTGATCTCGTCCAGCAGCGCGACGCCGCGCTGATTGCGCTCATCAAGCAAAAGAACGGGTGACACCATGCGCAAGAGTAACAAGGTCATCATCAGCTGCGCCGTCACCGGCTCGATTCACACGCCATCGATGTCGCCACATCTGCCGGTGACGCCACAGCAGATCGCGGATCAGGCCGTCGGCGCGGTGGAAGCGGGCGCCGCCATCGTGCATCTGCATGCGCGCGTGCCGGAAACTGGGCGACCGTCACAGGACAAGGATATCTACGCAAAATTCCTGCCGGAGATTCGCGATCGCTGTGACGACATCATCAATATCACCACGGGTGCTGGTCTCGGCATGACCATGGACGAGCGCCTCGCGGCGGCGAATTGGGCGAAGCCCGAAATCGCATCCATGAATATGGGCTCGTTCAATTTCAACATTTCCGGGGCCGCCAGCCGGTTCAAGGAATTCCAGCACGACTGGGAGCGCCCCTATCTCGAAGGCACGACCGACTTCATCCTGTCGAACACCTTTTCGCAGATCGAGCGCGGCATGCGTGAGCTCGGCGATCACGGCACGCGGTTCGAATTCGAATGCTATGACGTCGGTCATCTCTACAATCTCGCGCATTTCGTCGGCCGTGGCTTGGTGAAGCCGCCATTCTTCGTGCAATGCATCTTCGGCATTCTGGGCGGCATCGGGCCGGATCCTGAGAACCTCATGCATATGAAGTCGACGGCCGATCGGCTGTTCGGCAACGACTATTATCTGTCAGTGCTCGGCGCCGGCCGTCACCAGTTTCCGCTGGTCACGATGTCGGCGATCCTCGGCGGCAATGTCCGCGTGGGCCTGGAGGACAATCTCTATCTCGGCCGCGGTGAGCTCGCGACGTCGAACGCTGCGCAGGTTGCAAAGATCCGCGGTATTCTCAAGGGACTTTCTCTCGAGATTGCCACGCCCGACGAGGCGCGGCAGATGCTGCAAACAAAAGGCAAGCGCGCGGTCGGGTTTTGACACTGCGTCTTTGCGTCAAGTGCGAGCGGTCGCGAAATCAGCGACGGCCACCGCGCCGATCGCCAGCAACGCGATAACGCAGGCCAGCGGAATGCCGGCGATGAAGCCGCGCAGGTGGTGCATGTAGTCCCGATAGTCAACGGGATTGTCGAAGCCCGACGCGCGCGTAAAGCGGGGGCTCCATGCGCAGACGATCAGCCAGTCGATCATGATGAGATCGACGACGCCGAAGACCATCGGGATCACGAAAGCAACAAGCCCCAGCGCAAGATAAGAGACGGACGGGTCGATGGCGCGCAGATGGAGTGCCGCGGTGATCGGAACACCGAAGAATAGCGGCACGATGGCCGCGCCATAGCGTCGCGTGAGCGTCACCTCTCGCGATGTCTTCGGCGGCATCCGTCGCCTCAGCGGTTCGGGAAAATGGTGCAGCCAGATCCGCGGCTCGTGCCACAGGCTGATGAGCACGAGGGCAGACAATATGGCGGCGAGACTGCTGCCGATGCCGATAGCATAGAGCACCAGGCTGAATTCGGTGATCAACGCGCCCCCGTCATTGTGCCAGCAGGTCGCGCGCGATCTCCAGCGCCTCTGCTTCGGTCGCCGCGCCGACGAACGGGAAACCAAAAGCACGCCCTTGCGCCGATGTTTCCGCGATCACCTTGGCTCGCGTGGCGGGATCGGCGACCACATAGACATTGCCCTTGCAGAGCCGCTTGTAGTCGGCTCGGCGGATCTTGAGCCATTTGGTGGCGAGCTTCTGGTCGTCGTGGTTTTCACGTGGGTCTTTCAGGAAGCCAGCGATATCGAGCACCGCGACGAACGCCTCGTTGCGGTCGAGCGCGGCATCGAAGCCGGCGATCCAGTCGGTCATGCTGAAATGTTCGAAGCCGGGCATGCGCGCGACCACGATCGGCCATTGCCCGAAGTCGAAGAAGCGGCGAGGATTGTGCAGCGTCTCGTTCATCCCGTCACCAGCGATAGGAGAGCGAACCGATCACGGTTCGCCGCAGGCCGTAATTGCAGAAATTCGATCCCGCACAGGCCACATAGGTGGTGTCGAACAGATTCGTCGCATTCAACCGCGCGGTGTAGCCACGCAGGCTCGGCGAGAGGTTGGCGAGATCGTACCAGACAGCGGCATCGAACAGCGTCGAGGCCGGCACGGATGTCAGATTGGCTGCATCGGCAAAGGTCGATCCGACATAGCGGACGCCGCCGCCGAGCGTGAGCCCGGCGAGGTGACCGCCATCGAAGCGATAGTCTGCCCAGACCGCGCCCATATGTTCGGGCACGGCAACCGGGCGCTTGCCGAGATCGGGGCCATTGCTGTGCGTCACTTCCACGTCGAGATAGGTGTAGGAGGTAATCACATTGATGTTCGGCGTGATGCGCGATTTCACTTCCGCCTCGAAACCCTGCGAGCGCAATTCGCCGGTCTGGATCTGGCATGGACCGGGCCCTGCGAGGCCGATGCACAGGCTGCCGGGCGTGGGATCGAGGGTGAGCGCGTTCTTCTGGCGGATGTCGAACAGCGACAGGCCGATAAAGGTCTGCGAGCCCAGTGGCTGATATTTCACGCCGATCTCGGTCTGCTCGCCCTCCAGCGGCTTGAAGCTGCCGCCGGTGCCACTGATGCCGAGCACAGGCTGGAAGGAGGTCGAATAACTCACATAAGGCGCAATGCCGCTGTCGAACAGATAGCTGACGCCGGCGCGGCCGGAAAAGGCCTTGTCGCTGTTGCGCTCCCTGACGCTGGTATCGATCAGCCCGAGCAGCGAACTGGCGCGATCGTTGCGCGTCTCCGCCCAATCATAGCGACCGCCCGCGGTGAGGACGACATTGCCGATCTTCATCATGTCCTGCGCATAGAGCCCGGTCTGGCTCTGCTTGAACTGGCCATTGGAGGTCAGGGTCGCCGCCGGGAATGAGGTGGGCGACGGAATGGTCTGTCCATAGCTGGGATTCACGGCATCGATCGGCGGCACGCCCATCAAGCCGACGCCCTGGAACTGGTTCCAGTCGGCATCGAGGTGATCGATGCCGAACAGCAGCGCGTGATGGACGATGCCGGTGGCGAATTCCGCCTTGGCCTGATTGTCGAGCGTGAGCGCGCTCGTGCGTCCGCTGGCTGCGAGCGTCGAGCGATTAAGCGTCGTGGGTGGGATCAGCGCATTGGCCGAGAGCGCGCGCAGCTCTGATTCCGAATCGAGATAACGCAGTGTCGATTTCACCGACCACATGTCGTCGAAGCGGTGATCGAAGATGTAGCCGATGCCGTATTGGGTGCGTGAGAAGCGGTCGAAGGACGGATCGCCGACAAAGAAATGGCGCGGGACATAACCGAAAGCGCCGGGTTGCAGCAGGCCGGCTTCCGGGAGCGAACTGTAATAGCCGCCTTTGGGATCATGCTGATAGTGCGACAGCAGGGTCAGCGAGGTGTCGATATTCGGAGTCCAGGTCAGCGATGGCGCCACCATCACGCGTTCGCCTTGCACGAAGTCGACCTGATTATCCGAATGGCGTCCGAGCGCGGCGACGCGATAGAGCAGCGTATCGTCCGCCGTCAGCCGGCCAGATGAATCGACCGAAAGCTGGCCAAAGCCGAACGTGCCGCCGCTGAGGGTCACCTCATTGAAAGGCGTTGCGGTGGGGCGCTTGCTCACCATGTTGATCAGGCCGCCGGGATCGTTCTGTCCATACAGAACCGAGGCGGGGCCGCGCAGCACCTCGATCCGCTCCAGCATGAAGGGATCGAAGGCCGGCATCGTCACATTGCCGGTGCCGAAGGTGGCCTTCATGCCGTCGAGATAGTGGCGGCCGACATAGGGCAGGCCGCGGATATTTTGGAAATCATAGCGCTGCTGGCTGTCATTACCGCCGCCGGGTTCGGCGATGACGCCCGGCGTGTAGCGCAGCGCTTGTCCCGCGGTCAGCGCGCCCTGATTGGTGACCTGATCTGCGGTCACCACCGAAATGGATTGCGGTGTCTCGAGCAGCGACGCATCGGTCTTGGTGCCGGCCGAACTGCGTGACGCGATATAGCCACGGACCGGTCCGTCGGCGCGCTCCCGGAACACGACGGGATCGCGAACCGCTGGTGCTCGAACAGTTGTCGTCCGCGCGGCGGCAACAGGCGCCCGGCGCTGCGCGGCCGTTCGTGCCACGCGCGGCTGCGGCGCTTCGATATGAACGGCAGGCAACGAGGTCGCGCGGTCTTGCGCCGAGGCAGTTGCTACAGGCAGGATGGAGATCGCGGCCACGGCGACGGTTGTCATGAGGCCGCGCCGGGACAGGCCTGTCGCGCCGAAAGATTGCGATCGATCGAGAATCATAGCCGGCCCCCACGCCTCAAGTCAGTAACGGGGATGACAGAGCCAGATTTTTCAGACAGATGCCTTTGCGCAGCGGACAAAAGCCTTTGCGTGGCGGCGGTCGCGTTAGAACTCCTCTCGTGACCGGACAGGCTCGCAACCAGGCGTCTTGTGGTTACAATCGACGCGTGTTGCGCGCGGCGAGTGGCCGAAGCGGCGGCGAAACGCGGTGGCGAAATTAGCGGGGCTCCGATAGCCGGCGCGGAAGGCAGCATCGGTGACGCTGACATTCTGATGCAGCAGCGCTTCGCGGGCGTGCTCGAGGCGGCGGTTGCGCAGGAATTCGATGACGCTGGCGCCGAATTCCTGCTTGAAGTGGGTGCTGAACGTCTTGGCGCCGAGGCCTGCATGGCCGGCAAGTTCATCGACGGTCCAGTTATGGGCGATTTGAGCTTCGATGAGGTCCCTGCCGATCAGAACCCGCTCGCGGATGCCGGGCTGGCTGACGCGGACCCGCGGCCGGTCGAATGACTTGAAAGCATCCACCAAGAGCTCGACCGCATAGGCATCCAGCAATACGCGGTCGAGTTCGTCGCCGGAACGCAATGACAGGATGTCATCGGCGACGGCTTGCACGCGCGGCCGCGCAGGAACACGAGTGGCTTTTACCGGCTCGCCGGTGAACAAGTCGCGGAATGTTTTGGCGAGGCCGAGCTTGGTGATACTGGCCAACGGAAACGCAATGCCGACGCCGCGCATCACGCCGGCTCCCAGCGAATGCGAAATCCAATTCGTGCTTTCGGACACCGCAATCGCGACCAGCGAGCGGTCGCGATATTGCGCGATCATCTCGCCATCGGTCGGGCCGGCTTCTGCCGATCCATTGAGCACGACTGAGACGAAGATACCGGGATGCACGATCGAGTTTGTTGTCAGCTGCGGCTGCGACGCCGTGTTGATGCAACGAAGCACATAGCCGATGGCGTCGGAACTGTGCACGAGGCCGATCTCGGGCAGCGGGCGTTCCTCGCGTGACGTGATATCAGTGACTTCGAATGCGTCATGGGCAACGGCGAACTTCACATGAAATCTCCATGAAAAATCGAGTTCCACGTTATCAGCCGGTGTGATGTCTTTCTGCTGTCGTGCCTTAGAATCGATCAGAACAGACCAAATGCCGCACACTACCGCGTTGGACTGATCTGCGTCGTTGCCCGCAGGAATGCCGAACGACGGGCCGCGATGCGCGATGGACTCGTGATCGCGTTCCATCGTCGGAACTAAATGCGATCTGTTGCAGAGATCACGCAGCGTCACATCAATGATGTGTTCGTTTTGAAATTTCGCTTTCAGAAAACTTTGGATCAGTCTCTTAAGGCCGCTGTTAATTCATTGCGGTAAGCGTCCGCCAACAGCGGAGATCAATCAGTGGCAAATCTTTTTGAAGTGCAGGGCTTCGGCGCGTTGTCGGAGTGGAACGGTCAATTCGCCAGCGCATCGGCAGCGCAGTCGTTTCAACAAATCGCAGCGCTCGGTTCCAATTCAGTGAGTCTCACGGCGCGCATCTGGACCGACAACAAGACGACGAGCGATGTCTTCGCGCATGCGGGCAAGACGGAAAGCGATGCGAGCCTGCTGGCCGGCTTCAAGGCAGCTGAAGACGCGGGCCTGTCGGTCGTCTTCAAGGCCGCGATCTCGCCGCTCGACGAAACCGGGTCGATGACGTTGTCCCCAAGCAATATCGGCGCGTTCTTCGCATCCTATAAAGCGGAGATCGTACGTCTCGCCGAAGTCGCGCAGCGCGGTGGCGTCGATACATTTGTCATCGGCAATGAGATGAGCAGCCTGACGGGCAGCGCCTACCGTGATTATTGGACCGACATCATTTCATCGGTCCGGCAGGTCTATCATGGGGAACTGACCTATTCGGCCGCGACGGACGAAGCGCTGAAGGTCAGCTTCTGGGATCAGCTCGACATCATCGGCGTCAATACATACCCGCCGCTAACATCCAGCACGACGCCGACGGTGCAGGAGATGATCCATGCCTGGACCGAAGTTCCGTACAACCCGTATTATGCAGCCGCCTTCGATTTCAAATCGCCGGTGGATTTCCTGCATTCGCTATCGACGACCTATGGCAAGCAGGTGCTGATGACGGAAGCCGGATTCCGCAGCATGGATGGAACAGCCATGCGGCCAGGATCCTGGACCGCGAATGCACCCGCCGATGTCGCGGAACAGGCTGACGCCTATAACGCTTTCTTCCAGGTCTGGAGCGCGCAAGGCGGCAGCTGGATGAAAGGCGTCGAGTTGTGGCAATGGGATCTCAATGGCAAATATAACGAGACCGGCTATTCACCCATGGGCAAGCCGGCCGAAGCGATCGTCGCGCAATATTTTCACGGCAATGGCACGTCGCTCGATCTGACCGTCACCGGCTCGGCCATTAACGATGTGATCGATCTCGGCCGTGGCAATCACACCATCAATGCCGGGCTTGGCAACGACATCATTCGTGGAGGCGATGGCGATGACGTGATCATCGGTGGTCCATCGACGCAAGCCAAGCTCGCCACCACGACCATCACGCTGACGGGCTATGGAACGGCCGCCTCGGGTGTCAACGCGCAGGCGCAAGTGTTGGTCAACGGCCAGCCTGTCACCGGGCTGCTGGAGTTCAAACCGGCGACCGATCCCGCTGGTTACCAGACCTATACGATCACCTTTGCCAATCCGGATCAGCTCACCAGCCTCGACATCTCGTTGACGAATTCGGCGCCTGGCCGCGCGCTTCACTTCAAGGACATCGTCATCAACGGCGTCTCCGTCGTGCCGAAGGATGTCATCAATGCCAGTGCGCAGGGATCGTTCGATCTCTATGTGCGCAGCATTCATGTTGATGCCGCCGCGCATCAGGAGTGGTTCTACGGCGCCAATAGCGACAACGACATCATCTATGGCGGCGCTGGAAATGACATCATCACCGGCGGTATCGGCAATGACTTCATCGATGGTGGTGATGGCATCGATACGGCGGTGTTTTCCGGAAAGGCGGCGGATTACAAGATTTCGTTCGTCAATGGCGAGCTCGTCGTCACAGACAGCGTCGCCGCGCGCGATGGCACCGACCGCATCGTCAATGTCGAATATTTCAAGTTCGCCGATGCGACCATCAGCACCGCCGGCTTCATGGCCAACCAGTCTGCGCTTTCCAAAGGTGCGGAATATCAGGCGCTGGTCTCCAACGGCACGGCTGTGACCAGCGAGACGTTCCGCAATGCGGATGGATCGCGCGATATCTATACCCGCGATATCGCGGGAAAGAGCTATACGTCCGAACACAGTGTGATTGCGGCTGGCGGCAAGACCCAGCTGGTGGAACGGTTCTACGCCGATGGCGATCTCGCCTTCCGTCAGGTGGTGAATGGCGATGGCTCGGTCTCGCAGAGCGACTACGATGACGCCGGCCACCTCATCAAGCTGCTGAACAGCTTTGCCGACAACTCGTTCCAGCAGTTCACGTTCAATACGGCCGGCCTCCAGACCAATGCCACCATCCGCAACGCGGATGGCACCCGTGACATCCGCGATTATGGCGTCACCGGGCAGGATTACACCTCACGCCACACGGTGACCGATGCATCCGGCAAGAGCGTGCTCATCGAGGGCTTCCACAGCGACGGCACGCTGGCGATGAAGCAGACCGTGGATGTAGCCGGTACCAAGACGTTCACCCAATACGATGCGGCAGGTCATCTCTCGCAGCAGACGGTGACGAAGCTCGACGGCTCTTTTGTGCAGACGGCCTACAAGCTCGATGGTGGCATTTCCAGCCAGACCATCCGCAGCGCGGACGGCATCCGCGATACCATGACCTACGACATCGCAGGAAAGCCCTATACGACGGAGCATGTGGTGCGCGATGCTGCGGGCAAGAGCGTGCTGATCGAGCAGTTCCACAAGGATGGCTCGTTGGCGCTGACCCAGTCGGTGGACAGCGCCGGGATCAAGACGCTCGCGCAATATGACGATGCCGGCCATCTGAAAACCCAGACGGTGACGCAGACGGACGGGGCTTATGTGCAATCAAGCTTTGCGACCAATGGCACGCTGACCAGCGTCACCACGCGGAGTGCCGATGGCAGCAAGAGCGTCGATACGTTCGGCATCACGAATCAGGCTTATGCGGCCAAGCATGACATGATGGATGCATCCGGGCAGCGTCTGGCTTCGGTGTTCGATAACAAGGACGGTTCGCACACCATGACGGCCTACAAGGCCGGCGTGACGCTGACATCGACCAACGGCAACGACATCATGAACAGCGCCGGCGGCGATACCTTCGTGTTCAAGCAGGCGGGGGGGCATGACGTGATCAACAACTTCCATGCCGGGCAGGGTGCCAATCACGACGTCATTCAGATTGCGTCGTCGATCGCCAAGGATCTGTCGCAGCTTGCCGTTCATGTGGTCGGCCAGGACACGGTGATCGATCTGGGCCACGATGCATCGATCACGCTGAAGGGCGTGACAGCGCCGCTGACGTCGCATGATGTGCTGATCGTGTGAGGCCGTGGGATGGGTCGAGCGTAACGAAACCCATCCCAACAAACGCCGGAGCGGGATGGGCTCGCTCCGGCGCATCGCGCTGTCGCTTTACTCATCGGGCGCCACAACGTAAATCACATCAGGCCCTTGATCTTCTTGCAGGACGTCACGCCTGTCGATGACAGGCCGACGATCTGCGACGTTGATTTTGCGCGCAACAGATCCTTCTTCGAAATAAAGCGAAGTGTCGCGCGGGGATTGGCGTCGCAGAAGCGCGACAGCGTTGCGGCGGTGGCGGATATCGTGTCCTGCTTCGGAATCACGCCGATGCCGCCATCCTTGAGGATGAAGGCATCCTGCACGCTCGGCATCGTCGCCGTGGCTTCGCAGACCTTGAACAATCCATCATAAGTTTGCGGCGTCATCTGCAACTCGCCGGCCAAGCCGCCGAGCAGATATTCGCGGCTCTTGTTGCAGCTATTGGCCTGTGCCGTCGTCGCGACCGCAAGCAATGCCAAAGCCAGCGCCAGCGTTCTCATGCCGAGATCGCCTCGATGCGCGTCGAAGACCGTGCGCGCGGCAGCCGATAGGTTTCGGCTGCGCACCGCTCCCACGACAAGTCGCGGGCATGAGCGCGTGCTCCGGCCGCAAGACGCATGCGCAGATCGCTGTCTTCCGCGAGTTGCTGGATCAGGCCGGTGATCATGTCGATCCGCGGCTGCACCAGCAGGCCGGATTCGCCGGCGAGCACGGCATCGGGGACACCGCCGATATCGCTGGCGATGCTGGGCAGGCCCGCGGCACCAGCCTCGAGATAGACCAGCCCGAAGCCCTCCACGCGGCCGGACGACTCAGGCAGGCCGGTAAGGCAGAAGAAGTCAGCGGCGCCATAAAGATCGCGAATCTCTTCATTCGACAGCGCGCCGAGCAGGCGCACGTCGCAATCGGAGCTGTGGATCATGCTGCGCACTTCACCCACATAATCGGCTTCGCCTTCCGGGCCGATCACCAGCCAGGTGATGCGGCGGCGGATGTCGTCGGGCAAGCGCGCCAAGGCAGCCAGCGTGAGGTGATGACCCTTGCGCCGCGTAATCCGCGCCACCGTCACCATCACGATGCGATCGGGCGCGATGTCGTGATCCGCGCGAACCACAGCCCACTCGCTGCGGCGCCCCGACCAGAAGTCGGACACGCCGAGACGGATCGCATGAATGCGTGCCGGATCAATGACGAATTTTTCGCGAAAAAGATCGCGGGTGAACCGGCTGTTCGCGGCCACCTCGGTGCGCGGGCCGAAAGCGCCGCTGTAACGGATCGCGAGTCGCTTGAGCGCCGTCTGGGTCTCGTTGATCTCGGTGCCGTGCACCGTCATCAAGACACGCGCCGGCGTACGTCCGCGCGCGAGTGCCACGGGAATGAAGAATGGCCAGTCGGCCGCATGCACGACGTCGAACGGCGCCGCGCCGATTCGGCGACGCGCCAGCATGATCTTGGCAGGCAGGTCGCGTGCCGAATGCAATCCGCCACTGAAGCGATGAACGGGAAATGGCGAGGCGCGATCCGCTGCGGATGTGTCCTCTCCATAGTCGGGCGCCACCATCGTCACATGTGCGCCAAGTTCTGTCGCCGCAGCGGCGATCTCGCGCGCATAAGTGCCGATGCCGCCCCGCATCGGGGCGTATTCGCTGGTCAGCAGCAGGATATTCACGTCCGGATCCCAAGCCTCAATGCGCAGGCGAGGGCGTCAACCCGCGCGCATCCTGGATCTGCTGGTGATAGGTATAGACGCGCGCCAATTGCGTCGCCGGCGTGAAATCGGCGATGGCGTCGGCGACGCGGAGCGGGTCAAGCGTGCCGCTGTCGATGGCCGTGCGAATATCCATGAACCGATTGGCGAGCGTCTCGACCATCTCGTCGCGTGAAGCGCTGCGCGGAACGAGATAACCGCTCTGGCCGTCATGAATGACGGATTCGAGTTGCGGAAGATGCACGGCAACGGTGGGGCGCCCGACTGCGAGTGTCTCCAGCACACAGCGCGGCATGCCTTCGAATTCGGATGTCAGGATGCCGGCATGGGCGCTGGCCAATGTCGCAGCCATGCCCAGGGCATCCTTGAAGCCATGGCGCACCGTGATGTCCTCGATATCCGTGAATTCGGGGAAGCGATGGGGATCGCTGGTGCCGATATAATGGAATTCGAGCTTGGCGTTGTTCTGTTCCTGCAGCTTCTCGCGCAGCCGCGCGATGGTGCGGAACATCAAAGGAGGATCCTTGAACTCGTCGAGGCGGCCGGCAAAGATGACGCGGAACGGATCGCTGCTGGCTGCAAAGGGCTGCGGCTTGAAGATATCCGTATTGACCCAGGTCCACAGCGTGTCGATCTTGTCCTTCTGGGACGGGTAAGTGTTCTTTAGCCGCTCGGTGATGAACGGATTGACGCACAAGAAATGCGAACTGGTCGAAACCGCGAAGCGCTCGCCGAAATTATGCACGAAGGAGTACTTCTTCAGCAGCGAATCCATCTGCAGCTTCGGTGCGCCCTCGCCATGCAGCATCTGCACATAGGGGCGGCGCAGCAGTGTCGGCAGCCACGAGAATTCGACCCGGCGCAGATCGACGGTGCAGCCACGCTCACGGATCAGCTTCGAGACCGGGATGAAATAGCGAAGCAGTGCCGAGAAGAATTGTCCCGTCAGCGAAGATCGGATCGTCTTCGCAGCCTCGCGCGCCTGCTGGTCGGTGTAGCGCAGGATCGGCAGGAAATCGAAATCGCGGCCGCGGAAGGTCAGTCGGCGGATTTCCCCGAGCTTCAGGTCTCCAACCGAATCGACACCGACAAACAACAGGTCCGTGTCGTTCGGGTGAAAGGTAATGAAATCACGGATGTAAGTTTCAAGCCCGCCGACCTTCTGTCCGCGCGGATCGAAGGGATGGATCAGGCAGATCTGATAACGGCGCCTGGCGGGAGCTGCATTGCGGGCGCGCAGGCCGAGGGTCAGCGTGGACGTCATGCGGCTTTCCTTGTGCGAGGCGAGGTGAAGAATTTTGTGCGGGCCGTGAGGATCTGCGGCAGCGTGCCGGCCAGCAGGCGTGGCACGGCAGCGGCGCAGCGCGCATAACGCGGGGCAAGGCGACTGGGATTATTGATCATGCGCCAGACCCATTCGAGCCCGGCCTTTTGCGCGAACATCGGGGCGCGCACCTGCGTGCCTGCAATGAAATCGAGCGAGGCGCCGATGCACAGAAATCCGGTGCCGTTCAATTCGTCGAGACAGCGCGACGCGAACACTTCCTGCTTGGGCGCACCGAGCGCGAGGAAGCAGAGCTTGGCGCCTGATGCGCGGATACGTGCAATCGCCTCGTCGGCTTCTTCGGAATAGGCGCTGAAGTTACGGCCCGGCGCGAAGATGCCTGCCACATCAAGACCGGCATAGCGACGCTTCAGTTCAGCTGCGGATTTCTGCAGGGTGGACTCGTCGGAGCCGAACAAGAATATCGGTAGTCCCTTCTCACCGGCTGCAGCACAGAGCGGCTCCACGAGATCTGCACCGGTGGTGCGCGAGATGGGGACGCCGAGCAGCCGGCTCAGTACGACGATCGGAAATCCGTCGGCGGTCACGAAGCGGGCACGGCGATAGGCTGCGCGAAAGTCAGGCTTCTGTTGCAGTTGGACGACATGATCGAGGTTCAACGTGCAGACGCTGAAATTCTCGCCCTGCTCGGCGGCATCAACGATCGATGTGACCGCTTCGGATAGCGATGACACATTGATGGTGACGCCATCGACCGTCAGGTTGTTACTTGCCGGATGATCACCGGCGGAAGGTGCTTGTGAAAGCTGTGTGTCCACCATGTCGCTCCCCTGGTGACGATGTGGTCGAGTTACGCTCGTACACAAGCATCACTTGCTCATCAGAGAAGCAGTGCCTGCACGTGAAGCCGAAAGACACTCTCCTCGACATGGCGGACATGAAAACGAACTATTGCGACGCAACGATGGCGGCGCGGTCACGTGATACCAAACCGCGCGCGCTGCCGTTTTGAATTGATGGAGAGTGAATATGTTTGAGTGCTCAAGGAGAAAGTCGCTTGCGATTCTTGCAGGCGCTACACTTGCTATGCATCGCGATGCGGTCGCTGCTCCTCAAACGCAGAGCCAGATACAAAGTCTTGGATCGATTGCGGCGAAAAATGGATTTCTGTTCGGAGCTGCTGCAGGCCCGGTGATCGATAAAGATGTCGGTTATCGTGAGCTGTATACGAGCCAAACCAAGATCATCACCACGGATGTTGCACTCAAGATGGGCACGATTGCGCCACAGGCCGGAGCGTTGCGCTTCGATCAGGGCGATCGATTGCTACAGTTTTGTGCCAGTCACAAAATCCCCATGCGGGGCCACTGCCTGATCTGGAATGATTGGGTGCCACAATGGATCAAGGCCATGAGCGTCGATGAACGTAGAAAATTCTTCGACAGTTATATCGATCAGGTGGTGGGACGTTATGCAGGCAAGCTGCATTCGTGGGATGTCGTCAATGAGCCGTTCTGGCCGGGCCACAAGGCGCCTGGAGGCTATCGGCTCGGCCCCTGGTATGATGCGTTCGGTACCGGTTACATCAAACGTGCCTTCGAACGTGCTGCACTTGTCGATAAAACGAGCAAATTCGTCCTCAACGAAGCGCAGACAGAGCGCGATGACGATGTGGTCCGTACATCGCGCGCAGGTATGTTGCGGCTCGTTGATGAGCTGCAGCATGCCGGCGTGCGGCTGGATGCCGTCGGACTGCAGGGGCATCTCCAGCCGCGCTATCCGCACGATCCGCAGCGGTTCCTCGAATTCGTGCATGCGCTCGCAGAACGAAAGATTGATATCTACATCACCGAATTCGATGTACGGGACGATACATTCCCGGACGATGTGGCCGCGCGCGACAAGGTCATCGCAGAGACCGCCGAGAAATTCCTGAACAGCGTGTTGCAGGTTTCGGCGGTGAAGGCGGTGATCACGTGGCAGCTTTCGGATCACTATTCCTTCTACAAGGGGATCGCGCTCCAGAAGGATCCGGCCACACAGCGCCTGCCGAGGCCGCTGCCTTACGATGCGGATATGCAGAAGAAGCCGCTGTGGTACGCGATGGCCCGCGCTTTCGAAAATTCAAAGCGCGGATCATTTCAGGAGAAACGGGGCTGACGGCGAAGCATGCGGAGCAGCGTCGGCCCGTAGAGGATGGCGAGCACCGCGAGATAGATCGCGGCACCGGAGGCGATGTGCGCGGCAAGCATCGTGTATGACGTCGCTTCCGGCAGCCGTGTCAGCAATACGGCCATGGCCAGCGTGGCGATGGCGATACGGGCGAGATGTGCCCAGGGCAATGTCAATCCGAAGCGCGTAAAACCGAAGGCGAAACTGACCGATGCGGCGGCAATCGCCGAGATCACCGTGGCGGCGGCAGCGCCGACCAAACCCCAGAGATGAATGCAGATCAGGCTGGCGACGAGCGTCACGGCCGCATCGATGGCGGACACGACGACCATCAGGCGTGTCTTGCTATGAAGCAGGAAGGCCTGATCGCCGAAATGCGCGCGAATGTTGCGGATCGATCCGGCCAAGGTCGAGAGCGGCAGGATCGCCAGCGTCACCGCCTGGAATGGCGCGGCGATGAGAAGATGTACGATCTCCGCGCGCAGCAGGAAGATTCCCGCGATGCTTGGCGCAAGGATGCCGAGCAGCAGCGCGCCGTTGTCGGATAACTGGCGCATGGCGGCCTGGCTGCCATTCTGCTCCATGCTCTTCACGGCGAGCGGGAAAGCGGCGGCGGTCACCAACATTGCGGCCACCGCCGCGGCCCGTTGCCCAAGGCCATAGCCCACGGCAAACAGGCCGGCAGCGGCGACGCCGAGCATGTCGTTGATCACGAAACGCGAGGCATTAAGGCCGATCCAGCCAAGCGCGCCGCCAAAAATCAATGGAATTCCGTAGCTAAGCGCGTGGCGAATGATGTCGCGATCGATCGGCCAGATGGTTCGGCCGTAGCCGATTTTCGGCGCCACGATCAGAGCTGCAAACAGCTGCGCGGCGGCATAGCCGAGCAGGGGCCATTCCGGCGCGGGGCTGACCGTCTTGATCAGGAGAAGGCCGAACAGGAATCCGATCGACGGACCGACGATCTGCTGGATCGAATAGACGCCAATCTGATGCCGGACGCGGGCGCGCTCGGCGATGTAGAGATTGAGCGAGCGGCTGATCACATAGGCGACGGTCGCGCCGAGCAACATCGGGTTGGTGTCGGTGGCGATGACGGTATAGAGCACGACGATGACGGCGGCGCTTTGCAGCAGCAGCGACAGCAGGATGACGACATTCTCTGTCCGATAGAAGCGTTCGGCCTCGGCGCCTTCCTGATAGCGGCCGAAGAAGCGCAGCGCATATTGCGACCACCAGGCAAGGAACCCGATCTGCAGCAGTTCGTGTGTGGCGGTGATCAGCGTGATGACACCGAGCGTATGTTCGTTGACCACATGGGTCCAGACGATCATGGCGACCAGCTGGAACAGCGGGCCGACGATCTGTGCCGGCAGATACAGGATCGTGCGCTTCAGCAGCATGCGTCACGCTCCCAGATAGCGCAGCACGCGCGGCGGCGCCCATTGGCGCAGGGCCAGCAGCGCCGCGCCGGTGATCGCGAGAGCGATGACATAGATCAGAATTGTCGCAGCGACACCGCCAAGCGCGCGAAAACCACCGAGATCACGGAGCGCCATGATGACGAAAATGTGCCAGAGATAGATGAAGTAGCTTCCTGAGCCGAGACTTGCGAGCAGAGGCACGTCAATTCGTGAGGCCAGGAGCAGGACGCTGAGCGCGGCGGCATAGCCGAAGAACGCAGTGGAGTCATAGGCGGCCGCATCCCCGATCCCGATTATGCGAACCGCAATATAGATCGCATAAGCGACCAATGTAGCGACGGCGAGTGTCGGCAGCATGTCGAGCAAAATGTCACGGATCGAGGCGCGGGCCACCAGCATGCCGAGGGCCGCGAAGGCGAACCAGAACGGGATGTCGCGCATCCGGAATTCTTCGATGACGCCATCGGCGAGGCCGAAATGCGCCAGTGCGGGGTCGAGATAGCTTCCGGTGATCAGGCCGAAGGCGATGGCGATCAGCAGCAGAACCTGCAATCGCTGTTCGGACTGTTCAGGAAT
Source organism: Pseudomonadota bacterium (assembly GCA_023451825.1). Lineage (GTDB taxonomy): Bacteria > Pseudomonadota > Alphaproteobacteria > Rhizobiales > Xanthobacteraceae > Tardiphaga. The sequence continues at coordinate 28,083 of JAEXYA010000010.1, forward strand.
ACGGGTGGCGAACCAGAAAACCAGCCACAGCAGCAACGTGCAGCCGATATAGACGAATACGTAATAATAGACGAACACATAAGCGAGCCCGAACCGCGCGATGGTCGTCGTGATGCGATGATCCATCGCCGGATTCAGCAGCGCCATATAGAGATAGGCGGCAACGAAGGCGATGGCGTAGGGGATCACGGTCGCCACAAGTCGCTTCGCAACCGGCACGCGGCCGGACAGGCCGGTGAGATAGCCCGATGCGAACAGGAAAATCGGCACGCAGGGGCGCAGAAATGCGTCGAGCGCGATCTTCCAGGAGGCATCGAGCGGCTGCTGCAGGGCATGAATGCCGATCACCATCAGGATGGCGATGCCGCGCATGGTGTCGATGGCGCCGTCGCGGGCGACCGTCGAGGCGCGGGGCCGCTGGGTGATGGTTCCAGTGTCTGCTTCTGCCACGCTTGTCATGGCTCACATCCGTCCGGACAGCGGCGCCGCGGCCGTGCGCGGGCGAAATTGACGATCATAAAGATCATTCAGCGTGCGGCGCATCGGCGTTTCGAAATAGCGCAGCGACAGCACGCTGAGAACGGCCAGTACGACGATGGCCACCGGCACGAGCGCAAGTTTGCCGCCGGGCAGAACCGGCGCGAGATAGCGCGACGCCAGGGTCAGCACGATCGTCGCGACCGGGATATGCAGCATGTAGGACGAATAAGTGAGGTCGGACCAGCGCTCGAAGCCGAGCTTCGAGAACAGCGTGGTCTGGCCGGCGCAGTCATGCTGGATGGCGAGCAGGGCAATCGCATAGATCAACAGAAGCGCGATGAAGATGTTGAGATAGGCGCCGGCGACAACGAACAGCACGAGCGATCCAGACAGCAGGCCGGGGATCGCCGGCAGCGCTGCGATGCGGTCGCGATAGAGATAGCAGGCAATGCCGAGATTGAATGCCGGCAAAGCGCGGAATGCACCGCCTTTGTTGATCCAATCCGGCCATGGCTCGGTGCCCGCCATGACGGTGACTAGCGTATTCGCGACAAATGGTACCGCGACCAATGCCAGGATCACCGGTTTGCGGCGGCTGAGCAGGATCGCCATCAGCGGGAACAGCACGTAGCAGAAGAATTCGGCGGACAGCGACCAGCTCGGAAAATTGAAGGTCAGTCGCGCGCCGTCGATGGCGTGCAGGAGCAGGAGTTGTGCGGGAATGTCGGTGAGCGGGTAGCGTGCCGGATTCTCGCCGCGGGCGATCCCGAAATAGAGCGCCAGGGCGATCGCGACATAGAAGGCCAGTGTCGCAAGATGCAGCGGATAGATGCGCGCAAAGCGTCGCCACAGGAAACGACCGACTGAAGACGGTGACCCCACTCTGGTGAGATACTGGCTAGCGATCACATAGCCGGAAATGACAAAGAACAGATCGACGAACAGGTTGAAATGCCAGGTGTGATCGACCAGGAAGCGGCCGAGCGGCTGATCCTTCACATAGTCCGAATAATGCAGGATCACGACGGCGCTGGCCGCGACAATGCGCAGCCCATCCAGATGCCGTGTCTCGGTCTTGAATTCCTGCAAGCAGTATCCCCGGTTCGATGCAGCGTTTGGCGATGACAGGTTCAGCGCGCGACCATATTGTTCTTCGGTACGGTTCGCGGAGCGGCGGCGAGGTCGGCGATCAGGTCGATGACCGTGTCATGGTCGCTGGCAGCCAACGCGTTCCAGCGGGCAAGATTCTGATTGGCTGCCGAAACATATTGAGGACGCCACTTCGGCGTTGCGATGGCGGCGCCGATCTGTGCGGCGGCATTGCCGTGATCGGATGTATCGATGAAGATGCCGGAATTGCCGAGCACCTCGTGAAATACGGGTGCATTGGGCGCGACCACAGGCAGGCCGGCATATTGTGCTTCGAGCAGCGGCAGGCCGAGGCCTTCGTCATGGGATGTGCATAGAAAGATGTCGGCTTGATCAAGCAGGCGGGTGACATTCTCTGCCGATTGATAGCCATGTAGGGTCACGCCGGGCATGCGCTCCAACGTTGCCCAATCGTCTCCCCAGCCCTTGCGGCCGACGATATCCAGCGTAGCGCCGGGAAAGCCGTGCCGACGCAGCGCGCCGACGATATGGCCGGCGGTCACGAAATTCTTGCGCGGCTCGACGGTGCCGAGCGCCACGACACGCAGCGGCGCCGCGCTGACATCGCGCGCATCACGACCGGTCGACTGCAGATTGAAGACGTTGCGCACCGGCGGACGATAGAGCGTGATTTCAGCGTCGGCTCGCGTGTAAGCGCTGATCTTGCGCATCGTGTCGCGCGAATTGGTGAGGAAGCGCGGATAGTGCTTCAGCGTGATCCGGAACGGAACGGCCATATAGAGCTTGGCCCGGATGTTGAGATCGGCAGAGCGCGTTATCAGAAAATCGTCGTGAATATAGGGAAGCACGCGATTGGCGAACGGCCGCAAGAGTGGGCTCGGCGGGAAGCCGGGGCAGAGCAGCAGCGCATTGGAAGCGGCGAGGCGTGCGGGCAGACCGAGCGTCTGCGTTGTGATCATCTGGCGCGTGCCGCTGGATGTCACGGGAACGACATCGAGTGGCTTCAGCGCCTGTTCGGAGAACAGTTCCTGCGTGATGCGCTCGAGGCCGGTGACGTGGCGGCCGAGATGGGTGTGATCGACATAAATGGTCATGCGAACTCCTGATCCCGATATATCGGATGCCGCGGTCTCATCGCGCGCGGCGGCGGTGATGCAGGCCTGACGTCACGCGGCAGCAACAACGCAATCAAGAGCACCAATTGTGCCAGTTGAATGTTCTTCGACGAAAAACTTACCGAGCTCGCGGCAATCATCAGGATGAGCAGAAGAATCGCCCATGCCGCGCGACTGGATCGCCGCATCAGTTCGATTGTGAAGCAGGTGAGCCCGAGCGTGATCAGGATCGTGTGCACCAGGCCGAACTGTACGATGCAGGATACCCAGAAATTCTCGATGCCATAATTGAGGCCAAGTTGCGATTGCAGCGCGTTGACACGGACCGGATTGGGGCCGAGCACGAGTTCGCCCCATTGGAAATGTGACAGCATGTCGAACGTCGCGATGCGCGCCAGCGCGCTGCCTTTGTCCGACGAGAAGCGCAGCAGCATTTTGTCGAAGATGCCGAGCGAATAGGCGGTGAAGACGAGGCCGACGGCGGCGAAAATGAGGCAGATGGCGCCGACGGCGACCAGCAACGGCACGCGCTTTCCGCGGATCAAATTGAAGACCTCGATCATCCCGATGATGGCGAGCACTGTAAGCACCGTCATCAGCGCGGTACGTCCGCCAAACGCCATCAGCGAGCCGAGCGCGAAGGTGATCAGCGGAATGCGGATCAGCAGCGGCGGACATACGGCCGGCCTCAGCACCAGCGCCATGATATAGGCGGCGACGATGCCGGAGGCGGTGAGGGGATGGCCAAGCAAAGCAGCTGACCGCCATTCACCCATCACGACGACGCTGCCGAGCGTCAGAGGCACGATGCGGTGACCGGAGGCGAATTCGTAATAGCCGATCAGGATATTGAGCAGCATCGCGGCATGCAGCGCCCAGATCAGCGGTTTGCGTTGTTGCGGCGTCAGACGCCAGATCAGCAGGCAGAGCAGCACCGGCAGCAAGAACGTGTCGATGATCACCGTGAACGGGCGGTCCAGCACGAACATCTGGATCAGCAGCGCGAACCAGCAGAACAGATGCACCAGCAGCAGCTTGGCGTCGGAAAAGGCGCGGTTGATCTCGCCGATCGGATCGCCATGGCGCATCAGTATTAGCAGCGTCGCCGCGAAGGTCAGGAAGGTCGCCGGATGCAGCTTGTGGAGGAAGTTGCCGCCGGGTGTCAGGTAGCTGATCTTGAGATTGGTCAGTACGCTGCCGGACAGCGTGAAGATCGCGATCATGGCGACGGTGAGAAGTGCGACAACCGCGAAAGTGATGAGATCGGAGACGTTCGCGAGCGGACGCCGTTGCGGCACGCGCGCGCCGCCCGCCGCGGCATAGCTGCCGTGGCGCTGCAAATGATGCGGCGCTGCGGTTCGAACCAGCGTCACCGGGCCGCCCCCGCGGTTGCGGGGACACCATAGGGCTTGAGATAGGCCGAGCTGCGATAATAGTCGTAGAACCGGATCTTCGAGAGATCGACCTGGGTGAGCACCGTGCCGAGAATGCGATCATGCACCGGCGCCAGCAGCTCCATCGTGTGCTGAACGACTTCGCGGGGCGTGCGATCCCAGGCGGTGGCAAGCAGGATGCGATCGGCGAGTTCGGCCAGCGCGCGGCCATCGACCAGCGGGATCAATGGCGGCGAGTCGATGATAATCAACTCGTAATGCAACTTCAGGCGCTCGAGGGTCTCCACCATCTGTTCCGAGAACATCAGTTCGGTGATGACATCCACGTTCTTCATCGCGGGCGACGGCAGAATCGACAGGCCGCTTGAGCGATCGAACAGCAGCGCATGTTCGAGCGGCACTTCGCCGGTGGCGACCTGGAACAGGCCGGCATCGGCATTGGGGCAGAGTGCGCGGGTCATGCCGGGATTGCGCAGGTCCGCATCGATCAGCAGGGTTTTGATGCCGAGCGTTGCGATCGACAGCGCGAGATTGCCGGCAAACGTCGTCTTGCCCTCGCTCTCCAGACCCGACGTCACCAGCACGACCTTGACCGGAGCCACCTTGCGTGCGCGCTGGATCGAGAGGCGGACCGCGCGGATCGCCTCGGCAAAAAACGTACCTGGTTCTTCGACGGCATAGCGCATCAGTGGCGGCTGCAGGGACGGCGGCAGCAGGCGCATGGTGCGCGGATCGTAATTGCCGAGTTCGGCGCGGCCGCGCTTGGCGCGGGAAGCCAGTTCGCGCGCACCGATCGCGGGCAGCGCGGCGAGGGCAGGGACGCCGGTGATGGTCTCAGCCTGTTCGAGCGTCTTGATCTTGCCGTCGAGATAGTCGGTCAGGAAGGCCAGCACGGTACCTGCGCCGAGACCAAGGAGAATGGCGAGGCCGAGAATGAGTTTGGACTTCGGTGCGGACGGGAATAGCGGCACGCTGGCCATGGAAACGATCCGCGAATCCGGCAGCTCCAGGCTTTCCTGCGCCGTGGTTTCCTTGGAACGCGCGAGATACGATTCGTAAAGCGTGCGATTGGCCTCGGCCTCGCGTTGCAATTCATGCAGCCGCACGACGGCCTGGCCCGATGTGGTCGACACGCCCTGCAGCTTGTCCAAGCTGTCCTGCAGCGAGGCTTCCCGCGACTTCGAGACCTCGTAATCGTGCTTTGTGCTCTCGACGATGCGCCGCAGTTCTTCATTGATGAGCTTCTGCGTGTCCTTCAGCTGGGCGCGCACATTTGCCACCATCGGGTGGCGCGGGCCGTATTTGCTGGTGAGATCCGCATCATTCTTGGCGATATCGGCATATTGTGCGCGCAGCTTGCTCACCATGTCCGAGGACACGGCGGCATTCAGCCCACCGGCATCGGCGCCGGATTTCGACAGCTGCTGCACCTGGTCATATTTGGCGCGCGACTCGGCGGTTTGCACGCGCGCCGCGATAAGCTTGTTGTTGAGGTCGGTGATCTGCTGATCATTGACGGTGACGCCCTGTGCCACTGACAGGTTATTGGCGGCACGATAATCCGCGACGGCCTTCTCGGAGACCACGACGCGGTTTTTGAGATCGTCGATCTGGCCGCCCAGCCATTTGGCGGCAATCTTGTTCGCGTCGGTCTTGGCGCGGATCTGTTCGTCGAAATAGGCGGACGCGACGGCATTGGCGATGGTCGCAGCTTTGCTCGGCGATTCCGAACTTACAGCGATATCGACCAGGAATGTGGTGCCTTGCCGCGTCACCTTCATGCGCTGCTGCAGCATATCCACCGCATTGGCCCGCGCGATCTCTTCCGCGCTAAGGCCGCCGGACCCACCAGAGCTCTTGAACAGCCGCTTGATGGGATCGAGCAGGCCGGGTTTCGGCATGAACTCGGCGTCCTGCGTCAACTTCAGCCTGTCCACCACGCGCTGCACGGTCGCCACCGACTGGATCAGCAGTGCCTGGCTCTCGATCGTCGCATCGTCGGTGCCGATATTTGTCGGCGTCGTCTGATTTGTCTCGATCATGGTGGCGCGGCGCGGATCGACCAGCACCGTGGAATTCGCCGTATAAAGCGTGGTCGCCATCATCACATAGATAATGGCAACGGCACCAAGCGCAGCAGCGGGCGCCGCGACCACCCGCCAGCGGCGGCGCAGGATGCGCGCCATCTCGCGCAGATCGACCGTCGGTGCCTTCCAGCCCTCGACCGAGGTCGGGACCGGATCGGGGCCCGGATAGGCTTGATCAAAATTGCGCTGTAACATTGATCCCTACCTGGTGCTTGTCGTAGCTGAACAGGGGCACATTGCTGTCGCGCGATGTGTAGCGGTGATAGGCCGAGATCGCGCTGAACCGGTTCATCAGATATTTGACGCTTGCATTGGTGCTGGTGACGGTGTCGCGGCGGTCCTGGCCGAAGAAGCTGTCGCGCTCATAGCCGGCCGAGGCGGACAGCACGACATTGCGTAGCAACTCATAGTCGGCGCCGACCTGCACGGCATTGGCGAGCACCCCGGTCGACGACGTGTCGGAGGTCTGCGTCACCAGCTGTTCGGCCTTCACATGAATGTCGAGCAACCGCGTCGGGCTCCATGTCAGCTTGGCGCGATAGGAAGGGCCGGAGACGGTGCCGATCAGCGGATTGTCGAAACGCTGCTCCACATAGCCGCCACCGAATTCCCCCTTCACCAGCCGGCCAAGGCCGACGGTGAAGCCGGACAGCACGCGATAGCCGGTGGAATCGATCGACGATCCCGGAATGCCGCGCAGGTCGCGCTGGTTGCCTTCGGCGCCGGCGAACCAGCCGAGCGACGGCGAGAACGCATAGTCGATCCGCCCATGCACGGCATAGATCTGGCCGTCGCGGGCGCTCTGGTCGATGATGCTGCCATCCTGCGCGCGTGCTGTGCCGAATTCATAGGAATCGACACGGGCGCCCACCGATGTGGTGAGCCGGCCCCATTCCTTGCGCAGGGTGAGGTCGCCGGAGAACAGATTGTAAGGTGTCGGCGTGATGGCATTGGTCGGCGAGCTCAGCGATCCCACGCCCTCATTGAGATGCGCGATCTGGAAACTGCCAAGCACCACCATGTCATGGGCCACGTCGAACCAGCCGGCGCCCTTCAAGCTGGCATTGGTCTGGTCGAGGCTCGAATACTGGTTATAGACCGTGGTCTGCGAATTGAGCTTCAGATCGATGCCATGGCGTTCCCACAGCGTATGGGCGCGCAGGCTGGGCTCGATCGTTGCAGCGATATCGGCATTCTTCTGCGTGTTCGATGCAAAGACGTTGCTGTCATAAAGCGCGCCGGTCATCAGCGATGGATTGAACATCCATGAGCCTGATCGGATGCCGACCGGTTCATATCCCGCATGCTGGCGGCCCTTCACGGGCGTATCCTCGGGCGCGATCGGCTCATTGTCGTTGTCGCGCGTGTCGCGATGGTCGAGTTCCGGAAGAGCTGAGGGCTCGAATATCCGTTGCGCATTCCACGGCGAACCCAAGGGATCCATCGTGTTCTGGATGGCTTGCGCCGAGGCGGGGGAGGCCATGCCCAGAATGATGGCTGTCGCAGGCCAGATTGTAACAGTGGGAAATGGCGCAAGGCGTGCGAGCCGACGCAATGCGAGCATCGATCGGATGGCGCATGAGCGCATCGCGATCGCATCCTCGTCCATCGATGCCGGCGAACATTTCATCACGCATCCCTTGCGAAGGTGTCTGTCCTTCGCGTCACTGCTTTGTCGTCGAGACCTGATTGCCGCCTAGAAGTTCATCGCTGCGCCTGCCGAAACGGCAAACCGATGATGAACAAAGCGCCCCCGCTTACTCACGCTCAACATACGGCTGATGAAACGGCCCCTTTCGCTCTTCATAACGCAGCGTGCGACATGTAGTTCATCGCACTGCACAAGATTACACAGCGTAAAGAGACGAGACTATGGCAACGCAACAGCAAAGCATGAGGTTGCCACAGGCCGATTGCTACTCATCAGGAGAGAATGGTGAGAATGAGAAGAGATTTAGAAGTATCGTTCCGGGACGCGCACATTGTCGCCGGGATAAACAAGCACCGGTGCGTCCATCGGATAGATTTCTTCCACCGTCGAGCCTGACCGGCGGAGATACACTTTGCCTTCATTGGCGCGGTAGGTGTATCCGCCAGCCGTGGCCACGGCATCGAGAACGGTGAGGCCGACGCGATACGGATACTCGCCGCTCTTCTTCACTTCGCCCAGGATATAGAAGGGGCGATAAGCGAGCATTTCCACATTCACGCGCGGATCGCGCACGATTCCCTTTGCCAGGGCCGCGGTGATGTTGCGCTCGAGTTGTTTGGTGGTGAGGCCTGCAGCTTTCACCTGGCCCGCTAGCGGAATAGAGACGTTGCCATTGGCGTCGACTTCATATTCGCCGGTGATATCAGGCTCGCCATAGACTTTGAGGCGAACGCGATCGGTTGGCCCAAGCATATAGGCGCCTGAAGGCGACGCTGCAGAGAGACGTTGTTGCGCCGACGCGCTTGGTGCAGTCGCGCCAAGGATACCGAGCGCGAACAACGACAAGACAAGCAGACCGGAAAACCGGCGAAGCGGTGACATGGCAGACCCCCAACTAGATACCAACTCGATCATCTGCATCAATTCGATGACAATTGATCGCGAACTGTCCGGCTAAAAGCGGCGAAAGAAAGAAACTGTGACGTCCCCACAACGTCAGCGATCTCGCCGCATGATCGCGCCTTATATGTGTTCTGCTACAGAACCATGATCTCCGTGCCTTCGATGGCGATGCAGGTGAGCACGCCGCTACGCCATGCGCCTGTATCGATATTGGCGCGATTGTCCCGAATGTCCGCGTGTGGAACCGGCGTATGACCGTGCACCACATAGAGGCCGTGATCTTTTTTCGAATTCAAAAACTCATCACGGATCCACATCAGATCGCTCGGATCCTGCGCATCGAGCGCAATACCCGGGCGAATGCCGGCGTGAACGAACAGAAAGTCGCCGCAACGCACATTGTTCCGTAAGCAACGCAAAAAAAGTTGGTGGGTGGTGGGAAGGGCTGCGCGCAGCGCGTCTTGTACGTCGTCTGCGGTCTGGTTGCGGGTTGGTATTACGCCATAGGAGGCGAGTGTGGCGAGCCCGCCGAGTTGCCGCCAGCCATCCAGCGCAGCGGAATTGTCGAGCAGGAACTCCTCCATCAATGCTTCGTGGTTCCCGCGCAGGCAGATTGCATGGTTTTGCACCAGGCGAACTGCCAGCAGATCGATCACACCTTTCGAATCCGCGCCACGGTCGATGTAGTCGCCCAAATAGACCTCGCCGGCGAATGCAATGGGGCGGCGCTGAATGTCTTCATCGATGCGGTGGATGACGTCCTGAAGGAGGTCGGCGCGGCCATGGATGTCGCCGATGGCATAAATGCGCGTCTCAGGCGGCAGCGCCGCCTTGCTCAGACGCTGACTCGTGGGACTGCGTGGCATGATTGCTCAACTATGACGCAGAATTGGCTGCGGTCAATTTCATTCCCGCACACATCATCTTGTGGGCGATGAACCGGTGCAGGAGCAGAACATGTGATGATGCGAGACTGGAATCGATCCAGCGACCTAGAAGAAAAAGAATCCAATCGCGGCGATCACGGCCAGCCATACACACGCATTCGCGACAATGATGAGAATCCGGAGCTTGCGATGTGCGCTCTGCGATGGAGCGGAGAGTGACTGATCCATGACAGTCCCTTCCGTTGGCGCGGTGACGCTTTTCTCTGCATCGGCGCGCACAGGCAGCACGAGAAGCTGAGCTTCCGTTGTGTGGGGCTGTGTGGTCTGCCTCAAAGCCATGGTCGTAACCGACGCTATCAAACTGAAAAAACTGATCTCACGCGGCAAGTACTGCGTGGCCATTTAGTATTCGATGAAAAATCAAACGCGAATCGCAGCCATCACGCCTGGATGTCGAACGTGATGAACGAAATCATGCACCTGATCTCGACGACACGCGATGTGAATCTTTACGCGCGATGTTGCAGTTGGTTTTTGCATGGCTGCCCCGAAGTGAATGCAGCGCAAGGCAGTCACAATCCGGCTAAGCGCTTTTCCTCACACAGAATTTTTCGCGCCGCACAATCTCGTGCAGGTGTCGTGCTGCAAAGTCATGCACGCCAATACCGCTTTGCGGCCCCAATTCGCGCAAAGAGTTAAACAAACTTCATTGGCGAAAGCTATTCGAAGTTCGGGGCAAAGTGATTGGTGAGCATTCGCATCTGCAAATGCCATGATCCTGACGAACAAACAGTGTGTCACGTCGCCCGTACCGAGAGAGTGCCTACCAGAGTTCCAGCAGGGAGCGTCGATCTATGGTCTCTACTGTTTCAGTTGGGCTTGAACGCAGCAAAGTGACGCCGCTCTGGAAAGGGCGGCAGTTCATTTCGGTGCGTCCGGTGGAATTCGCCGGCGGCTATGGAAGCTATGGCAACAGCGCGTATCGCGGTCGTCGCAAGTCCGTCGTCCGGCGCGAGCCATCGGCATCCGTGACCAAGCGATTGTTCGATGTCACCGCAGCGGGCTCGGCATTGCTGTTCTTCCTGCCGTTCTTCCTGGTCGTTGCGGCGATCATCAAGGCGACATCCCCCGGTCCGGTGTTTTTCACGCAATATCGCTACGGCTATCGCAATCGCCGCTTCAAGATCTACAAGTTCCGCTCGATGCGGAATGATCTTGGCGACAAGCTCGGCGTCCAGCAGACCGTGCAGGGCGATGCACGCGTGACGCGCATCGGCCAGCTCCTCCGCAAGACGAGCTTCGACGAACTGCCCCAGCTCATCAATGTGCTGAAGGGCGATATGTCATTGGTCGGGCCGCGCCCCCATGTGCCGGGCATGCTGGCTGCCAACATGCTCTATGAAGACCTCGTGCCGTATTACTTCCAGCGCCACAGCGCACGTCCGGGAATCACCGGTCTCGCCCAGATCAGCGGCTGCCGCGGCAGCACGGTCGATCCCACACTGGCGATTGCGCGGATCGACTACGATCTCGATTACATCGAGGCGTGGTCGATGGTGAAGGATATCCGGATCATCGTGCAGACGGTGCGCAAGGAATTCATCTCCGGCAACGCGTTCTGATCTCACGGACGTCCTGTAAGAGAAAAATGGCTTCGGCCTGCAATCGGCGGCGCGATGACGCATGTCGCAAAGCCGCGATCAAGGGGTGACAGTGATGACAGCCACGCAACGAACCAAGCAGATGCTGAAGGATACGTTCCCCTCCATGTGGCTGCGCTGGCGCTTCATGAAGCGGCCGAAGACGGCCGAGCGCGAGCTGAACTATCTGGACCGGATCGTGCCGGCCGGCGCGGTCACCGTCGATGTCGGCGCCAATGTCGGGCTCTATACGCAAAAGCTGGCAAAACTCTCCGGCAAGGTCCACGCCTTCGAGCCGTCCCGCGACATGGCGACGCTGCTGCGCCGGACCTCGGCACCGAATGTCAGCATTCATGAGATTGCGCTGTCCGATCAGGAGGGCGAAGCGGATCTCTACATCCCGCAAAGCGACGACGGCCTCGTGCACGGCCTCGCATCGCTCGAACAATCGCACGCGCCGAATACAAAGAATATCGTCGCCGCGCATGTGCCTCTGGCGCGGCTCGATGGCGTGATGAAGGATGACGTCGCTTTCGTGAAGGTCGATGTCGAAGGTCACGAACTCAGCGTGCTCAAGGGCGCCACCGGCCTGATCGATCGCTGCCAGCCGGTGTTTCTGGTCGAGGCCGAAGATCGCCATCGGGCGGATGCGACCAGGTCGATCTTCGAATTCTTCGCGGCGAAAGACTATCGCGGCTATTTCCTCGCAGATGATGAAATCGTCCCCGTCGATTTCTTCGATGCCGAGACGATGCAGGATCCTGATGCATTGCTGCCCAATGGTGGCCGCAAACCCGGGCAATCCTATGTGAACAACTTCTTCTTTTTTCCGCGACATCTCGATGGCGAGTTGCTGCTCAGCAGCTGAGACGTCGCGACCGACCTACCTTGGGGCGTCCGGGCCGTTCAGGCCGCGGACTTTTATATAAGACAGGACATGCAATGCGAATTGCCATGATTGGCGCCGGCTATGTCGGGCTGGTGTCGGGGGCGTGCTTTTCGGACTTCGGCCATCACGTCACGTGCGTGGATACGGACCAGAGCAAGATCGATGCGCTCAATCGCGGTGAAATCCCGATCCATGAGCCGGGCCTTGATGCACTCGTCGCCAGCAACGCGAAGCAGAAGCGCCTGAACTTTGTCACCGACATCACCAAGGCGGTCGGCGAGGCGGAGGTGGTGTTCATCGCCGTCGGCACGCCGTCCCGGCGCGGCGATGGCCATGCCGACCTGACATATGTCTATGCGGCGGCGCGTGAGATCGCCAAATCCATCACGAAATTCACGGTGATCGTGAACAAGTCCACCGTGCCTGTCGGCACCGGCGACGAGGTCGAGCGCATCATCCGCGAGGAAAATCCCGACGCCGAATTCGCCGTCGTTTCCAATCCGGAATTCTTGCGCGAAGGCGCCGCCATTCGCGATTTCAAACATCCCGATCGCATCGTGATCGGATCGAGCGATGCGCGCGCCAAGCAAATGATGGCGGAAGTCTATCGCCCCTTGCATCTGAATACGTCGCCGATCCTCTATACGGACCGCCGCACGGCCGAGCTGACGAAATACGCCGCCAATTCCTTTCTCGCCACCAAGGTCGCTTTCATCAACGAGATCGCGGACCTGGCTGAAAAAGTCGGCGCCAATGTGCAGGAAGTCGCGCGCGGCATCGGGCTGGACAACCGCATCGGCTCCAAGTTCCTCCATGCCGGTCCCGGCTATGGCGGGTCATGTTTTCCGAAGGACACGCTGGCGCTGATCAAGACCGGCCAGGATCATGAAGCGCCGCTGCGCATCGTCGAGACCGTTGTTGCTGTCAACGATCAGCGCAAGCGGGCGATGGCGCGCAAGGTGGCCCATGCCTTTGGTGGCAATCTCCGTGGCAAGACGATCGCCATCCTCGGCGTCACCTTCAAGCCGAACACCGACGACATGCGCGATGCGCCTTCCATTCCTCTGATCACGGCATTGCAGGACATGGGCGCGGAAATCCGTGTCTATGATCCCGTCGGCATGGAGCAGGCGAGGAAGGTGTTCGAGAACGTCACGTTCTGCGACAGCGCCTATGACTGCGCGCGCGGCAGCCACGCGGTGACCATTGTCACCGAATGGGAACAGTTCCGTGCGTTGGATCTCAAAGAGATGGCGGCGATCATGGCCTGTCCGGTGATCGTCGATCTCCGCAACATCTATGCGCCTGATGAAGTGATCCGAAACGGCTTCCTCTACAGTGGCGTGGGCCGTCCGCAATCGGTGGCTTATTAAATCTCGTGTCGGCCCGGCCCAGCACAGCTAAGCTGTGCGCGGAGCCGGGACCCATAAACGCTGTCGAATGAATGAATACGCAAGCGCTGTGGCTCAGCTCTCGCTTAGCCATAAGCTCGGGGGCTAAGGATCCCGGCGTGCGCCGCGATGACAGCTACTGCGTGGCTTCCGTCGTCGGCGTGATCGCGCTCTCGACCGAGACGGCAAGCTTGTCATCGACGCCATGGAACAGCGCTTCCAGGCCTTCGCCGCCGAGATACCAGCTGCCGAAATAATACGTCGCTCCGACAATCGCGGCGGCCATGATGAGGCCGCGGCCCACGGAGATGACGATATCGGCCTTGGTAATTTGGTGCATCAAGCTTTCCCGTTGAGCGCCGTCATCATCCGACGCGGCAGCGGACCTGGAGGTGCCGAGGAACTCGACAACGAGCAACAGCGCGATAAAGCCTGCGGACAATAGCGAAATTGAGACGAGTTGCCGGCTGCCGAGGCCAAATTCGTCCATCGCGAGCGAGCCCATCGAATAGGCGAAGAGTGCCGCGCTTCCGCCGCCGATCACGATGATCGCGGTCAATTCCAGGATTCGTCCCATGCGGGACAATCTCTTTTGGGGACAGCGGATTCAACCGTCGCATTTGCGACAATTCACCCCAGTTTAAGGCGCCGCTCAGACACTGATGCAAACAAAGCGTCACAAATGCGCGGAACCGAGGTATAGTATGAGTGGTGGACGGATCGAGGCTCGGAACCTGGGCACAGGACAGCATCATGCGGTCTAAGAGTGTCGTACTGGCCGTGGCGATGTCGCTGGCATCGCCTGCATTCGCCAATGAAATCGATCAGATGGCATCGAATCTCGAAAAGAGCTGTTCGAACCATTTTCGCAAGCGCCCGAACAAGCCTTCGAACGATTCCAGAAAATTTTGTCGATGCTTTGCCGCCGAATTTACGTCGACCATTTCCCTGCGCGAGGTCGATAGCGCCGGTGGGACGGTAACGCCTGAGATTCAAGAGCAATTCGAGCGTGCGGCGGAAAATTGCGGGCGCGACATTTCACCTGAAATCGCGCAATCCGGCAGGGCATGGGCGACCCGCGACAACTAGGCGTCGGCATGCGAACGCATCTTGTCATGACACTGACTCACTGTCGCCTCATTTGATGGCGAGGCTGTGGCCGTCGGCGCATTGGGGACAACTGCGCGTCGGCATTGGGGACTGTTCATTTGACGATATCTCGCTCCAAGGCGCAGCCCGCGTCGCGCATGCCCGTATCCGGGCTGAAGCAGAAAGCAGGGCCCGCGGTCGAAGCCGTATCGGTTGCGTGCGCCCATCTCTTTGCGGTGGCGGCGATGGTCGTCATCGCCGGTCTGGTTATTTACGCGAGATAGAATTGATGCGTTTGGTTTGGTCGGGGCTGTCTGCAGCAGCCCTTACGCTTGTGATGATTCAGCCGTCGGCCGCCCAGCGCGTCCTGTCCTTCGAGCCGCTGGCGATGGATCCGTATTCCACGGTCTATGTGGATAATGGCTCGTGCTCCGCCGGCAAGGTGCTGAAAGTGCAGGGCGCACCGAACAATCAGCGCCGCAAGAAGAGCTGCGTGCCGCTGTCCGATCTGCGCGGGCCCACAGGCGCCATCCGCACCAAGTGACGTTTTAGGTTGCTGCTTTCGGCAGTGCCGACGGCCGCGCGGCGATATAGGTGTTGATCGCCTCCAGCAGCTTTGCTTTGACAGCATCGACATCGCCGGGATCAGTGGTCGCCGCCACGGTGAGCTCGACCACGCCGTCGCCATCAGCGAGATTGACCACCTTCGACACTTTGGCGAGCGGCGATTGCACGCGTGAATCCTGCGCGAGATCGGCGACAAGATCGCGCCCCATGCTCTGCGCCTCGGCACCCGCACGGATGGGAAAACTGACCTCGACTTTGCCGACATTGGCGCCGGGATAGGTCGATTTGTTGATGATCGCCTGTCCCCACACCGAACCATTCGGCAGCAGGATCTGCACATTCTCGCTGGTTTTCAGTTCGGTCATGAACAGCGACAGCGATGTCACGGTGCCGGCCTTGCCGCCGACTTCCACGGTGTCGCCGATCTTGAACGGCCGAAACAGCAATAGCATCACGCCGGCTGCGAGATTGGTGAGCGTGCCTTGAAGCGCCAAGCCGATAGCCAGAGATGCGGCGCCCAGCACGGCGACCAGACTTGCGGTCTGGATGCCGAACAGCTGCAACACCGCGATGCCCATGACGGCGAGCACCGCATAGCGCGCCAATGACGCGAGAAAATTCGATACGAGTGGGTCGATGCGGCGCGTGTGCGACAATGCGCTTGTCACGATGCGATCAGCCGCACCCGACAGATAGATGCCGATCGCCAGCAGTGCGCCGGCATAAATGGCGTTCAATCCATACAACAGCAGCGACGCCCACAGCGTTTCAAAATTGATGGTCACGGAAATGTCCCTCAAGCGGATCCTGTCGGGGCCAACGCATGTGGGGAGTGATTGATCCCGCTTTTCGGCCACTGATGGCCGGGGGCTGGGACGTGAATACCGATCAGCCTGACAAGCGCCGATCCCATTGCTAATCTCGCCAAGACCGGCTTGCATGCCAGCGCCGGTTCCCGAATCGAGATGGATTGATTGAAGTGAAACACGAGACTTCCGCTCCAGTTGCAATGCAGGGCGGTCTCGCGGCGTCGTATGTGAATATGACCGAGGACGAGGCTGTCGAACTGGCGCGCACGCATTTCGGCATTGAGGGCACGCCGACCCGCTTCGCCACCGAGAAGGACGATACGTTCCGGATCGCCCCGGCCAGCGGCCCGCGTTATGTCCTGAAGGTCGCCAATCCGACCGAGGATGTCGCCGAAATCGATTTCCAGATTCGCGTGCTGGAGCATGTCGCGCAACGTGCGCCAGCACTGCCGATCCCGCGCGTGATCCCGAACCAGGTCGGCGAGGGCCATTTCGCCTATCACGATCGCGCCGGCCAGCGCCGTCAGGTCAGGCTGATGTCCTTTGTCGAAGGGCAGCCGCTGAGCGACGTCGTGATCGACACCAAGGGCCGCGAGGAAATCGGCCGGCTGCTGGCGACGCTGCGCCTCGCGCTCGCCGATTTCAGCCATCCCACCGAGACCCGCGTGGTGTCGTGGGACGTCAAGAACCTGATGACCCTGGCGCCGATCCTGCCGGAGATCACCGATACCGCATGGCGCGCGAAGCTCGAGACCGTGCTGGAGCGCTTCGCATCCATCGAGCCGCGCCTGTCGCGTTGTCGTCAGCAGGTGCTGCATAACGATTTCACGCGCTCCAACATCGTCGCTGATCCGAACCTTCCGACCTTCATCAGCGGCATCATCGATTTCGGCGACACCGTGCGCACCGCCATCGTCATCGATGCGTCGACCGCGATGCTCAACCAGTTGCCGGAGAAAATGGACGGTGAGATCTTCGCCCATGGCCGCGATCTCCTGCGCGGCTATCTTCGCGTCGCCGATCTCACGGAACAAGAGCTTGCGCTGATCCCGGCGCTGATCATGTCGCGCCTCACCACGCGCATCCTGTTATCGACCGCCATGGCCAACCGCGTGCCGTCGGTGGCCGATTATGTTCTTCGCAACAATCACATGACCTGGGGCCAGATCGACTGGTTCCTCAATCGCTCGATGGACCAGCTCGGCAACGAGCTGATCGACCTCGCGCGCTAACCCAACATCAAAGGAGCATCACCATGTCAGCGACGCCAGCCCAGCGCGGCAAGATGGTCAACGGTTTCGATCCCGCCACCGCATCGAACCTCACCCCGGAAAGCCGCAAGCTCGTCGAGCGTCGCATCGCGCTGCTCGGGCCGGCCTATCGGCTGTTCTACAAGGATCCCGTCGAAGTCGCGCGCGCCAATGGCGTGCTGCTCTATGACAGCGAGGGCAATGAATATCTCGACGCGTATAACAATGTGGTTTCGGTTGGCCACTGCCATCCCAAGGTGGTCGATGCGATCACAAAGCAGGCGCAGACCATCTGCACGCATACACGTTATATCCAGAAGGGCATTCTCGATTACGCCGAGCAACTGCTCGCGACCTTCGACGGCCCGGCGCGCCACGCGATGTTCACCTGCACCGGCTCGGAAGCCAATGACCTCGCCGTGCGCATGGCCAAGCATCACACCGGCAATCAGGGCATCATCATCACCGACGAGGCCTATCACGGCAATTCCGAGCTGAGCGCCGGCTTCTCGCCCTCGCTCGGCCCGTATTCGCCGCTCGGCACTTTCGTGCGCCGCGTGCCGGCGCCGGACAGCTATCGCATCGCGCCTGAAAATATCGGCAAGTGGATGGCCGAGAAGGTCTCCGAGCAGATCGTCGATCTGCAACGCCGCGGCGCCGGTGTCGCCTGTTTCATTGCCGACAGCATGTTCTCGTCGGATGGCATCTTCTCGCATCCCACCGATGTGCTGCAGCCCATCGTCGATGCCGTGCACAAGGCCGGCGGCGTCTACATCGCCGACGAAGTGCAGTCCGGTTTCGGCCGCAGCGGCGAGAAACTGTGGGGCTATCAGCGCCACGGCATCACGCCGGACATCATCACAATGGGCAAGCCGATGGGCAACGGTTACCCCGTCGCGGCCGCCGTGATGCTGCCGGAGATCGTCGAGAAATTCGGCCGCGACAACCGTTACTTCAACACGTTCGGCGGCAACACCGTCGCCATGGCCGCGGCCCAGGCGGTGCTCAATGTCATCCAGGACGAGAAGCTGGTCGAGAATTCGCTGAAGGTCGGCAAGATGCTGCGCGAAGGCTTTGAAGCACTGGCGAAGAAGTATCAGGGCATTGGCGACGTCCGCGGCTCCGGGCTCTATATCGGCGTCGAGATGGTGAAGGACCGTTCCACCAAGGAGCCCGACGCCGCCGCGGCCGCCGCCGTCGTCAACGGCCTGCGCGCCCGCCGCGTGCTGATCTCGGCCACCGGCGCCGCCGCCAACACGCTGAAGATTCGTCCGCCGCTGGTGTTCACTGCGGCCCATGCCGATCGCCTCCTCACCGAGGCCGATGCCGTGTTCGCGACGCTCTGATGTCGCGCGAGGCAGCGATCGCGCGCATCGATGCGCAATTCGAGTCCGGCGCGTTTCTCGCCGTGCTCGACCGCATGGTTGGCTATAAGACCGAGAGCCAGAGCGACAAGCGAGGCGACGAGCTTCGGGCCTATCTCGACAACGAGCTGGTGCCGCAGTTCACAGCGCTCGGCTTCACCACGACGATCGTGCCGTCGCCATCGGGCCGCGGCCCGAACCTGCTCGCGACCTATCACGAGAGCGACGATCTGCCGACCGTGCTGATGTACGGCCATGGCGACGTGGTACCCGGTATGGAAGGCGAGTGGCGCGACGGGCTAGATCCCTGGCGTTGCACGACGGTGGGCGAGCGCGTCTATGGCCGCGGCACTGCCGACAACAAGGGCCAGCACGCGATCAACATCGCGGCTCTCCGCGCCGTGCATGAAACGCGTGGCGGTAAGCTCGGCTTCAATGTCAAATTCATCATCGAGATGGGCGAGGAGATCGGCTCGCCCGATCTGCCAAAAGTCTGCGAAAGCCTGCGCGACGAGTTGAAGGCCGATATCTTCATCGCCTCTGATGGCCCGCGTCTCTCGGCGGAGCGGCCGACGATCTTTCTCGGCTGCCGCGGCGGCCGTCGCATCCATCTCGATCTCAAGCTGCGCGATGGCGCGCATCATTCCGGCAATTGGGGCGGCCTGCTCGCCAATCCTGCGACGATCCTTGCATCGGCCATCTCGACGCTGGTCGATCGCGATGGTCGCATCCTGCTCGATGCGCTGAAGCCGCCCCGCATCACAAACCAGATCCGCGCGGCGCTAGCGGATGTGGTGGTGTCGCCGACGCCGGATGAGCCGTCGTTGTCCGAAGGTTGGGGCGAGGAGGGGCTGTCGCCTGCCGAGCGCCTCTATGCGTGGAATACGCTGGAAGTGCTGGCGATCAATGCCGGCAATGTCGCGAACCCCGCGAACGCGATTCCCGGCGAGGCACATGCGGTGCTGCAGCTCCGCTTTGTCGTCGGCACCGACATCGAGAATGTCGTGCCGGCCATCGAAAAGCATCTCACAGCCACTGGCTATGGCGATATCAAGGTCAGCCAGTCGCAGTATTTCAACGCGTCACGCACCGACATCGACAATCCGTGGGTCGGCTGGGCGGTGGAGTCCGTGCGCAAGACCACGGGAAAGCCGCCAGCACTGCTGCCGAATTTCGGCGGATCGCTGCCGAATGACGTGTTCACGGATATTTTGGGATTGCCCACCGTGTGGGTGCCGCATTCCTATCCCGGCTGCTCGCAGCATGCTCCCGACGAGCACATCCTCAAGCCGGTGACAGCAGAAGCGCTGCGCATCATGGCGGGGATGTTTTGGGATTTGGGAGAGAAGAAGTAGCCGTCATTGCGAGGAGCGAAGCGACGAAGCAATCCAGGGCCTCACGAAGAAAGAACTGGATTGCTTCGTCGCAAGGGCTCCTCGCAATGACGTTGATCGTATAGCGCCTTACCCCTTCACAAACGCCAGCAGCGTGCCATTCGCATTGGCCGGCGGCACGACGACGCCCACGTCCGTCTTCGCACCCGCCGATCCCACAGCCTTCTCCGCCGCCGCGAGATCATCCGCGATGAACACCAGCGCGACACCGCCGCGCTCCGGCGCGCCATCCAGCGATGTGCCCGGAAAACGCTTCGCCAGCACGTCCTTCGTCATGAACACGAAGTCCGCACGATCGCCGCCCGATGGCACGGCGACGGCGCCGTCGCTTTCATCGCGCGTGCCGCCGTCGATCAGCTTCGCCATATGTGCCGCGTCCTTCGCCGGCTCTGTCGTCACGATCAGCACCTGCTTCAGTCGCTTGGCGCTGTTGGCATGCACCATCAGTTCGGGGATCCACACCGTCTCGCGCGTCTTGTGCTGGCAGGCGAAGATGCGCAGGCCACCGGGCGCTTCCTCGATCGGCCAGTGAAACACGCGAAACTTTGCCGCGCTCACGGTGCCATCCGGCAGCGTCACCGGGCGCTCGAAATCGGTCGGGCCAAGCGCCTGATAACCACGCGCGGTGATCTCTTCGGCGCCGGCTGCGGAATCCACCGCGGTGAATGCAATGCGCTCGACGCCTTCGCCGCGCTCGGCGAGAAACTTGCGCATCGGCGCATTGTGCTCGGTCTCCGAGATGACGCCGAGCAGTTCGACATAATCGGGATCGAGCATGATCGTGTAATTGCCCGAGCCCATCTTGGCGCTATGGGTGCCGCGCGGCGACAGCGTGAAGCCGAGCTTTTTCCAGATCGCCGCTGCGGCATCGAGGTCTTTGACGGAGATCACCGCATGGTCGATTCCGATGATGTTCTTGAGGGTCACGCGTGCACCACCTTGCATTGGATTGGGCGCGTAAACTATGCAGAATGCGGAACTCTCGCAAGGGAACGGATCATGTGATCTGCCCTGCATTTGATGATGATTGTGCCGTTGCAAACGGGAAGGCTGACGATGGAATCCGCAAATTCGCCCTGGCCGAAATCGCTCTGGGCCGCCGTCACGCCACCCGGCCCGGAACTGCCCGAACTCAAGGGCGAGGCACAGGCCGACGTCGTCGTCATCGGCGCGGGCTTCACCGGCCTCTCCACGGCGCTGCATCTGCGCGAGCAGGGGATCGATGTCGCGGTCGTGGAAGCCGTCGAGCCCGGCTGGGGCGCCTCCGGCCGCAACAATGGCCAGGTGATCCCGACTTTGTCGCGGCCCGATCCCGAGGACATCATCAAGCGCTATGGCAGCGCCGGCGAGCGCCTGGTCGGCCTCATCCGCGACAGCGCATCGATCCTTTTCGATCTCACCCGGCGCTATCAGATCCAGGCGGAAGGCGAGCAGAATGGCTGGATCCAGCCGGTGCATTCGCCCGGCCGCATCAAGATCGCCGAGCGCCGCGTGAAGCAGTGGTCGAAGCATGGCGCGCCGGTGGAGTTGTTGTCATCGGACGAGATGAAGAAGCTGCTCGGCTCGTCCGCATGGTTCGGTGGCTTCTGGAACAGGACCGGCGGCCACATCAATCCGCTGGCACTGGCGCGTGGCCTCGCCCGCGTGGTGCTGGAGCAGGGCGGTCGCATCTATGCGCGCTCGCCGGTGGAGAGTTTTGCCCGGCAGGGCGATCGCTGGATCGTCAAGACCGCGCAGGGCCAGATCAGCGCGCGTTCGCTGGTGGTGGCGAGCAATGCCTATACGGGCGAATTTTCAAAACAGCTCTCGCCCGGTATCGCGTCTGAGGTGATGCCGGTGCTGTCCTGGCAGATGGCGACGCAGCCTTTGTCGGAGCAGGCACGCCAAACCATCATCCCCGGCCGTCAGGCGGTGTCCGACACTCATGGCGAGCTCTATTTCATGCGCTACGACGCGCGCCATCGCCTCGTCACCGGCGGCAATGTCATCGGCTTCGGCGACAAGACCGGGCGGCTGAAGGAGATGGTCGGCGCGCGGTTGCAGCGGCTATGGCCGGAGATCGGCGAGGTGAAGTTCGATTATGTCTGGAACGGCTATGTCGGCATGACCACGGATTTTCTGCCCCGCATGCACAAGCTCGGCCCGAACGCGTTCGGCTGGACCGGCTGCAACGGCCGCGGCGTGGCGTTGTCGGTGGCGCTCGGCAATGAATTTGCGAAAGCGGTGCGCGGCGTGCCGGATGAGGAGCTGGCGCTGCCATTCTCGGAGCCGGTGCCGATTGTCGCGCATGGGCTGATGCGGTTGCTGGCGCCATTCATGCTGCTGGTCTATCGGCGGCGGGACAAGAAGGAAATTTGAGCGCTGTTCTTAACCTCTCCCCGCATCTTGCGCGGGGAGAGGTCGCCGCGTCTTCGCGGCGGGTGAGGGGCGTGGCACGCGCTCACCACATCGGTAAAGCTCCCGGATCGAAAGAGCCCCTCACCCCGCCCTCTCCCCGCAAGAGCGGGGCGAGGGAGCGAGAGGCCGGTGCCTAGTCTCACGCCGTAATCGGCTCTTTCTTCCTGGTAAAATCCCCACCCGGGATCGAAGCCAGCAGCGCCTGCGTGTAGGGATGCTGCGGCTTGCCGAACACTTCGCCGGCGAGCCCATGCTCCACCACTTCGCCGTCCTTCATGACAGCGACGAGATCGCAGATCTGCGCGGCCACGCGCAGATCATGGGTGATGAAGACGATCGACAACCCGAGCCGCTCGCGCAGCTCATGCAGCATCTTCAGCACCTGCGCTTGCACCGAGACGTCGAGCGCCGACACCGCTTCATCCGCCACCAGCACATCCGGCTTTAGCGCAAGTGCACGCGCAAGGCCGATACGCTGGCGCTGGCCGCCGGAGAATTCGTGCGGCAGGCGATCCATTGCCGAAGGATCGAGACCCACAAGGCGAAACAGCTCCTTCGCCTCCGCCCAGGCCTGCGCGCGCGGCACGCCATGCACGATCGGCCCCTGCGCCACGAGATCGCCGGCCTTGCGGCGCGGATTGAGCGAGGCGAACGGATCCTGAAACACCATCTGGATGTGTTTTGTCTCGCGGCGAACCTCGTCGCGCGACAGCTTTGCCCAGTCCTTGCCTTCCAGCACGATGGCACCACCATCAGGGTCGATCAGGCGGATGATGCAGCGTGCCAGCGTCGATTTTCCCGAGCCGCTCTCGCCGACGATACCGAGCGTGGCCCCGCGCGGCAGGTTCAGCGACACCGATTTCACCGCATGCGTCACCCGCGCGCCGCGGCCGAGGAAGCCGCCATTGCGATAGGTCTTCGACACATCTTTGAGCGTCAGGATGTTGTCGTCATTCAGCTTGCGCGGCGGCGGCGCAGCCAGCGGCGGCACCGCGGCGATCAGCTGCTGCGTATAGGGATGCTTTGGTGCGTGCAGCACGTCCTGCACGGCACCTTGCTCCACCACCTTGCCATGCTGCATCACCACCACGCGGTCGGCGATCTCCGCCACCACGCCAAAGTCGTGGGTGATGAACAGCACCGCGGTGTTGCGGCGGCTCTGCAGTTCCTTGATCAGCTTTAGAATCTGCGCCTGGGTCGTCACATCAAGCGCCGTCGTCGGCTCGTCCGCAATCAGCAGCCGCGGATCGAGCGCGAGCGCCATGGCGATCATGGCGCGCTGGCGTTGGCCGCCGGACAGTTCGTGCGGATAGGCGCGCGCCGCCTGTGCGGGATCGGGGATGCGGACATCCTGCAGCAGTGTCTGCACGCGCGCCTTGATGTCCTTCTTGGAGAGTTCGGTGTGGATCTCGAACATCTCGCCGATCTGGTCGCCGATGGTGCGCAGCGGATTGAGCGCGGTCATCGGCTCCTGAAAGATCATCGCGATCCCGGCGCCACGCACCTTGCGCATCTCGGCGTTGCTTGCGCTGGCGAGGTCCTTGCCCTCGAACAGCACGCGGCCGCCATCGATGGCGACTTCCGGCGGCAAGAGGCGCATCACGGCATTGGCCATGACGGATTTGCCGGAGCCGCTCTCGCCCACCACGCAGACGATCTCGTTGTCGGCAATCGACAGCGATACGCCGCCGAGTGCGTGTGTACGATCAGCGCCTTTCGGCAGCTTCACGCTGAGGTCTTCGACCGTGAGGATGGTGTCGCTCATCGGCTCTTCAGTCTCGGATTGAGCGCATCATTGAGCCCCTGGCCGACCAGCGACACCGCGAGCACCGTGAGCAGGATGGCGATGCCGGGGATCGCCGAGACATACCACTGCACGCGCAGCACGTCGCGGCCGAGGCCGATGAGGTTGCCCCAGGATGCGACATTGGGATCGGAGAGGCGCAGGAAGGCGAGGGCGCTTTCCAGCAGGATCGAGACGGCCATCACCACGCTCGCATAGACGATGACAGG
Source organism: Pseudomonadota bacterium (assembly GCA_023451825.1). GTDB lineage: Bacteria > Pseudomonadota > Alphaproteobacteria > Rhizobiales > Xanthobacteraceae > Tardiphaga. The sequence goes on from JAEXYA010000010.1 coordinate 52,513, forward strand.
CGGCAGCGCATTGGGCAGGATCTCGCCGAGAATGAGCTGGATGTCCTTCATGCCGAGCGTGCGCCCGGCCTGCACGAATTCGCGGCTGCGCAGCGACATGAACTCCGCACGCGTGAGGCGCGCGGGCGCCGGCCATGACACGATGCCGACGGCGATGGTGACGGTGGTGAGCGTCGAGCCGAACACGGCGACCAGCACCAGCAGCAGCACGAAATTCGGCAGCGTCTGGAACGCCTCGGTGATGCGCATCAGGATGGTGTCGATCTTGCCGCCATAGAAGCCGGCAAAGGCGCCGATCAGCACGCCGATGATCACGGCAATCAATGTCGCGACGCCGCCGATCAAGAGCGAGATACGCGCGCCGTAGAAGATTTGAGCGGCGATGTCGCGGCCGGAATTGTCGGTGCCGAGCGGGAAGCGCGGATTGGCGAAGGGCCACACCAGCGGCCGGCCGGCGAGCGACAGCGGATCGTTCGGATAGATCCAGCCCGCCGTGATCGCCATGGCGATGACGATCAAGAGGAGCAGCAGGCCGACCACGGCGGCAGGGCTGCGGAAATAGCGTTTCACTGCATCCATGCTCAGCCCTCCGCCTGGATGCGCGGATCGAGCCGTGCATAGAGGAGATCGACCAGGAAGTTCACGAAGATCACCAGCAGGGCGGAGACGAAGACGATGCCGAGCAGCGTGTTGAGATCGCGCTGCACGACGGACTCATAAGCGAGCCGGCCGAGGCCCGGCAGCGAGAACACGCTCTCCACCACCACGGAGCCGCCGAGCATGGTGCCGGCCTGCAAGCCGATCAGCGTCACCATCGGCAACAGCGCATTGCGCAGCACATGTTTTGCGACGATGCGGGTCTCGTCGAGACCTTTTGCGCGCGCGGTGCGCACGTAATCGAGATTGAGCACTTCCAGCATCGAGGCGCGCATGATGCGCAGATAAATCGCGAGAAAGATCAGCGCCAGCGTCAGCGTCGGCAGCACCAGATGCGCGGCGATGTCGAGGGTGCGCTCAAAACCTGATTGCACCGCGCCGATATCCTCAAAACCGCCGGCGGGCAGCCACTGCAGATAGATCGAGAACACCACGATCGCCATCAGGCCGAACCAGAAGGAGGGCGTGGCATAGAAGATCAGGCCGAGGGTCGAGATCAGCGTATCCGGCCAGCGATTGACGCCACGGGCGGCGATCACGCCGAGAATGAGCCCGAAGAAGAATGCAAAGGACAGCGACGCGGTCATCAAGAGCAGCGTCGCCGGCAGGCGCTCGAAGATCACGGTGGCGACGGGCTTGCCATAGATCGAGGAGAAGCCGAGATCGAACTGCACCAGCCGCCAGAGATAATTGACGAGCTGCATCGGCACGGAGAGATCGAGCCCGTAGAATTTGCGCAACTCGGCCGCGGTGTTCGCGTCGCCGCCGCCCATCTGCGCCATCATGGCATCGACGGTGTCGCCCGGTGCCAGTTGCAGCAGCAGGAACACGCCGATCAGGATCAGAAAGAGCGTCGGGATCGAGGCGGCGAGTCGCCGCCCCGCGAGGGTCAAAATGCGCATGTGAGCGGTGCAGGTTTCATTCGATGGATCCAGACTCTCTCCCCGTCATTGCGAGGAGCGAAGCGACGAAGCAATCCAGTCTTCGCTTGTGGCTCTCTGGATTGCTTCGCCCAGGGAATTGGCTTTGCCAATTCCCCATGGCTCGCAATGACGGAGTTTAAGCCGAAAGCCAAAGATCGTGCCAGCTGGATGAACCCCAACGCGGATTGTTGGAATGGTTACGCGCCTTGGCCGTGATCACGGTCACAAAGATCTGTTCGATCGGCATCCAGACCGGCAATTCGGTATTGGCTTCCTTGACGAACTCCGCATAGAGCGCCTTGCGCTTCACCGGATCGATCTCGGTGGCGGCGTCGTCGATCACCTTGTCGATCTGATCGTTCTTCCAGTCCCACTGATTGGTCCAGGGCGCGCCCTTCGGCTGGCCCGAGCGATACCACACGGTAGTGGAGACCGCGGGATCGTTGCGATACTGGTGCCAGCCGGTGGCGAGATCGAAAGCATGATCGGCATAGACGCCCTTGAGGAAGCCGCCGCCGTCATTGCGCACGATCTCCACGGGAATGCCGACTTCCTTCAGCGACTGCTGGATGAAGGTCGCCCACAGCGAGATGTCCTCGCCCCAGGGGGCGGGCAGAAGGCGCAGCGAGAAGCGCGTGCCGCCGGCGCCCGCCTTGAAGCCGGCTTCGTCGAGCAAGGCTGCGGCCTTCTTCTTGTCATAGGGATATTGCGGCGTGTTCGGGCCGGGGAAGAAGTCGGTGGAGACCGACGGGATCGGGCCGGTGCCGGGCTTGGCGAAGTCGCCCAAGAAATTCTCGATGAAGAACGGCACATTGATCGCATGAGCGATGGCGCGGCGGACGCGGATGTCCGCCAGCTCCTTGCGGCGGAAGTTGAACTCGATGGTGTTGGTGCGCGCGTTGCCTTCATTGCCCTTGGTGGAGACGATGAAGCGCTTGTCCTTGCCGAGCCGCGCCATGTCGGAAATCGTGAGACCCGAGAACGGCGAATACTGGATGTCGCCGGCTTCCATCTGCGCGGCAGCCGCGGAGCGATCGGTGACGACCTTCCAGACGATGCGGTCGAGATAGGGCAGGTTCGGGCGCCAGTAATTCTCGTTGCGCTCGGCGATGATATATTGCCCGCGCTCATATTTGCTGAACTTGAACGGGCCGGTGCCGACCGGCGCGAGATTCGCCGGGTTGGCGCGGATGTCGCTCGAGCCCTCATAGATATGCTTCGCCGAAACGTAACCGAGGTCCGGCAGCGCGCGCAGCAAAAGGCCGAGCGGCATCGGGCGCTCATATTTGAACACGGCGGTGTGCGCATCCGGCGTTTCCACCGCGGTGAGAAACAGCTGCAGCGTCGATCCGTAATTCAGGATCTTCTTCCACATGTTCATGGCGGTGAATTCGACGTCGGCCGAGGTGAACGGCTTGCCGTCGTGCCAGGTCACGCCCTTGCGCAGCTTGAAGGTGATGGTCTTGCCGTCCGCAGACGATTCCCAGCTCTCCGCGAGCACGCCGACCGGCTGGCCTTTTTCATCCAGGTCGACGAGCGCTTCCTGCATCTTGCCGCCGATGATGTAGACGCCGGTGGAGGCCTGCAGGCTCGGATTGAGCTGGCGCTGTTCTGCACCGTAGTGGACGTTGAACACGCCGCCCTTTTTGGGCGTTTCCTGCGCGAAGGCGCGGAAGGGATTGGCCACATTGGCGGCGATGGCGGCCGAGGTCAGCAATGCGGCGCGGCGGGTGATTTCGAAACGGGTCATCTGTCCAATTCTCCTGCGTCTGCTGCGCATAGCGGAACGGGCCGGTTCCACGCAAGCTACGGCAGAAACTTGGAGGAAGTCATGCGCAAATCGGCGTCGAAGAGGTAATTCTTGCGCCGCGCCCGCGTTCCGTAGCAATAATTTCTCTGATCGATTTCCGACTTAGCTTGCTGGCCAAGGCATTTTCCGCGGCGCGGGCGCGACTTTGGTGCGTCTTCTCCTCGTTGCCGGTGGTTGCTAGAGCTTGTTTGACCTTGCTGACCTGGAGTGGGACCGCGCCATGACTGCCCTCGATCCGAACCTGCCGGCCCTTCAGGACATCGCCACCCCGGCGCTTGTGGTCGATGGCCCTGCGCTCCAGCGCAACATCGCGGCGATGGCGGCTTTCGCGAAGGCGAACGACATCGCGCTCCGCCCGCATGCGAAGACGCATAAATCGCCGCGCCTCGCGCAGTTGCAGATCGAGGCCGGCGCCGTCGGTATTTCCTGCGCCACGGTGGCGGAAATGGAGGTGATGGCGGAGGCCGGCATTTCCGGCCTGCTGCTGACCACGCCGGTGGCCGATCGCGTCAAGCTCGCGCGCATCGCCGCGCTCGCCGACAGCACGGACATCGCGCTGGTGGTCGATCACGCCGACCAGATCCATGTGCTGCACACGCTGCTCGACACCGGAAGTCGTCCGCTTCAGGTGCTGATCGATATCGATGTCGGTCAGCGCCGCACCGGCGTGGTCAAGCCGTCTTCCACCGCCGAACTGGCGCAACTCATCGAAGCCACGCCCGGCATGTCGTTCGGCGGCATCCAGGGCTTTGCCGGTCATGTCCAGCACATGATCGATTACGAGGAGCGCAAGGCTGGCGCGGCCACGGTGCGCGGTATTCTCGATGATCACCTGCGTGTGCTTGGTGAAGCCGGCATCAAGGCCCCGATCGTCACCGGCAGCGGCACCGGCGCCTGTGCCTTCGACATCGCCGGCACGTTTACGGAGTTGCAGGTCGGCTCCTATCTGTTCATGGATGCCGATTACGGTCGCCTGAAGGGGGAGAGCGGCGGTGCGTTGCCCTTCGAGCCCAGCCTGTTCGTGCTGGCGACGGTGACCTCGGTGAACCGCGCTGGCGAATTCACGGTCGATGCCGGGGTGAAGGCGATGGCCTTCAACGGCCCGGTGCCGTCATTGATGCCCGGTGTGCCGGAGGGATCGACCTATCGTTTCGGCGGCGATGAGCATGGCATGATCACGTTGCCTGAAGGTGCGGAGCCACCAAAACTCGGCAGCCGCGTGCTGCTGATCGCGACGCATTGCGACCCCACGGTGAACCTGCATGCGAGCTATCAGGTGGTGGGGCACAATGGCAGCGTGGAGACGTGGCCCGTTGCCGCAAGGTACGGGGCGTAAACTGTAGGGTGGGCAAAGCGCAGCGTGCCCACCTTCAAGTGCACGGCTGGTAAAGGTGGGCACGCTACGCTTTGCCCACCCTACAAAACGCCGTTTCAATTACACTGACGGCGGTTATGGATCCCGGCGTTCGCCGGGATGACAGGGAAGCTAGTGCCCGCCGCCCAGAAACGCCTCTGACAGCGTCGGGTCATTGATCAACGCCTCCGCCGAACCTGACGTCACCACACGCCCGGTCTCCAGCAGATAGGCCCGATCGACGATCTTCAGCGTCTGCCGTGCCTTCTGCTCCACCAGCAGCACCGTCAGGCCTTCATCGCGAAATTGCGCGATCATGCCGAACAGGCTCGCCGTCATCAGCGGCGCCAGGCCGAGCGACGGCTCGTCCAGCAGCAACAGTTTCGGCTTCGACAACAGCGCGCGGCCGATCGCCAGCATCTGCTGCTCACCGCCCGAGAGCAGGCTCGCAAGCCCGTCGCGGCGCTTGCCGAGAATGGGAAAACGCTCCAGCATCTTCTCGACATCGGCCTGCGCGGCCGATGTGTCGCTGCGGGTGTAGATGCCCATCAGCAGGTTTTCATACACCGTCATGCGGGCGAGAATGCCGCGGCCTTCCGGCACCAGCGCGATGCCGCGACGCAGATTCTTCTCGGCATTGTTCGGCGTGAGCTTCTCGCCCTCGAACGAAATCTCGCCCTGGAACGGCAACAGCCCCGCGATCGAGCGGGCGATCGTGCTCTTGCCGGCGCCATTGGCGCCGAGCAAAGCGACGATCTCGCCTTTCTTGATCTCGAGATCGACGCCGCGCACCGCGGTGATGGCGCCGTAGCGGACTTCCAAGCCCTTGATCGTGAGCATCAGTTGTCCTTTCCGAGATAGGCGTCGAGGACGACCGGATTGTTGCGCACCTCTTCCGGCGTGCCTTCGGCAATCGGCACGCCGAAATCCAGCACATAGAGATAGTCGCACAGGCGCATCACGAAATTCATGTCGTGTTCGATCAGGAGAATGGAGAGGCCGGTGTCGCGGAGCCGCAGCATCAGCGTGCGGATCTCCTCGGCCTCGTCATGGTTCATGCCGGCGACGGGCTCGTCGAGCAGCAGCAGCTTTGGCTTGGCGGTGACAGCGCGCGCCATCTCCACCTTGCGCTGGATGCCGTAAGGCAGCGATTTTGCCGGGCGGTCGCGATAGTCGGTGAGGCCGAAGAATTCCAGCACCTCCTCCGCGCGCGCGAGCGCTGCCGGATTGGCCCAGGAGATCGGCAGCAGCCGGCGCCACGCAGCTTCGTTATGCGGCTGTGCGACGAGCAGATGCTCCCATACCGACATCGAGCCGAACAGGCGGATGTTCTGGAATGTGCGCGCCACACCTTCGCGGACGATCTGGTAGGACGGCCACTGGGTGACGTCAACGCCCTTGAGCTTCACTTCACCCGCATCGGCGCGATAGGCGCCGGTGATGGTGTTGAACAGGGTCGTCTTGCCGGCGCCGTTGGGGCCGATCACGCCGATGATCTTTCCTTCCGGCACCTCGCAGACCATGTTGGACAGCGCGTTGATGCCGCCGAACGTCTTGGTGACGCCGGTGAGTTGAAGCAGCGTAGAGGTGCTCATGCTGCAGCCCTCCGGAAGGTCAACATTCGGATCAGGTTGCGATCGAGAATGCCCTGGCGCCGCACCAGCAGCACCAGCACCAGCAGCGAGCCGAAGGCGGCGAGGCGCCAGTCGGCGATCGGCCGCAGGAATTCAGGCAGGAAGATCAGCAGCAATGATCCGACCAGCGAGCCCGGCGCCACCGTCGAACCGCCGAGAATGACGGCCAGCACGAATTCCACCGACCGTTCGAAACCGAAATTCGCCGGTTCGATATAGACATTGTGATGCGCGAACAGGCCGCCCGAGATCGCAGCAACCGCGGCGCCGGCCGCGAAGGCACCGATCTTGGTGACGACCGTGTTGAGGCCGATCAGGCCCGCGGCCGTCTCGTCATCATGCACCGCCTGCATTTCCAGCCAGACGCGCGAACGCTCCAGCAGCATCACGGCGATCAGGATGCCGCCGGCCCACAGCCAGATATAGCCGACGCCGATATGCTGCATGCCGCGGAAACCGCCGGACCCGCCCATGGTGTCGAAGTTGAGGAAGAAGCTGCGCACCATTTCGCCGAAGCCGACCGTGGCCATGGCGAGATAGATGCCTTTCAGCCGCAGCGCGGGGAAGGCGACGATGGCGCCCATGATGCCGGCGGCGACCGCCGAAATCACCAGCGCCAGTGTCAGCGGCACATTCATCGTCACCGTGAGCCACGATGACAGATAGGCGCCGATGCCCATGAAGGCGCCGTTGCCGAGCGAGAGCTGGCCGGTGGCCAAGATAATATAGACGCTCAGCGCGCCGAGCAGGAGGACGCCGGATTCGGCGAGCAGGCTTGCGTAATAAGTGGACATCAGACGCGCTGCCCCTGATCAGAGCGCGCACCGCCGAGAAGGCCCTGCGGACGCAGCAAGAGAATCAAAATCATGAAGCCGTAGACGACGAAGTCGCGGATCTGCGAGCCGCCATAGGCCACCGTGAGCACTTCGGCGATACCGATCAGCGGGCCGGCCACGAGCGCGCCCCAGATCCGGGTGGTGCCGCCGATCACCATCACGGCGATGGCCTTGAGGCCGATCTCGACGCCGAGATAGGGGGTGATGGCGCCGTAATGCAGCGCGATCAGCACGCCGGCCACGCCCGCAAGCGCGCCGGAAAGGATGAACGCCATCATCATCAGGCGATCGGCAGAGACGCCGAGGATGCGGGCGACGTCGCGGTTCTCTGCGACGGCGCGCAGCGCGCGGCCCATCGGTGTCTTCTGCACGATGTAAGCGGTCAGCGCGACCAGCACGACGGTGGCGCCGAGCACGAGAAGCTGCATCTCGCCGATGCGGATCGGGCCGATCTCGAACTGCTCGCCGAAGATCGGCAGCTGCAGCGGATCCGAGCCCCAGATATTGGTCGCGATATTCTGCAGGATGATGGAGAAGCCCAGCGTGGACAGCATCGGTGTCACCAGCGGCGCGTCGCGCAGCGGCTGGTAGCCGATCTTCTCGACGATGATGGCGATCGCGGCTGCGCCGAGCATGCCGCCGAGCACGGCGACGGGCAGCGGGAAGCCGGCCGAGATCAGCGTGAAGCCGATGAAGCCGCCGATCATGAACAGTTCGGCAATCGCCAGATTGAGGATGCCGAGAATGCCCATCACGAGCGAATAGGACAGCGCCAGAAGCGTATAGACCGCCCCGAGCGTCAGGCCGTTGACGAGTTGCTGTATCAGCATGGGAATCGCTATCGTTAGTCGGTTGATCGTTATGACGACGGCCGGGAGAGTGTCCCGGCCGCTGCCGTATTCGTAGGGCGGATGAGCGCAGCGTAATCCGCCGGCGGAGTTTCGATTTTGAACTCGGCCGGCGGATGACGGCTTCGCCTGATCCGCCCTACGGCTGAGTTTTATTTAGCAAGCCGGGTGGTTCGGCGCCGACGAGCAGCCCTTGACCTCGGTGGCCCAGCTGCCGTTCTGGCCCTTCAGCACATAGAAGGCCTTGATGGCATCGCCGTCGTCATTGAAGCCGATCGGACCACCGAGACCGGGGAAGCCTTCCATCTTGGCCATGTAGTCGCGGATCTTGGTGCGGTCGGCTTCGAGATCTTCCGGCTTGCCGGTGACGCCCGCCTTCTTGATGGCGTCGATATACATCGAGCCGATTTCATAGATGTTGGCGTCGAACATGTTCGGCTCGATGTCCTTCGGCAGGCCCGACTCCTTGCGCAACAGCGGCGTCAAGGCAGCGGTGAACTTCTCCGGCGCATCACCCTTCATGGTGGAGTAGAACGTCGCCGGCGCGATCACCGGAATTTCCGGGGCGGCCTTGAGGATCGCCGAGGAGATCAGCTGGCTGGCGCCGACCACCGGCTTGATCAGGCCCTGACGCTTCATTTCGCGCAGCACCGTGATGGCCTGGCTGTAGTCGGCGCTGATCACGACACCGTCGGGATTGAGCGACTTGAGCTTGGTCACCTGGGCGGAGACGTCGAGGTCGCCGGTGTTGAACGAGAGCAGGTCGTTCTCGTTGGCGATGGCGATTTCATTCGCCTTCAGCACCGACGGCATGATCACCTTGCCGACGGTCGCAGCGGTCGCGTCCTTGGCGTCGAAGATCACCGCGACGGTCTTGATGTTGAAGCTCTTCTTGAAATACGGCACCGCCGTCTTGGCGAGCACACCTTCATCGATGGTGTTACGGAACGCCCATGGGCGGTTCTGCTTGGCGGTGCCCGGCTTCGACGAGGCCTGCGAGGTCGAGACCAGCTTGAGTTCATTGGCGATCGGGAAGGCGACTTCCGCGGCGCTGGAGGTGAGGGGGCCGGCAACGGCTAGCACCTTGTCGTCGCTGGCGAGCTTGCGCAGCGAGGTGGCGGCTTGGCCCGGCTTGGCGGCGTCGTCGAGGATGGTGATCTTGAGCTTGGCACCATTGATGCCGCCGGCATCGTTGGTCTGCTTCTCCAGCATCTTCAGGGTGACGGTGTTGCTGCGTCCCCATTCGGCGAACGGGCCGGAGCTCGGCACTACGGCGCCGAGATTGATTTCGCGGGTCTGGGCATGAGCCTGGCCGGCCACCAGCACCGAGAGGGCCACCGCTGCGACTGTGCCCAGCAAACCTGGCAAATTCGATTTAATCCGCGACATCGAAATGGTCCTTTTTAGCTGTGATGCTTTACCGCAGACGAGCTGCGGCCGTTTCCTGATGGTTGGTCCCATCTACCCCATAACTGTGCATTCCGTATGCCATCGCCTGGTGTGTCGGCGGTGTGACATCGGCGGGATCGATGGTCCGATAATTTTGCGGCTTTGACAATCCGCAAGCCGAGTATCTTTGAAAAATAGTTCTCTTAGGAAGCTAATTTATGCGGCATATCGGGCCCAAGAATGTGGCACAGCCCGGCCGCCGGAACACATCCGGCACCCGTCGATGAGCTGACGAAACAATGGCTTGGGGCCGATTGCGGGCGCTGTGCACGCCGCGTTGCCGAGCAAAATGTCGCAGCCGCGTGGTGTGCGATGCGGCATCGTGCTGCGGGGCAGGCTTCAGTTTTTACGCGACTTCGCCGGCTTGGCTGCGATCATCTGCTGCGCTTCCGGCGAGAGCGCTTTCACCTTGGCGTCCGCCAGATAGCGCTGCAGCGCGATGGCCCGGTCGCTCGATTCCACCAGCCGCTGAACCATGTCGAGCAACTGGTGGAATTCCTTGGCGCTGAGCACGCCGAACTGCACGTCGTTGATCTGCAACTGGGTCGGCGCCAGCCGCTCCAGCAAGTCCGCGCCATGCGGCGTCACCACCAGGCTGATGCGGCGGCGGTCATCCGGATGCGCCGTCTTGGTGATCAGCCCCTTGATTTCCAGCTTGTTGGTCACCGTGGTGACGAAGGCGCCGCTGAGATGGAGATGATCGGCGACGGCGCGCACATGCACATCGCCCTGCGCCGACAGGTGGCGGATCGAGATCAGCGTCGTGTATTCGATGCCGGCAAGGCCGATGACGGCGGCGTGGCCTTCGCGCAGGGTCTGATGCCGGATCAGGAAACCGAACAGGCTGTGGACCAGCCGGCGGAATTGCGCATCGGAGCCTTCGACCAGCAATTCCGGGCGTGACGTCGTCAGCGCGGCACGCTGCGCCAGTTTGGTCGCCGGTTTCCTGCTCGCTTCGGTTTTGGGAGATGACGTCTTGGTCGAGGACGAGGTGCGTCTGCCGGCGGACTTTGCCACGTGTCGATTCCATGCCTGAGTGTCCGACAAGCTTGGCGTCTCCGCAGCACAAATGCAATCGAGACAAAGGATGCAGAGCGTCGGTGAGGCCGCGTGCCGCTATGCATCTACGCGCAATGTGTATTCCGTAATAGCTTGGTGAAAAAGATATGTGCTTGACGTCCTTTCGGTGCCGTCGCACATCTTGATGATCTCGTAATCCGGAAACCTGCATGCCACGTTCCAGAGCGGTGCCGCCTGCCTCGGCAGCTGCGCGTCGATCGAAATCGAAGCTTCCCGCGCCGCCGCTGACGACGTCGCGGAGTGCGCTGCTGGTGGATGGATCGGACCACGCGTTCCGCCAGTTGGTGCATACGCTGCTCGCTTTTGTCGGCCGGCATGACACCGTGCTCGAAGGGCATGCGGCAGCGGTGGGATTGTCCGCGGTGGAATATACGCTGCTGACCTCGCTGAAGCTGCTCGGTGCCGAAGGACAGGTGAGCGTGCGTGAATTGGCCGCGCATCTCCATCTCAGCGGGGCTTTCGTGACCACCGTCTCCAACAAGCTGCAGCACATGGGCTTGCTCGACAAGCTCACCGATCCGCAGGATCGCCGGCGGTTGCGTCTGGTGGTGACGGGGCAGGGCGATGCCTTGCTGGGGCGTCTCGCGGCGATCCAGCGTCAGGTCAACGACGTGCAGTTCGATTGTCTCGATACCGGCGATTTCACCCGTTTGCTCGCGAGCGTGGAGAAGCTGCTGGTCTCCAGCGACCGCGCGATCGCGCTGCAGAAGTACCTGCAGCCGCGATAGGGGGGGGGGCGTGCCTTGTAGGATGGGTAGAGCGGAGGCGCATAGCGCCGGAGCGAAACCCATCACAACAAGCGCCGGTGTCTGTGGTGATGGGTTTCGCTGCGCTCTACCCATCCTACGGCATCGGTATATGTGGCCGCGAAATTGTTCCCATTTTGTTCTTGACGAATTTCCTTTCAGGATTATTATCCCTCGCGTCCGGCCCCGGTGAGAGGGGCGAGCGCGATCGTCACGTTCGCGGGGCTGGATGCGGTGGACGCCAAAGTGAGGGCGTTACGCGGTGCCTTGAAGACGTTCGCCTGCGGGCGGGACGAACCCTTGCCGGACCTGCCACCGGCTTGGATATGTCTCACCTTCGGAGGGACGGATGTGAGGCAACGCGTGGCGGACGACCCTCTCCGCGGTGTCCGGGATCATGCTGCTGCGTCCCCCGGCCCATCGCCTTGGGCCAAATAACGGGGATCTGACCGCTCCCCTGGGCAGGCAGCGGCCCCCAAACACCGC
>JAEXYA010000017.1 GCA_023451825.1 Pseudomonadota bacterium
GTGCAGGCCGCGCCGGTGCGCCAGTTGCCCGTCGTCAACGATCAGAATGCCCGCACCGGTCAGATCGGCTATATCACCACCAGCATCTCCAGCGGTACCAAGACCAACACGCCGCTGATTAATGTCCCGCAATCGGTGTCGGTGCTGACCAAGGATTTTATCAAGGATCAGGCCTTCACGTCGATCGGTGAAGCCGTGCGTTACGTACCGGGCGTCATTTATCACCAGGGCGAGTCGCATCGCGACGACCTCGTGATCCGCGGCCAGCGCACCAATGCCGATTTCTACACCAACGGCATTCGCGACGACGTGCAATATTTCCGCGACTTCTACAATCTGCAGCGCCTGGAAGTGCTGAAGGGACCGAATGCCATGATCTTCGGCCGCGGCGGCGGCGGCGGCGTGGTCAACCGCGTGCTCAAGGAAGCCGATGGCACCACGATCCGCGAAGTCACCATGGGCGGCAGCTCCTATCCCGGCGGACGCATGTCCACCGACATCGGGCAGGCGGTGACCCAGGATCTCGCCGTGCGCTTCAACGCCTTCTACGAGAACACCGACAGCTATCGCGATTTCGTCCACCTGGAGCGCTACGGCTTCAACCCGACCGTGACTTTCGCGCCGAACGACACCACCAGGGTCAAGCTGAGCTACGAATATCTGCACGACGAGCGCACCGTTGACCGCGGCATTCCCTCGCAGGTTCGACCGGGCGGGCTGTTGCCGCAATATCCCTACCAGACCTCGCCATCGACTTATTTCGGCAATCCGAATGCGAGTTATGCAAAGGCGGACGTCAACATCGCCAATGCCGTGATCGAGCATGATTTCGAGAACGGGTTGACGGTGAAGAACTCGTCGCAGTTCGCGGATTACCAGAAGTATTATGCGAACGTGTTCCCGGGCAGCGCCGTCAATCTCGCCGGCACGTCAATGAATATCAGCGTCTATGACAACGAGACCAATCGCCAGAACCTTTTTAATCAGACGGATTTCACCTATCGCGTGAATACCGGCCCGGTCCGCCACACCATCCTGTTTGGCGGTGAAGTCGGCAATCAAAGTGGTCTCGCCTTCCGCCGCAGCGGATACTTCAACGGAAATACCGCTCAGACCAGCCTTGTGGTCGACCCGCGGAATCCAACGACTTTTGCTCCCGTCGCGTATCGCAATACGGCAACGGATGCCAACAACACCTACAATCTCAATCTCGGTGCTGTTTATGTGCAGGACCAGGTGGAGATCACGCGCTATCTGCAACTGATCGGCGGCGTGCGCTTCGATCGCTTCGACCTGTCGTCACGCGATAACCGGACCGGCGCGATACAGACCCGCACGGATAATCTGGTGTCGCCGCGTGCCGGCGTGATCGTCAAGCCGGTGGACAATGTCTCGGTCTATTACAGCTACAGCATCTCGTATCTGCCGAGCGCCGGCGATCAGTTCAGCACGCTCAATCCCGGCCTCGTCATTTCCGAGCCCGAGAAGTTCGAGAACAACGAAGTCGGCGTGAAGTGGGACATCGCACCGAACCTGCAGTTTGCCACCGCGATCTATGATCTCAACCGTACCAATCAGCGCCTCGCCGATCCGAATAATCCCGGCTTCTTCATCGCCAGCGGTTCGACCAAGACCCGCGGCTTCGAAGCGTCGCTGAGCGGCTACATCACCGACGCGTGGCAGGTCACCGGCGGCTATGCCTATACGGATGCCCGCATCACCGGCGCCAATTCGACCACGGTGCTGGCCGGCAACCGCGTCGCGCTGGTGCCCTACAACACCTTCTCGCTGTGGAATCGCTACCAGTTCACATCGCAATGGGCCGCCGGCCTCGGCGTGATCCACTACACCAACTTCTTTGCCGGTTCGGATGACACCGTGCTGCTGCCGGAATGGACCCGCGTCGACATGGCGATCTACTACCGCTTCAACGAAACCTGGCGTGCCCAGCTCAATATCGAGAACCTGCTCGATACACGCTACTTCTCGACCGCCGACGCCAACAACAACATCACGCCCGGATCACCGCGCGTCTTCCGCTTGTCTGCGACGGCGAACTTCTAAGGCGACAAAGGCCGCAGGTATTCGGTACCTGCGGCCTCCTTCGTTTTGAATCATTCTAACGCAATGGCGCGACGTTGCGTCACTGACGCAAGATCGCGCGCTGCGCTACGTCATCATTCTATTGCAACGCCCCTGCCGGAGCACTTCCATGATCAAGCGATACGCCCTCGGTACTGCCCTCGTTCTTTCGCTCGGCGCGCCCGCCGCGCAGGCCTCCGGTGAGGTCAATCTCTACACTTATCGCGAAGGCAAGCTGGTCGCGCCGCTGGTGGAGGCGTTCACCAAGGAGACCGGCATCAAGGTCAATGTGATCTCGGCGTCCCAGGGGCTCGAGCAGCGCATCAAGACCGAAGGCGCCAGCAGCCCGGCCGACGTGCTGCTCACCGTCGATCTCGGCCGCATCGATGATGCCGTGAAGGCGGACATCACCCAGCCGATGAAGTCCGAGGTAATCGAGAAGACGGTGCCCGCGCAATATCGCGATCCCGATGGCCACTGGGCCGGCATCTCCATGCGCGCCCGCGTGATCTATGCCTCCAAGGACCGCGTGAAGCAGGATGCGATCACCTATGAGGAGCTCGCCGATCCCAAGTGGAAGGGCAAGATCTGCATCCGTTCCGGCCAGCACATCTATAACAACGGCCTGTTCGCCGCTTACGTCGTCAAGCACGGCGAAGCCAAGGCCGAGGAATGGCTGCGCGGCGTGAAGGCCAATCTCGCCCACAAGCCCTCGGGCGGCGACCGCGAGCAGGCGCGTGACGTCGCGGCCGGCAAATGCGACATCGGCATCGGCAACACCTATTACTGGGCGCTGATGATGAATGCGGATCCCGACAAGAAGCCGTGGGCCGAAGCCACCAAGGTGATCCTGCCGACTTTCGCCGGCGGCGGCACCCATGTGAACCTGTCCGGCGTGCTGCTCGCCAAGCACGCGCCGAACAAAGCAAATGCCATCAAGCTGATCGACTGGCTGGCCGGCGACGAGGCGCAGAAGATCTATGCGGATACCAATTACGAATATCCGGTGAAGGCCAGCGTCGCCATCAATCCGACCATCGCCGGCTATGGCAAGCTCAACGCCGACCCGATGCCCATCGCCAAGATTGCCGCGAGCCGCAAGGCCGCGTCCACGCTGGTGGACAAGGTCGGGTTTGATAATTGAGAATGGTTGTCGTCCCGGCCTAGCGTAGCTATGCGCGGAGCCGGGACCCATCCTCCTGTCATCCCGGCGAACGCCGGGATCCATAACCTCCGAGTTCGTGATCTAACTCTGTGGCTGCCTCATCCGTTCAATTACTTCTCCTGAGGCTATGGGTCCCGGCGTACGCCGGGACGACGAGATCGTGACCCCGACCTCCACCGAACGCACCGCCATCTTCCTCGCCGCCGCGACGGCGCTTCTCGTCGCGGCGCCGGTGATCTCCATCGCCATCCTCGCGCTGCAGCCCGAAGCCGAGCTCTGGCAGCACCTCCTCGCCTATGTCCTGCCGCAAGCGCTGCGCGACACCGCGGCCCTCCTCCTCGGCGTCGGCATCGTCGCGCTGATCCTCGGCGCGGGCACTGCCTGGCTGATCTCGTCGCATGATTTCCGCGGCCGCGCACTGCTGCTCTGGCTGTTGCCGCTGCCGCTGGCGATCCCGACCTATCTCGCCGCCTATGTCTATGTGGACCTGTTCGAGCCCCTCGGCCTCGTCCATCGCACGCTCGCGACGATCATGCCGATGCCCGATGCGATCAAGCTGCTGCCGGCGATGCGCTCGCTGCCCGGCGCCATCGTCATCATCGGCCTGGTGCTCTACCCCTATGTCTATCTCTCCGCCCGCGCCATGTTCCAGCATCGCAGCGCGGATTTTGCCGAGGCCGCCAAGGTGCTCGGCGCCAGCCGCTGGACCACCTTCCGCCGCATCTCGCTGCCGATGGCGCGCCCGGCGCTTGCGGTCGGCCTCGCGCTTGTCGCGTTGGAGACACTGAACGACATCGGCGCCAGCGAATATCTCGGCGTGCGCACGCTCACCGTCTCGGTCTTCACCACCTGGCTCAATCGCGGCAGCCTGGCTGGTGCGGCACAGCTCTCGCTGTTCATGCTCGCCATCGTCGCCGTCCTGATTGCCATCGAGCGCTTCGGTCGGCGTGAAAGCAGCTACGAATTCTCCGCGGAAAATCCGCGGCTGATGCCGCGCACGCCGTTGCATGGCTGGCGCGGCGCGCTGGCCTTCACGACCTGTCTGCTCCCCGCGCTGCTCGGCTTTTCCGTGCCGCTGCTCTATCTGCTGCATCAGAGCATCCGTCGCGGCCTGCTCACGAGCGAGACCACGGTCTGGCGCGATGCCGGCCACACGATCCTGCTCGCCGCGATCGCCACCGGCATTGCCTTGCTGCTCGGCCTCATCGTCGTCATCGCCCAGCGCTGGCGCGCCTCGCGCCTCACCGATGCCTCCTTCGCCATCGCACAAGCCGGCTACGCTTTGCCCGGCCTGGTGCTGGCGCTCGGCCTGCTGACGCCGGTGCTGTTCATCGACAACGGCCTCAACACGATCGCCCGCTGGATCGGCGCGACACCGCCGGGCCTCGTGATGGTTGGGTCGGGTGCTGCCGTGGTCGTTGCTTACGTGATCCGCTTCCTCGCCGTCCCCACCGGCTTCATCAAGGCCGGCTTCGAGCGCATTCCCGTCGATTACGATGACAGCGCCCGCGCTGCCGGCGCGCCCGTGATAACCAGCCTGCGCGTGATCCAGCTGCCACTGCTGCGCCCGGCGCTGCTCGGCGCTGTCATCGTCGTGTTCGTCGATTGCCTGAAGGAATTGCCGGCGACGCTGCTGCTGCGTCCGCTCAATGTCGAGACGCTGGCCACCTCGATCTACCAATATGCGAGCCGCGGCAGTTTTGAAGAAGGCGCACTAGCGGCATTGCTCATCGTGGCAGCCAGCATCGGGCCGGTGATGTGGCTGACAAGATTTGCGGATGTGCCGAAAGGGCCGGTCTAGGCGCGCAGCCGTAGGATGGGTAGAGCGCAGCGAAACCCATCACCACAGGCGACGGCGGATGTGGTGATGGGTTTCGCTGCGACGCTACGCGTCTTCGCTCTACCCATCCTACGAGGCCGTCGCGTCCCCACCCTTCCGCGATTTCGCAAAGATCGCCCACCCCGCGACAAACATCGCCGCGATCACCGGGCCGACGACGAAGCCGTTGAGCCCCAGCGCATTGATGCCGCCGATGGTGGCGAGCAGGATCAGATAGTCCGGCAGCTTGGTATCCTTGCCCACCAGCATCGGACGCAAAATATTATCGACCAGGCCGATCACCAGGAAGCCATAGGCGATCAACACGATCCCCTTCACCACCGAGCCCGTGGCCAAGAGATAGATCGCCACCGGCATCCAGACCAGCCCGGCGCCCACCGCCGGCAGCAGCGACAGGAAGGCCATCAGCACCGCCCACAGCAGCGCCGCGGAAATGCCGAGGATCCAGAAGATCAACCCGCCCAGCGCGCCCTGCGCCAGCGCCACCAGAATGCCGCCCTTCACCGTGGCGCGGATCACCACCGTGAACTTCTCCAGCAGGTCGTCGCGCAATGTCGGCTTGAGCGGGATCGCATCCTTGAAGCGCGCCGCCAGCACATCGCCGTCCTTGAACAGGAAGAACAGCAGATAGAGCATGATGCCGAGCTGGATGATGAAATCGAACGTGCTCTGGCCGATATTCAGCGCCTGCGAGGCGATGGTCTGGCTGCCCTGCATGAGGCCGCTGGACAGTTTGTCCTGCAAACCGGTCAGGCTCTCGATGCCGAAGCGATCCAGCAATCCCTTGATCCATTGCGGCGCGGCATCGAAGATCTGCTGTGCAAAGGTGGCAAGATTGAATTCGCCGGACTTCATCTTGGCGAACAGGGCCGCCGCCTCCTGCGCCAGCGAAGCGCCCACCATGGTGAGCGGCAGGATGACGATCAGCACGATGACGCCGACCGTGAGGATCGCCGCCGTATTCGGATGTTTCGGCATCCTCGCCAACAGCCGTCGATGCATCGGCGCGAACATGATCGCCATCACCACGCCCCACAGGATCGCGCTGTAGAACGACGACAGGATCCAGAAGAACGCCAGCGACACCGCGATCAGCAGCAGCATGAAGGTACGGTCTTCGAGGCGAGCGCTCATACGGTATCCTTCACATATGCGAATGCCCGGCAGAGGCCGGGCATTCGTTGTAGCCTGTAGGGTGGGCAAAGCGAAGCGTGCCCACCATCAAGTGTCGTGCATCGGAAGGTGGGCACGGCGCAAATGCGCCTTTGCCGACCCTACAGATCACGTATTCTTCAGCGCCACGCGGAATTCGGCTTCGGTCTTTTCCTTGACCTCATCCAGCGTCACGCCATCGGCGAGCTCGATCAGCGCCATGCCGCCATCGCCGTTCTTGTCGATGGTGAAGACCGCGAGATCGGTGACGACCATGTCCACGACCTTCTCGCCGGTGAGCGGCAGGTCGCACTTCTTCAAGAGCTTGGCGCCGTCCTTGGCCGAGTGCTCCATCACGACGATGACGCGCTTGACGCCGGCGACGAGGTCCATCGCGCCGCCCATGCCCTTCACCATCTTGCCGGGGATCATCCAGTTGGCGAGGTCACCGTTCTGGGCCACCTGCATGGCGCCGAGGATCGACAGGTCGATATGACCGCCGCGCACCATGCCGAACGAGTCGGCGGAGGAGAAATAGCTGGTGGTCGGCAGTTCGGTGACGGTCTGCTTGCCGGCATTAATGAGGTCGGGATCTTCCTCGCCCTCATACGGGAACGGGCCCATGCCGAGCATGCCGTTCTCGCTCTGCAGCTGCACGTCGACGCCGTCCGGAATGTAGTTCGACACCAGCGTCGGGATACCGATGCCGAGGTTCACGTAGTAACCGTCACGCAGTTCCTTTGCAGCGCGGGCTGCCATCTGATCGCGGGTCCAGGCCATTGTGGCTCTCCTGCTGAATTCTGAAATTTACGCGGGGCGCTGACGCGAGGTGACTTTTTCGATGCGCTTCTTGCCGGTGCCGACTTCGACAATGCGCTGCACGAAAATGCCGGGCGTGTGGATGTGGTCCGGATCGATCTCGCCGGCCGGAACCAGATGCTCCACTTCCGCGATGGTGATTTTCGCCGCGGTGGCCATCATCGGGTTAAAGTTGCGCGCCGTCTTGCGATAGACGAGGTTGCCGGCGGTGTCGCCCTTCCAGGCGTGAACGATGGCGATGTCCGCGAACAGGCCGCGCTCCATCATGTAGGTCTCGCCGTCGAATTCCATCGTCGGCTTACCTTCGGAGATCAGCGTGCCGACGCCGGTCTTGGTGTAGAAGCCCGGGATGCCCGCGCCGCCGGCGCGGATGCGCTCGGCCAGCGTGCCCTGCGGCGAGAATTCGAGTTCCAGCTCGCCGGCCAGATACTGCTGCGCGAACAGCTTGTTCTCGCCCACATAGGACGAAATCATCTTCTTGATCTGGCGGGTTTCCAGCAGGCGCGACAGGCCGATGCCGTCCACGCCGGCATTGTTGGAAACGACGGTGAGATCCTTCACGCCGCTATCGCGGATCGCGTCCGAGAGATCCTCGGCAATGCCGCAGAGGCCGAAGCCGCCCGACATGATCATGATGCCGTCTTTGAGAATGCCGTCGAGTGCCGATTTGGCGTCGGGGTAGACCTTGTTGACCATGGGGAAATCGACCTGATGAAGAGAGCGGAGGTCCGGCTGATGCCGCAATGCGAGGAAGTATTAGGCGGAAACCTCAAAGCCCGTCAATCGCAGTGGATGCGACCCCTTCGCCCCCGTTCCGGCCTTGAAAGCGTCAAGAAAAGCGATCAAATTGAGGGCCTTGGATGCGGGGCGAGCGCTTGAAGCGACTGCGCCCCATCTGCGTTCAGACCAATAGCCCAGATCAATAGCCAACGACGTTCAGTCAACCCCGGATAGATCATTGACGATGGCCCAAGGAATAAAACGCCTGGGGATGCCTGTTCTGGCACTCCTGGGTGTCGTCGTGGTCGGGCTGCTCGCGATGTCGTGGCTGCTCAGCCGCGACGCGCTGCGCAACGCCGTGGAGGCGCAGATCCGCAATGTCACCGGGCTCGATTTCGTCGTCAATGGCGCCGTCGATATCTCGGTGTTCCCCGGCAGCTATGTGTCGTTTCACGATGTCGGGCTGAAGAATGGCGGCGCCATCGATCCCGCTCTGTCCGTGGACGTCCTCACCGCCAATCTGCGCCTGCTGCCGCTGCTGCTGCAGCGTTTCGAAATCGCCGACATGGTGATGCTGCGCCCGCGCATCCGCGTCATCCGCGAGGCCAATGGCGACAGCAACTGGGCGCCCTTCATCGAGTCGATCGCGCGAAAAACCAAGCCCGGCGGTGAACAGCTCTCCTTCTCCGAAATCCGCATCCAGGAAGGGGTGCTCGACTATCGCGATCCGCACAATCACGAGCGGCTGAGCGATATCGATCTCGCGCTCGCCTGGCCTTCGATCTCGCGCTCCTTCGCAGCCACCGGTCAATTCGACTGGCGCGGCGAGCGTGTCGATGCCAGCCTCAGCGTCAGCGATTTCCTCGCCGCGTTATCTGGCGAACGCTCGGGCCTGAAGGCCCGCTTCGCCAGCGCCCCCATCAAGCTCGCTTTCGACGGCAACATCGCCAACAAGGCCAGCCTAGTGATGGAAGGCACGCTGACGGCCGACAGCCTGTCGCTGCGCAACGCCATGCGCTGGGTCGGCCAGGCACCGCCCGGATCCGGTGGCTTCGGTCGCTTCGCCATGAAGGCACGCGCCAGTCTTGTCGGCCCGTCCATCGCTCTCACCAATGTCAATGTCGAGCTCGACGGCAACACGGCCGAGGGCGTGATGACCTACAGCAATTCGGGCCGCCAGACCCTGCAGGCGACGCTCGCCGCCGGCGCCATCGATCTCACGCCCTATGTCTCCACCGTCCGCCTGCTCGCCTCCGGCCAGCGCGACTGGAGCCGGCAGTTGTTCGATCTCGACGCGCTCTCCTCCGTCGATCTGGATATGCGGCTCTCCGCCGCCAAGGTGACCGTGGGCTCGTCGGTGCTCGGCCGCACCGCGTTCGGCGCCAATCTGCGCGGCGGCACGCTGGCGCTGTCGGTGGGTGAAGCGCAGATCTATGGCGGCATCGCCCGCGGCTCCTTCAGCATCGCACGCTCGGACACGATCGCGGACATCAAGGCGCAGCTGCAGTTCAGCGATGTCGACCTGCTCGCCTGCGCCAGCGACCTGTTCGGCGTCACGCGCCTCACCGGCCGCGGCACGCTCAACATGATGCTGGAAGCCTCCGGCTCCTCGCCATTCGGCCTCGCGCAATCCCTCGATGGCTCCGCGACATTGATCGGCCAGGACGGCGCCATCACTGGCTTCAATGTCGAGCAACTGCTGAAACGCCTGGAACGCCGCCCGCTGTCCGGCGCCGGCAATTTCCGCTCGGGCGCGACGCCGTTCTCAAATCTTGTGATGCAGCTCAAATTCAACGACGGCATCGCCACCGCCCAGGATATCCGCATCGACGGCCCGACCTCGAAGCTGACCCTCACCGGCACCGCCTCGGTCCCGGCCCGCGAATACGACATGAAGGGCACCGCCAGCCTGAAAGCCGCAGCCAATGGCAGTGGCGGGTTCGAGCTGCCATTCGTCATCCAGGGCCCGTGGGACGATCCGCTGATTTTCCCCGACCCCGAAAGCCTGCTCCGCCGCTCGCCGGGTGCCGCGCCCTTGCTGGATGCCGTGAAGGACCGCAAGACCAAGGACGCCGTCCGTTCGGTGATCGAGCGGTTTACGACCGCGCCAAAGGCCTTGCAGCCGGATGCGGAGAAGAAGGACGAGGCACCGGCGGCAGAAGCACCGGCCGCCACGGCGCCGGCGGAGCCTGAGAAGGCGAATTAACACTCAGCCGCCCACCCACTCCGCCCTCATCCTGAGGAGCGCGCCCTCGCGCGCGTCTCGAAGGATGGCTGCGGAGCTCTCGGCCATGGTTCGAGACGCGCGCCAAACGGCGCGCTCCTCACCATGAGGACGGAATTGGCTGCGCCCGCAACGACGGAGCTACAACGGCGCCGCGCTCTCGCCCTTGCTGCTCGACAGCTTCGTCGCCAGCGACGCCATCACGATCAGCACGGTGATGAAGCCCACGATCAGCGTGCAGATCGCATTGATCTCCGGCTTCACGCCCAAACGCACCTCCGAGTAAATTCGGATCGGCAGTGTCGCCGAGCCCGGCCCGGTCGTGAAACTCGCGATCACGAGATCATCGAGCGACAGTGTAAAGGCCAGCATCCAGCCGGCCGCAATCGCCGGCCAGATCAGCGGCAGCGTCACCGAAACAAACGCACGAAACGGATCACGGCCGAGGTCCATCGCCGCTTCTTCCAGGCTGCGATCGAGTGCGGCGAGGCGCGACTGCACCACCACCGTGACAAAACACATGGTCAGCGTCGTGTGTGCAATGGTCACGGTCCAGAAGCCGCGGCCGGCATCGATGGCGACGAACAGCAGCAGCAGCGACAGGCCGGTGATCACTTCAGGCATCACCAGCGGCGCATAGAGCATGCCGGACATCGCCGCCCGCCCGCGAAAGCCGCCGCCGCGTGTCAGCGCCACCGCCGCCAAGGTGCCGAGCGCCGTCGCCAATGTCGCGGACGCGGCACCGACGCGCAGCGACATCCATGCGGCATCGAGCATCGCGCGGTCGTTGAAGAATTCGGTGTACCAGCGCGTCGACCAGCCGCCCCACACCGTAACAAGCCGCGAGGCGTTGAACGAATAGATGACGAGGATGACGATCGGCAGATACAGGAATGCGAAGCCGAGCACCAGAGAGACGAGATTGAAGCGCGACAAACGCAGCGGATGCGAGCTCATCAGCGGCGCTCCAGCTGGCGGCGCTGCACCTGGTCATAGACCACGAGCGGCACCAGCAGCACGACGAGCAGCACGACGGCCAGCGCCGAAGCCAGCGGCCAGTCCTTATTGGTGAAGAACTCCAGCCACAGCGTCTGCCCGATCATCATCGAGTCCGAGCCGGCCAGCAGATCGGGGATCACGAATTCGCCGGTGATGGGAATGAAGCAGAGCAGCGCACCGGCAAACATGCCGCGCCAGGACAGCGGCACCGTCACCATCCAGAACGCATTGGCGCGCGAGACGCCGAGATCGGCGGCGGCTTCCAGCAGCGACGGATCGGCTTTGGCGAGCGTTGCATAGAGCGGCAGGATCATGAAGGGCAGATAGGAATAGACCATGCCGAGATACATCGCGCTGTCGGTGGAGAGCCACACCACCGGCGTCGACACGATATGCAGCGCCATCAGGATCTGATTGAGCAGCCCGTCATGCTGCAGGATGTTGATCCAGGCATAGATGCGGATCAGGAACGAGGTCCAGAACGGCACGATCACCAGCATCATCGCGATGCCCTGCCAGCGCGACGGCAACCGCGCCATGGCATAAGCGATGGGATAGCCAATCACCAGCAATAGCAGCGTCGATGTCAGCGCCACCGTGATGCTGCGCAGATAGGACGAGACATAGAGCTGGTCCGCCAGCAGCGACCGGAAATTGTCGAAGGACAACGCGGCGAACGCATCCTTCAATCCTGCAAAGCCATCGGCAAAACTGAACACCGGCAGATAAGGCGGCTGCGCCAATGTCGTCTGCGACAGGCTGATCTTCACCACGAACGCAAACGGCAGCAGGAAGAACAGCACCATCCAGACATAAGGCGGAATCGCCATCCGCCGGGCCGGTGCGGTGAACAGGCGTTTGGCGTTCATCGCGGCAGCACCACGCAATCATCCGGCGTGAACCAGGCGGTGACGCGCTCGCCGATCGCATAGGCATCGACATCGAGCCGCGCGGTATTGGCCAGCGCCACGCGCAGCGTCGCGCCGTGATCGAGCTTCAATTTGTAGACCGAACGGCCGCCGAGATAGCCGACCTCATCGACCATGCCTTCGATGCTGTTCATGCCGCCGGAATGATTGAGCCCGGCCGCCAGCCCGCGCCGCGACAGTTTGATCTTTTCCGGCCGGATCGCCACGCAGATCGCAAGGCTGTCCATCGGCTCCTTTGGCAGTGTCGCAAACAGCGTACCGGTGCCGCGGCCCTCGACCGTGAGCCGATGGCCATCGCGCACGCGGATATCGCCTTCGACGAGATTGATATCGCCGACAAACCCTGCCACCCAGCGCGACGCCGGCGCTTCATAAAGCTGCCGTGGCGTCGCCACCTGCTGCAGCTTGCCGTCCCGCATCACGCCGATGCGGTCGGCCATGGACATCGCCTCGTCCTGATCATGGGTGACGATCACGAAGGTCAATCCAAGCTCGCGCTGCAGCCGCATGAGTTCGACTTGCGTCTCTTCGCGCAGCTTCTTGTCCAGCGCCGCCAGCGGCTCATCGAGCAGCAACAGTTTTGGATGCCGCGCCAGCGCGCGCGCCAAAGCCACACGCTGCTTCTGCCCGCCCGAAAGCTGATGCGGCTTGCGTGTCTCCAGCCCCTTCAGCTTCACCAGCGAAATCATCTGCGCCACCCGCGCATCGATGCCGGGACGGGTGAGGCCGGCATTCTTCAGCCCGAAGCCGATATTGTCGCGGACGCTGAGATGCGGAAACAGCGCATAGTTCTGGAACATCATATTGACCGGCCGCTGATGCGGCGGCACGGCGGCGATGTCCTCGCCGTTCAGTTCGATCTTGCCCGTGTCCGGTGTCTCGAAGCCGGCCAGCATGCGCAGCAGCGTGGTCTTGCCGCAGCCGGAGGGGCCGAGCAGCGCGAAGAACTCGCCTTCCTTGATATCGAGCGACAGCCCATCGACGACGGTGTGGGCGCCAAAGCGCTTCGACACGGCGTCGATCCGCAGCAGCGGCGTGGGATAGGCGACGGCGAGATTGTCCTCGGTCGCGATGTCGATGGTGGCGGCAGGATTCGTCATGGCCGCAAACTAGCGGCGGAACCGGGCGGGCTCAACTCTTGAGGCTGTTGCCAGGCTGGAGACCGTAGGATGGGTTGAGCGTAGCGATACCCATCACAACGCGCGTTGGAGTTTGCGGTGATGGGTATCGCTCCGGCGCTGTCGCGCCTGCGCTCAACCCATCCTACAATCACTCCATCCCTCATCCTGAGGAGCCGCGTAGCGGCGTCTCCCAGCGAATGGCGAAGCCATTCGCAAGGGATGGCCGCGCACTCCGAGCCCGGCGGCCATGGTTCGAGACGCGGCCAAGAGGCCGCTACTCACCATGAGGGAGGAGTGTAGCGCGATAGAAGACCCCGTGAGGCGAGGGAGAAACTCACCCCGCCTTGCGCACGCCCGTCGCCTTGCCCACCAGCCCCGCATATTGCGCGATCGGCGCCGGGCGGCCGATGAAATAGCCCTGCACGCCATCGCAGCCTTCATGGGCGAGGAAGGTCAGTTGCTCATGGGTCTCGACACCCTCGGCCACGATGGAGACGTTGAGACCATGGCCGAGGCCGATCACCGCCTTGACGATGGCCGCCGATTGCGGATTGCGGCCGAGATGCATCACGAAAGCACGATCGATCTTGATCTTGTCGAACGGGAACGCCTGCAGATAGGTCAGCGACGAATAGCCCGAACCAAAATCATCCATCGAGATGCGCACGCCGAGTGCCTTCAACCTGCGCAGCAGCGCCAGGCCGCGATCGAAATCCTCGATCAGTACGCCTTCGGTGATTTCCAGTTCCAACCGGCCCGGCGCAAGGCCCGTCTCCAGCAGGATCGCATGCACGACACCGACCACATCGCCGCGCACGAATTGCGCCGGCGACAGATTGACGGCGACCTGCAGCGGCACGGCCCATGACGCCGCCTCGCGGCAGGCCTGGCGCAAAATCCATTCGCCCATCTCGACGATCAGGCCGCTCTCTTCCGCCAGCGGGATGAAATCGGCCGGCGAGACGAAACCGCGGGTCGGATGGATCCAGCGCGCCAAAGCCTCGAAGCCGGTGATATCGGCATCCAGCACATTCTCGCTGGCGCGCGCCTGCGGCTGGTAATGCAGCGACAATTCGCCGTTACGGATGGCAGTGGAGAGATCCTGATGCAGCACGCGGCGGTCGCGCAACTGGCGATCCATTTCCGGCTCGAACACGCTGATGGAGCCGCGCGAGCGCGATTTGGCGCGGAACAGGGCCGCACCGGAATTGGCCAGCAACGCCGCGGCATCGCGGCCATCGCGCGGGAAGAGCGAGATGCCCGTCGTCACGGCAATCTGCACCGACTTGCCGTCGATGGCGAATGGTTGAGCCAGCGAGGCTGCAATGCGTTCCGCCAGCGCCTGCCCCACTTGCGGCTGTGCGCCGTCGATGATCACGCCGAATTCGTCGCCGCCGAGGCGCGCCACGACGCCACCGCCGACCGCAGCCTCGATCCGGCGGGACACATCCTTCAGCAGCCGGTCGCCGATGGCGTGGCCGAACACGTCGTTGATTTCCTTGAGGCCGTCGAGGTCGATCGACAGCACCGCAAATTCCTCCGAAGCATCGGTGCAGGCGTCGATCATCTGCGTCAACGCCTGCAGGAAAGCGGCGCGGTTCGGCAGGTCGGTGAGCCCGTCGTGATAGGCCATATGCGCCATCCGCGCCTCGGTCTGGCGGCGGTCGGTGACGTCTTCGTGGGTCTTGATCAGATATTGCGCCTCGCCGTCCTCATCGACAACGGTGACGCGGCGCGTCAGGAACAACCGCAGACCATCCCGGGTCGAGATCGGATGTTCTTCGGCGATCGGCGTCTGGCTCTTGATGGCGGCCTGATCGCGGGCAACGATGATCTTGGCTTCTTCAGGCCGCAGCATTTCCAGCACGGTCTTGCCGACCGCATCCTCGCGGCGGCGCCCGAGGATCACCTCGGAATTACGATTGGCGAACAGATAACGGCCGGTCGCCACGTCCTGCACCATCAGCGACACCGGAATATGGTCGAGCACCGTCTGCTGGAACTGCTTGGTATTCGCCAGCTCGTTCTGCATCCGGCGCTGCTCGGTGCAGTCCTCGTGAATGCCGATCCAGCCGCCATTGGGCAGTCGGCTGAACTTGATATGGACGAATTGCTCACCGGGCAGCTCGGCGACATAGCCGCCCGAAGACAGCGCCCTGTCGAAATGCACATCCTCGTTGATGCCGGCCACACCGCGCTGGCGGCGCAATTCGCGCAGGCCGGGGCCAGTCATGCCGCGGGTGATATCGGCACGCGTCAGCTTGTAGATATCCAGATAGCGGTCATTGCAAAAAACGACGCGCTTCTGCGCATCGAGCATGACGATGCCCTGACCGAGATGATTGAGTGCAGATCCAACAAATTCATTACGTTGCTGCTGCTGACGCTGCACGCTGCCGAGCGCAGACGCGACCCAGAACACGATCGCCGTGGTGAAGGCACCGACCACCAGGCCGCCGATCACCACATGCCAGATGAAATAGGGATCGGCCACTTGCTGCGCCGTCTGTACGGCGACCGTCGCGTTGTCGGCGGCCGCAGGGGTGAGGCTGGAAAACAGACAAGCGGCGGCGATGGCGCATCCAGTCGCCCCCCTCATTGCTCGCTCGATCTTGCCAGTCATTGCGCACCCGCGTATTCGCAGAGTGCAAGTCTTCAATTCCAGGTATTGGGATCAGGTAAATGCGTGTGAACGCAGGCTGACCAATCCTGGAAATTGATGGGTATTCGGCTGCGATGCTTAATGCTTTGCTAAAATGCGTCGCAACCGGGAAGAATTAGGGCCTGAATCGAAATGGACAGGGTTGAATGCGTCGTGGTCGGCGCCGGTGTCGTGGGCCTCGCCATTGCCCGCCGGCTGGCGGAAGCGGGCCGCGAAGTCATCGTTCTGGAAGCCGCCGACGCCATCGGCACGGTCACCTCCTCGCGCAACAGCGAAGTGATCCATGCGGGCATCTATTATGCCGCCGGCAGCCTGATGGCCAAGCTGTGCGTCGAAGGCAAACACAAGCTCTACGCCTATTGCAGCAGCCGCGGCATCCCGCACAACAATTGTGGCAAGCTGATTGTCGCGACACGGCCGGAGGAAATGGCCAAGCTCGCCTCCATCAAGGCGCATGCCGAAGCCAATGGCGTCGCCGACATGCAGGTGCTGTCGGGCGATGACGCCCGCGCGCTCGAGCCGGCGCTGGCCTGCGAAGGCGCGCTGCTGTCGCCTTCGACGGGGATCATCGACAGCCACTCTTACATGTTGTCGCTGCGCGGCGAGGCCGAAGCCGCCGGTGCGGCCTTTGCCTTCCTGGCACCATTCGAGCGCGGCCGCGTGACGGCTGAGGGCTTCGAGATCGAAGTCGGCGGCGATGCACCCATGACGCTTGGCTGCGACATGCTGATCAATTCCGCGGGCCTTACCGCCACCATGATCGCGCGCCTGCTCGAAGGCATGCCGCTCGACCTGATCCCGCCGGCCTATCTCGCCAAGGGCTGCTACTTCAGTTGCAACGCCAAGGCGCCGTTCTCGCGCCTGATCTATCCCGTGCCTGAGCCCGGCGGCCTCGGCGTGCATTTGACGCTCGATCTCGCGGGACAAGCGCGTTTCGGCCCCGATGTGGAATGGGTCGATCACATCGATTACGAAGTCGATCCCGCGCGCGGCGAAAAATTCTACCCCGCCATCCGCCGCTACTGGCCATCGCTGCCGGACGGCGCCCTGATGCCGAGCTATTCCGGCATGCGCCCGAAGATCGTGCCGCCGGCCGTGGCAACGCAGGATTTTATGATCCAGGGACCAATGGTGCATGGCGTGCCGGGTTTGATCAACCTGTTCGGCATCGAGTCGCCGGGGCTGACGTCATCGCTGGCGATTGCGGATTATGTGGCTGAGGTGGCGGGACTGTAGACCGTAGGATGGGTTGAGCGAAGCGATACCCATCACCACAAACGCCGGCGCATGTGGTGATGGGTATCGCTCCAGCGCTTCGCGCTTCCGCTCAACCCATCCTACGCCATCGCGTTTGATGTGAAAGCCGCACCTGCGTCCGAAGCAATCCTGTCCAACCGAAGTATCAGATCGCTTCGTCGCAAGAGCTTGAGCCGTGTGGGCATCATGACTGCACGATGCGGACACGCTGGCCTGACAACGTCATGTGATGAGGCGTGATGTCAGGGAATGTGGGGAATTAATGCAGCGTTGTGCTGGTTTGTCGAAGGCGTTCGATCTCGTCCTTGACCATCAGTTTCCGGCGCTTGAGTTCCACGATGCGAAGATCATCGGTGGACAGATGCAGCAAGGCATCGTGCAATTCGGTTTCGAGAACCTTGTGCTTGCGTTCCAGTTCGACCAGATGCGCCTGAAGTGCCATTCGAAAACTCCTCGGTGGTTGAAGAAAACCAAAGTTCGGTTTCGGTTGGACGATGAAGTCTACATGACAGTGGACATCTGTCGATGGGTCTTGAAAATTGTACCGCCGCGCTCCGCACATCGTGAAAAATGAATCGTAAGGAATGCGCTGCAAAATGCCGGAACCCGATGGCTTGCGCGGACCACGTCCAGCAGCGATAGTTACCTTACGGATTCCCGCCAAACGACCGGCCGGCCAAGTCAGCGAAGATCATGAACGACGACGAAGATCGCGAACTCCCTGCCGAATTGGCCCGATTGCAGCAAGAACACCGCGATCTCGATGCTGCCATCGACGCTTTGCAGCGGTCGCCGGCGCCCGACCTGTTGCAGCTTCAACGATTGAAAAAACGCAAGCTGCAATTGCGGGATCGCATCTCGGTGGTGTCGGATCAGATTACCCCTGACATCATCGCCTGAGACAACAGGTCACGTCCGTCGCTCCGGTTCCAGCGATCGGCGCATCGGATATCGCGCCGGTTTGGGATGAATTCACTGCCTCTGTGATGCCGCAAGACGGCCGCTAGGCTGCCGCACCATTTTTAGCGGAAACCGTATCAGACTGCGTCAAATCCGGGCTTGCCGCGCCTGCGCGTCGGGTTTTCTTTTGCATCGGATTTGTTACAAGGCTGTCCCGTCATCAGTGACGAGATTGTTCGTTCGACGCTTCCTGCGCCGCAGGGAGCGCCTTTGGTATTTTCAGCTATCCTTCTGGATTCGCGAAAGAAATCACGGAATGTCCGCGCCCGTCGCCATCATCATGGGAAGCCAGTCCGACTGGGAAACCATGCGCCACGCCTCCGAGACCCTGACGGCGCTGGGCATCGCCCATGATACCCGCATTGTATCGGCGCATCGCACCCCGGATCGTCTGGTGGCCTTCGCGAAGGGCGCGAAAACGGCTGGATTCCAAGTGATCATCGCCGGCGCTGGCGGTGCGGCGCATCTGCCGGGCATGGCGGCAGCATTGACGGAGCTGCCGGTGTTCGGCGTGCCCGTGGAATCGAAAGCGCTGTCCGGCGTCGATTCTCTTTATTCGATCGTACAGATGCCCGGCGGTATTCCTGTTGGCACGCTGGCGATCGGCAAGCCCGGCGCGATCAATGCCGCGCTGCTGGCAGCCTCGGTGCTCGCTCTGCATGACGATGGTCTTGCCACGCGCCTCAAAGCCTGGCGCCAGGCGCAGACGGACGCTGTGGCCGAAAAGCCGGAAGGTGCTGCGTAATGGCTCCGGCGATGAAAGTGCTGAAGCCCGGCGATACCATCGGCATTCTCGGCGGCGGCCAGCTCGGTCGCATGCTTGCGCTTGCGGCTGCGCGACTTGGTTTGAAGTGCCAGGTGTTTTCGCCCGATCCGGATTCGCCGGCTTTCGACGTCGTGCAGAACGCGACCTGCGCTGAATATGCCGACGTCGAGGCGCTCGAACTGTTCGCCAATGACTGCGATGTCATCACCTATGAATTCGAGAATGTGCCGGCTGCGACGGCATTGATCCTCGACGCGCGCCGTCCTGTTCTGCCGGCGCAGAGCATTCTGCAGACCACGCAGGATCGCCTTGTGGAGAAGGACTTCGTCACCGGTCTCGGTATCGGCACTGCCGGCTATGCCGGCGTGTCCAGCGCCGGCGAACTCCGCGATGCCGTCAAGAAACTTGGCCTGCCCGCGGTGATCAAGACGCGCCGTTTCGGCTATGACGGCAAGGGCCAGGCGATGATCCGCGAAGGCGACGATCTCGATCAGGTCTGGGACGATCTCGGCACCAAGGACGCCATTCTCGAAGCTTTTGTCCCATTCGAGCGCGAAGTCTCCGTCATCGCCGCGCGCGGCGCCGATGGCAGCGTCGAAACGTTCGACGTCACTGAGAACGAGCATCGCGATCACATCCTGAAATTCTCGCACGCGCCCGCCCGCATTCCCGATGCGCTGGCCGCCAAGGCACGCGAGATCGCCGAGAAGATCGGCACCGCGCTCGGCTATGTCGGCACATTTGCGGTCGAGTTGTTCGTCGTCCCCGGCAAGGATGGTCCCTCGCTGGTGGTCAACGAGATCGCTCCGCGCGTGCATAATTCCGGCCACTGGACGCTGGATGGCGCCTCGGTCTCACAATTCGAGCAGCATATCCGCGCCATCGCCGGCTGGCCGCTCGGCAAGCCTGTGCGCCACGGCCAGGTCACCATGACCAACCTGATCGGCGACGACATTCTGGATTATCCGAAATGGCTGGCGATCCCCGGCGCCACCGTGCATCTCTATGGCAAGGGCTCCCCCCGCCCCGGCCGCAAGATGGGTCATGTGGTCGAGGTCAAACCTCAGGTTTAACCCCTCCTGCGGCCGTTTTGCCGTGACACAGAACTGGGAACCCGGACCCGACTGTTGAGAAAACCTCGATTTTCCGCGGAAAATCGCCGAATGAGCTTTGGGGCGTGGTGGACATTCACCATTTCATCTGTTAGATGAGCGCCCTTACAGGTTAAGGACCTGGCCTTCGTCGGTCCTTTTCTTACCCGAAATTCTGATCCGTATGATGAAGAGGATGCCGCGTGCAGGTTCTCGTTCGCGATAACAATGTTGACCAGGCTCTCAAGGCGCTGAAGAAGAAGATGCAGCGCGAGGGCATTTTCCGCGAGATGAAGCTCCGCGGTCACTACGAGAAGCCGTCTGAGAAGAAGGCCCGTGAAAAGGCTGAAGCCGTGCGTCGCGCACGCAAGCTGGCCCGCAAGAAGCTGCAGCGCGAAGGCCTGCTGCCGATGAAGCCGAAGCCGGTGTTCGGCGCTGGCCCCGGTGGCGAGCGCGGTGGCCGTCCGGGTGCAGGCGGCGCAGGTGCCGGCGCGCCGCGTCCGGCTCGCTAAGCCAAGCAATCGTTGATGTTGATAACGCGGGCCTCGAGCCCGCGTTATTTTTTTGCCCGCACAGTTTTTTACGGGCATGGACAAAAGCGCGCCGCTTTGTCCGGATGCAATTGTCTCGCTGACGCGGTAGGAAGCTTCACGAACTGTTGCGAGAGACTTGTCCTGCATGGACCGACGGCTGACCACATCGCCATCCTGCATCGGCAAGCGCGGCGCCGCCGTTCTCGCATTGCTGCTGACAAGCCTCTGCGCGGGCGGCTGTTCATTCAACCTGGCCTCACTGACACCGGGCGCCGACAAGGACGAGCCGAAGCCGACGGCCACCGCTGCGCCGCAGACCCGCAGTCTTTCTGCCAAGGCCGATCCACAGGAGTCCAAGATCCAGGCCGCGCGCGGGGCGAGCCTTGCGCAAGCCGGCCAGAGTGCCGAAGCGTTGGCCGCTTACAACACGGCTATCGATCTAGACCCCGCCAGCGCACAGGCCTTTTATCAACGTGGCCTGCTGTATCAGTCAGAGAAGAACTACGAATTTGCCATCGCGGATTTCACTTCCGCAAATGGCCTGACGCCGCAGCAGCCCGATTCCTTGCTGGGCCGCGCGCAATGTTATCTCGCGCTCGGCAAGAATCAGGAAGCCGCAGCCGATCTTGACGAAGCGGCGAGCGCTGCGCCCGGCAACGCGCAAATCTGGATGGCCCGCGGCGCAGCCTATGAGAAACTCGGCAATAAGGAAAAGGCGGCGGACTCATTCAGCCGTGCGGTCTTGCTACGACCGAATGACGACGCCGCTCGCAACGGCATGACGCGGAACGGCGGCCGAACGGGATAGTCTGCCGCCGCAGCCTAGCAGGGCAAAGACGTATGCGGCGCCGGCTGAGGTCTGTTTGAGCTTCAGCGCTCGAACGGCCGCGGGATCACCTTGTCGAACATCGACTTCGCGCCGCTCAACACGTCTTCGACGACACTCGTGCGGCCACCGCGTTCATCAGCATTGGCCTGCATCTCGCGCAAAGGCACGGGCACATCTCCGGGCGGGCGGGGGCCCCGTGAGCGGGCGGACAGCGCGGGATCTTCGATATTCGGATTTGACAGCACGATCGGCGGCGGGAGTTGCTGCATCGGCTGCGCTTGCTGGACGGGCGGCTGCACCACCGGCGTCGATTGCGGCTGAACCGCCGCCGTGCGCTCAGGCGCACGCGGTGCTTCCGATGGTCGCGATGCTTCCGATGGTCGCGATACCTCGACCTTCTCGCCGCGGCTCAAACGCTCGATAGCGGCGCGGGCGAGATCATTGGCGTCGCCGGCAGGCGCCGTACCGACGGTCGCAACGACGGGGGTCGGCGACGGCGCCGCGATGGACGATTCGCTCTTTGCCGGCTCTGCCTTAGCGACGGCCTTCTCACGCGAGGGCGCGTGTCGGCGCGCTTCGACAGCCTTGGAGGAATCGGTCTTGGTCGCATCGGTCTTGGCGGCGTCCGCCTTGTCCGACTTCTCCGTGAGAGCCTTTTCGGCTGGCTTATCAGCCGTCTTTTTCGCCGGGATCGCCGCGGATTCGGGAGCATCCACAGCAGCAGCAGCCTCCGCCGGCTTCGCAACTGCCTTTCCCGGGGCCGGCGCGCTCTGGGCTGCAGCCGGGGCCGGCGGACGATCCTCACGCGCCTTCGGGATGATGTAGTAATTGACGATATAGGCGCCGACCACCGTCGCAAAAACCGACGGCAGGATGTCGATGGTAAATTTCGAAAGATACTTCTTCAGCATGAACCCGGCCTCATTCCCCGGCCGCTACATGCTGGAAATTTGAGGCTGATTCAGGGATCAATCGCGACGGATCAAAGGCAAGTTCCCGCACGGTGCGCGGGAATGTTTCAGTGTGTGACGGACTTGTAGGATGGGTTGAGCGTAGCGATACCCATCACCGCCGGGCGCATGTGGTGATGGGTTTCGCTGCGCTCAACCCATCCTACGGCCGCTGCGTCTTACTTGATCTCGATTTCCAGGAACACGATGTCCTTGTCGGTCTCATTGAGCACGTCATGCTCGACGCCGGCTTTGCGGAAATAGGACTTGCCCGCGACGATGTTGGAGATCGATCGGGTACCATCCGGCGCCACGATGGTCATGGCGCTGGTGGTGACCGGCACGATCACATAGTCCATGCCGTGGGTGTGGTGCCCCGTGGCCGCGCCCGGCGCCAGACGCCATTCGGTGACGCGGACTTCGGGCGTGTCTTGCTGGACATCGGACTGGGCAGCGAGCATGGGGCTTCCTTGATTACGGTGCGAATACCGTCAGCAGAAATACAGCAAAGACCAGCATGTGCACCATGCCGAACAGGATGTTGGTTACGCCTGTGGCGAATGTCAGCATGCTGATGGCGAATGTCATGATGAGCAGCGTGGTCTCGCTGGGCGGCAGGCCGAGCACCAGCGGCTGGCCCAGCAGTGTCGCAACCAGGGCCACCGCAGGAATGGTGAGACTGATGGTGGCCAGCGCCGATCCCAGCGAGAGATTGATGCTCTTCTGCAGCTTGTTGTGACGTGCAGCGGAAAACGCAGCCACACCTTCGGGCATCAGGACGAGCAGCGCCACGACGATGCCGGTAAAGGCTGCCGGCGCGCCGATGGCAGCGCCGCCGGCATCCACGACCACGGAAAACGACTTGGCCAGCGCCACCACGCTGACCAGAGCAACGATCAGCAGGATGGCATTCATCTTGATGGAATGCGTCGGCGGCGCTCCGTCATCGTCTTCATCGTCATTGATGAAGTAATCCCGGTGCAGCACGGTCTGCGTGTAGAGGAACAGGCCGTACAGGATCATCGTGATGACGCTGACAAAGGCCAGCTGCAGCGCCGAGAATAGCGGACCGGGCGTTGTCAGCGTGTAGTTCGGCAGGATCAGTGTCATTGTAGACAGTACGATCAGCACGCTGAGATAGATCTTGGCACCCGAGACCTGGAATTCCTGCTCGCTGTAACGCAGCCCGCCGGCAAGGATGCACAGGCCCACCATGCCGTTGCAGACGATCATGACCACCGCGAACACGGTGTCCCGCGCCAGTGTCGGCGCCGACTTCTCGCCGATCATGATGGTGGCAATGACCGCCACTTCGATGATGATCACGGACAGGGTCAACAACAGCGTACCGTAGGGCTCCCCGATCTTGTGGGCGATTACCTCCGCATGATGGACGGCCGCAAACACGGTGCCGAACAGGATCGCCAGCAAGACGATGGCAAACAGGACGCCGAACACCGATGGGGTGAAGCCGATCCCGAGCACGGTGGTGACGGCGACAAATGCAACGGCTGATGCCGGAAACATCCATGACGAGCGGGGCACGGGGTGTGCGGACATCGCGTAAGTACCTGGGGATTCGAGAGATGGGAGGCGCAACATAGGACAACGTTTGCCCCGGCGTCAGGTTGCAGGGCTGCGTCATGCTGACTCGCCAATCATCCCTGGCAATGCTTATAGTCCAGCATCACCGCGTGGTGAGCTCGAAAAAAGAAGAAAGGGAGCAAACGAGATGTTTTCGCATGTCATGATCGGCACCAATGACCTGGAAAAGGCAAAGGCGTTCTACGACAAGCTGCTCGGCACGCTGGGCGTCGAGCCCGCCGTGGTTGATCGTCATCGCATTTTCTACCGTACCAAGACCGGGACCTTCTCGGTGTCGAAGCCGATCGACGGCAAGCCGGCCACTCCTGCCAATGGTGGCACCATCGGCTTTCTGGCCAAATCCCAGGAAGAAGCCGACGCCTGGCACGCTGCCGGTATCGCGGCAGGCGGCACCACCTGCGAGGAGCCGCCTGGTGTCCGTGAAGGTGGCGTGAAGATGTATCTCGCTTACCTGCGCGACCTCGACGGTAACAAGCTCTGCGCCTTGCACCGCGTGCCAGCGTAACGTTGGCCTTCTCCCCGCATGCGGGGAGACGGTGGCCCGGCGACGCCGGGGCGGATGAGGGGAGCTTCAATGGGACGGAGCACGTGAAGAGCCCCCTCACCCGACGCCGTGATGCGATGCATCCGGACGCCAACCTCTCCCCGTAAGCGGGGCGAGGTTAGGGGAGCGTCGCTGCAATCATTGGACTAGTCAGCGCGGATAAATTTCAAGCCTGTTTCGATAGCTCCGTAGGTTGCGAGATCATCGTGCCCGCCTTCCGGAAGCCGTACGAACTGCTTGGGCTCACGGGCCAGATCAAACAGCCGCTGCCCCAAACGGACCGGAATGGTCCGATCGCGCTCGCCATGCATGATCAGAAGCGGAGCTGCGACACGCGCAATGCGAAGATCCGAGCGAAACTGATCCCGGAGGAGCCAGCGCACCGGCACGTAGCTGAAGTGCAATGCAGCAGCATCCGCCATGGACGAATAAGGCGCTTCAAGAACCAGCTTCTGGATTGCGTTCTCCGCGGCCAGCGCAGTCGCGACACCTGTCCCCAACGAGAAGCCCCACAGCACGATCCGGTCGGCAGCGTATCGCTCTCGCGCAAACGCGTAGGCCGCGGCGGCGTCCTGAAGCAGCCCGGCCTCGCTCGGCGCGCCGCTCGAGCCGGCATAGCCGCGATAGGAGACGGCGATCAGTCCGTTACCGTCTCCTGTCAATTGCCGAAAACGGCCAATCTGAGCCGCGATAAAATCGCCATTGCCGTGGAAATAGATGATGACCGGCCGCGATGGCTTTGCAGGGACATGCCAGGCGATGATGCGCTCGCCGTCCGGCGTGGTCAGCACATGCTCTTCCGCCTGCGCGAAGCCTGCCGCTTCCGGCGAGGTCCGCGTCGTCTGCGGGATAGGAAAAATGAGTTGCCGTTGCTTCACATACAGCAACGCGAGAACCGCGCCGTAACAGACCGCCGCCACTGCGACGGTCCATAACAGGATTTGCACGGCGCGCCGCCGATCCGGCACCGGCGGATCACATCGCCTTGACGATGTTCTCCGTCACCTTCTTCGCGTCACCCAGCAGCATCATGGTGTTGTCGCGATAGAACAGCGGATTGTCGATGCCGGCATAGCCGGAAGCCAGCGAGCGCTTGATGAACATCACGGTGCCGGCCTTCCAAACCTGCAGCACCGGCATGCCATAGATCGGCGAGGTCTTGTCCTCTTCCGCTGCCGGATTGGTGACGTCATTGGCGCCGATGACGAAGGCGATGTCGGCTTGGGCGAATTCCGAATTGATGTCCTCAAGTTCGAACACCTCATCGTAGGGCACATTCGCTTCGGCGAGCAGCACGTTCATGTGGCCGGGCATACGGCCGGCGACCGGGTGAATCGCATATTTCACCTCGACGCCTTCCTTCTTCAGCGTATCGGCCATTTCGCGCAACGCGTGCTGTGCCTGCGCCACCGCCATGCCGTAGCCGGGCACGATGATGACCTTCTGCGCGTTCTTCATGATGAAGGCCGCGTCATCGGCAGAACCGAGCTTGGCCGGCTTCTGCTCGCCCGAACCACCGCCCGCTGCAGCCGTCTCGCCGCCAAAGCCGCCGAGGATCACCGAGATAAACGAGCGGTTCATCGCGTGGCACATGATGTAGGACAGGATCGCGCCGGACGAGCCGACCAGTGCACCGGTGATGATCAGCGCCGAGTTACCCAGCGTGAAGCCGATGCCGGCCGCTGCCCAACCCGAATAGGAATTGAGCATCGAGATCACGACCGGCATGTCGGCGCCACCGATCGGGATGATCAGCAGAGCGCCGAGCACCAGTGCGAGCACGGTGATGACCCAGAAATCCACCGCCGAGCCGGACTTCACCAGACCGTAGATGAAGAAGATCAGCGCCAGGCCAAGCACGATGTTGATGATGTGACGCGCCGGCAGGATGATGGGCGCGCCGCTCATCCGGCCGGACAGCTTTGCGAAGGCGATCACCGAGCCAGTGAACGTCAAAGCGCCGATGGCGACGCCGAGCGACATTTCGATCAGGCTCGCGGCGACGATCTTGTTGGTCGCGGGATCGAGAATGCCAAAAGCTTCCGGCGCATAGAAGGCGCCGGCGGCGACCAGCACCGCGGCCATGCCGACCAGCGAGTGGAAGGCGGCGACCAGTTCAGGCATCGAGGTCATCGGCACGCGCTTGGCGATGACGGCACCGATGCCGCCGCCGATGGCGATGCCGAGGATGACCAGGACCCAGCCCAGCGCATCAGCTGGCGGATGCGCCGCCAGCGTGGTGCCGACGGCGATGGCCATGCCGATCATGCCGAAGAAATTGCCCTGGCGGGATGAGGCCGGGCTCGACAGGCCGCGCAGCGACATGATGAAGAGCACGCCGGCGACCAAGTATAGCAGTGCAGACAGATTGGCGTTCATCTCAGGACCCCATCACTTTCGTCACCTTGAGGTGAGCGCCAATCACTTGGACTTCTTCTTGTACATTGCGAGCATGCGCTGGGTGACCAGGAAGCCGCCGAAGATATTCACGCAGGCGAAGATCAGCGCCACGAAGCCGAAGCCACGGGCGAGCACGCCGCCGCTGCCGGCGAGCTTGACGCCCACCGCGAGCAGCGCGCCGACCACGATCACCGAGGAGATCGCATTGGTCACCGACATCAGCGGCGTATGCAGCGCGGGGGTCACCGACCACACCACGAAATAGCCGACGAACACGGCCAGCACGAAGAT
Source organism: Pseudomonadota bacterium (assembly GCA_023451825.1). Taxonomy (GTDB): domain Bacteria; phylum Pseudomonadota; class Alphaproteobacteria; order Rhizobiales; family Xanthobacteraceae; genus Tardiphaga. Next base: position 26,940 of record JAEXYA010000017.1, read on the forward strand.
CGAGAGTTGGAAAACGAAGGGGGAAACCAGCGAGGCATGATCCATGGCGATTGTCCCTTACGCAGTCTTCGGCTGGAAATTCGGGTGGATGACAGCGCCGTCTTTCGTCAGCGCCGTGGCTTTCACCAGTTCGTCGTCCCAGTTCACCGCAAGCGCCTTGGTCTCCTTGTTGACCAGCGTCTCGATGAAGGAGAACAGATTTCGCGCATAGAGGCTGGAGGCCGAGGCAGCGACGCGGCCGGCGACATTGGTGAATCCGACGATCTTGATGCCGTTGACGTCAGCGACCTCGCCGGCCTTGACGCCCTCGACATTGCCGCCGCGCTCGACGGCGAGATCGACCAGCACCGAACCGGGCTTCATCGACGCGACCATCTCGGCCGTGACCAGGCGCGGTGCCGGGCGGCCGGGGATCAGCGCGGTGGTGATGATGATGTCCTGCTTCTTGATATGCTCGGCCGTGAGCGCGGCCTGCTTGGCCTGATACTCTTTCGACATTTCCTTGGCGTAGCCGCCGGCGGTCTGCGCGTTCTTGAACTCGTCGTCCTCGACGGCCAGGAATTTCGCACCGAGGCTTTCCACCTGTTCCTTGGTGGCCGGGCGCACGTCCGTTGCGGTCACGACGGCGCCGAGACGGCGGGCGGTGGCGATCGCCTGCAGGCCGGCAACGCCGACGCCCATCACGAACACCTTGGCGGCCGGAATGGTGCCGGCAGCAGTCATCATCATCGGGAAGGCGCGGCCGAAATATTCGGCGGCCTCGATGACGGCGCGGTAGCCGGCGAGATTGGCCTGCGACGACAGCACGTCCATCACCTGCGCGCGGGTGATGCGCGGCATCAGCTCCATGGCGAAGGCGGACACGCCAGCGTCAGCAATAGTCTTCAGCGCGGCTTCATTGCCATAGGGATCCATGATCGCGATCACCAGCGCTCCGCGCTTGTAGTTCGCAAGCTCGGACGCTTCCGGGCGCTTCACCTTGATGACGATGTCGGCGTCCTTCACCGCATCGGCCGCGATGGTCGCACCGACGGCGGTGAATTCGGAATCCGGAAGGCCCGACTTGATGCCTGCACCAGGCTCGATCGCCACTTCGGCGCCGAGCGCCTTGAACTTCTTGATCGTGTCCGGCGAGACCGCGACGCGCGGCTCCAGCGGATCGATTTCCTTGGCAACGGCAATCTTCATGGGTCCTCCGGCGGAGCTCGTCCGCGCGTGGGCAATCAGGTCAGGGATGGACGCCGCGGCGCTGCGGCGAAAGGCGGGATCAGGTGAGGAAGATGCCCATCAGCGCCACGATCGCGACGACCGAGATGGTGCCCCATTTCACAAGCACCAGGAAACCTTCATAGGTCTGCTCATGCGCCGGGTAATCGTTGCCATCCGCCGTGGTGTAGGCAACTTCGCTATGATCAGCCATTTCGGTGTCCCCTCGCTTTTTGATCTGTTGCCTCGGAATTAGCGCAATTGGATTTGAACGGCAACGGCTGTTGGCATGCCACACCCGCCTTTAAATGATGCACTGCAGCTAATCTAAAATGCAGGACGCTTAGGCGGGCCAGCTGTCGCGGATCCAGCGGGTGAGCGACTGTTCGCTGACTTCGCCTGCAGCAAGGGACATGATGATCGTTGTGGCCTGAGCGGGGTCGGGTTCAAACCGAATGCGGTTCTTCATTAAGAAGATCACCATCGACATGAACGCGATCCGCTTATTCCCATCCACAAAAGCGTGGTTTTTCGCCAGGCCAAAAGCATAGGCTGCTGCCAGCTCGGGCATTTCAGCCTGCTCGCAGCGCCACTTGTTGATTGGCCGGTCAAGAGCTGATTGCAACATGCCTTCGTCGCGCAGACCCGGCGCGCCACCGAACCTGCGCAATAGCTTGCTGTGGATCGCAATGACCTGATCGTAAGTAATCCAGCGCGGCTCTTCCGCCTCGCTCATCGGGACCTCATTTTATTTCGCCAAGGCTGCGAGGGTGTCTTTGTACTTGTCCATGACCTCGTCGGCCGCTTCCATGGTTTCTTCAAAATCCGGATCGTATGGCATCAACTGCAAACCGCCACCCGCCAGCTCCGTCACATACAGCTCCTGACCTCGTTGGAGGTCGAGGCGTTGCATCAATTCCTTTGGCAGCAAGAGGCCGTCGGAATTGCCAATCTTTTTGATCTCAAGTTTCACGTGCATCTCCTAAAGCGTGGCCACAATCGGCCGGGTTGTCGTCCTCGATCCTCCTTCCCCCAAAACAACTAAAGGCATGTTATACAGATGTATAACATGCCTCCTGGCGACGTTCAACAAATGTTTTACGCGAATGTTACCCCATCGCCTCCAGCTCATCGATCATCCCGGCGATGACCGAGAGGCCACCGTCCCAGAAGGTCGGATCCTTGGCATCCAGCCCGAAGGGCGCCAGCAGTTCGGAATAGTGCTTGGTGCCACCGGCCGCGAGCATTGCGAGATAGCGCTCCGCAAAGCCTTCCTGCGCATTCTCGTAGACTGCGTAGAGCGAGTTCACGAGGCAATCGCCGAAGGCATAGGCGTAGACGTAGAAGGGCGAATGGATGAAGTGCGGGATATACATCCAGAAATTCTCGTAGCCCGGCTTGATCTCGATGGCCGGGCCGAGGCTTTCGGTCTGCACGCTCAGCCAGAGCTGGCCGATCCGCTCCGCGGTGAGCTCGCCATTGCGGCGCTCGGTGTGAACGGCGCGCTCGAATGAGTAAAAGGCGATCTGCCGGACAACCGTGTTGATCATGTCCTCGACCTTGCCAGCGAGCAGCGCTTGGCGCTGCTTGGCGCTCTTGGTCTGGGCCAACAGGCGCTTGAAGGTCAGCATCTCGCCGAACACGGACGCCGTCTCGGCGAGGGTCAGCGGTGTCGGCGCCATCAGCGCGCCGTTCTTCGCGGCCAGCACCTGATGCACGCCGTGGCCGAGTTCATGCGCCAGTGTCATCACATCGCGCGGCTTGCCCTGATAGTTCATCAATACATAGGGATGCGCCGAGGGCGTGGTGGGATGCGAGAAGGCGCCCGGCGCCTTGCCCGGACGCACCGGCGCATCGATCCAGCGATCGGTGAAGAAGCGCTTTGCGATGCCCGCCATCTCGGGCGAGAACGCGCCATAGGCATTCAGCACCATGTCCTGCGCATCGGCCCAGGCAATCGTGCCGGTCGGCGCAAAGGGCAGCGGCGCGTTGCGGTCCCAGTGCGCCAGCGTCTTCTTGCCGAACCACTTTGCCTTCAGCTGATAATAGCGATGCGAGAGTTTCGGATAGGCCGCGCGCACCGAAGCGACCAGCGCATCCACCACTTCGCGCTCGACGCGGTTGTTGAGATGACGGCTATCCGCGACATCCTGAAAACCACGCCAGCGGTCGGAGATTTCCTTGTCCTTGGACAGGGTGTTGGTGATCAGCGCGAAGGTGCGCTCATTGGCCTTGAACGTCTTCGCCAGCGCCTGCCCCGCCGTCTTGCGCTTGGCGGCATCGCGGTCCTGCAGCAAAGTCAGCGTCGGCTCGATGGCCAGTTCCTTGCCGCCGACCTTGAAGCGCAGGCCCGCGATGGTCTGATCGAACAGGCGATTGAAGGCGCCATAGCCGGTCTGCGACTTCTCGTGAAACAGCTGCTCGACGCGGTCTTCGAGCTGATACGGCTTGTCCTTGCGGCTGTCTTCGATCCAGGGCCGATAGTGACCAAGTTCCGGCGTCTGCATCGCGCGCTCGATGACGTCGTCCTCGATGCGGTTGAGTTCGAGCGCAAAGAACAGCAGATGCACCGACGCCGCGGTGATACGCTCCGAGACGTCGCCATAAAATTTCGAGATCGCGGGATCGACGGTGTTGCCCGCATGGATCAGCCCGGCATAGGAGCCGAGCCGGCCTGCAAGATCGTCGATCGCCTCATAGCTGCGCACGGCTTCTGCGAGCCAGACGCCACCATTCGGCTTCGCCGTCTCTTCTGCGAGCTTGCCTTTATAGGCGGCCTCGAAAGCCGCGCAGTCCGCATCGATCTTGTCGAGATCGCGCGCGATCTCCGGCGCGGTGATCGACGTATAGAGATCTGCCAAATTCCATTCCGGAAGCTTGCCTGCGGCTGACTTCCCGGCAGCCTTCGAGGCGGTCTTGCGAACCGGCTTCTTCACGACTGCAGTCTTCTTGGCGGCGGGCTTGCGGGCGGATTTGGCAGAAGCGGATTTCGGCATGAAAACTTTCGGCTAGATGCAGCGGCAATCACACATAGGCGGCCAATTGCGGGGCGACATGGACGAGCAATTCTTCGCCTTCCAGCAGGAGCGGCTCGACCTTGTCATTGATCATATGGCGAATCGTACACCACACCATGACAATCCGTGCGACAAGCGGCCATCGCGTTGCCCGCAGGGCGCTGCGGGCATGCATGGCCACCAGCGGCAGGCTACGATGCTCGAACAGCAGCTTGCCCTGGCCGTCGTCCAACACATAGAGCCTGCCGATGCGCGAGACGCACAGGGTGCAGGCCCCGTCACCTCCGAGCAGATAGAATTGCGCATCGCCGTTTTCGGTGAGGCCGGTGTCCCAGCCTTCCACGCGCCGGCCCATGTTGAGGGTCTCGCCAAGGGTGCAGAGCTCCGTTTCGCTCCAGGCGCCCAGTTGCGGCTTCCGAAATGCGATGATGTTCATTTGGACGCTCCGAACAACAGCCGGTGTAATTCCGGCTCGTAATAGACCAGCAGATGCCTTGCGAAGTCTGCGGGATCGAGCTTCAGGGCCAATGCCCAGGCCTCCATGGTCTCGGTCGGCACCCGGCTGAAGCCGTTCTCAACCTGCGAAATGAACGTGTAGTATTTGAGACCGAGCCGTGCCGCGAGATCGACCTGCGAAAGCCCCGCCTCGGTCCGCCGTGTCTTCAGCCAATTGCCCGCTTCTTTCCGCAGCGCACGCGTTTCTGGCGCCGCCTTGCTGACGGTCGCCTTGCCTGAAACGTCTTGATCTTTTCCAAGTTTCATGTTTACGAAACTACTCAAGATGAATTGCTCGAACTGATGACTTTTCGTAGCAGCTTTGAAGGCGCACGAAAACGTTGCAGGCGCAGTGAGACGGTCTCGAAGAGCTAACAATGTCGTTTACCGATCGCAGCTTCACGGATCGCAATGATGCGCCCGCTACCCCGGGCGGGGTCAAGGAGCTGTTTGCCGCAATCCTGCTGCTGACCCTGGCCGCTGGCCTCGCCTTGCGCGCTTTTGTCTCGCTCGACGCACTGGCGCCAATTGTCGCGACTTTGCTATTCGCACTCGCAGCATCGATCGCTGGTGGCGCGCTGATTCCGCAAAATCGCAAACGCCGCGCTGCCTGGCTCGATGTCGCCGGCGTCCTGACCTTTATCGGCGTCGGCCTTTCGATCGTGATCGATCCGGACCAGATGGTCCGCTTGATCACGCCTTCGGATCAACCTGACTAACAACTGGATCAACCCGCGGGAATGTCCCCGCATTTAGACGTCCTGGACCGGGCCCCTCTGGCAGCTCCCAAAAGCTGTGATGTCGGACTGGACGTTCATACACAGAGAGGCCCGTATGTCGGAACTGTTTACGCCCGAAGCCCTATCCGCATTGCTCCAGGTCATCATGATCGACCTGGTTCTCGCCGGTGACAACGCCATCGTCATCGGCCTCGCCGCCGCCGGTCTGCCCAAAGAGCAGCGCGCGCGCGCGATCCTGATCGGCATTGTTGCCGCCACCGTCCTCCGTATCGGTTTTGCCAGCGTCACCGTCCAGCTGCTGCAGATCATCGGCCTTCTGCTCGCCGGCGGCCTCCTGTTGCTGTGGGTCTGCTGGAAGATGTGGAGCGAATTGCGCTCCGGTCATGAGCATGATCTCGAAGAAATCGAGCGAATGAATGAGGACGGCAGCGCCCCGCGCAAGACCATGGGTCAGGCGATCTGGCAGATCACCCTCGCCGACGTCTCGATGTCGCTCGACAACGTGCTGGCCGTGGCGGGCGCTGCCCGCGAGCACCCGACCATCCTGATCTTCGGCCTGGTGCTGTCGATCGCGCTGATGGGTCTCGCTGCCAGCTTCATCGCCAAACTGCTGCAGAAGCATCGCTGGATCGCCTATGTCGGCCTCGCCATCATCCTTTATGTGGCCGGCGACATGATCTATCGCGGCGGCCTGGAGGTATGGCCCCACGCGCAGGCCTATCTGCAGAAGAGCTAAGTTTAGGGTGGGCAAAGGCGTTCTTGCGCCGTGCCCACCTTCCTGACCAAGAAGGTGTGGTGGGCACGCTACGTTTTGCCCACCCCACAAATTCAGGCCGTGTCCACCCTGCGGATATTATCAAAGCATTAAACTCTGCTCGCCATTTTGGCTCAATTCGGGACACCCCAACCTTGGAGTGCCCGTCTGGAGCAAGCATGGCAGAACGAATTTTGATCGCCGACGACGATGCCGTCCAGCGCCGCCTTGTCGAGAACATGGTGCAGCGCTGCGGCTACGAGGCCATTGTCGTCGATAACGGCGCGGACGCCGTCTCGCGCCTGATCGATCCGGACGCGCCGGCCATCGATGCCCTGCTGCTCGATCTCGTGATGCCCGGCCTCGACGGCATGGGCGTGCTCGAACGCATCCGCGACGCCGGCCTGAATATTCCCGTTATCGTCCAGACCGCCCATGGCGGCATCGACAATGTGGTCTCGGCCATGCGTGCCGGCGCCCACGATTTCGTCGTCAAGCCGGTCAGCGCCGAGCGCCTACAGGTGTCGCTGCGCAATGCGCTCAACACCCACGCGCTGAAAGGCGAATTACAGCGCATCCGCCATAGCCGCGAAGGCAAGCTTACTTTCGCCGATCTCGTCACCCGCAGTGCGGGCATGGAAAATGTGCTGCGTGCCGCCCGCAAGGCCGCATCGTCATCCATCCCGGTGCTGATCGAAGGCGAGTCCGGTGTCGGCAAGGAAGTCATTGCCCGCGCCATCCATGGCTCCGGCGAGCGCAGCAGCAAGCCCTTCGTCGCGGTGAATTGCGGCGCTATTCCCGACAATCTCGTCGAGTCCATCCTGTTTGGCCACGAGAAGGGCGCCTTCACCGGCGCCACCGAACGCCATGCCGGCAAATTCGTCGAAGCCTCCGGCGGCACGCTCTTCCTCGATGAAGTCGGCGAACTGCCACTGAGCGCGCAAGTGAAATTGCTCCGGGCTCTTCAGGAAGGCTCCGTGGAAGCCGTGGGTGGCCGTCGCCCGATCAAGGTCGATGTCCGCATCATCTCGGCGACCAACCGGCAGCTGCTCGACCTCGTCAAAGCCGGCAACTTTCGCGAAGACCTGTTCTACCGCCTGCACGTGCTGCCGCTGACGGTGCCGCCGCTCCGTGCGCGCCGCGAGGACATCCCGCATCTGTTGCGGCACTTCCTGGCCCGGTTCTGCGCCGAGGAGAACCGGCCGATCACCAGCATCTCCGGCGAAGCCATGTCGGTGCTGACCCAGCTCGATTGGCCCGGCAATATCCGGCAGCTCGAAAACGCGGTGTATCGTGCCGTGGTGATGAGCGACGGCGACCAGCTCGGGCTGGCGGATTTTCCGCAAACCATGGCGCCGGCTGCACCGATTCCTTCGCCGACAACCGTCCCTCTGATGGTAGAGCCTCTGTACCATGCGACCGCACCAGCCATGGTCCCCGATGCGGCACCGTTGCTCGCGACCGCAGGCAGCCTGAGCATGCTCGCTGAGGACAACGAAGTGCGACCGCTCGACGAACTCGAATCCGAGATCATCCGCTTCGCCATCTCGCATTACCGCGGCCAGATGTCGGAAGTCGCGCGTCGACTGAAAATCGGTCGCTCGACGCTGTATCGTAAACTTGACGAGGCGGCGGAAAAGAACGCAGCACCGTCGAGCGAGGCATAGCTTCGCCTCAATCTATTGCGGTGCACGCACCGAACATGTCCTTGTTGTGGCGGGGGAACTTGAACCGTTGCGGTGTGGTGACACACCAAGTCAAAAGCATCCCGTGCAAACAGCTGCAACGTTGCAAAGCATGTGGGTTGGCGGCAGTTTGTATTGAAACAAACCTATCAGGTGCTGGAACCTGGATTGGGTCGATGTATCGTCTGCGTATTGAATCGCGACATACGAATGCTTCAGCCGAAGCTTGGATGAAAGACTAGAACTGTTCCAGGAGCATTGGAGCAGCTTCACTGGAGAGGAGCGAGAATGCGAGACCTCAACAAGAGCCGTTCTGGATTCGACCGCGTGCTGATGGCCGTGGCTGCTACATTCCTGACGGTCTCGGCCGGCGCTGCCACGGCACAACAAGCCGCCTCGCCGCGCGACAGCGTCTCCGAACTCGCCATTGATGCGGCCGTGCCGCGCCCCGAACCCGCCAATGTCCCGCCGCCCGCGGCAAGCGACATCAAGACCGACACGACTGCCGCGGCGCCCGATGCATCGGACACCACGACCGGCGCCATCTCGGCCGAGACGCCGAAGATTGCCGAAACTCCGAAGCCCGCCGAAGAAGCCAAGCCCGCTGAAGCCGCGACCGCTCCGGCAGCACCTGCGCCCGCCGCAGCCGCCGTTGCGCCTGCCGCTCCCGCAGCGGAAGCAGCAAAGGATGTCGCCAAGGACGTGGCCCAGCCTGCATCCAACGTCGCTGCAGCGGATCAGCCCGTCGCCGACAAGCTGCGCGACATGCTGGGTGGCAAGTTGCCGCGCCAGTTCGACCGCAAGGGCGAGCGCGCCGCCGTCGAGAAGTTCTATACCGGCCGCGACTATGCGCCGCTATGGACCCAGGGTGGCATCGCCAGCTCCGTCGCCAAGGGCGTGATCGCACGGCTGAAGGATGCCGGCAGTGAAGGCCTCGATGTCGCTGACTATCCGGTGCCGGACTTCACCGCTGCGAGCACACCCGATGCACTCGCCGAAGCCGAGTTGAAGCTCACTGCCAGCATGCTGGACTATGCCCGTCAGGCGCAGAGCGGCCGCATGCATTGGTCGCAGCTCGACGGCGACATCATGTATCCCGAACACCCGACCGACCCGGCCCAGGTACTCGCCAATATCTCGACGGCGAAGGACGCCTCCGCTGCGCTCGCCAGCTACAATCCGCCCCATGAGGGCTACAAGAAGCTGAGGGCGAAGCTCGCCGAACTACGCGGCGAGAGCGAGATGCCGGTGCAGCCGATCGCCGAGGGACCGGCGCTGAAATTCGTCAAGGCGACGAAGAAGAATCCTAACCCGACGGTGACGGAAGACGATCGCGTGCCGCTTGTCCGCGCCCGCCTCCATGTCGATAATTCCAGCGACACCAAATACGACGAACATGTCGCGGCGGCCGTTCGTAAATTCCAGTCGGCCAATAGCATCAAGGTCACCGGCATTCTCGACGATGCCACCGTGCGCGCCATCAACGCGCCGAAGCGCGATCGCCAGATCGATACGCTGCTGGTTAATCTGGAGCGCTGGCGCTGGCTGCCGCGCCAGCTCGGCGCGTCGTCGCTCGGCAATGCCTATGTGATGCTGAACATTCCCGACTATACGCTGAAAGTGATGCAGAACGGCGGTCAGGTCTGGACCACCCGCGTCGTCGTCGGCAAGGTCGGCAAGCACGCTACGCCGCTGATGACCGAGACGATGAAATACATCACGGTCAACCCGACCTGGAACGTGCCGCCATCGATCATCTACAACGAATATCTGCCGGCGCTGCAGCAGGACCCGACGGTGCTCGACCGCATGGGCCTGAAACTGTCGCGTAAGCCTGACGGCAGCATCCATGTGTCGCAGCCCCCCGGCGACGACAATGCGCTCGGCCGCATCCGCTTCAACTTCCCGAACAAGTTCCTGGTTTATATGCACGACACGCCGAACAAGAACCTGTTCGCCCGTGACGAGCGTGCTTTCAGCCATGGCTGCATGCGGGTGCAGAACCCGGACCAGTACGCGGCAACGCTGCTCAACATCACCATGCCGAACGACCGCTATTCGCCCGAAAAGGTGCGCGGCATGTACGGCCGCAGCGAGATCGACCTGAAATTCCCGACGCCGATCCCGGTCAACATCACCTATCAGACCGCCTTCGTGGATGACGCCGGTAAGCTGCAGATGCGCAAGGACATCTACAGCCGCGATTCACAGATGCTCGCGATCCTGAAGAATACCAAGGGTAAGGATCTCGAGCAGGTGGTGGCCCGCGCTCAGCCGAGCTATGCGCGTCCGAAGGCGAACATCCCGCAAGGCGTGAACTTTGATGGCGCCCCGGTACGCAACAGCGAGCCGAACTTCTTCGAACGATTGTTCGGCGGTGGTGCTCCGGCGCCCCAGCCGATGGCACAGCAGGGGCAGAACCGTCGCACCGTTACTCGTTAATCGCGGCACGCTTTACCTTAAGGGCTCCATCTCGGATGGAGCCCTTTTGCTATCTGGCCTCCGCCTCGCGGCCCGATGCCGCCAGGAACACGGCATATTGACCGTCAAAAGCGCGCCTGAAAGCGGGTCGCGCTTCGCCGCGAGCGACATAGGCGGCAAGATTCGGATGTTCTTCGAGCAGCCCAGATCCACTGGCTCTGCGCAGCACACCGATCATCAGGAGGTCGCCGGCACTGAAAGCAGGTCCCAGCCATTCCGCATCGCCGAGCACGCGCGAGAGATCGGTCAGGCGATAGCGAACCCGCTGTTCGAGAATTGGCCGACGCTCCGCGAACCAGGACTGATCGCCTTCGACCAGGATGGCCGCGTCGCGCTCGACGATTGGCGGCTCGATCGTGCTCAGCGCCGCAAACATCCACATGATCGCGCGGGCACGCGCCACCGGATCCTCCGGCAGCAGACCCGCGTGGCGCTCCGCAATATGCAGCACGATGGCGCCTGTCTCGAAGAGCGTGAGATCGCCGTCCTCAAAGCTCGGGATTTGCCCGAAGGGCTGGCACGCCCGATGTGCTGCCTCCTTCATCTCCGCAAACGTCAGCAGACGAACATCATAAGGCTGCCCAGCCTCCTCCAGCGCCCAGCGAACCTGCATATCGCGCGCGAGCCCTTGGCCGCGGTCGGGCGAATCCTTGAAGGCCGTAATTGTAGGTTTCATGACGAACCATCCTGTGACGGTGTGGCGGCGAATGGTCGCCGCGACGCACGTCCCAAGGACGAAAAGGCAGCGCGCTTTTCGACATCCGCCCCTTCTATTTTCCAATGCCCTGCCGGAAATCAGTCCGGGCAAGCCGCACAGTTATCTCCTGGGCTCTCGTTAAAGCATTCAGAAATGACAGAAAGACCATTATTTCCAGAAACTTAGAGCCAAAACGCCCTGGCTTTTGAGTGACCATCCGGTTGTAAGATTAACCATTGTCCACCTCCAAGGTGGCACTGGGCTAGTTTTCGCCATAGTCGGCGGGTTAATCTTGACAGTGGCAGAAATGCCAACTTTGGGGGGAGCGGTGTAAATCTCGATTAACCCTCCCGTTTTAAGACTCGATTCACCCTCTTTCGTCACATGGGGTTGCGAGAGAGTTTGAGTAACTTGGGTGGGTTTTACGTGCCGCTTGGTTTCGCACGCAAAGTAACGTGGCGTCCGTCGCGCGCCGGCTTGAATGCCGGTTTGGCCTCACTGGTGCTGATGGCCAGCGCGAGTTCGGTTCACAATGCGACGGCGAATAGCGAAACCCGCACGCTCTCATTTTACCACACCCATTCCCGCGAAAGCGTCACCGTCACGTTCAAGCGCAACGGGCGTTATGACGAAGACGGGTTGAAGAAGCTCAATCACTTCCTGCGCGACTGGCGCAATCAAGACTCCACCACGATGGACCGACGCCTGTTCGATATCGTCTGGGAAGTCTATCGCGACGTCGACGCCACCCAGCCCATCCAGATCATTTCCGCCTATCGCTCGCCGGCCACCAACGCCATGCTGCGCCGCCGCTCATCCGGCGTGGCGCGCCATAGCCAGCATATGCTCGGCCACGCGATGGACTTCTTCATTCCCGGCGTGCAGCTGGAGAAGATCCGCATCGCCGGCCTGCGCCTGCAGCGCGGCGGCGTCGGCTTCTATCCGACCTCCGGCTCGCCTTTCGTGCATCTCGACACCGGCAGCGTGCGCCACTGGCCGCGCATGACCTACGCGCAGCTCGAGCGCGTCTTCCCGAATGGCCGTACCGTGCATCTGCCGTCCAGCGGCGGCACCATGCCGGGCTATCAGCTCGCCGCTGCCGACATCCAGAAGCGCGGTTCGGGCGACAGCGTGAGCCTTGCCAGCAGCAAGCCGGGCAACCTGCTCGCCTCGCTGTTCGGCCGGAAATCGTCGTCTGACGATGAAGATGAATCCGCTGTACCGGCGATTACGCCAAGCAAGCCGACGCCGGCCAACACCGTGGTCGCAGCGGCTGCGCCATCGGCCGATCCGGTGCCGATGCCGCGTGCCAAGCCGGCTGCTGCCAATGTGGTGCTGGCTTCGGCCGATACCGAAGCCGTGCCAATCCCGCGTCCGAAACAGCCGATTCCGGCTGCGGCGGTGCCCAGGAACGATGGTCGCCCGCAAAACCCGGCCGACATCATCAACGCGCGCGGCTTCTGGGATGATATCCCCGAGCCAAAGCAGGCGACGCCGCAACAGGTCGCAGCCCTCACCGCCCGTCAGGCGCTTGAGCGCATCGCCGAGCAGGAGCAAGGCAGCCAGGAATCGGGCGTGAAGGAATCCACCTTCGCCAAGGCGCTCGCTTTTGCGCCACCGCGCACCTCTCCGGTCGATCGCGCGCATGTGGTCACCGCCAGCGCGCCAATCCCGCGCAGCATCCGCCCGAATGTGCCGAACAAGAATTCGATGGTCGTGAATGAAGTGACCACGGTGATCGGCAAGAGCATCGGCCAGCCCGGCCCGGTCGCGATCTCGACGCGCCTCACCGCAGCCTACATTCCGGAAAATCACATCTGGACCCGCGCGATGATCGTCGCACCGAGCGTAACGACCGCGATGTCGGTATCATCGATCGGCGACGGCGACCTCACGGTCCTGCGCGCGCATTTCGCCAAGCCGCAGACGGTCCTTGCAATGAGCTTCTCTGACGATCCGCAGGCGGGTCTGATGAGCGATCAGTTCACCGGCTCGGCGACGGCGAAGCTGGTGACGACGAATTTTGCGATGCGAACCGCGTCGCTGCGCTGAGACGAGCCGCGTTCCCCCGCGCCCAGGCAGCGAGGCCTCGAGAATCTCTATCCGCGTGAGCTCATGAGCTCAGCTGATCCGGTGCAACACGAGCGCCAAAATGGGATCACGAGTTGAGGAATATCGCTTCCAGCTCGTGTCCAGCCTGGCCGACGCCCCTATGAAGAGCGCGCCGACACCACATTTGGCCGCCCCAAGCTTCCGGTTTGAAGACAGCGGTAGATCGTCCCGATCGCTACTGCGAGCACAACGAGATTTGCAAAGCCAAAAAGAAATGGCGCGATATCGTGGATGACACCGCGATCTCCGAGAATGACCAAGCGAATTGGTGCAATGGCTAGCGCCGTTGCGCCGAACGTGAACGCCCAGTAGGACGGCTTAAAAGGCTCCTTGAGTATCCAGGGCAAAAGCCGCAGCAGAACCAACGCCTGCAGGATACCGTAGCCAATCATCGCATGCGTTACGAGCGGCGATGCTTGCGGCGCCACAGCAATCAGTGCGACTGCTCCAACCACCGGCGGAGCCAGCTGAATGCCAAGCGTGGGGCGCAACATCGGTGCGAGCTCAGGAGCGGTGAGAAGCCTGTGCAACAGCACGGACTCGATGGCCAGCCATCCAAACAAGCCCATGCCGAAGAACAGCGTGCCGATATCAGCCAAGCCCAAAGCGCCCCCCACAGTGGCCGCAACGAAGCTGCCGGCAACACTCGGCAGATAGAGGACGGATGTGGTCTGATCCACATTGCGCCCCCCGAGCCACAATCCGCCCGTTCGCCAGACAGCGAAAATGATCGTGAAGGAGGCACCGGCGACATAGAGCAGCAACGCAGTCCTGTGAGAGTAAGGCTCGGCGCCACCGGCGACGAGCATCGTTGCAACGCCCACCAACCCGACAAAGCAACACTGAACCGGATGCGAGAGTTCGGCTAAAGCAGCATCGCGTGCCACGAACCACTTGGTCGCATAGAGTATCGTCAGGGTTAGCCATACGACGGCTGCTGCGAGCATGATCAGCTCGCCGATGATCGCCGGCAGTGCCCAGGCGAGATGTGCGAAACGCCACGCGGAGCCAAGTCCGGCTAGTCCCAGCACCATTCCAAACAATGCTGCTGGCAGGACGACGTTTCTCCCGGACATCACACAATTCGCTTGTTCGAGACGGACGATGCGCCACCATTGAGTTTGGCGATCGTCTCGTCCGTGCTCCAGATCGCATTGGCCATGAAGCGGAAATTGATCAGGGCAGCGAGATATCCATCACCGTCAGGCAACTTCGGAGCAGCGATTGCATCCCGTACGACAGCGACCTCAAAACCCGCCTCCAGAAGATCACGCATATGCGATTCAACGCACATATTGGCCAGCATTCCGGCGAGAACGACCTGTCTAACGCCCTGCTTCCCGAGTTGGAGCTTCAAATCGGTCGTTTGAGGACCATAGACCTTGTGGGGAGAGCAAATGATCGTCTTGCCGTCCTCAATGAAGGGCTTGAATTCCTCCATAAAGTCCGCGCCGGAGCAACGGAAGCCGTCCGTCGTATATGGCCCCTTGCGGTCGAAGGCCCCAGTGTCGTGTTGGAATTTCTCAAGCGGAGCCTGCCAATTCCACTCGTGATCCCAGCAATAGTAATAATGCGGAGATACCGCGACGACGATCCCGGCGCGCTTCGCAGCGGCGAACAGCCCAACCAGATTCGGAACCAAGTTCGTTTCGGTCACGCTCTCACCGACCGCAGCCCAAGCACGGCCCACAGGGCTCATCACGTCCACCTGAGGGTCGATCACCACGAGCGCTGCGCGCGATAGTTCAAGCACCATCTCGACCTTTGGCAAAGCCGGCGTGAGCGAGTCAGCATAGAGTTCGGCGGAACGCGCTGAGAATTTCGAATTCATGATTGGCTCCACATTCGTTAGCTAAAGATTCACGGGCAGCCCCCCGGGGCGCATGGCACCGATTGAGCGCGACGGTTCGGCCACCGCTCGGCCACGCCATCAGCCGCTGCGCGCATCCAGACAGGAGGACAGCATCTAACGCTCGGCTTGAGCTGCCTGCTTGATGACCTTCGCGACCATCCGCGGCTGCGAAATAAGCACGGCGTGACTGGCCTTGATCTCGGTCACTTTGGCCTTTGCGCGTGCATACATCGTGCGCTCAAGATCTGGATTGATCATCCGGTCGTTCGTGGCAACGATTCCAAATGATGGCTTGGTCTTCCAAGCCGCCGTCGTAACCGGCGTGGTGAAGGCCTTGGCATTCGTCGGCATCTGAGAAATAGCCATGAACCGCGCATCGGCCGCCGGAACATCAGCTGCGAAATCGGCATGGAAGCTGTTTGGGTCGATCAACAGATAGCCATCGGCTGTTGGCGATGTGCTGTTCGCCAACGGCGGCTTGGTGCTGCGCAACGCTCTGACATGCTCGCCCTCCTCCGGGGCGTAAGCGGCGACGTAGACCAAGCTGGCAACATTCGGATGCTTTCCCGCTTCCGTGACAATCACGCCGCCGTAACTATGCCCGACCAGCACGGTTGGCCCGCTCTGACGATCGAGAATCCTTGTCGTCGCAACGACGTCATCCTCAAGCGAGGTCATTGGCTGCTGCACCACACTGACCTTGAAGCCGTCCTTCTGCAGTATATCCGCGACGGCCCGCCATCCGGACCCATCGACAAATGCGCCGTGGACCAGGACGACATTCTGCACAGACGTCTTCCGCGACTGCGCGTTTGCGCTGGCAATGAACATCGCAGAAACAAGCAGTGCAACGACCAGCGTTCGTCCGCTCATGGAAGCCTCCACTCTGGCTTGGTGACCCGACTGTCACATTCAAGACCAATGAAAAGTAGCGGAGCGCGTGCCGCTGCCGGAGTTAAGACTTGTTAAAACAGAGTTGAACGTCGACGCCATCGGGCCCTCCTGCGCCTGCGTCCCTCATTTTACATCGTTTAACGTTCGTCATGCGCGGCTTGACAGTAACGTCAGTGAGAAGACCGCACAGCCTCTCGGGTCATGAGACTTTCAACACTGCACCACGCAGTGGGTCTGTTTTTAATTTGCCGTCGTTTGTGCGGATCGCATTGGCGCAGCCGGCGCCCGGTTGAGAATGAGGGAGACCATGCCGCGATCTTCGATGACACTCTCGCTTTCGGACGCCAAACAAATGCTCGAGGCTGGCGAAGCCAAGGCCGCGCATTTCGGCGTGGCCTACAACATCGCCGTGGTCGATGCCGGCGGCGCGCTGGTGGCCTTCTCCCGGCAGGACGGAGCCTTGATCGGCAGCATTGAACTCGCCATCGGCAAGGCGACGACAGCTCGCATCTTCGACAAGAGCACCTCGGACCTTGCGGAAATGGCGCAGCCCGGTGCGCCGCTTTACGGCATCCAGCAAACCAATCACGGCAACGTGGTGATCTTCGGTGGCGGTCTGCCAATCACGATCGGCTCCGTCATTGTCGGCGCCGTTGGTGCCAGCGCAGGAACCGTCGATCAGGATATTGCCGTTGCGGAAGCAGCCGCTGCGGCGCTCAGCGAAGCCCGACAAACAGGAAAGGTACGGACATGAAAGCCGCTCGCATCCTTCAATATAAGAAACCGCTCGTCCTTGAGGACATCCCGACGCCCGACATCCAGCCGGATGAAGTCCTCGTCAAAGTGGCGGCATGCGGAATGTGCCGCTCCGATGTCTTGCTCGTCGATGGATTTTTCCAAGGTTATGCCGACATCCCACCGCCGGTCATCCCCGGCCACGAGATCACAGGTACTCTACAGAAGATCGGCAGCGTCGTGCCCAAGGCGGCCGGATTGCAGGAGGGTGACCACGTGGTGGTTTCACCAGGCTGGGGCGATGGCGTGTGCCGCCATTGCCAGGTCGGCAATACGCATATCTGCCCGAATGTGCGCTGGCCGGGCTTCGGCACTTACGGCGGCTTCGGCGAATATATCCCCGTCCCTGCACGCTATGTCATTAAGGTGCCGAAGCACCTGAAATTTGAGCAGCTCGCTCCGCTGACCGACGCCGGACTGACACCCTATCGCGGACTCAAGAAGATCCGTGACGCTGGCGGCCTCGGCCCCGATCGGGTCATCGGCGTCTTCGGCGTCGGCGGCCTCGGCGCCTATGCCGTGCAATATGCCAAGCTGCTCGGTGCCGGCGCTCCCGTCGTCGCATTCGCACGCAATCCGGAAAAGCTTGCGATCGCAAAGAAATATGGCGCGGATCACGTCATCGATATCAAGAACAAGTCGGCCGCCGATATCGGCAAGGAATTGAAGACCGCCACAGGACAGAACAAGCTCGACGCGATCATCGACTGCGTCGGCGCGCCGGAAATGATGCAGATCGGATTTTCTCTGCTTGCAATCAGCGGTCACTATGCCGATGTCGGCTTCGTCGGCGATCGGATCGATGTACCCCTCTTCCCGCGCGTTTCGGGCGAGCAGACCTTCCACGGATCGTTCTGGGGCAATAATGCAGACCTCAGCGAGGTCCTTGCACTCGCCGCGGAAGGCAAGATTCAGCACACGATCACGACCATCCGCTTCGACCAGATCAACGAGTATCTCGATCTGCAGCGCGACAACAAGGTGGTGGGACGCGCCGTGCTGACATTCTGACAGCATCGGGACGCTCCGCTGACCGTGAGGTTCGACATCATCATTCAAAGGAGACTATCGTGACGCAACATGTCCTGTTCATCGTGACCAACGCCGCCGTAATCGGTCCGCACAGCCGCAAGACCGGCTTCTTTTTCGCCGAAGTTGCCCACCCATTCGATGTCCTCGACAACGCCGGGATTGCCATCGAGTTCGCTTCACCCGCGGGTGGATGGACGCCCCATGACGCATATGACGAGAAAGATCCTGCCCAGAAGGCATTTCTGGAGAGCAAGGCTTTCCGCCGGCTGAACCACAGCCGCAAACTGTCCGAAGTGGACGCCGCCGACTATGACGCCATTCTGGTGCCAGGCGGACTTGGGCCTATGGTCGATATCGCGCGCAATGCGGATGTCCAAAGGGCCATCGTACGGGCCTGGAGCACCGGCAAGCTTGTCACCGCCGTCTGCCATGGGCCATGCTCACTGCTCGGCGTTGATCTCGGCGATGGCGTGCCGTTCGTGCGCGGCAAGAAGCTCACCGCCTTCTCCAAGAAGGAAGAGTTCGACTACGCACGCGATGACGTGGCTTACGAACTCGAGGACGCACTCAGAGCTGAGGGAGCTGACTATTCCTCCACCGACAACTGGCAGCCGAAAGTCGTGGTCGATGGCCGCCTCATCACCGGCCAGAACCCCGCCTCGGCGGGACCACTGGCGAAAGAGCTGCTCGCTGCTCTCAAGCGGACTGCGTCGCCAGCTTGAATCGAGCAAACATCGGTGACGACGGCGCCGGACGCGCCGTCATTGCTTTGGATCGACTAAACATCGCCAACCATATGCCCTTTGCAGCGGGAGACCTTGTATGACGACTTCACCGTCAAAGATCACGGCTACCCTGACCGCTCGCCCAGGCAAGGCCGAAGCTTTGCGAGCACTGCTTATAGATATGGCACCACATTGCCGGGCCGAACCCGGCAATCTTCGATGGGATATCTGGAGCGATCCGGCCACCGAAGGGCGTTACGTGCTCGATGAGCTCTACCGCGACGCCAACGCTGTGGAAGCACATCGCAACTCACCACACTACCAGAATTATCTGACCGCAGTCCCCGCGCTGGCCGATCGCACCGCGCTGGTGCTCGAACCGCTGGATATCGCTTAGCGAAGCCGCTTCATGCCAGCCCACCGCCCCGCCGCGCGATCCTTTGAAAGAGACGATGATGATTCATGTTGTGCAGGCCTTCGACCGCACGCCGATTGCGGAGATACCGACCGACGACGCGGCGGCACTCGAAACAAAGCTGACCACGGCGTATGCTCTTTTCCAGACTCGTTCCGCTTGGCTGCAACCGCACGATCGGATAGCGGTTCTTCACAGGCTCGCTGACCTGGTCGCCGCAGAGCGCGAGAGCTTCGCGACCCTGATCGCACGCGAAGGCGGAAAGCCATATATCGATGCATTGGTCGAAACAGACCGTGCGATCGACGGCATCAGAAATGCGGCGGACCTTCTGCGCACACGGGGCGGCACAGAAATTCCCATGGGCCTGACCAGGGCCAGCGAGAACCGGCGTGCCTGGACCATCAAGGAGCCCATCGGGGTCGTGGCGGCCATATCGGCCTTCAATCACCCGCTCAACCTGGTTGTCCATCAGATCGCGCCGGCGATTGCGACCGGCTGCCCGATCATCGTCAAGCCGGCGATGGCCACGCCGCTCTGCTGTCTCAGGCTTGTCGCGCTTGTCCAGCAGGCAGGTTGTCCGCCGGATTGGGTCCAGACCCTCATCCCTGAGAATCGCGCGCTGTCGGAGGCGCTCGCAACCGATCCCCGGATCGCCTTTCTGAGCTTCATCGGATCGGCTGCCGTCGGCTGGCGATTGCGGTCCTTGCTGGCGCCCGGGACAAGATGCGCCCTCGAACATGGCGGCGTTGCACCCGTGATCATTGATGGCGGCACCGACCTTGATGCGATCGTCACACCCCTCGCCAAGGGCGGCTACTACCACGCCGGCCAAGTCTGCGTGTCCGTGCAGAGGATCTTTGTGCAGACGGCCATGAAGCAGGCGTTCATCGACCGCTTTGCCGCGCGGGTCCAGGAATTGCGCGTCGGAGATCCGGTTCTTGCCGATACCGAGGTTGGTCCGCTGATTACGCCGGACGAAGCGGACCGGGTCGAAGCGTGGATCAGCGAAGCCATCCAGGCCGGGGCGCAACTGATCGGCGGCGAGCGCCTGAGCCAAACGACCCTCCGGCCTGCGATCATCGTCGAACCGCCGAGCACGGCAAAGGTCTCGGCGCACGAGATATTCGGACCGGTGACCTGCGTCTACGGTTATGACGACATCGACGACGCCATCGCGGCGGCAAACGCGCTGCCTGTCGCCTTTCAAGCCAGCATTTTCACCCGCGACCTCGACATCGCTTTCCGGACAGCCGAACGGCTCGATGCATCCGCCGTGATGGTGAACGATCACACCGCGTTCCGCACCGACTGGATGCCGTTTGCTGGTCGTCGCACATCCGGTTACGGCATCGGCGGCATTCCATATACGGCCGCCGAGATGACTGCAGAAAAGATGATCGTCTTCAAGCACGGTTGAGACCGCTCACCGCGGACCTATCGTCAGTTCGGACAGGGCTGTCCGGCTGCTCCCCACATCGCCATATCCTTGACGTGCTGTTCGAACGACCCCGGAGGCGTCGAGCGTCCTGCGCCGGGTTGCCACGCCCGTGGGATAAACCCACTCAACGATTCGTCGTGCCGCAAATGCTCGAGCAGCGCAACGGCATCGCGGCCGCCATTGCGCGCAGGGTTCTTCAACTGCGCACAGATTTCAGCCCCGCTCTTGCCGTACCAGATGAAATCGACCGGAGCCAATTGCCAGTCGATCCCCGCACGCAGCGGCGCTGGCGCAGGATCGTTCGGCTGCGTCGAGGTCATATGGCAGGTCGAGCAGCGCAGCGTCTCGGCTCCGATCC
Organism: Pseudomonadota bacterium; assembly: GCA_023451825.1. Classification (GTDB taxonomy): domain Bacteria; phylum Pseudomonadota; class Alphaproteobacteria; order Rhizobiales; family Xanthobacteraceae; genus Tardiphaga. The sequence continues at coordinate 47,639 of JAEXYA010000017.1, forward strand.
GGCTCATTCCGGCATGGATGTACATGCCGTGATTTCGATCCTTTCCCTCTCCCGTCGGCGTCCAGATCGGTATCGCTTTCGCGTCGACATGACAGTTGGCGCATCGCGGATGCGTCACCACGGCTTCAATTCTCTTCCAGGCCTTCAATCCCTCGGATCGATTGACGCTTCCCGGCGGCAAAGCATCTTTGGCCGGCACTTTTGCCGCGACAATTCCGGTGATTGTCGCGACTGACGAAACAACGACGGCAAGCGCCACGACGGTTCGCTTCATGACCACCCTCACACGAAATCGATGAATTTGTTGAAGGGCATCTCGCGGATACGCTGTCCCGTGGCCGCGAATATGGCATTGGCCAAGGCCGGCGCCGCGGGCGGCACCGGCGGTTCGCCGACGCCTCTCACCTTTGGATCATTCTCCAAGCCTCGCACCTCGATGACCGGGCACTGATACAGCCGCATCGCTTCGTGGTGATTGAAATTGGTTTGCTGAACCGCTCCCTTGGAGTAGGTCAACTCGCAATTCATCGCGTGGCCCAGTCCCCACACTACGCCGCCCTGGACCTGGTTCTCGAAATTGACCGGATCCATGACCTTTCCGACATCGACGGCAACCCAGACCTTATCAATCCGTATGCCGCCGCTTGTCATCGTCACCTCGACAACTTCTGCAGTCGGTGTGCCGAACGATTCGACGAAAGCAACGCCACGTCCTCGACCGTTGCCGAGCGGCCCTTTCCAGTTGGACATTTCACCAACGGCTTCAAGCACCTTCCGATAGGTTGGAACGGTGCACATCTCGATGCGCGCCTTTAGCGGATCAAGACCTGCTGCATGGATCAACTCGTCGAGAAAACTTTCAGTGAAGAAGCCGGCGGTCGATGCGCCAACCGACCGCCAAGTCGTGCTGGGCGAGAGGCCTCGGGCCTCGTAGCTCGTCGATCGAAAATGCGGGATGTCATAGTAGACGTTCCACAGGCAGGCGCCGAGCTGACCATCGGGCTCCTTCGTCGGCGCCCCCATGCGCTCCAGCAAGCCCTTGAAGGGCGCGGTCGATGCAGAGGAGAGCTCTGCAGCGACGATCTTCCCCTTTTCGACAACGCCTTTGTGCCGGGCCAAGGAAATCTGCCGTGGAATGTCCTGAAGAAAGTCTTCCTCCCGCGAAAAGGTCAGCTTAATCGGCGTCCCACGCATCTGATTGGCAATCTCTGCGAGGATCCCGATATTCTCAAATTCAAGACGATGTCCAAAACTTCCGCCGGTCCATTGATTGTGGAATTTCACCTGCTCTGGCTTAAGGCCGATGGCCGCGGCCGCGATCGACTGCACGGCCTGAGGACTCTGGTGCCCGACCCAGATCTCCATGCCATCGCCAGACACGACGGCGACGCCGTTGAGAGGCTCCAATGGCTGATGCGCGACATAGGGCGCGCGATACTCGGCCTCAACAACCTTGCCTTGCTTCAGAGCCGTATCCACGTCTCCGACGTTGCGCCACTCTTTTCCTATGAACTCAGGCTTGAAAGAAGCTTCTAGGATTTTCCAATGCCCCGCCTGCTCGGCAGGATACTTTGACGGTGTCCATTTACATTCGATCGCTGCGACAGCGCGCATCGCGTACCAGCTATTCGTCGCCACGACGGCAACGCCGTTTTTGACTTTCAGTATCTTGCGGACGCCCGGCATCGCGCGCGCCTTGCGCGCGTCATAAGATAGCAGCGGCTGCCCCTTGTTCGGATTCAGTTTGACCGAGGCGTACATCATTCCATCGAGCTGTAGATCGATGCCGAACTTCAACTCACCCAGCGCTTTTGCCCGGACATCGAGTCGGGTCATCGGCTTTCCCAGTAACCGCCATGTCGACGGATCGCGGAGCTGGACATTCAGGACTGGTGGAATGCTGGCGGCCTCCGCCGACAGATCGACATAAGGAATTCTGGTCCCGTCCGGCAAAATCACATGACCGGACTGGGTGCGGATATCCGCGACAGCGACGCCGGAGCGTTTGGCCGCTGCAGCCTTCAACGTCTCGCGTGCCACGGCACCAGCGACGCGAAGCTTTTCATAAGTGTCAGGTACCGTGCTGGATCCGCCGGTCATTTGCAGGCCGGATTTCCTGAGGCTTTCATACACGGCTGCACGTGCCTGTTCGGCCGCGGGACTATGATCGGCCGCCACGAACGGCGCCAATTCGTCTGCGAAGCCAGTGTTGAAGTAGGCAGGACTCGGACCCGCAAATCGCACGTCGAACTGACCGAGATCGAGGTCCATCTCCTCGGCGATCATGATCGGCTGAACTGATCCGACGCCCTGTCCGATATCGGCATGCTGGGCTATGAGTGTAATCCGCTCTGGACTGATCTCCACCCACGGATTGAACGATGCAGATCTTGGTCCGAGCCCAATGGCCAGGGGATTTGTGTCACCGGGCCGAAAGGCGTCCGCAGCGTTGCCGTAGGTGCCGAACGCAATGCCGCTCGCGGTTGCGGCAGCTCCTGCGATGAATGCGCGGCGCGATAGGCCATGAAGTGCCATCATGTCACTTCTCCGCCATCTTGCTGGCCGCGGCATGGATCGCCGCACGGATACGCGGATACGTCCCGCAACGACATAAATTACCGGACATGACCTCGTCGATCTGCGTGTCGGTCGGCTTGGGTATCAGCGCGAGCAGCGAGATCGCTTGCATGATCTGGCCGGTCTGGCAGTAGCCGCATTGCGGCACCTGATGCTCGATCCATGCCTGCACGACCGGATGCGTTTCCTTGGCGATGACACCTTCCAGCGTCACAACCGACTTACCGGTGGAATCTCCGACCCGCGCCTGGCAGGACCGCACCGCATGTCCATCGATATGAACAGTACACGCGCCGCATTGCGCCACACCGCAACCGAATTTTGGACTTGTCAGACCCAGTTCATCACGCAGCGCCCAAAGCAACGGCATTGTCGGATCAACATCGACCTTTGACGTCGTCCCATTGACCGTGAGTTCGATCATGCGTGTTCCTCCCTCTGGGGACCAGTCGCGCATCGTCCGCGCGCATCCGACGGACGGATGCGCTACTGATCTATGTGCCGTCGAATTTCCGAAGCTTGGGAGAAACAGTACAGCAACGCGCTGCGATAGAACGGTTAAAAGGTGTTAAGCGCCTTACGTGCGCAGCTACAGGCAACCGCGTTCATGCGTGACGATGACGCTTCAGGTTTCTCGTGACAATCAGGAGGCTGTCGATTGACGATCAAGCAATTCGGCCATGATGAGTTCAGACGCTTGCTTAGCGATGTGACGGGCACGCGAGGCACCGGGCAAGGTCAGCTGCTCTCCTGTCCACGCGCCACAGCTCTCGATCAGCGAACGCGCTTGAGACGCACCACCCGTTCGTAGCTCAAGCTCGGCCAATTCCACGGTGGCTTGGAGTTGCCAGAACCGGAAGTCCTTCGAGCCGAAGAGGCAAATTGCTGTCTCGTATCGCTGCCGTGCCGCTTCGACAGAACCATCGCCACCCTTTGCTGTCGCCAGGCGTGCCATCATATGTTCGTATCGTCCGACAATTCTGACGTCTTCGTCATTCATGCGGTAGCCATAGGCCCGCTTCAATGCCGCCTCGGCCCCTGAGAGATCGCCGCACATCAATCGGATCGTGGTGAGATCGAGAAGGATATGAGGGATGATCGTGATCCGCTGCTGAATCAGAGGGTCATGATCAATCGCCCGGGAGAACGCGTGCTCGGCCGCCAACAGATCATCGATCGTTGCGCTGCCGACCTTGAACTCCTCACGCACCAGGAGGGACCGGAACACCGTGAGAAATCCTGTCCACGGCTGATACAACGCTGACAGTTCCGCCAACTTCCGCAAATGTATCCGAGCACGCTCGATCTGTCCGGCCTCCAATTCGCACCAAATCAACCCCCGCGTAAGAATGTAAAAGCTCGCGATGGTGTCTGCTCGCTCTTCGGCCTGCACCAGCAACCGGTCAAAATGTTCAAAGGCCGCTTCGAACTGTCCCATGTGATACTTGGCACGTGCCAACATGACATCACTGAGGGTGGTCATTCCATGACCGAAATACAACGCAAAGTCGCCGGGGAAGTCCGGCCACTTTGTGATGAATGCGTCGAGCTTTCGCCGCGACGCCGCGATACTCGAGTGTTCGAAATCATCATAGGCGGACAACAACGTCGGCAACCAGCGCACCACCGGATTGGACGATCTGGAAGCAACCGCAGTCAGTTCTGCAAGATGGACCGAGATCGGACGGCGCTTCCGAAGCAAGTCATGGATGAGCCCGAACAGTGCCCTGACTTGAAGAAACTCATCCTCGGTCGCCCGAGCTGCTTGCCACGCCTCGACATACAATGCTCCATCGTGCTGACGGCCCGAGGTGACAATCTCGAAGCCTGAACATGCGACGGCGACAAGGACGTTTGCTCTGACCCGCGCATCCGCGCCCGGATCAATTTCGGTCCGCTTGAACGCCATGTAGCGATATTTCTCGCCTTGAACGAGGGAGCCCAGTGCGAGCCACATCCGCTCCGCCGCGAGCGTCAGGCGCACGCCCAGTTCGGGACGCATAGCAAACGCCCAATCCAGAGCGGCGTGAACATCGTCGCTGATGGAGCGCAGCCTGGCGCGAAGCGACGACGGATCACTGGCGTTCCAATCGAGTGTTTCAAGGCATCGAAGGAAATAGTCGGCATGTCGCTCCTGAGACGACTGCCTTTCTTGTTCCGCTTCCGCTGTCAGGAGCACATAAGCGCGTGTCGTTTCCAGCAAGCGATATTCGATCGGCGCGACTTGCCGGCTCACATTCAACAGCGACTTGTTCACCAACTCGACGATGATCCCGTGTACACGATCGGTGGTAACGCCAGTCCTGCTTCCGATCTCCACGGCGGCGTCCAGCAGAAATGGTCCAGCGAAGACGGCAAGCCGGGACAAGACAACTTGCTCATCCCGCGACAACAGGCTGTAGCTCCAATCTATCGTCGCGGCCATCGACCGCTGACGTGGCACCGCGTTTCGACGCCCCACCGTCAGCAGCGAGAAGCGTCTGTCCAGCCCCCGAAAAACCTCATCGATACCGAGAACGCTGACCATGGACGCAGCCAGTTCGATCGCCAGTGGTATACCATCCAGCTTTCGACAGATTGCGATCACCGTAACAGCATTTCCGTCATCCAACTGAAAGGCCGGCGTCTGATACGAAACGATCCGCATGAAAAGCTGCACGGACACGAAGCGTGCTGCGCTCTCGGCTGTCATCAGCACACCCGCCGGAGGCACCTCCAGGGGATCGAGACGCCACACCAGTTCTCCGGCAACCCTGAGCGACTCGCGCGATGTTGTCAGGACGTTCACGCTTCCCAATTCGCCGACGATGCGTTCAACGAGACTGGCGACAAGGTCGGCAATGTGCTCGCAGTTATCAAGCACGAGAAGAACGTGCTTGCTCTGTAGCGCAAGCAAAACTTGCTCGGCCGCAGCGCCCATCTCGACCGGAAGGTCCAGGGTGCCTATCACCGCGGCATGCAGTTGCACTTCAGTCGTCGCCCGCGCCAGATCGACGAAGCTATAACCATCGGTAAATTTCGCGCTGGCTTTTTCGGCGACCGCCGCCGCAACGGTTGTCTTTCCGATGCCTCCCGCCCCGAGAATGGTGACGAGCCTGTTCGAGGCGACGCTCCGAAGTATACCGTCGATCTCTGCATCTCGGCCAAGCGGCGCGACCGATAATTTCGCGGCACTGTATGAATTCCGCTTGGCGCTGGCGGCATGCGTGGATACTTCCCGAAGGCGTCCCGTGAAACGATACCCGAGCGATGCCTCCGTTCGGATCAAAACCCCCTCGTGGCCCAGCGCCTTTCTCAAGCCGGCGATCTGAACACGTAAATTTCGCTCGTCCACTTCAACGCCGGGCCATGCCCGCTGGCAGAGCTGCGCTTTGGTGACTAGTTCTCCGCGTTTCTCGATCAATGCCCCCAGCAGAGCGCGGGCACGCGAACCAAGTTGAACGCGGTCCTCTCCATGCCGCAACAGCCCATTCAGCTCATCAAATCGAAATGATCCGAACGCGGCTTGTGAACGCGACATCTCTCGTTCCTCGTAAAATTCAACGATTGGCCGCCGCGATCAATACGAAGCAGCAACCAACATGCTCTTTCGAATTTCAACATGCCAACACGCGGTACTGCCCCCAGCGGTTCGCAAGCTTCGAATTTTCGCTTCCGATTATTCTCCTCAAATACAACCGAACTGTCGATCAGGACGGCAACTCGTCGATCCGAAGGTCGCGCGCTCTGATGGAAGATAACGCGTAGCTGCACTCCGCAATTTGCCTTGAATATGCCTCGCGGTGTGGAAAATCCTGGCTGCTTTACATTTTTTTACATCCTGCCATCGGGGACATCGTTCTCAGCCGACAAAGACCTCCCATAGGGATACCTTCATGGGAGGCCCCGCTTGTGGCGGTGCGGAAGGTAAAATAAAGTAAAACGTGCTGTTGGTCTCCTGATCCAGACGATGCAAAGCCGCAATCGCCTTAAAATCAACTGGTCCGTCCGATGGTAAACCGTCAAGTTTGCTTCGGACCTTTTCGGTTCGATCCCAATTCAAGAGTGCTGTGGGACGGCAACGAGCGCACGCGTATCGGCGCGCGGGCCATTGCGATCCTCGATCTTCTCATGAAGGATCCCGGCAGCCCCGTTGCCCAGATGGACCTGATCCAGGCGGCCTGGCCCGGCCTCCACGTTGATCGCAGCAATCTGCGGGTTCAGATCTATGCCCTCCGGAAAGTGTTGAGAGACCAGGGTAAGTTCATTCAACCTGGACCATCGCACACCTATTGTTTTGTCGGGGACGCGACGTTTCTCGCGCCATCGGACGCCTCATCCGCCTACCACGGCAGTCCATCCATTCCAGCCCCTTCTGTGTCTCCGGTCGGACGCGATCGTGTTATTTCAAGCATCCGGGCGTTATGCGAGATCGACCGTTTGGTCACCATTCTCGGATCCGGAGGCATCGGGAAGACGACGGTCGCGCTGCAGTTCGCGCATGAGCAACAGCATCAGTACCGGGCCGGCGCATGTTTCGTCGATTTGGGACGACTATCCGACCCCAATGCAGTGAACGCGATGGTGGCCAGCGCCGCCGGGTTCTCCGTCACCGAATGGCCGAGTACCGAATATGTCGCTCAGGCGCTGAGCAACAAGCACATGCTCTTGGTTCTCGACTGCTGCGAACACGTTCTCGAATCGGTTTCGGCGCTCGTCGAAACTCTCCTGAGAACTGCGCCGTCCATCAGGATCCTGCTCACGACACGACAGCCAACCGGTATTGCAGGTGAACAGCTATTCGTGCTGGAGCCTCTGCCAATTCCTCCGCCAATGACGGAGAGCTCGGCCGGGCCGGGCCTCGCGACATATGCCTCGGTACAGTTGCTGATCGATGGCGTGAAACGACGCGGTGCGCAACTCGAGATCACCGATGATACCTCGACTTACATCTCAGAGATCTGCAGGCGCGCTGAGGGCGTCCCGCTGACGATCGAGCTGACGGCATCGATGGTCGCAGTCCTCGGCTTGCATCAAGTTGCCGAAGGTCTTGCCGATGGGACGCAACTGCTGAGTATCGACCGACGGAGCACCGTTCCCCGACAACGATCTCTCTCCGCGACGATCGAATGGAGCTACAATCTCCTCACCGACGAAGAACGCTATGCCATCCAGTGTCTGTCTTGTTTTGCTGGCTGGTTCTCGATCGTATCGGGCGTCGCCGTGGTGGAAGGCCCCAAATTGGACGCCGAGGCCGCACGTCATGCAATCCTCGGCCTCGCGCACAAATCTCTGCTCGCCTCGGACACAATCCACGCCCCGTCGAAACTGAGATTGCTCGATACCACGCGGGCATTTGTCCTGAAGACGCCCGACCCGGTGGGCGACAGATCCCGCGCCAGCGAACGCCACGCTCGGTACCTGATCACGCAGCTTGATCTCATTGAATGGGATACATTCGACCCGCACCAATACGCAGGCCTTATTGACGAGATACGCATCGCGCTCGACTGGGCTTTCGCGAACTCCCCACATTTAGGCGTAGCGCTTGTTTTGTCGGCCGAGCGGCTCTGGCTCGAACTGACGTCGTTATTTCACGGCGCTCAGGATATCTTCAGAGCACTCCAACATGTCGACCTTGACCCACGCATCGACAAGGCGTCCCGTGCGCGGCTGCTGGTCTCGCTTGCCTCGGCACAGGCTTACCTTCCAGGCCTCGATGACGCCTCTCTATATGAGCGCGCCTGGCGTGCCGCACGCGACGCAAACGATCATTTCTTGCAATTGCGCGCCCTTTACGGGATCATTCAAAACCTGCTCCTCACGCGGCGACCAGCGGACTTCCATCTCGACGCATTCGCTACGGCATCCGAACGCTCCAGCCATCCGTCGACACGTCATCTTCATCAACGCATGTCGGCCTTCAATGCCTTTGAGGGCTCCGAGCTCCGGCTGGCGCGCACGATGTTCGAGGCGTTTCTGAGCGACGCGCAATCAATTCCCAAAGAACTTTCGCTCTACTTTGGCGGCATTGGGCCCAAGGCCTCTGCGAAAGTTGGATTGGCGCTCACGCAGTATTATCTTGGCTATTGTGACGACGCCCAACATGTTTTGGATTCTGCCGTCGAAGAGGCGAAGCTCCTCCGGCACGCGACCACCTCATATTTCGTGTTTGCTCAGGGCGCCATCTGGGTGAAAATCCATTCGGGCGATTTTGCGTGCGCTCATGCCTATCTGGACGAACTCGAACATCTTGCAGAGAGCCACCTTCCGTGGCGAACTCTTGTCGATGGTTTTCGAGGGCTTATCGCTCGTTACGAACACAACGACCCGGAGACCGCATGCCGCCTGTTGGGAACCTGCCTCGATCAACCTTACATCATCAAGACCGGCTCTCTCCACCCGATCCTGTGGGTTGAGCTGGCAGATGCGCGGCGATTGCGCGGTGATCTCGCTGGCGCCGAAGATGCGTTGAACCGCTCGAAAGCTCAGCTTCGTGGCGACATCGATGTTCGACTGCTCGGGAAACATCATCCCGTTCTCGCTCAAGTGCTGCTTGCACGCGGCCGCGCCGAAGACATCGAGCGCGCGAGAATGCTGCTCAGGGAAGCGCGAGAACTCAGCATTCTGAAAGAATTCTATCTTTACGAATGCGAGGCCACCATCATCCTTGCCCAACTGGAAACTCATCAAGGGAACGCCGGCGAAGCTCGCCACCTGCTGCAGCAGCTGGCGTCGCGCTTCGAAGACAGGCAGAGCGTGCCGGGCTTCGACCACGCTCAGACACTCTTGAAGGCGATTGACGCCGGCGCTCCCTCATAGCTTTTCATACCGGCATCAGACGGACTGCTCTGTAGCGGACGCAATCTGACCCATACGACATATGCCTATTCACGTTCGGTTGCGAGCGAACGCAACACGCGCCCAGCCAATCTGACATCGGTCGAGGGGGCGTGAGCATCAACCCTGCGATAGACTGGTTCGAGGAGCGTCAACCCTTCAGCCCCGCGCCCGACATGTCCGAGCATACGCGCCAGAGCCGTCGTGGAGCTCAGCTCGAATGTCAGGGCACCCTGTCGCCTGGCACAGGCGATTGCGGCTCTGAGCATTGCCTCAGCATCAACAATCTTCTCCTCGCGCCATAACAGAAGCCCCTTCACGCGCAGGATTTCGGCATCATACCAATGCTCGCTCTGTCGTTCTGCGTGTTCGCTGGCTTCGGCGAGCGACTTTATCGCAAGCTCGGGACGCCCGAATTTCAATGCCGCTTCTGCAATGACCGTTAGATACATCGGCACCCTGACAAGGAACCCGTTCCGAACAATCCGTCGCGCTTCACGATGCATGATATCGAGCGACGCTTCATCGTCGTCGAGGCACCCGACTGCGGCCTGGTAGAATTGACAGACAGGATCCCAGATGGCGAGATCGCGCAGCTCCACACCACGTTTCAGCGTGAGGATCAGTCTGCGAGCGCGCTCGATATCTCCAGATCGCATCGTGAGAGGGATCGCAGCCTGCGCAAGCGCGTTAGCTTCGGATACCATATGCTCCAAGGCAGACGCTCGATCCAGGGCTTGCTGCGTTATACGTAATGCACCCGCGTGGTCGCCACGTATCCACATCGGAAATGCAAGTGCGACCCGCAGCCCGACAAGACGATCGATCTGAAACCTGGACATGCGGGTCGGCGCCGCATCGTCACCAAAATTTCCGACAAGGACTTCAAGGCCCTTCTGCGCACCCGTAATATCGCCGGTGTAGAATTGGGTGATATGCTTGAACCGCTTTCCGTCCGGCAACGCCGATATCTCACCGCGCAGCTCGGCAGTATCCTCGAATTGTTCGAGCGTAGCGAGAGCTTGGAGATGACGGCCAGAAAAGGTCTGAAGAACGGCATGGCCCCACAGCGCCCGCAGTTGAAATTCAGCGTCGTCTATCTCGACCGCCAGGCGATAGCATTCGCGCCAGGCATCATCGACCTCGGCACCGAGATGATCGGAAAAATTCAAGCCATTGCCATATGACGCCAGCAGTTTCATCCTCAGGCGCAGATCGTGAGGGAGCTCCGCCTCTTCAAATTGGAGGGCGCGTTCGACGCGGGATCGGCTCTCTCCGACGGTGGAGAGTTCATCCCAAAGAGGAATGGCCGCTGCAGTCAGGCGAACTCCCAATTCCGGATCACCGCCATCGCCGAACAACCATTCGATCGCCTTGCGGAGGTCATTCACCCGCTTGCCGTAAGACGCGGTCCAGTCCCGCCTTGCTCGCCACTGCCACTCAGCCTCTGCAGCTTCGAAAACCCTGAGCAGGTATCGCGAGAAACGCATCAGGACAGCATACTGCTCACCCTCATTCTTGAGCGCCCCGCCAGCAAAGCCACGCATGATGTCAAGCAAGCGGTATCGCAATTCACCGCCTTGATAAATTTGCGATACCATCGATTTGGAGACGAGGCTTTGTGCAAGCGAAGTGACGGTCTCGATGGCCCCTCCGTCGTCCGAGGCAATTCCCACAATGTCTTCGAGCGAGAAATGTCCCGTGAAAACTGAAAGCTCCCGGAACAACCTCGCTTCGCTCCTCGACAAGATCCGATAGCTCCACTCCAGCGTGGCCAGCAAGGTCTGATGCCGGCGCACACGTCCTTCTCGCGTGACGTTTAATGGCTCCAAATCGACGTCGAGCAAACGGAGGAGGCTTTGGGCATTGGATCCGTCGAAGTGGGCAACTGCGAGTTCGATCGCAAGAGCAATTCCATCAAGGCGTCGACAGATGGCTGCGACCGCGCTTGCATCGACATCTTCAAATCTATAACCGTTCGCTTCGAAAGCCCTCCTGACGAACAATCTGACGGCAGAGTAATCAAGCGCCGAAACTGAATCGACCTGATCAGCTTCGCTTGGAAACTCGAGTGCCGGCAGGCGGTACACCGACTCATGTCGCGCCCGCAGCGGCTCTCTGCTCGTGGCCAGGATCACCAGACTTGGAACAACCGACCGCAGATGGTCTGCGATCAGGGACGCAGAACTCAACACGTGCTCACAGTTATCAAGTACAAGAAGAGTATGCTTGTGCCGGATGGCTTCGATAGCTTCTGCCAAGACGTTCGTGGTGTTCGTAACGCTTCCGAGCGCGGCTGCGACGACCGGAACGACCTGCTGAGCCTCATCGATCACGGCCAAGTCGGCAAATCGTACACCGTCCCGAAACGATGCCTTAAGCTCAAGCGCGACGGCCACTGCCAAGGTCGTTTTACCGACACCTGCGGGACCGACAACCGTAACAAAACGCTCGTCGGCTAACATCGCAGTCAACTCCGAAACCTGCTGATCGCGACCGACAAGATCGACGATCATCGGCATCGCCCCCGGTGGATACTCCTTCGGGTCCGCATCGATACCTGTGTCGTCCGCGGAGATCTCTACACGCGCAACGAATCGATATCCCCGTCCCTGTACGGTCGCGATGTAGGGGAGGCCCGAAGGAAGCGCAGGCAACACCTTGCGCAATGCAGAGATCGCGACCTTAAGGTTGGTCGATTTCATCGGACTTTCCGGCCACGCGAATGCGATCAGCTCGTCTTTGCTGACAACCTCGCCCGACTTCGAGACGAGGAGCTCCAAAAGGTCCAGGGATCGAGATCCGGGTGTGAGATACACATTCTTGTGCCTGAGCATCTGCCGGTGGGGTACGAACTCGACCTCTCCGAAACGATAGCGTTTACGCTCGATCATTTCGTCCCCCACTAGATAAGGCTGGCTACTGTCTCAAATTCAGTGCGCTCGCTCCTGCGCGACAGCCCTTCCGCTTGGACGCGCAGCCTTGCCCGCCGAGCCAATTCCCCCGTTCGATAGTCGCCAGGCGTTCGGTGAAGTCCCTGTCGAAGCTCGGAACGCCCGACAGAAATGGGCTTGATCGGAGAATCCGCAATCGATGGCGATCTCGACCAACCTCATGTCGGTCAGCTGCATCAATCTTTCTGCCCGCCCAATTCTGCACGCGATCAGATACGCTCTCGGCGGCTGCCCGACACTTGCTTTGAATGCATTGCAGAAGTATCCGCTGCTGAGCCCAACGTTCCTCGCGATCTGCGAGACACGAAGCGGCCGATGTAGATTTTCTTCGATATAGCGCAGCGCATGGTCGATTTGACGGCTACGAGGTCCCTTGTGCGTCGAAGGTGCAATCGCCGCTTTCGATGAACCGGCAAGTATAAGAATGGCTTCGTCCAGGCGTAACTTGGCCAAGTCCCGATCGGGATCGATCGCGCGACGCGCATCAAGCAGAAGCTGCGCAATCAAGGCGTCATCGGATATGCCCTGCCTTTCGAGCTCCGTCGGTTTAGGCGCGGATTTCCGGTTCATACTCGTTCCCGCTCATTCTGCTGTCCAAGGATCGATTTTGCAGGCGGCCGAATGAAATTGATCGAGCAACGTGCGCTATTGCCTGCCGCTCACCTGGAGAAAAGCGCTCTCTCAAAACCTCCAAGCGTCGTCGTGTGCGCTTCAAGCAGAGAATAATCGCACTTCCGGATGATCTGCGGTTAAGAGTCGTAAAAAGATGCCAATGAAGCAGCGAGCGCCCGTTTGAAAAACGTGCCGTCGGCGAACTTTTGTTAAATCAACTTGCCGCAGGTCGACATTGAGATGGTTGCTTCACCAGGCGGCGACACGGGTCAGGCCAATACCTCTGCCCCTGGAATGATGCGGCACCGCTCGCCGCAGACTTGAGCGATATGAGAACGTCGCGATCGTATCTGGCGGTCCGCACCGGTCGCGGAAAAGGGTCTCGGGCCACGCCTGGGCCTGGGCGCGTCCTGATCGGGCCGGCCTGCGAAACGGCAATCGGCGTTGCGGACCGTTTCGCAGAGCGCTCACGATAAAGCGACGAAGTTGAATATGCCCGTCGAAGATTTTTGCTCGAGTGCGGGCCTGCCAGCAGTACGGCGATGAGGACTACCGAGCGAAGCTGCTCTTCCGCCCCGAACACGCACGCCGCTTCTTCCGCCTCAAGCCGAAGGTGGCGCAACGACTAATCGACGAGGGTAGGATGAAGGGGTGAATTCCTCATAGGACTACTCACCCATCCAACGCAACAACTTCGGATCAGAGCATCCCGAGGGCCTGCAGATAGGTCTCCAGGATCGTCTCCTGCTCGGCGCGCTCATTGGCGTCCTGCTTGCGCATGCGGATGATGGTGCGCAGCGCCTTGACGTCGTAGCCATTGCCCTTGGCTTCGCCATAGACGTCCTTGATGTCGTCGGAAATCGTCTTCTTCTCTTCCTCGAGGCGTTCGATGCGCTCGACGATGGCCTTGAGCTGGTCCTTGGCGAAAGAATGCGTTGCCTGGTCGTCCAGCACGGACGCAGCATTGGTGGCCATCGGGAACTCCTGAACTGATTGGGTAGGGTGGGTTGGCGAGAGGCGCCGGTTATGGGCGCTAGTCTCTTAAAAACTTGTCTCTAATTCGACAGTCGCGACCGGAGCCGATGGGGTCAAGCCGCGACAATTGTCATCCACAGCACCCCACAGGAATGATGGCGCGCTGCCGGCCTGTTTCGGTCAATGGCCGTCATTTTTCCGCTCGAATGCGACCTTGAACGCCTCCTGCTTCTCTGGTGTCGCCTCGCTCTGGTGCAGCGCCTTCCAGTCCTCATACGGCATGCCGTAGACAGCCTCGCGGCTCGCATCCTTGCTCAGGGCAACGCCGCGCTCGTCGGCTGCATCCTTCAGCCAGTTCGACAAGCAGTTGCGGCAGAAGCCGGCAAGATTCATCAGGTCGATGTTCTGGACATCCGTGCGGCCCCGCAGATGCGACACCAGGCGGCGGAACGCAGCGGCTTCCAGTTCGGTTTGTGTCTTGTCGTCGATTGCCAAGGCCTGGACTCCATCTCGCTCAAAAGGTCCGATAAGCCCGTAAGATGGGTTCTTTACCAGATTTCGCCATAACGCAGGTCAAACTACCGGCGTCCCGCCGAATCGGTTGCTGCCGTTGACACACCCGTCCGGTCACGCGAAACCGTCAAGGAACTGATATATAGCGACGCTGAATGATCATCGCGAATCCCCACCGTTCATACCGTACCCGGACATGGACCAGGCCTCCGGCCAGGTCTTGGGCCGCGTCTTGGGTCAAATCTTGGGCCAGCCTGCTGCCAGTTCTGGCCGTTATGCTGGCTGCCATGTGGGCGACACCTGCGGCGGCGGATTTCCGGCTTTGCAATAATACGTCGAGCCGGGTCGGTATCGCGCTCGGCTACAAGGACGCGGACGGCTGGACCACCGAAGGCTGGTGGAATGTATCGTCGCGGGCCTGCGAGACCCTGCTGCGGGGAACTCTCATCGCCCGGTACTATTATATCTATGCCATCGATTACGACCGGGGCGGCGAATGGTCGGGTCAGGCGTTCATGTGTTCGCGCGACAAGGAATTCACGATCAAGGGGACGGAAAACTGCCTGGCGCGCGGTTTTGACCGGACAGGTTTCTTTGAGGTCGATACCGGTGAGCAGCGCGCCTGGACCGTGCAACTGACCGAGACCAACGAGCAACCGCCAAAACTCCCGGGCCTGCCTGGTCCCGGCCCCGGAGGACCGCCTCCGGGCGCACCAGGCGCAGGCTTCCCTGCCCTGCCGAACAATCCGGGCACCCCGCCTGCGGGATCGCCGCCGGCGACGACGCCCGGCACCAAGCAATAAGCGAGCTTCGATATGAGACGACAACGCCGCATCAAGATTCTGGCCACGCTTGGCCCCGCCTCCTCCGACAGCGCGATGATCCGCAAGCTGTTCGAGGCCGGCGCCGACGTCTTCCGCATCAATATGAGCCACACGCCGCACGACAAGATGCGCGATCTGGTGAAGACCATCCGCAATGTCGAAAGCAGCTATGGCCGCCCGATCGGCATCCTGGTCGATCTGCAGGGCCCGAAGCTGCGCGTCGGCGCCTTCGCCGATGGCGGCGTCCAGCTCAAGAATGGCGAAGCCTTCACGCTCGACTCCGATCCTGCCCCCGGCGACGGCACCCGCGTG
Organism: Pseudomonadota bacterium; assembly: GCA_023451825.1. GTDB lineage: Bacteria > Pseudomonadota > Alphaproteobacteria > Rhizobiales > Xanthobacteraceae > Tardiphaga. Next base: position 63,225 of record JAEXYA010000017.1, read on the forward strand.
CACCTGCCGCATCCGGAAATCCTCGCAGCACTCCGCCCCGGACATGCGCTGCTGATCGATGACGGCAAGTTGAAGCTGATCGCCGAAGAAACGTCGGCCGAGCGCGCGGTGACGCGCGTGGTGGTCGGCGGCCGCATCTCGGATCGCAAGGGCGTCAGCCTGCCCGACACCGACCTGCCCGTTTCCGCCATGACGCCAAAGGATCGCAGCGATCTCGAAGCCGCGCTGGAAACCGGCATCGATTGGGTGGCGCTCTCCTTCGTGCAGCGCGCCGAGGACGTGCACGAGGCCAAGCGCCTGGTGCGCGGCCGTGCCGCCATCATGTCGAAGATCGAAAAGCCCCAGGCCATCGAGCGCCTCGATTCCATTCTGGAAGCCTCTGACGCCCTGATGGTCGCCCGCGGCGATCTCGGCGTCGAATTGCCGCTGGAGCGTGTACCGAGCCTGCAGAAGCGCATGACCCGCATGGCGCGCCGCGCCGGCAAGCCGGTGGTCGTGGCAACCCAGATGCTGGAATCGATGATCCAGAGCCCGGTGCCGACCCGCGCCGAAGTCTCCGACGTCGCCACCGCGATCTATGAAGGCGCCGACGCCGTGATGCTGTCGGCGGAATCCGCCGCGGGCAAATTCCCGACCGAAGCCGTCGCCACGATGAATCGCATCGGCGAAGAGGTCGAGCGCGATCCGACCTACCGTAACGTTCTCACCGCGCAACGCCCGGGTCCGGAAGCGACCGTCGGCGACGCCATCGCCGACGCCGCGCGACAGATCGCGGAGACGCTGGAATTGTCGGCGATCATCTGCTGGACCAGTTCGGGCTCGACCGCCATGCGCGTCGCCCGCGAACGGCCGAAACCGCCGATCGTCGCCATCACGCCAAATCTCGCCGGCGGCCGCAAGCTGTCTGTCGCCTGGGGCGTGCATTGCGTGGTGGCGGAAGACGCGAAGGATCAGGACGATATGGTGGATCGTGCGGGACGCATCGCGTTCCGTGATGGATTTGCCAAGGCCGGCCAGCGCGTGATCGTGGTGGCCGGTGTGCCGCTCGGCACGCCGGGCGCTACGAATATGCTGCGCATTGCTTATGTCGGGTCGAGCGACACCGGCGAGTAGCTTTTTAACATCTCCCCGCAAAGAGCGGGGAGATGTCGAGACACGTCAGCCTTCCAGCTTCGCGTCCAGCGTGATCTCGGCGTTCAGCACTTTCGACACCGGGCAGCCAGCCTTGGCCTTCGCCGTGCAGTCGTCGAACTTCGCCTGATCCGCGCCGGGAATCTTCGCCGACAGCGTCAGATGTACCTTGGTGATGGCAAAGCCGTCGCCCTGCTTCTCCAGCGTCACATCTGCCTTGGTCTCCATCGCATCGGCCTTGAGTCCGGCCTCTCCGAGGATCAGCGACAGCGCCATGGTGAAACACGCCGCATGCGCGGCGCCGATCAGTTCTTCAGGATTGGAGCCGGGCTTGCCTTCGAAGCGGCTGGCAAAACCATAGGGATAGTCTGCGAGCGCGCCGCTCTTGGTGGAGATCGATCCCTTGCCGTCCTTGATACCGCCCTGCCATTTGGCCGATCCGAATGTCGTGGTCATGCACATGTCCTTATCTGGTTGTGAAGTCGATCGGATATGATCCTAGCGCGATGCAGCCGTCGGATTTATGTCAGCGGATGCCGCGATCCGCTCAATCTCGCCGACGACAAGCTCCGGAACTGCATTCTGCACCATATGACCAACGCCCGGCAGTAGAATTAGTTTGCCATCTGGCACGGTCTCGATAAGCCGCCTCGAATGAATTTCCGGCGAGACCGTGGTGTCCGCATCGCCGGTGATGGCGACGACCGGCATCCGGATTTCGGCATAACGCGACGCCAGCTCCGTCACCGCCACCTTCAACGTCACCAGATCCCAAGCATTTGCGAGAAACTCGCGAGGTCTCAGCACGAGCGGGATCGCGCTTTTCGCCATATAGCCGTCCGGCATTGCCTGCGGCGCGAAAACGCCCCGCGTGCCCGGCTCGGCCAGCCACAGCCCCAATGGCAACGTGATCGTATAGGCGAGCAACGGCCCGATCACCGGCGTCGTCACGATGGCGTTGTAGGTGCCGACGCCGCCGGGCCAAGGATAGGCCACACCGGCCAATGACACGAGCCCAGCCACGCGTTGCGGATAGTCCAGCGCCATGCGCAGGCCCAGCACTCCGGCCAGCGAATGCACCACAATGACGGCGCGCGCGATTTGCAGCTGGCCCAGCACATCATCGATCATCTTGGCCTGTAACGCAGGCGACAGGTTTTCGCTGCGTGTGCTCCAGCCATGGCCCGGCCGATCGATCAGGATGACACGATGCCTTTTAGCGAGCAGATCGCCGAGCGGGACCCGCATCGTGCCGAGATTGGAGCTGGCGCCATGCACAAGCACGATCGGCAGTCCGGCTGCGTCATGCGGGCCGAGCTCGACCACATGCAAACGTGCGCCAGTGACGTCAAAGAACCGGCCGATCGGTGGATACTTACGCTCGATAACAGAAACGCCGACTTGTGTGGCCAGCGCCAGCGCAGCGAGCGCGGCCACCAGCGAAAAGGCGATCATCAAGACTGTCCGGGGGATTTTTTGCACCGATCAGCTACGCGCAGATGCTGCATGGGTTTCGTGCCGGACACGATCATGCGTCCATCCCAAGACGCCCGAGACCCGGCAGCTTGAGCGCGGGACGCCTGATATCAAAACCGAGCACGGCGCCAAGCACATTCAGCTCCACCCCCTCGATCCAGCCAACCGTCAAACCGAGATAGCCGCCAAGCGTCGCCCGAACACCCGTACCCGAGGGCGTCCAGCCGAACGCATTGCCTTCGTAGGGGAAGTCTTTGCCGATCGCCGTCGGCGGCAAAGTCACCTGCAATTCCGGCACTGCGGCCAGGACGGCGGTGACAAAGGTGTTTGAGTTCGGCCCTGGCCAGGCGCGATAGTCGCCATAGGCGCGCCACGAATAGCTGGCGATCGCCGCCTTGATCTTCGGGATCATCACTTCCGCTGGCTGGCCCTCCGCCGCGGCGATCGCCATCGGCTCATCGCCGAACCAGCGACCATCGGCTGCAAATCCGTTCAGGCGGATCGGATCGCCCCAAGCGGTATAATCATAGCGAGTATAGCTCTTCGCACCCTTTTCCTTGAACACGATCCAGCTATGCACCGCGAAAATGCCGCGCCAACGAACCGTGCGCGCGGCGAAAATGCGAACAAGTGCGTCGGGATGTTCAGCGGCCGGCGGCAACAGGCCTGCGCTGGAGCGATCGGCGCTCTGCCAGTTCACTGAACGATCGCCCACGAAATATTTCGCGGCTGATACGCCAATCGGCACGACAAGCAGCGCAAGCAGAACCAGCACGATTTTTCTCACCAAACGATCCGAAAGCGGAAGAAAGAGGGGATATCAGTGTGAATATGGGGCTTATGCGAGGCTTCGCCACATTCCCTGCGACACAAAGTCTGGCGGAGCTGTCCACGCTATCCACAGGAACGGCGCGCGATCGGGCAGGTTGTTGCCATGATCGCGATGCGGAATGTCCGCCATGATCGCAAATGATCGAAGGTGGAGAATGAAAATGGCGCCCGATCTGATCGAAATCGATATCGACGAAATCGTATCGACCTGTAACGGAGATCTGCGCGGCGCCGTGAAGGCCCTGTTGCTGGTCAACGAACAGCTCGAGACGGAACTGCAGCAGCTCTATGCCGCGTCAGTTCGCGGTGGCGCAATCCGCCCCGGTACGGGCGCTGTGCATTAGTTTCCGTAGCCTGGACGGCGCGAAACGAAATCCAGGACCAGCCGAGCGAATTGAAGCTGGGGTCCCCGGATTGCGCTGCGCTCCATCCTGGCCACGCATAGCGTGCCCGCTGACTACTTACGCGCGGCGCTGTTCTTTCTTTGCGTCCTTCGCCTCCCCGGCGTCACTGTCGTCAACGACCTCTTCCTTCGCCGGCGGGGGGAGCTGCATGATCGTGGTCTGGTTCGGAGCAGCGACCGCGATCCCCTCTTCCTGCAAGCGCATTTTCATGCGGCGATTGAATTCACGCTGCACGCCCCAGCGGCCGGTATCCGTACAGCGGATCTGACCGACCAGCGTGGCCATCGAACCATCCACCTTATCGACGCCCCACAATTCCAGATCGCTGCGCATGAGCGGACGATAGGCGTCCTCCTTGCGCATCTCGATGGCGATCTCCTTGAGGATCGCACCGACACGATCGGTATCTTCCTTGTAATCGACGCTCACGGACACCGCCGCATTGCCGACGCCGCGGCTGGAATTCGTAATGGTGGTCACCGCGCTGAATGGAATGATGTGGACCGAACCATCGCCGGCGCGAAGGCGGATGGTGCGGATCGACAGGTTCTCGACCACGCCGGACAGGCCAGACACCGCAACCGTGTCGCCCACCTGCACGGTGCTCTCGAGCAGAAGGAACAGGCCGGTGATGACATCCTGCACGAGCTTCTGCGAACCGAAACCAATGGCGACGCCGAGAATGCCGGCGCCGGCCAGCAGCGGCGCGACATTGACGCCGATTTCGCTGAGCACCGTGAGCGCGATCACCGCAATGATCACACCCAGCAATGCGGTGCGCAGCATGGGCTGGAAGGTGCGCAGCCGCGCAGCGCGCGCAAAGTGGCCGTCGCGCGTAAGCGACGTGAGCTGCCGCTCCATCAGCGCATTGGTGCCTTCCCAGACGACCGCGGCGGTCACAGCCGCGATCGCCACCGTGACGAATGCCGAAACGACGCGACTGCCGATCTGGCCGCCATAGAACCAGACAATCGCGTTGACGCCCCATACTTCTAGCAGCGCCACGAGACCGATGACGGCCACGATGCCCGCCACGACTTTGCGCAGCACCGGCAGATAGCGATTGGCCCGCGTCTCCAGTCCCGGGAAGCGCTTCAGGACTTCGGGCCGGATGCGGAAGCCGCGATCGATCAGGCTGAGCGCCATCATCGAGACGAGGCGCGTGATCAGCACGACGACCACGGTCCCAACGATATATTGCAGCAAGAGCGCGTAGCCGTTGCGAATATTGAGCGCCCAGATGCCCCAGGCCGCCATCACGATGACGATGCCGAAGACGTGCCACAGGCTCGCAAAGCGATTGCGCATGCCGTTCAGGAAGCCGGTGGCCCCGACGGGCCCGCGCAGCGCATCGGCCACCGGTTTGCGACACTGCAGAATGATGACCACGACGAACAAATGCACGACAAGCATCACGATCTTGATCAGAGCCAGATGCGCCGAACGATAAAGGCCCATCATCAACGCGACATTGGCGATCGCGATGCCTGTTGCGCCGACCCCGACGATGCGGCGCGTCCAGATTTCGAGATAGGCTGCGGTCTCTTCCTTCACCCGGAACAACGCGAGCGGACCGAACAAAGCGCGCATACCGCAGATGATGGCGCGCGCCACCACATAGGAGTTCACGATGGCGAGGATCGCGAGACGCGTGGTGCCGGCGTCGCCGATCTGGGTGCCGAGCAGCAACGATACAGTGCTGGTGAAAACGAAGATCGGGATCAGTTCGAGCAGCAGGCGACCGATCACATAAGGTAGCCGAAGCAGCGACTGCCACGCGCGCGTCAGGCTGCGGCGGCGCGTGTTGAGATCGGGCACTTCGGTGATATCGGCCGTCGAGGACGGCGGATCGGCACTGGCGATGACGGCCGAGGGCGCCCGCGCAACGAAGGGAATCCGAGCTTCGAGCGCCGCTTGTGGTCGGCGCAGCAGCCAGACGACGAGCCACTCGGCAGCAAGCGCACCGCCGAACACGACGATGAGCTTCCAGGCGATATCGAACAGGAGCTGATAGGTGTCGGGATCGTTGGCGGCGTTTTGCAGCCAGTACCATAGCGCGGGGAAGCGCGTGACCGACTGCACGGCGACCGAAACCTCACGCGAAATATCGCCGAGCTGATCCGCAATCGTCACCAGCAATTGCGCGCCGAGACTGTCGGCATCGAGCGGGATCGCGGGCTTCTTTTCAGGCTCTGCAGGCTTCGCCTGGGCGATCGCCTGCAGCGTAGTGATCATCTCCTTGCGCTTGGCATCGTCCTGCAACGTCTCCAGCGCGGCTTTCGCCTGGGCCGGCGTGAGCGCAGGCGCTGCGGCTGCAGCCGGCGCATCAGCCTTCTGCGCCAGCGCAGGCGCGCTGAATGGCGCTGCGAGCAAAAGACATAACAATGCGAAAAGCGGGAAAGACTTCTTCGCCAAGACGAGCCCCTTCAAGACGATCTGGAAAGCGCCTTTTTCGCCTATTTCATGTGTCGGAAGTTTGGTTCCGGAGCTCAAAACATGCGAGAATCTGCAAAATCACGGCAGAGATGCGCGGAGCGGGACGCGTCAGATATCGCGGCCTTCGACCTTTTCGGTCAATGACTTGACCAGTTCCGGCACCTTTTCGAGATGCGGATTGACGGCGAGCGCCTTACGATAGGCTTCGAGCGCCCGTTTATCGTCGCCGAATTCCTGCATAATCATGCCGAGGCCGGCCAAAGCCCCGAAATGCCGGGGCTCCCGCGCCAGCACCTGCTCGATATCTTCGAGGGCACGGGTGTAGTCGTTCTGCAAATAATACAGCGTTGCCCGCCGGTTCCAGCCTTCGATGTAGTCCGGCTTGAGCTTGACCACGGCGCTGAGCAGTTTCACCGAGACGTCGATCTGCTTGGCGTCCAGCGCGGTCTTGGCGCGGGTCATCAGCAAAGCTGCCGTATCGCTCTGGGTCTGCGACCACTGCGCCCAGATTCGGCCTTCGACGTGTTTGGCGCTGGCCTCATCCGGCGCGGCTTTCAGGGCGCCGAACAGAAAATCCAGGCCGCGGATCCTGTCCGCACCGATTTTCGGAAGTTTTTCAGGGGCTTGGGGGATGGCTTTGGGCGTGCTGGGCTCGACCGATTTAGGGTCCTTGACCTGCGCAAACGCAGGACTTGCCGCCAAGAGGACGGTGAGCAGAACGCCAAAACCTGCGGTCCGGACTTGCGATGCCATGGGTGAAGTCTAGACACGAAAAAACGCGCTGCAAAGCGGCAGCGCGTCAAAGACCTGTGATGTCGTGATGCCGGCCGGAAAATCTCCAGCCGAACAGCAGCTTAACCCTGGCGAGCCTTGAAGCGACGCTGGGTCTTGTTGATCACGTAAACGCGGCCCTTGCGGCGAACCAGACGGTTGTCGCGGTGACGGGCGCGCAGCGATTTCAACGAGTTACGGACTTTCATCGGTCGATCCTGAGTGCTTGCGATCGTGACTTCACATGCCATGCGTCGCAGGCCGAAATCAGCGAAAATGAGCTTTAACCCGCTGGCAGCCAAGCCGCCCGGGACCCGCGGTTTCTAGCCACCACCGACCCCACTGTCAATCGAAACGGCCGACATCGCGCCTTTCGCGCGCGACATTTACAGGCCTTTGTCTCGTCGAGTGCCAAATTCCGTGCGGCAACACAGCGTCATTCTTGCGGCACGTTTGCGGTCTTGACGACACCGCGCCATTTGGCGATTTCCGAACCGACAAAGGCCGCAAATTCGGCTCCGGTTCGCCTGCCGGGCTCAACGCCCTGCGTGGCGAACTTTTCTCGAGTCGCCGGGTCGGCCAGGATTTCCTGCATCGCCGCGACCAGTTTCTTGTAGACCGGGTTCCCATCCGCCTGCGGCATATACATCCCGAACCAGGACGTCGCCTCGAATCCCTTCACCCCCGCCTCATCGAGCGTCGGCACGTCGGGCAGCGATGCGGCGCGCCGGAGGCTCGTGACAGCGAGCACGCGAATATTGCCGGCCTGCGCCGCGGGCAGCACCGTCGGCAGCGTGTCGAACATGATCGGGATGTGCCCGCCGATCAGATCGTTCATCGCAGGTGCCGCGCCCTTGTAGGGAATGTGCTCGATATTGACGCCGGCCATCTGCTCGAACAATTCGCCGGCAAGATGATTGGCGCCGCCGATGCCCGAAGAACCGAACGACAATGTGCCCGGCTCCTTCTTCGCCATCGCGATCAATTCGGCGACGGTCTCGGCCGGAAAATCTTTCGACACACACAACGCATTCGGCGCCGTCGCCACCACGGCGATCGGCGAGAAGTCTTTCTGTGTGTCGTATGGCAGGCTCTTCCGCAGGCTCGGATTGATGACGTGATGCGTCGCCGTGATCAGCAATACGCTGCCATCGGCGGGCGACTTCGCCACCGCATCGGAGCCGATGGTCCCCGATGCGCCCGGACGATTCTCGACCATGGCCGTGACGCCGAGCCTGTCACCGAGATACTGCGCGACGAAGCGCGCGAGAATGTCGGTGGTGCCGCCGGCCGGGAACGGCACGATGATCTTGATCAGATTGCCGGGAATCGTCTGCGCACGCGCGGGCACAGCGGCGAGGCAAGCCACGGCCAAAACGGCCAGCATGCGTCTGCTGAGCAATGTCAATTCGTCCTCCAATATCGATTCTTATTGAATGACGTGCGAGGCTAGCCGCACGTCATTGCGCAAAGCTGTCGTTCAAAATCGATCGGAGTATAGGGCACTCAGGCGGAAAGCGGAAACTCCACCATCGCCTCGCCGGTCGCGACCTTTTCGTCGTTCTGGTTTTTCACCAGCACATCGATGAGCACCCAGCGCGATTTCTGAGTCACCTGCTTGGCCTTGATGATGCCCACCGGTTGAATCGTATCGCCCGGCTTCACCGGCTTGACCCAGCGCGTTTCAAGCCGGCGATGAATCGCACCGGCCGGATACGCCCAATCCGTCAGCATGCGGGTGATGAGCCCGAAATTGTTCATGCCATGCATGATGATGCCGCCGAAATTGGTCTTGCCGAATGCGTTCTTCATGTAGTCGTCGTCGAGATGCAGCGGATTGTAATCGAGCGAGCCGTCGCAGAAGAGACGGATGGATTCGCGCGATACGGCGAAGCTCGGGCCATCGATGGTGTCGCCGGCATTCAATGTTTCGAAATTCATGCTCATGAATTCTCTCCCGCGCTCGCTTACATCGGACGGATGGTCTGGCCGCGGCCAGAGCAGATGACGTCGCCGTGCTGATTGAAGAACACGTTGTCATGCACGACGAACAGCCGCTCACGCTTGATGAACTTGTCGAGCGCGCGGGCCTGCAGCGTGATGGTGTCGCCGGGCCGCGCCGGGATGTTGTAACTCCAGCTTTGGCCCGCATTCACGGTGCCGGGCGTGCGCATCCAGTCGTCGGTGGGCGTGCAGGAAAACATCAGCAGGATGTGGATCGAGGGCGGCGCGATCAGCCCCTCGTAAGGCGATGCCTTCGCGTAAGCTTCATCGAAGTACAGTGGATGATCTTCACCGACCGAGCGGCAATACAATTGGATCGCCTCCTTGGTCAGCACATAAGGCAGCGTCTTGCGCGGAACGCCGGGGACGATCTCGTCCCAGACCTTCCGCAAATTCGCGTCCTTCCAGAAATCGGTTTCAAAAACTTGCGTCATTCTATCGACTCCCATAATGTTCATCTGGCGAACTTTTTATTCGTGTTGCGAACTATTTTTAGGCGATTTTGACTGACCTGCAAGGCGGGCGCTGAAGGGACTAAACGTGGCCAAGGAAAGTGATGGATTTGTCCGTGCGATCGCGCGCGGCTTTGCGACGGTGGAAGCATTGGGCAAGGCGCCCGGCCGGCACACGCTTTCCGAAGTCGCAGCGATTGCCGGCCTCAGCCGCGCCACGGCGCGGCGTATGCTGGCGACGTTGGTGGTGATGAAATATTGCGAGGCCGATGGCCGCTATTTCAGCCTGCGCCCGCGCGCGCTCGGCCTCGGCCTGTCCTATCTCAACGCGCTGCCCTATTGGGGTTATGCGCAGCGCGCGCTGGAAGACCTGCGCAACGAGACCGGCGAATCCTGCGCGCTCGCCGTGCTCGACGAGACCGAGATCGTCTATGCGCTGCGCCTTCCTGCGCGACGCATTCTCTCCGCCAATCTTGCCGTCGGCAGCCGCCTGCCCGCGCATGTGGTGTCGCTCGGCCGCGTGCTGCTGGCCGCACTGCCGGCCGACAAACGCGCGGACTATCTCGCGACCACCGACTTCCAGCAATTGACCGCGCGCACGGTCGTCGACCCGACGGAGTTGGGCCGCGAACTCGATCGTGTTGACAGTGAAGGCTATGGCTGGATCGACGGTGAACTCGATCCCGCGATCTGCGGCATCGCCGTGCCGGTGCGGGACCATATGGGGCGCGTCGTGGCAGCGATCAGCGTGAATACGATTTCGGGCACGCTGACCGAGGCGGAAGCGAAGGAGAAGTATCTCGTGCCACTGCGCAGGACGGCGCAGGATATCCGGACGCAGGCTTCCGCGGCAGGGTGAAAATCAAAAAGACTGCCGCAACATAAGTAGAAGCCCAAGCGACAAGGTCGTCCACTCAAAAGTACGATGGACGTACATCGTCAATTTCGCCATATTTGCTGGCATGATCCTCAGCTTTAGAGACAAGCGGACGGAGCTTTTCGCCAAAGGCGAATTCGTTCGAGCGTTTCAGGGCTTCGACAAGCAGCGTTGGACGCGATTGGAGATTCTCGAAGCCGCCGTCACTTAGTCCGATCTGGCAGGATTGCCAAGCAATCGTCTTGAAGCACTCAAAGGCGATCGTTCAGGCCAGTACTCGATCCGCATCAACCAGCAATGGCGCATTTGCTTCGTCTGGCCGGAAGGAGACCAGGGGCCATCCGAAGTAGAGATCGTCGATTACCATTGAGAAAATGACCATGGCCCGACCGGCAATCCATCCTGGCGAAATTCTCGCCGACGAACTGAACGAGATCGACGTCACGCCGACCGAACTCTCAAGGCAGATCGGCGTGCCGCCTAATCGCATCTCGCAGATCATTCAGGGCAAGCGTTCGATCACCGGAGACACAGCGCTGCGGCTCGGTCACTGGTTTCAAACCAGCGCACAATTCTGGCTCAATCTCCAGATGGCTTACGATCTGAAGAAAGCGGCGGAGGAGTTCGGACGGGAGATTTCAGCGCTGCCGACCAAATCGACGGTGCGGCGTGCAGCGCGTTAGCCGTAGGATGGGTTGAGCGAAGCGATACCCATCACAGCAGGCGCATGTTGTGATGGGTATCGCTTCGCTTAACCCATCCTACGAAGGCAATGTGCCATCACCGCTAACGGCACCGCCAGCATCAGCCAGCTCAGCGCCCACCAGATGCCGCCTTCGCCGATCAGTGCGGCGAGCAAGCCGAACACGGTGACGACACCGAGCATGATCGGCCACAGCCATTGGCGACGGAAGCTGCTCATCGTGCCGCCGCCTGTAAGCCGACGATCGCCGTCCCCGCCGCGCGTCGCCGCCTTCGCTTCGCCCACCACAGATACAGTCCGCTGATCAGCACCACGATGGTCACGAGATCCAACAGTGCCCAGATGATCTTCAGCGGCAGGCCGCCGTAATCACCAAAGTGCAGCGGCTGCGACATGAAGAGCGTGGTCGCATACCAGGGCATGTCACGCACCGAGACGATCTGGCCGGTCGTGGCATCGGCCAGTGCCGGCTTGAGGATGCGGCTGGTGATCGGCGTGTTGCCGGTGAGGAAAATCGCCACATGCGACGGCGTTGCGAAGGGCGTGCCGGGAAACGCCACGGTCATCACATTCATGCCGGGCACGGCGGTGCGGACTTCACGCAGCACGTCGTCGATCCGCGCGCGTCTGGTCGGATCCTGCGCGGGCTTCGCCTGCGCGGCCATCTCGACGAGCTGGTTGGCCTGCCATGCGAGTTCGATCGGCGCGGCCAATGTGTTGATCACGCCGGTGAAGCTGACGACGGCGAACCAGGCCAGCGTGCCGATGCCCAGCAGATTGTGCAGATCGAGCCATGTGCGCTGTGGCTTGCCGCGCCTGACGGCACCGAAATCGAGCCGGCGCGTGAACGGGCCATAGAGCACGACGCCGGAGACGATGGCGATGCACAGCAGCAGGCCCATGAAGCCGAGGAACAGCGTGCCGCCGATGCCGGCGAACAGATCGAGATGCAGCCGCAGCATGATGTAGAGAAAGCCCTCATTGGGCTGCGTGATATCGATCTGCCGGCCAGTGCGGGTGTCGAACACCTGATAGTGGAAATCGCCGGGATCGGTGGTCATCAAGGGCGCCGTCGGCACCTTCACAATGGGATGATCGCGATCGTAAAACAGATAGGGCACGACATGCCCCGGCCGTGCGGCGGACGCACGCGCGATGATGTCGTCAATCGAGGCCGCGCCCGGCGCGACGCTGGTGGTTTCGAGCTTGAGGTCGGGGCCGAGCTCGTCCTTGAAGATCAAGGGCAAGCCGGTGAGGCACAGCATCAGCGCGAACAGCGTGCAGACGAGGCTGCTCCAGCGATGCAGCCATGACCAGACGCGGATGGTGCGCGGGGTCATGGCGAGACAAACGCCGTTCGTAGGATGGGTTGAGCGGAGGCGCGCAGCGCCGCAGCGAAAACCCATCGGCGGAGCTTGCCGCATCGAAAGAATGATGGGTTTTCGCTGCGCTCAACCCATCCTACGGTCCTGCGCTTCACCACCGATACCGCAGCCCCGCCAGCACCGTGCGACGGTTGGCGTATTGGCAATAGAAACCCGACGAGCAGCTCGAATAGTATTCCTTGTCGAACAGGTTGTTGACGTTGAGCGTCAATGCCGCACCGTTGAGGCTGCGCGTGAGATTGCCAAGTTCGTATTTCAGCGCCAGATCCGCCACCGTATAGGCCGCAGTCTGCAGCGTGTTGTAATCGTCGCCGAAGGTGGAGCCGACATGGCGGACGCCGGCGCCGATGGTAAAGCCCGTCGCCGGACCGGTTCGGAAAGTGTAGTTCGCCCAGGCCGAGCCATAGAAATCCGGCACCGCCTGCGGGCGCATGCCGAGCAGCAGCGCATCGGTGGATTTAGTGACGCGGGTATCGAGGAAGGTCAGTGCGCCGACCAGTTCGAGACTGTCGGTGACATTGCCGCGCGCTTCCAGTTCGACGCCGGTGGAACGGACCTCGCCCTGCTGGACGAAGAGACCGGGCGTGGCCGACGGCGATTGCACATTCTGCTGGCGGATATCGAACACCGCGGCGGTGAGCAGGATCGGCAGGAAGGTCGGCTGATATTTGACGCCGGCTTCGTACTGCTCACCCGTCGTCGGCACGAATGGCGTGCCATTGGCGCTGACACCGACCACCGGCTCGAACGAGGTGGCGTAACTCACATAGGGCGCAACGCCATTGTCGAACTTGTAGAGCAAGCCGGCGCGATACGTGGTCTTGGCATCGGACTGGGTCTGGCGACCTGCGACGGGGTTGAACGCGGTGACGCGGGAATCCGTGGTCTGATCGGCCCAGTCGTGGCGCACGCCGAGCGTGGCGCGCCAGCCGCCGAGACTGATCTGGTCCTGTGCATAGAGGCCGGCCTGCGACAGGTGCTGGCTGTTGTCGAAAGCATTCACGAAGCCGCCGACCGGCTGGCCATAGACGGGATTGACCACATCGAGCGGCGTCGCGCCGCCGATCTGATACAGCCAGTTGCTGCGCGTCTCCTGATAATCGACGCCGGTGACGAGCTTGTGCTGCAGGGCGCCGGTGCCGAAGTCGAATTGCAGGCGGTTGTCGGTCGCAAGATTGTCCGCATCTTCCAGCGAACGGATCGCCCAGCGCGGCAACTGGCCGGTCGGGGTCATCGCCGCATTCATCTGCAGCGACTGGAAGTCGGTCTGCACATGGCCATAGCGCAAGGTCGAATACAGGCTGACCACATCGTTCAGACGCTTGTCGAACTGATAGCCGACGCCATATTGCTCGCGCTTGAAGTGATCGAAATTGGGATCTCCGACATTGAGCTTCGAGTTCAGATACGGACGATATTGTGCGGGCGCCAGCGACTTCGCATAGATCGAATTGAAGTACCCGCCCTGCGGATCGTTCTGATAGTAGCTCTGGATGGTGAGGCGCGTGTCCATGTCCGGCGCCCAGGTGATCGCGGGAGCGACGGCGACGCGCTGTTCGTCGACGCCGTCATAGCGCGTGCCGGACTGGCGGCCGATGGCGGTGAGGCTGTAGAGCCATTCGCCGTCCTTATCGAGCTTGCCCTGGCTGGTGATGCCCGACTGAATGCGGCCATAGGTGCCGCCTTCGACGCGGAATTCGTTGAACGGCGTGGCGCTCGGCATGCGGCTGACCATGTTGACGAGGCCGCCGGGACTGCTCTGGCCGTAGAGCATCGCCGAGGGGCCTTTCAGCACGTCGACGCGATCGAGCAGGAACGGGTCGATGGATGACACGGCAAACGCCTGGCCGCGCGGCAGCTTGAGGCCGTCGAGATAGCTGACATAGGACGTCGTGAGGCCGAACGACCCGAAGCCGCGCATGAAAATGCTGTCGTAACGCGAATTGGTGTCGGCATCGGAGAGCACGCCGGCGGTGTAGCGCAGCGCATTGCCGACGGTCTGGACATTCTGGTCGTCCATCTGGCGTCGCGTGACAGTGGAGATCGACTGCGATGTTTCCAGCACCGGCGTATCGGTCTTGGTCGCGGTGCCGGTGGCGTTGTCGAGATAACGATCGGAGGTGTTGGTCGCGCTCACGGGCTGCACCACCGTTGCGCCAGGCGCAGGCACGCGGGCCGGCACGCGCGCCGCGCGGCGCTGGGCGGTGGGCCGGGCGGCCACAGGCCGCGTGGCACGGCGCTCGGGCGACTGCACGGTGACCGCAGGCAGCGCCACCGATGGGTCGCGCGTCGTCTGCGCCGTCGCTTCCGGTGCCCCCATCAGCGCCGCGGCAATGGCCGCTCCGACGATGGTCTTGTGTTCGCTTCCCATTCCCAGTCCCCGTATCCCCGATCTCGAATGGGTGCGACAAATAAACGGGACGGGACCGTCCTGTCCAGATACATTGCCAAGGCTGGGCAAATCTGAGATTGGAATTGCTCGAAACACCGGGTTACCCCGGCGCGCATGAAGGACGTGAATGTCTGTCGCATCGACCCCATCCAAAGGCGGCCGCCCGCGCAAGAGCGATGTCGAGGCGAAATCGCTGCACATCATCGAGACAGCGTCGAAGCTGTTTGCGCAGCAGGGTTTTGCGGCGACGTCGGTGGAGCAGGTCGTGGCGGCCTGCGGGGTGGGCAAGGACACGGTGTATCGGCGCTATCCGTCCAAGCTCGCTTTGTTCGAAGGCGTGGTGGCGCATGCGCGGGTGCAGACCGAGGCGCATTTCCAGACCACCATGGAAAGCGCGACCGGCGATGTGATGGCGCAGCTCCGCGCCGCTGCGCGCTGGCTGCTGACGGTCAATCTCGATCCGACGCTGGTGGCCTTCAAGCGTATCGCGTTCAGCGAAGCGCTGGTGGTGGGGCAAGCCGCGGCCAATCGCTCCGTGGACCCGATCATGGACCGGCTGTTCGCCCTGCTGCGCGCCGCGCAGGAGACTGGCGAGATCGCCCCTGGTGACGTGGCGTTTCTCGCCATGCACCTGATCAACAGCATCGCCGTGGGCCCAATGATATCGGCGATGCTCGGCGCGACGACCTATGCGAGCGCCGAGGCGCAGGACGCCTATTTCGAGAAGGCTTGGGCGCTGTTTCTGAACGGGGTGCGCGGCCGTAGGGCGGATTAGGCGCAGCCGTAATCCGCCGGCCGATTTCATGGCGGAGACTCCGCGGCGGATTACGCTTCGCTAATCCGCCCTACGGCATCGCGGCTCACTCACGGTCAATCCCGTCCAGTGCGCGATGAAGGCCCATTGATCTGCCGTCTCTTCGATCACCTTATCGGTGGGCTTGCCGGCACCATGACCGGCCTTGGCTTCGACGCGGAGCAGGTGTGGCTTGTGGCCGATATCCGCCGCCTGCAGCGCAGCGACATATTTGAAACTGTGGCCGGGAATCACGCGGTCATCGGTATCAGCGGTGTTGACGAGGATCGCTGGATAGTCGGCGCCTGATCGCACATTGTGATACGGCGAATAGCTCCGCAATGCGTGAAAATGCTTATCCTGCCGGGGATCGCCGAAATCCTCCATCCACATCTGGCCGCCCGTGAACAGCGGAAAGCGCAGCATGTCCATTACGCCGACGCCGGGCAACGCGGCAGCGAAAAGGTCGGGACGCTGATTGACGACGGCACCCATCAGAAGGCCGCCATTGGACTCGCCCTGCACGGCGAGACCATCAGGCGATGTGATGCCTTCCGCTTTCAGATATTCTCCGGCAGCGATGAAATCATCGAACGCGTTCTGCCGGTTGGCGAAGCGGCCGGCATCGTGCCACGATTTTCCATATTCGCCGCCGCCACGGATATTCGCGACGACATAGACGCCGCCCTGCTCCACCCAGGCCATCTGTGTCGGCGCATAGAATGGAATCATGCTGATGCCGAAGCCACCATAGGCATAGAGCAGCGTCGGCGCCGGACCGGTGACGTCCTTGCGGCGAATGATGAACATCGGAATGCGGGTGCCATCCTTCGACTGATAGTAGCGCTGCTCAACGATGATGCGATCGAGATCGATGCCGGCGTCCGGCTTGGCCCAGACATAGGTCGTGTTGTTGCTGACGTCATAGCGATAGATCGTGGTCGGAAAATTGTAGCTGGTGAAGACGAAGAACACTTCGCTGCTGTCCTGATCGCCGCGGAAGCCGCCAACGGTTCCGATGCCCGGCAATTCGACGGCGCCATCCAGCACGCCCTCCAGCGTGTAGCGGCGCAGTTCGGATTTCGCATCGACGAGATAGGCGGCGAGCAGCCGGCCGCCAAGCAGCACCGCGGATGCGAGGGTGACGTTCTGCTCGGTCACGACATCCTGAAAAGCCAATGCCTCCTGATCGAGATCCATCGACACGATCTTGCGGCGCTCAGCACCTTTGTTGGTGCCGATGAAGAGTTTGGGGCCGACATTGCCATAGACATGCCAATCGGCATCGAGCGCCGTAATCAGCTCGCGCGGGGTCCAATCGGATGTCTTGAGATCGATGATGGCGAGCGCATTGGCGCCCGGGCCCGGCGTGGACAGCAGCACGAGATAGCGACCGTCATCAGTGACATAGCCGACATTGACCAGATGCGGCCGCTCGGGCGTCGCATAGACCAGGCGGTCTTCCGTCTGCGCCGTGCCGAGCGCATGGTAATAGACTGCATGATTCTGCACGCTCGCCTGCGAGGCTTCGCTAGCATCGGGATAGCGCGAATAGAAGAAGCCGCGACTGTCTTTCATCCAGGCGATGGTCATGAAGCGGGCGCGCACAACCTCGTCGGCAAGGTCCTCGCGGGCATTGACGTCGAACACCTTGATGGTCCGCCAGTCGGTGCCGCCGTGCTGGACCGTATAGGCGATCAGCGCACCGTCGTCGGTGACCTCCCATTCGCCCATGGCGATCGTGCCATCGGGCGACCAGTCATTGGGATCGATCAGCACGCGCTCCGCGCCTTCGAGACCACTCCGCATCACCAGCACCGGCTGTTTCTGCAAGCCGGTCTGGCGCAAATAGAAATATCGGCTGCCGCATGCCCGCGGCGCGCTCACGCGTTCATGATCGAACAGCTCTTGCAGCCGTGCCTTGAAGATGTCCCGACCGGGCAATGTCGCGAGATAATTTGCGGTGACGTCGTTCTGGGACTTGGCCCATGCAGCGACCCCGGCGTCGTTGCGGATATCCTCCTCCAGCCACCGATAGGGATCGGCGACAGCCTCGCCGAAATGATCTTCGACGAGATCGAGGCGACGGGTTTTCGGATACGCGAATGCTGATGCCATCGGGAGAGACTCCGTTGGTTGACAAAAACAGATGGGGTCGAGGTGCTTGTGCCGGGCGCCGCGCTAGACGGGATCGCAGATCGGCAAGGTGCTTGCGGTTCGTATCGCTTCCGCCATCCGGTCGATCACTTCCGGCAGCGTGAAGGCACGGCGATCGGTGATCGCCGCTGTTGCGATGTCTTCATCGACGATGCGCAGCGCCGTCATCACGGCAGCGCCACAGAGACGGACGTCGAAATCCGTGCTCCATCGCCTGGTGCGTCGCGCCACCATCTCGATGATGGTTTCCTCCGCGGCGTGGCAGGCCATCAGCCACGCCGAGCGCAGCGCTGGCTCCTTCGGCAGCAGCGCCACAAGGCGGACGGCGAGAACGTCATCAGCGATTTCGCGCTGGGTCTGGTCCTGCGGGCGGACCACCGCATGCAGATAGGTCTCGATGGAGACATCGAGCGGCCATTCGCTGAGCTGGTTGGCAAAGCGCAGGGACGAGACGGCAAACAATGGTTCCACTGCGCTCTCCTTCGAACGGAAATAACGCCAGACAGTACGTTTCGAGAGTCCGGCGGCCGCCGCGATGTCGTCACCACTGGTCGCCGCGACGCCACGCGCGAGGAACAGCTCGGCAGCGTGGCGGGAGACGGTCAGGCGTGGATCTTCGCGGGCGGAGGACATTGCAGGCTCACATCATGTCACTTAGTGACAAAAAACTATGTCACTTAGTGACAGAGGTCAACCGGGCGATGATGTCGCAGGGTACCGATCCTGCTGTCTCCGTCGTCACCCGGCTTGACCGGGTGACCCAGTACTCATTGAAGCGTCGGTGTGTACTGGATCGCCCGGGTCAAGCCGGGCGATGACAAGACGAGCACTTCCTCGCCTTTCATTGCCCCCGCCGCTTTGCTAATTGACCGGTCAACCACAACGACAAAATCCCAGGAAACGCGCCAACATGAAGCTGCTCAATCCCGACGAGCTGGTCGCCATCGACATCCACACCCATGCGGAGGAGCCGTGCGGCTGCCATGCCGATGACGGATACGATGATTTCCAGGCGCGGATGGCGGAGTATTTCAAATCACCGCACAAGCATCCGCCCACCGTTGAAGAAACCGCGGCCTATTACCGGGCGAAGAAAATTGCCGCCGTGATCTTCCCCGTCGATGCCGAGCGCGAAACCGGGTTCCGCCGCTACAACAATTACGAGATGCTGGAGATCGCGCAGCAGAATGCCGACGTGCTGATCCCGTTTGCCTCGATCGATCCGCACAAGGGCAAGCTGGGCGTCCGCGAGGCGCGAAAGCTGATCTCCGAATACGGCGTCAAAGGCTTCAAATTCCATCCGACCATGCAGGGCTTTTATGCCAATGACCGCATGGCCTATCCGCTCTATGAGGCGATCCAGGAAGGCGGCGCCATCGCGCTGTTCCATACCGGACAGACCGGTGTCGGCTCCGGTATGCCGGGCGGTATGGGCATGCGGCTGAAATATTCCAACCCAATGTATATGGACGATGTCGCGGTGGATTTCCCGGACATGAAGATCATTCTCGCGCACCCCTCCTTCCCCTGGCAGGAAGAGGCGTTGTCTGTCGCGACCCACAAGCCGAACGTGTATATCGACCTTTCCGGCTGGTCGCCGAAATACTTCCCGCCGATCCTGGTGCGCTATATCAATTCCATTCTGCAGGATAAGATGCTGTTCGGCTCCGACTGGCCGGTGATCATGCCGGACCGCTGGATGGCCGACTTCGCCAAGCTCGACATTCGCGACGAGATCAGGCCGAAGGTCTTGAAGAACAACGCACGGAAACTATTGGGTATATGACGAAAGCCGATCTGCCTGAAAAGCTCGCTGCCTCCCGGCAGATCGCTGCCATCGCCACTGCCTTCTTCCTGCCGTTCTCGACCAGCGGCCAGGCCATCGCGGTTTCCGTCTTTGCCGTGCTGGCACTGCTGACGCTGGATCGCGAACGTTTCGCGACGACCATGCGCAGGCCGGCTGCATGGCTGCCGGTTGCGCTGTTCGCGCTGATCCTGCTGGGCGTGCTGTGGTCGATGCTCCCGCTCGGCGGCGCCATCAAATGGGTCGGGCCTTATGCAAAGCTTCTGCTGATCCCGCTGGTGATGGCGACGGCGTTTACACCGAAGCAGGCGCTGCACGTCGGCTATGGCTTTCTTGCAGCCTGTCTGATGGTGATGGTTCTGTCATATGCATCGATCATATGGCCGAGCGGACCGTGGCCGTGGTCCTCATCGATCCCCTTCAAGGATAATGCAGTGCAAAGCGAGTGCTTCGCCATTTGCGCACTTGGGTTGGCACTGGGTGCTGCGCGCATGTGGACCGGCGGCGACAAGCGCCGCGCGCTCGCCCTGAGCCTGTTGGCGCTGCTCTTCTTCGCCAACATCTTCATGATCTTCGTATCCAAGACCGGGATGCTGGTCGCGCTCACAATGGTTGTGATTCTGATCATCCACCTTGGGGGGTGGAGGAACTCGTTCCTCATCGGCATTCCGATCGCGCTGATTATCGCTGGAACGCTCGCAATCTCGCCAGGCGCGAAGCTGCGCTTCAAGGAGATCACATCGGACGTCCAGGCTGGCATGAAGACAGAAAACGTCTCGACGGCCGCCCGCATCGATTTCTGGCAGAAGGCATCCGAATTCGTGAAGCAGGCGCCTGTCCTTGGTCATGGCACCGGCAGCATCCGGCCGCTTTATCAGAATCTGGAAGCCACACGTCCATCACCGCTTGGCCAGGCCGTCGCAGATCCGCACAATCAGTTCCTCCACACGACTTTGCAGGTTGGCCTGATCGGCGGTTTCCTCCTTATCGCGATGTGGGTGTTTCACTTCCGGATGTTCACCGGAGCCGATTTCGGAAGTGCCATAGCGCTCGGAATCGTGTGCCTGACGATTCTCGGCTCGCTGTTCAACAGCCACATTTCGCAGGTGACTCAGGGCATGCTGTATTGCCTGGGCGTGGGGCTGGTCGGCTCCGTTCTCATCGGTGCCAGGTCGACGGACAAGTCCGCCGGCTGACTAAGCCTTTGTGGGCCTGAAAATGAAGTTGTTGCAGTAATCTGGCGCGTTCCAGAATTCCGGACGATCCGCAGCCTGGTGTCGTGCCGGATCGAATTGCGACATCGGATACGCGCGGCCGCGCATCACAAACTCGCCGCGATAGCCGCGGTCTTCCAGCCACGCGAAACAGTCAGTCATCGCGCCTTCGCGCAAATGGCGTTGCTCATATTCGAAAATGAGGACCGGTTTGCATTCGCATAAAATCCGCTCCGCGCCTCGGAAGACATCGAACTCAGCACCTTCGACGTCTATCTTGAGAAGCGATACTTTTTCCGCTGGGGCAAAATACTCGTCCAGCGTAACCACGCGAACCGGTATCTTCTGCGCACCGTGGGTCGGCACCAGACTGGCGCCGGGCGAGTTGGGCGCCGGTACGTAAAGATCGAACGTACCGGAGGTTGCGGCAACTCCGGCAGCCTCAATGATGGCATTGTCCAGCCGGAGTTCGGCGCATGCCTCTTTCAAATAGCTGGCCAGACCGGGCTGCGGCTCGAAAGCCACGACACGCCCGGCCCATTTCGCCATCCAATAAAGATAGCTGCCCTTATTGGCTCCGATGTCGCACACAAGATCGTCGGTCGTGACGTGGCTTCGTATCGCGGCCAGCTCAACGCGCTGATCGCGATATCGCGCCTTCCAGGCTCGCCAGAGAAAACGTGCTTTCATGTCGATGTCCCACGATGCTCGCCAAATCCGATATGCGAGCCGCCCGTATAATGCGGGAATCGGCTGCTGAAAACATGCGGATCCCCGCGGCAACGCGCCCCCTGCGGCGACGTTTTCGCTTCCAATTCCAGGCGGCATATGAGACGGCTTCCGTGTATTTTCCTAGAGCTGTCGTCGATGTCCCTTGAATCCGTCCGCGCCGATCTCGCCGCCAAGGCGCCTGATCTCGTCATCACCGTCACCGACAAGAGCTCTGCCACCGTCGCCCTCGCGGCCGAGGCGCTGGGTGTGGAGCCTGGGCAGATTGCCAAGACGCTGTCGGTGCGGGTCGGCGATCGCGTCGTATTGGTGGTGACCAAGGGCACCGCGCGGCTGGACAACAAGAAGGCGCGCGAGGCGCTGGGCGGCAAACCGCGCATGCTCGGCGCGGAAGAGGTGGTGGCGCTGACCGGCCATCCCGTCGGCGGCGTCTGCCCGTTCGGACTGGCGACACCGCTGCAGGTTTATTGCGACGTGTCGCTGAAGGAATTCACTGAGGTGTGGCCGGCAGCAGGATCGACCAACAGCTCGGTTTGCGTGACACCGGACCGATTGGCGGAGTTGACCGGAGCGACCTGGGTGGATGTGGCGCAGGCACCAGCGGAGCCGCAGCCGTAGGATGGGTTGAGCGGAGGCGCGCAGCGCCGGAGCGATACCCATCACGGCCGGGCGCTTGCGGTGATGGGTATCGCTGCGCTCAACCCATCCTACGGCCGCGCATATCCGGAGCATGAATCAACTGCCGGAGACCACTCCCGCAGTCCGCACATTGCTATTTTTCCAGCCCCCTCGACATCGCACATGATGCGCACGATTTTCCGGGCAACGCGGCCCATTGCCGCCGAACGGACATCGACCCATGCGCAACAAAGCCCCTGCTCAGACCTCGCCATCGTCCCGGACCTGGCGGATTCTGAATGCGATGATCGCAGCCGCCGCTGCTGGCCTTAGCACCGCTGGCGTTTGAGATAAGGCAGCGGACGGGCCATAGCGCCCGTTACGTGCGCGGCGCCCGTCCGGCAATCTTTTCGCGTTATCCAATTCTTGAAGGTATTTAGCTAAAGTCCCAACCCGGTCGCGCATGATGCCGATCTTGGGGGGAATGGAATGCGGCTTGTGCCGGTCAGCGATGCCGATCGCAGCTGGGGCGCCCTGAAGGCGCAATGGCGCAAGGCTGCCGATGCTGCCGAGGAAGATTTCTCGACCTATGCGCTTGGCACCTTCGCTGCGCTCGACCCGCTGGTGCAGAGCGGCAAAGGCAATCTCTACGCGCTCTATGACGGCACCGCCGCGCAGGCGTTCTGCCAGGTCAACAAACTCCTGATGCCGAAATTCGAAGGCCCGGTGCTGCGCGCACGCTTCATGACGATCTCGCCCGCTTACGATCTCGGCTCCGCCGGGGCCGACAAATACGGCCAGCTGCTGATCGAACTGTTTTCCGGCGTGGTCTGGCTGTCGCGCAATGCGCTGGCGTCGCACCATGTGCTGTTTCATCTGCGCAGCCCGGCCGATGCAGGCTTTTTGGCGCCGCTGCGGACACCGGTGCCGGATTCGCCATTCCAGCGCTTCGCCATTCATGGCGCTTGGGTCGAATGCGACCTCAAGATCCACGAGCTGGAAGAGGCGTGATTGCCGCATTGCGGCAGCGTGTATCTTGCGCCTCCTCATGGGCAATGATAGCCCGCTTGTACGATGACCGGACAAGCCAAACATTCTGCACGCAAGAACGGCGGTCGAGCGACGAGGGCTGGCGCGACCCAGCCGGCTTTGCTTCGCCCGCTCAATCCCGTGCGTCGCCGCACCGAGGAAGTGGTCGAGCGCATCGCCGCGCAGATCACCGACGGCAAACTGCCGGCCGGTGCGCGGCTGCCGACCGAACAGGCGATGATGACCGCCATGGGCGTCAGCCGCACCGTGGTGCGCGAGGCGATCTCGGCGCTGCGCGCCCGCGGCCTCGTCACCACACGGCAGGGCGCCGGCGCTTTTGTCAGCAGCGATGCCAACGCGCAACCTTATGCCATCGATCCCGAAGGGCTGGGGTCGCTGGACAGCGTGATCGAGATCCTCGAGCTCCGCACGGCCGTGGAAATGGAGGCCGCAGCGATTGCCAGCGAGCGTGCCACGGCGGCGCAGATCAAGGCCATCGCGAAAGCCGCCAACATCTTCACCCGCGCCATCGCCAAAGGCGACCGCGCGATCAAGGAAGATTTCGATTTTCACTACGCCATCGCCGTCGGCACGCAGAATTCGCGCTTTGTCGGCTTCCTCGAATTCCTCGGCGGCTTGATCATCCCGCGCCAGAGCATCCGCACCTTCGATGGAAATGTCGATCTACAGACGCGCTATCTCGAAAGCATCGAGAAAGAGCATCAGATGATCGTCGATGCGATCGGTGAGCGCTCGCCACGCAAGGCCCGCGAGGCGATGCGGCGGCATCTGGTGAATGGCAAGGCCAGGTACAAGCAGTTGGCGAATGAAGCGGGGTAGCTCCCTGTCATCCCGGCGAACGCCGGGATCCATACACGCTGTCAGCATTGTTCTAACGCGACCGACGTAACCAACCGCGTCTCAATTTTATCTTCGGAGGTTATGGGTCCCGGCGTTCGCCGGGACGACGGTTGTGGCTACCTGAATCCGAACGCATGCGGCAGTGCCAGCGAGAACCATGGCACATAGGTCACCAGCATCAACACGGCGAACATCACCCAGTAGAACGGCCAGATGCCGCGCATCACCTCGTCCACCGACACCTTGCCGATGGCACAGCCGACAAACAACGTGGTGCCGACCGGCGGCGTCAGCAGGCCAATACCGAGATTGAGCAGCATGATGATGCCGAAATGCACGGGATCGATGCCAAAACTCTTCACCACCGGCAGCAGGATCGGCGTGCAGATCAAGAGCAGCGGCGCGAGATCGAGCGCCGTGCCGAGGATCAGCAGCATGATGTTGAGCCACATCAGCAGCACGTATTTGTTCGACGAGATGGCGACGAAGAACTCGGTCATCTTGGCCGGCATCTGCATCAGCGCCGCGACATAGCCGAAGCAGGAGGCTGTCGCGACCAATGTGAGCACCATCGCCACCGTCTGCAGCGTGCGATAGGTCAGCATTGGCAGCTCGGACCATTTGTAGTCACGATAGATGAACATGGTGACGAAGAAGGCCCAGACGCAGGCGACGGCGCCAGCTTCGATCGGCGTGAAGATGCCGGTGAGAATGCCGCCCAGCACGATGATCAGCGTGATGATGCCCCAGACCGCATCGGTGAGCATCTTGAGCGCCTGCTTCATCGGCACCGGCTCGCCCTTGGGATGGCCGTCGCGATAGGCGAAATACAGGCAGAGCAGCATGATGGCGAAGCCGAGCAGAAGGCCCGGCACGATGCCCGCAAGGAAGAGACTGGTGATCGACACCACGCCACCGGTGGCCAGCGAATAGATCACCGCATTATGGCTCGGCGGCACCATGATGGCCTGCACCGAGGCGGAGATGGTGACATTGGTGGCGAAGACGCGCGGATAGCCCTGCTTGGCCATTTGCGGGATCATCACCGAACCGATTGCCGATGTATCGGCCACGGACGACCCGGAAATGCCGGACATGATCGTGGTGGCGAGGATATTCACCTGCGAGAGACCGCCGCGGATACGGGTGAAGCCGATGACGACCGCGGCGAACACCAGGCGCTTGGCCATGCCGCCTTCCGCCATGATGGCGCCGGCCAGCACGAAGAACGGCACTGTCAGCATCGACACTTTGCCGACACCGGACGAGAGCTGTTGCATCACCGCTTCGACGGGCAGATCGATCCAGAGCGCGCCGACCAACGCAGCGAGCGCCAGCGCAAAGGCGATGGGCATGCCGATGGCGAAGAAGAAGCACATGCTGAGCAGGAGAACGGCGATATCCATTTATGATCCTCTACATTCAGGATGCGCGACACAATTTCAGCCGTCATTGCGAGGAGCGTAGCGACGAAGCAATCCAGCTCTTCCTTCACTTGGCTTCTGGATTGCTTCGCTGCGCTCGCAATGACGAAAAAAGTCAATCCAGCGGCACATGCGCGTCGCTACCATCCTGCGGCGGCGGGCCGATGGTGAGACGCTCGATGACGAACAGCAGCATCATCGCGCCGGATACCGGGATCGGCAGATAGGTGATGCCCACTGATAGCCACGGGAATTCATCGACGGAGTTGCCCCAGGTGGTGTCCACCAGCGCGCCGCCCCAGACCAGCATGAACAGCGCCATCGCTGCCATCAGCAGCTCGCTGATGAAAGCCGCGACCGCGCGCGCTTTCGGCGGCAGCAGATTGGTGCCCACCGTCATGTTCATATGGATGCGTTGGCGATAGCAGTTCGCGGCGCCGATGAAGGTGACGGCGACGGTCAGCAGCACCGCCAGCGGCTCGGGCCAGGAGGCGGCGCTGTTGAGGATGTAGCGGGTATAGACGGCCCAGGGGATGATGAAGGAGATCAGCACCAGCGCGATGCAGGAGATGACCGCGCCGGACCAGTAGAGCGCGTTCATGGCACGGCGGAAGGCAAGCGCGGGGCCGCGCGCGGTTTCGGTATGATCATCGATCGTTTGTTTGGAGACGGCTTCAGACATTCAGACCTGTCCACACTCTCTACTGTCATCGCCCGGCTCGACCGGGCGATCCAGTAAACTCAGTCAGCGCGTGTCTACTGGGTCACCCGATCAAGTCGGGTGACGACAATGAAAGCCTCAACTTACCGCCGCGATCCGCTTCGTCATGTCCGCATATTTCGCGCCATACTTGTCCCACACCGGCTTCACGGCGTCGCGGAACGGCGCCTTGTCCACAGAGGTGACGATGTCGGTGCCGACTTCCTTCATCTTCTCCAGCGCCTTGGCTTCGGCTTCGTACCAGAGCACGCGCTGTTCGAGCTGCGCCTCGCGGCCGACTTTCTTCAGCAACGCCTGATCGTCCGGCGTCAGCTTCATCCACGACGCCTTGGAGAAGACGAGCAGTTCCGGAATGATCAGATGCTCGGTCATCGAGAAATATTTGGCGACCTGATAATGGTTCTGCGCCACGAAGGACGGCAGATTGTTTTCGGCGCCATCGACGACACCGGTCTGCATGGCGCTGAACACCTGATCGAACCCCATCGCGACGCCATTGCCGCCGAGCGCGTTCATCGTATCGATGAACAGCGGATTGCCGATCATGCGGATCTTGAGACCCTTGAGGTCCGCCAGCGTCTTCACCGGACGCTTGCTGTTATAGATATTGCGCGACCCCGCATTCATCCAGCCGAGCGCGACCAGTTTCGTCTTGTCGTTGGACGTGATCTTATTGAGCAGCTCGTCGCCGATCTCGCCATCGAGCACGGCTTCCATATGCTTGGAGTCGCGGAAGACGAAAGGCATGTTGAAGACGTTGACGTCGTCCACCACCGGGCCGACGGCGCCGACCGAGATGCGCGCGATCTGCAGCGCGCCGACCTGGGCCTGTTCGATGGCTTCCTTCTCGCCGCCAAGCTGCATGGAGGGGAACATCTGGATGCTGAGCCGGCCGCCCGTGGCGGATTCCAGCTTCTTGCCCATGCGGACCACGGACTCCACCGTGGGATAGCCGAGCGGGTGAACATCCGACGCCTTGAGCACCATCTTGCTCTGCGCGCTGGCCGGCGCGATGCCGGAGAGCCCCGCAGCGCCAGCCGCGAGCGCGCCCAAGCCGGCTTTCACGACTTCTCGCCTGTTCATGGACGAAATCCTCCCTGTGATTTCCCGATAGGCCAGCATTTGCGCCGTTGTTCTTCTTGAACGTCTGGATCGCCATCCGGTCTGCGCCGGAATTTGTACGATGACCTGACATCTAGCATTCAGATCAGCCTGCGACAAGCGGACACATGCAAGCGCAGCTTGCACCAAAGTGCAATGCGCGTGCGCTGCGAAGGGAGTGGGAAATGTTGGACGCGAAAAACCTGTAGGGTGGGCAAAGCGCAGCGTGCCCACCTTCACACGCGCGGCACTTGAAGGTGGGCACGTCGCTCCGCTCCTTTGCCCACCCTACAAGCGACCCGACATTGTTCCTATTTTGTTCTTGACGAAATTCCAGTAAGGATTATTATCCCTCGCGTCCGGCCCCAGTGAGAGGGGCGAGCGCGATCGTCACGTTCGCGGGGCTGGATGCGGTGGACGCCAAAGTGAGGGCGTCGCGCGGTGCCTTGAAGACGTTCGCCTGCGGGCGGGACGGACCCTTGCCGGACCTGCCACCGGCTCGGAGATGTCTCACCTTCGGAGGGACGGATGTGAGGTGACGCGTGGCGGACGACCCTCTCCGCGGTGTCCGGGATCATGCTGCTGCGTCCCCCGGCCCATCGCCTTGGGCCAAATAACGGGGATCTGACCGCTCCCCTGGGCAGGCAGCGGCCCCCAAACACCGC
>JAEXYA010000042.1 GCA_023451825.1 Pseudomonadota bacterium
GGCGCGGCGCTGCGCGCGGCACGCTGCTTCGGCGCCGAGCGCACGGTACGCGGCGCGGGAGCGTCCACGGTCACCGACGGCAGTGTCGCGCTGGTGGCCTGCTGGGCGAGCACCGATGTGGCATCGACGAACGGAAGCGCCAAAGCGAGAGGAGAGACCTGGAGCAACCGGCTCCAGCGCAAATGTGTCGTCATGTTTCGGTGATCCCCGTGAAATTCAGTAGCGCCGGACGAAATCCCCGGTCCGGCGCTACGGTCTCATGGCATGCGATGGACTGGCGAGATAGGCGCCGACTTTCGTTTGCCGGACTCTCGCTTTTGCTCAGGGTTAGGAGACCTATAAACTGTCGCAGGTGCCAGCCCGTCATTGCGAGGAGCCCTTGCGACAAAGCAATCCAGTCTTCGCTTGGGCTCTGGATGGCTTCGCTGCGCTCGCAATGACGACTATCGCAAGCTGCTCGGCGAAATCCCGAATCGCTTGCGGAAGATGGTGGCAAAGTGGGCCGCGCCGTAGCCGACGTGATAGGCGGCCTCGGAGACGCTCATCTCGCCCGACGCGATCAGTTTGTAGGCCTGTTCCAATCGATACTCCTGCAGGAAGCCGAACACGGTCGCCCCGTAGACGCGACGAAAGCCGTCGCTGAGCTTGCGGACATTGAGGCCCACTTGCTGCGCAAGCCCTTCAAGCGACGGCGGCTGCTGCATGGCTCCGATCAGCAATTCACGCGCCTGCCGGATGCGATCGAAGTCGCGCGACGACAATTGCAGCGCCTGCGGCGCGCTGGCCTGGCTGAGGCAGGACGAGATCGCCAGCGCCGCAAGTTGCATCGCCTTGCCGCCGAGATAGAGCTCGCGTTCGGCGCCCCGGATCGGGCAATTCATGATCTGCGTGGAAAGCGCCTGCAGCGCATGGCCGGCAGGACAGGACATCAGAAACGCATCCTGATCCGCCGATGCCAACGTGGCCTCGAACGACGCCGCCATGGCTTGCGCCATCTCGGAGCTGACCAGTCCTTCCTGCATCTGCACGATGACATAGCGCACCGGCACATCCGCGCCGAACACCTGATCGCGCTCGGCCCCGTTGGGTGACCGTATCACCAGCGCAGCGGGGCCGCAGATTTCCCGCCCCGCCCCCTCGCCCACCGCGATCTGCAAACGGCCGCTGAGCAACAAGACGACCTTCACGCCAGCCGGCAGCGTCGCATTCACCCGCTTCGGTTGATCAAAGCTCTGCACACCCGCCGAGACGACGAGTGCGCCGGACAGCAAGGTCAGTCTTTCGCTGGGGGTGGATGTCGGCGGTGTGGCGGTCAAAGGATTGGCATCGGATCTGCGGGAGGCAAGAACCTATGTCACTAGATCAATTGCTCCGCCGCCCCCAAGGTGATTTCGCGTCCGGAAATTTATAATTGGTCGAAATCGCCTCGTATCCAAAGCTATTCGCCCTACAATACCACCGGGTCACGCCGCCTGGGTCGGCACCAGCTTCGCAATGGTCGCCAGCAGATCGGTCTGCGTGATCAGGCCCGAGATCGTCTGGTCGCGGCCGATGACGATCACCGCATGGGTGCGACCGTCCGTCAATGTCGGTAGCAGCGCAATGGCGGATGTCCGCGCCGAGGCCGTGGACGCCGGTGACATCCGAATGGAGATATCGCCTGTCTTGCCGAGAATCTCGCGCAGACCGATGGTGCCGACAAGACGACCCTGCCGATCGATCACCGGCAGTGTGCGCACATTATGCTTCAGCAATCGCGTCCGCGCGAGCTCCACATCGTCCCACACGCCCACCGTCACTACATCGCGCGACATGATGTCTTCGCACAGAACACTGCCATGCGTACGCAGCAGCGCTTGCAACTCGACCTGGCGCAACAGGCTGTCGAGATCGTCCGGGCTGATGTCGAACGTCTCCTTCAGCGCTTCCAGCGCCTTGTCGATATCTTCCGGCTTGAAGCCGACGCGCAGCTCCGGGCTGATATCAGCCGTCTGATGTGTATTCGGCGGCGGCGTCGCGGCGCGATGCGGATAGGTATGCCGCGACACTTTGTGAAACAGCAGGCCGAGCGCGACCAACAGCAGCGAATTGAGCCCGACGGGCACGAACGGAAATAGAAAACCCGCGGATGTCACCGCCGGCCCGCCGATGATGGCGGTCAGCGCCGTCGCGCCGCCCGGCGGATGCAGGCAACGTGTAAAGGACATGGCGGCGATGGCGATCGACACGCCAAAGCCGATCGCCAGAATCTGGTCATGCACGAAATGCGCGACGATCACGCCGATCAGCGCCGAGATCGTATTGCCGCCGATGATCGACCACGGCTGCGCCAGCGGCGAGGCCGGCACGGCGAACAGCAGCACTGCCGAGGCGCCGAGCGGTGCCACGATCAGCGGCAGGCTGGTGTGATCGCCGAGCACGAAGCGGCAGATCAGTCCAGTCAGCGCGATTCCAACCAGCGCGCCGACACAGGCCACCATCCGCTCGCGCAGGCTGGCACCGGCAAGAATGGGCGCGAACAATTTGAAGCCGCGGCGCGGGCGCGCCGATGCCGTCTTGGCACCCTCCGCCCCCTGGGGGCGCTGGCTATCTGTCATGAATGAACCGGCGATCGAAGATGGACTGACGCGCGATCGCCATTGATCACGATACGGGGCCGCCTGCGACACTGCCGGCGACAATTCTACGAAGCCGTTTATCGCGTTTCCCAAGACGGAACCGCGGCACAGCTGGCGGCTGTTCTAGCGGGAGCCCCGGCTGACGACCAGCCTCCACCGGGCCAGCAGCACCATATTTTACATCGGTCATACCGATATAAACCATCGATAATATTCGCTATTCAATTTCCTTGGCGCGCCTAACCTTAATCCTCGCAAGGATCGCCACGAGGAGGTCGTTATGAAAGCCATCGCACAGAGACATTCACCGTTTGTCGGCAGCCTGCTCGCCATTCTCGGCGCGGTATTTAAGGTGGTACGACCGCGTCATGATGCGGCGCAGATCGAAGCAGCCGTGGCTGCGTCCGGTCACCCGTCCGGCGCTTGATCCGCAAGTGCGCTCAGCGCCGGCCAGCCTTCGACTTCGCATGCGGTGGCGCGGGCTTCACTTGCGCGGCCGCTAGCCGATGCATCAACGCAACGGCCTGGGTGATGACTGCATTGCCGCCATCATCGTGATAGGCAACATAGGCCGCCATGTTGAAGCCCGGCGCGCCTGCAGCAACATGCAGCCGGCCGCCGCTGATCAGCGGCGCGACGATGCGGCGAGGGAAATAGCCGGCGCCGCCATTCTCCAGCACATGCTGCAGACCGAGCCAGCCGATATTCGCTGTGAGCGCTGCGCCCGTAAAATCCGGGAATAGCGCGATGTGCCGGGAATAGAATTCCGGGCCCCAATCGATATATACGTAGTCGGCCTGCGGCTCCGGCGGATGGGCGCGTTTTGTCGATACGAGGACGAGCTGCTCGATGAACAGTTGCTCGACCTTGAGGCCGGGCCGGCTCTGCGGCGTATACATCACGCCGATATCGATGCGCCCTTCCACCAGACCCTGCATCAGTTCGGGCTCCAGCGCGCTCTCGGCGCGGATCGCGACGTCTGGTCGTTCCGCCCGCATCGACGGCAACCAGCGCAGCAGATACTCTTCCCACAGACCGATACGCCCACCGACTGTGAGCGTCGCACTAAAGTCATGCGCGATGCCGACTTCATGGCGGGCCTGTTCGACCGTGCGCACCAATGTCGATGCATGCTTCTGAAATTGCCTGCCGGCCGCCGTCAGCGAGGCACCGGCCTTGTTGCGCACGAAGAGGACACAACGCAATTGTTGCTCCAGCGCCTGGATACGGGCGCTGACAGTTGATTGCGTGACATGCAGCCGCTCCGCTGCAGCCATGAAATTCCCGGCGTTCACGACCGCAAGGAATGTCCTGGCCAGTTCGGTGTCCATGGCGGCTCCGTGTGCCTATGCGCCCTCGTCGAGTGCCACCATTTCACGCTTCCGTCGCAGCGCAGGCACGAGCGGCGCGATCAGCAGGATCACCGCGAGCACAAGGCACGCCGCCGAGATCGGACGTTCGATGAACGTCATGAGATCACCCTGCGACAGGATGAGCGATTTTCGCAGGTTGTTCTCCAGCAGCGGGCCGAGCACGAAGGCCAGCACCAGCGGCGCCGGCTCATAGCCGAATTTGCGCATGAAATAGCCGATGATGCCGAAGGCGATCATCACATGCACGTCGAACACATTGTTGCTCGAACAATAGACGCCGATGATGGTGAACAGCACGATCAGCGGGAACAGCACATTGTAAGGCAGCTTGAGCAGCTTCACCCACATGCCGATCAGCGGCAGGTTCAGCACCAGCAGCATGGCATTGCCAATATACATGCTGGCGACGATGCCCCAGAACAGGCCGGGATTTTGCGTGATGAGCAGCGGCCCCGGCTGCAATCCGTGAATGACGAAGGCGCCAAGCAGCAGTGCCATCACCACATTCGGCGGGATGCCGAGCGTCATCAGCGGAATGAAGGCGCCGCCGGCCGCGGAGTTGTTGGCGGCTTCCGGCCCGGCAACGCCTTCGATGGCGCCTTGTCCGAATTCCTGCGGCTTCTTCGACAGCCGTTTCTCCAACGCATAGGACGCGAATGACGCGACCACCGCGCCGCCACCCGGCAGGATGCCGAGGAAGAAGCCGAGAATGGTGCCGCGGCCGATCGGGCCGGCGCTGCGCTTCCAGTCTTCCTTGTTCGGCAGCAATTGCGTGATCTTGGCATTGATGATCTCGCGCTTGATCGCCTGCTCCGTATTGAGCAGCACTTCGGCAAGGCCGAACAGGCCCATCACGACAGGCACGAGGCCGATGC
The DNA here is from genome assembly GCA_023451825.1 of Pseudomonadota bacterium. Classification (GTDB taxonomy): domain Bacteria; phylum Pseudomonadota; class Alphaproteobacteria; order Rhizobiales; family Xanthobacteraceae; genus Tardiphaga. The sequence goes on from JAEXYA010000042.1 coordinate 4,867, forward strand.
CGTCGATCAGCTCGATGCGGCCGAATGTCAGCCGCGGCTGCGCCGTGATGCTGTCGAGACCGACGAGACCCAGCACGATGCCGATGCAGGCCATCAACAACGCCTTGGCCATGGAGCCCTGGGTGAGGAAGGTGAGCACCACGAGGCCCAGCACCATCAAGCTCGCATACTCGGCGGGGCCGAACGCGATGGCAACGGCGGCGAGCGATGGCGCCACCAGCATCAAAGCGACGAGCGCGAATGTGCCGGCGATGAAGGAGCCCAGCGCGGAAATACCGAGCGCCGGACCGGCACGGCCCTTCTTCGCCATCTGATGGCCGTCAAGACAGGTGACGACGGATGCAGCCTCCCCCGGAATATTGACAAGGATCGACGTGGTCGAACCGCCATACATGGAGCCGTAATAGATGCCGGCCATCATGATGATGCCGCTTTCCGGCGTGCCGGACAACGTCACCGGCAGCAGCAGCGACATCGCCGAGATCGGGCCGATGCCGGGCAGCACGCCGACAAGCGTGCCGATGAAGACGCCGATGAAGCAATACAGCAGATTGACCGGCAGCAGCGCGACACCGAAGCCGTGAAATACGTTGGTGAGAACGTCCATGATGTCGCTCCCTCAACCGATCTCGAACACGCCGACAGGCAGCATGATCGCAAGGCCGTGCTTGAGCACCCACCAAACGCCGAGCGGCGCGAGGATCGCGAGGGGCACGGCCAGCGTCCAGCGCACGGGGTCGATGATGCGGAGCAGAAGCAGCATCAGCGGCATGGTGGCAATCAGGAAGCCCAGCGGCTCGAGCGCAAATGCATAGGCGATCAGGCAGACGATGATCAGCACCGGCTTGCTCCAGCGCGCATCCTCCCAGCGCGAGCCGAAAGTCGGGCCGCCTTCGGTCACCGAAGCGAGAATGATGCTCGCTGCGAAGGCGCACATCAGGATGCCGATATAGAACATCATGAAGCCGGAGCCGGGATCATTGATGGTGCCAAGCTTCAGCTTGAGGCCGGAATTGATCACGAAGGCCCCGAGCGCGAGGCCGATCGCGCCGGTCCAGAATTCGGAATTGTTGAGACGGAAGGGCGGACGGGTGGTGGAGGACATGAGGAGGCTTTCAAGGCAATTAATTTGTAGGGTGGGCAAAGGCGCACGTGCGCCGTGCCCACCTTTTAAGTGCAGAGCAGGTGAAGGTGGGCACGCTACGCTTTGCCCACCCTACAGATGCTACTTCTTCGCCAGCCCGATGCTATCGATCACCTTGCGCTCCGAATTGGTGACCTCCACTACGAACTTCTTGTAGTCCTCGGTGTTCTTGTAGTTCGGCACCATGTCATACTTCGCCAGCGTCGCGACGACGGCGGGATCCTCGATCGCCTTCTTGAATGCATCATGCAGCTTGGCGACGATCTTCGGGTCCATGCCCTTCGGGCCTGCGATGCCGAATGGCGAGTCATACACCATCGGATAGCCGCTCTCCTTCAGCGTCGGCGCATCCGGGAAATTCGGTGAACGCTTGTCGGTCCACACCATCAAGAGACGTAGCTTCTTGGCATCGACCAGCGGCCGCCAGCCGGTGGAGTCCGCCTGCAGCATGGTGTGATTGCCGAGCACCGCCGCATTGGTCTCGGCGCCGCCCTTGAACGGCACCTGCGTCAGCTTGATGCCGGCAAGTGCTGCGATCTGCTCCATGCCTACATGCAGCGAGGTGCCGGTGCCGGGCGTCGCGTAGGTCACCTTGCCCGGATTGGCCTTGGCGAAATCCACCACGTCCTTCCAGGTCTTGAACTGCGATTCCGCGTTTGTGGTGATGCCGAATGTGTAGCCGGTGAGATGGATGATGTAGGAGAAATCCTTGTCCGGATTCCACGACACCTCTTGCATCAGCGGCAGGCGGAACACGGTAATCGGGATCTGCGAGATCGTGTAGCCATCCGGTTTCGCCGCCGCCGCCATGGTCGCCGGGCCGACAGTGCCGCCACCGCCGCCTTTGTTGTCGATGGCGATGGGCTGGCCGAGATGTTTCGACGCCGCATCGGCAATCGCGCGCATGGAAATGTCGGTGGAGCCGCCTGCCGGCCATGGCACAATCAGCGTGATCGGCTTGGTGGGATATTCCTGTGCGCGGACAATGGTGGCCGTGCCGAGCGTGGCGATCGCCGCAGCGGCGATGGACAATGAAATTGCAAAGCGATTGCGTTGCAGCATGAAATCTCTCCCTCTTTTATCTCTTGGCGGCCGCGGCTCATGTCCGGACCTTTTTGTTGTACCGACAGTGTAACGCGGAAATCGTCGCCGCAAAGTGCGTCTTCCGTCGTATCGCTGCCGTGTTGGCAATGAACGATGATTTGCACGCGGCCGCAATTCCGATGGACAGGAGCGCATGCGACATACCGTCGTCACGACCGTGCACGTCATGGTGGTGAGATGATCGTTGCGGCATTTAAAACTCCGCCAGAAAAAATATCGGCGGACATGTCGGATCGGCGCCGCCTGCGTCGTCCTTGGTGCAATGCCACTTTATCCGAGAGGGAAGCTTCCATGAGCAAGATGATCTTCGTGAACCTGCCGGTCACCGACCTGCCCCGCGCCGTTGCATTCTATGAAGCCGTCGGCGCCACCAAGAACCCGCAATTCTCCGACGACACGGCTGCCTGCATGGTGTTCTCCGACACCATCCACGCGATGCTGCTGACACACGACAAGTACAAGCAATTCACCTCGAAGACGATCGTCGATGCCAAGACATCGAGCGAGGTGCTGATCTGCGTCTCCGCCGACAGCCGCGAGGAAGTCGACGGCATCGTCAACAAGGCCAAGGCCGCCGGCGGCGGCATCGATCCGACGCCCACGCAGGATTTCGGTTTCATGTATGGCCGCAGTTACGAAGACCCCGATGGCCATATCTGGGAAGTGATGTGGATGGACATGGCGGCGGCCGAAGCTGCGATGGCGACTTGAGTTCAACGTCAGGAGGACATGACCATGTCAAAAATCTCTCCCTGCATCTGGTTTGAGACCGATGCCGAAGACGCCGCAAAATTCTATTGCTCGCTGGTGGCCAATTCCTCCATCGATCGCGTGCAACGCGCGCCAATCGACTATCCCGGCGGCAAGGCCGGCAATGTGCTGGTGGTCGGCTTCACGCTGGCCGGCCAAACCTTCATCGGTCTCAATGGCGGCAGCCCGGCCACGTTCAGCAACGCAGTGTCCTTCACCATCCATTGCGAAGACCAGGCCGAGGTCGATCGCATCTGGGACGCCATCCTGGCCAATGGCGGCAAGGAAAACGCCTGCGGCTGGATCAACGACCGCTGGGGCGTGCCGTGGCAGATCGTGCCCAACGGCTTCACGGAGCTGCTCGCCAGCGAGAATGGCGAGGGGGCCAAGCGGGCGATGACCGCCATGATGGGCATGGTGAAACTGGATATGGCGGCGTTGAAAAAGGCCTTCGATGGCGGCTAGGGCGGGTGCCAGCGTTCTGCCAAGCCCTTGGCAAAGCGCTGCAATCCCCGCTCCACTGGAAATCCGCTAACCGAATGGCGGAAAAGCGGATTTCCACCACCACCTTGCTTGACAGGGAGTCCCCCGCATCCTTATAAGCGGCCCGTTCGCGACGCGGCATTTTGGCCGTCGTGACCCTGTGGCGGGGTAGCTCAGCTGGTTAGAGCACGGGAATCATAATCCTGGGGTCGGGGGTTCGAGTCCCTCTCCCGCTACCAAGTTCCCTCCTTTGAACCCGTTATCTTTTCTCGTGTCGAACCGGGCAAACGGCGGATCGCTGGCTGGTCCTTGGTCGATGCGAGCACATCGCACAATGCCTCTGTCAATCGTGCGCGCGCACCCGTGTGGGTGAAATTGTGGTCCGCATCCGGGATGATCGAGATCGATGCATTCGCATAGCGACGCATCCGCCGCCCGCGCCGCCCCATATATGTGCGGAATTCACCCAACGAGTGATCGCCTTCCGCAGCCAGGATGGCCAGACGCCCACCACGATTGTCGAGCACCTGAAAGCGGCGATGGCCTTCGCTCACGAGGTCGATTGCGGGCTGGCCTTCGCCGGCTCGGTTCTGCCGCGATAAGATGGCGCGCGCCAGGCGTTTTGCGAAAAACATGATCGGCGCCTTGAGGCGTAGATTGCCAGACAGCAATCGCCTCAGGCTTTGCCTGCTGAACAGCAAAGCCAGCGAGCCGCCGACGGTGCGATGCGCCGATTGAAGTGCATCGGCAACGGTCTCGCGGGGGTCCCACACAAAGCGCATGATGTTGATGGCGACGACCGTGCCAACACGCGCGTCCTGCACACCGACCTGGAATGCGCCGTAAGCCCCGCTGCAGCGCCCCACGACGGCGATCGGGCCCGCATCGAGCCTCTCGACATAGTCGATGGCGTGACGCAGATCGACAATCTGGTCATCCGAATAGAGCACTTCGGCCGGCGCATCCGCCGATGCCGGACTGTCGCCGATGCCGCCGCCATCGAATCTGAGAGAAGCCACACCACGTCCCGCGAGCGCACGCGCCTGTTCGACCGCGGCACGCCCCCAGCCGATATGATAATCGCGCCCGGAATTCGCGAGGATGGCGACCGCCGAGGGCTTTTGGCCCAGCGGTTGGCACACGATGCCGAACAGCCTCTGGTCCGGCCCGAATCGGACTGGCAACTCCTCGTAATGAGCGCCAATGATCGGCTTGGCAGGCGCCAATGGCGGCGCTGGCAGATTGGCTTCCGGCCCCTGCGGAAGATCGTCGATCCAGGACACGATACGTGCCAGCGTACCCAGTTGCGGCTCGATCGGCGTCGGATCCTCCAGGATCTGCTCATAGCCCGCATAATCGATGGCGGTCACATCCGCCCCAAGCGCCTTCAGGCTGTTTGCAATCGCGCTGCCTTGCGGCATCTGACTGCGTTCGACCAGAAGAATCCGTGCTGCAGGCGGCTGCGCAGCCCGCGTGAGATCGATCGCCTTGATAGCCGTCACGCGGCTGCTTGCCAGCGACATACCGGCAACATTGTAACCATTGTCATCCACAGGATCGGGCCCGATCCCGATGCGCTCGGTCACCATGCGCGACCAGGCCTGAAGCTCGCGCAAATAATTGCGCCCCTTCACCACCGGTGCCATCAGCGCAGTCCCGGCAATGTCCGACGCCTCGGCGCCCAGCTGCGCGGCGAGACTCGCGCCAAGCCCCTGCCCGACCAGCACGAGTTCACGACCAGGATTCTGCTCGCGCAAGAACGACATGCATCGACGGGCCGCCGCCAGCCAGTCCGCGATGCCTTCGGGCTCGCCGACCCCATCGATGGCATCGGCCGTCCTCGGATAGTCAAATCGGAGACAGGCATGGCCCGCCGTCGCGATCATCTCCGCCAGCGCGCGCCAGGTGGCGCGGGTGCACAGCTCTTCGTATCCGATCGGCGACAACAACAGGACCGCCTTGCGTCCTTTCCGATCGACAGCACCCACGTGATAGAGGCCGCCGAAACTATCAAACGTGACCGGGACGCCGTAGGCGAAATTCATGATCTGGAAACCATCATCGTTTGACTAGTTCAGCTCGCCGGTAGATCAGACTTGATATTTGTCTGGAGCCAGCACGTTTCCGGGCGCGCGTTCGTAACGGACAGCCGGCGCTCCTGTCATACGATATCGCATTCCATCATTAATTGTGCGGGCGTCCTGTTTTCTGTCCGGTATTTAACTGCTCGCTAATATCGAATCTGCACGTCATTAGGCTTTACGCCCAAACACCGCGTTGCATTTGATGCCGTTTACGACTCGCACGCCGGTTTTCTGATATCACCCGCTCAACCCCGGCGCCTCTTCGCAGGAAGCCATCGATACTTTGCCCATTCTGGAGGAAGCAATGCGCGACCGCGTACGGACCATCGTCGGATCGATGAACCTTGTCCCCGTTCCCGTCGATGGCCTGTCCGATGACGATAATCTGTTCGATGCGGGCATGACGTCGTTTGGTTCGGTCCAGCTGATGATGGCCATCGAGGAAGAGTTCGATATCGAATTTCCCAACAGCCTTCTGACCCGCAAGACCTTTGCAACGCTTGGCGGGCTGACCTCTGCGGTTGAGCAGATCGTCGCCGAGAAGGCCTGACATCATGAGCGTCAACGCGGTCGAACAGAGCGGTATTGTGGAGGAGGCCTCACCCTGGCGCGCGGTGATGCAACGGATTGCCAAGGACGTCGCCGCTCCCCATGCCGATACGGCAGATCGCAACGCAACGTTTCCGACACAGACTTTCGAAGCGCTTCGCCAGCATGGCATGCTCGGCCTCATGGTGCCCAAAAGCCTCGGCGGCCATTCGCTGGAATTGCGCAGGATCGCCGATCTCTGCGCGATCCTCGCCGGCGCCTGCGGTGCCAGCGGCATGGTCTATGCGATGCATCAGATCAAGCTGTCGAGTCTCGTGGCCCACGGCATGGAGACCGACTATCATCGCGCGCTGATGCGCGATGTGGCGGCCGACCAGCTCTTGATCGCGTCATCGACCACGGAAGCCGGGATCGGCGGCGATATGCGCGTCTCGATTTGCGCCATCGAGACGACCGGCGATCGGGTGTCGCTGACCAAGCAGGCCAGCGTGCTCTCTTATGCGACCAATGCCGATATCATCATGGCCACCGCGCGCCGCGGTGCGGCCTCCGCAGGATCCGACCAGGTGCTGATCGCGCTGCGGAAGAGCGACTACCAGCTGGAGCGCACCGCCGAATGGAATACGCTGGGCATGCGCGGCACCTGCTCCGAAGGTTTCGTGCTGACCGCGAGCGCCAGCGCCGATCAGATCTTCCCGAAACCGTTTCACGAGATCGCCGTGCAATCCATGCTGGCGACAGCGCATGTGCTGTGGGCGAGCGTCTGGTACGGTATCGCAGCCAATGCGTTGTCGCGCGCCCATGCCTCGGTGCGGGCTACAGCGCGCCGCATGCCATCCGATTTTGCGGGGCCGCTGCCGGGTGCTGCGCGATTGGCCGAAGCCACTGCGAAATTGCAGGCCTTCAAGTCCACCGTGATTGCCCATATCGAGCGCTTCGAAAAAGCCAAGCGCAATGACGACGATCTCAACTCGCTCAACTTCACCATCGAAATGAACAATCTCAAGGTCATGGCTTCCACCATGGCCGTCGACATCACCCGTGAAGCGCTGATGGTCACCGGCATCGCCGGCTATCGCAACGACGGGCCGTTCTCGGTCGGCCGCCATCTGCGCGATGTCCTGTCCGCACCGCTGATGGTGGCGAATGATCGTATCCTTGCCAATACGGCGGGCTTGGTGGTCGCAAGCCGATTTGATTCAGGTCTGGAGTAACAGTGATGAACGCGCCTGCTACAGCCGCACAGAGCCCCGAAGCCTTTCTCAACGCCTTGTTCGACGAGTCCATCCTGATCAAGACCGGTGTCGATGGCCTCTATGGCCGCGCCGGCGTGTTCGAGGAAGTCATCGACGGCTTTGAACAGGCGGTGACGAAACTCGCCGTTGACGACAAAGCCACGCGCATTCATTTCCCGCCGGGCATGCCGCGCCAGAATCTCGTCAAGGCCGGCTATATGAAGAGCTTTCCGCAGCTCGCCGGTTGCGTCCACTCATTCATGGGCGAAGGCGCGGACCATACCAAACTCATCGGCATGATCGAACGCGGCGAGGACTGGTCCGAGATGCAGGACCCGACCGACATCGCGCTGACGCCTGCAGCCTGCTACCCGCTTTATCCGACCGTCGCCGCCGCGGGCCCCGTGCCGGAAGGCGGCCGGCTGTTCGATCTCAAATCCTATTGCTTCCGCCATGAGCCGTCGCAAGACCCCGGCCGCATGCAGCTGTTCCGGATGCGCGAATTCATCCGCATCGGCACCGCCGATGAAGTCACGGCGTTCCGCGCCACCTGGCTCGAGCGCGGCGAAGCATTGATCAAATCGCTGGGCCTGCCTTGCGTGGTCGATCTGGCCAATGATCCGTTCTTCGGCCGTCCCGGCCGCATGATGGCGGCGAACCAGCGCGATCAGGGCCTGAAATTCGAATTGCTGATCCCGATCGCCAGCGACGAACATCCGACGGCGTGCCTGTCCTTCAATTATCATCAGAACCACTTTGGCACGCTCTGGGGCATGCAATTCGCCAATGGCGAAGCCGTGCATTCCGCCTGTGTCGGCTTCGGCCTGGAGCGTACCGCGCTGGCGCTGTTCCGCCATCACGGCACCAAGGTCGATCAATGGCCGGCGGATGTCCGCCGCGTGTTGTGGGGCTGAACGTGCCGACTGCCTGCGTCATCGACGGTCTGGATCCCACGGCCTATGCGCGCCATGCCTTGCATGACCCTGCGCGAAATTGGCCGGAGACCAATTGCTATGTCGATCTCCTGATCGAGGTGCTGGCGCAGCGCGGGCATGATCCCCGCGCCGCGCTCGCTTTCACCGTCGCGCAGGATTACGAGGGCGACCAGTTCACCTTCTTCAAGTTTCCGGTCTCCGATCTCGCGCAGCTTTACGGCATCGAGATTCTCGAACTCGCGATCTTCGATCGCCTCGAAGATCACACCCGCCTGCAGCTATCGCGCGGCCGCATGCCGATGATCGAGGTCGATTCCTATTACCTGCCGGACACCCGCGGCATCACTTATCGTCACAGCCACGGCAAGACGACCATCGGCGTCAACGTCCTCGACAGCGCCAATCGCCGGCTCGACTACTTCCACAATGCCGGCTATTTCCGGCTCGACGGCGAAGATTTCGACGCCCTGTTCCGGCCGGCACCGGACAATGGCCTGCCGCTGTTCCCCTATACCGAATTCATCAAATTCGGCCCGGCGCCCTCGGTGCATGATCAGATCGGCATCTCGCGCGCCCTCCTCGCCCATCACCTGCGGCGCCGCCCCGCGAACAATCCTTTCACGGCATGGGGCGACGTGGTTGCGGCCGATATCGCGCAACTGCTGGAGCGTCCGGCCGCGTGGTTTCACATCTACGCCTTCAACACGCTGCGGCAGGCGGGCGCGAATTTTGAACTGCTCGCGACCTATCTCGCCTGGCTGCAGGACAACGGACACGCCACGCCCGGCCGTGCCCGTGTGGCCGCGGAGGCGATCGCTGCCAACACCAAGATGCTGCAATTCCAGTTCGCCCGCGCCTCGGCCCGCCGCAAGGTGCCCGATGTCAACGACGCCATCCGCCAGCTCGCGACCGACTACGACATCGTGCTCGACAGCCTCGCCGCGACCTGATCTGTCATCATCATGACCGAAATCCGCGCCATGACGGGACGCCAGATCCAGCCGCTCGACAGCGGCTGGGAGCTGGCGCTGTCCGGGTCGCAAGCCTGGCAGGCGCCTGGCGACCTCACTGATGCCCAATGGCTGCCCGCCATCGTCCCCGGCACCGTGGCTGCTGCGCTCCGCGCGCGCGGGCAATGGCGCATCGACGATGCCCAGCGGCTGCACGACAAGGATGTCTGGTACCGCCTCCAACTCAATGGACAGGGCCAGCGCAGCTTGCGCTTCGAGGGCCTCGCCACTGTCGCCGAGATCTATCTCGACGGCGCACTGATCCTCACCAGCAGCACGATGTACGACCCCTGTGCAGCCGAGATCACCCTCACTGGCGAACATTGGCTGCATATCGCCTTTCGCAGCCTCGATGCCGCGCTCGCAGCGACCAAAGGCCCCCGCGCGCGCTGGAAGACGATGATGATCACCGAGCCGCGGCTGCGCTTCCTGCGCACCACGCTGATCGGCCACATGCCCGGATGGTGCCCGCCCGTCGATGCCATCGGTCCCTACCGATCGGTGCTGCTGGTCGAAGACGGGCCCGTCCGCGCAAGCAATGTCGATCTCCGCACGACGCTTCAGCGATCCGACGGCGTCCTCAGCCTGTCCCTCGATCTTTCGGGCCTTGCCCAGGGCACAACGCCGATCCTGCACTGCGCGGGCACATCGGCCCCCTTGTCGCCGACAGACACCTCAGGCTGGCAAGGCACATTGCGCATTCCCGATGTGGACCTGTGGTGGCCGCACACCCATGGCAGCCCGACGCTCCATGCCGTGTCGGTTACACTCGGAGACATCACCATCGATCTCGGCGACGTCGGATTCCGACACGTCGAGATCGACCGCGGGCCGGATGACCACGGCTTCGCGTTGCGCGTGAATGGCGTCCGCGTGTTCTGTCGCGGCGCCTGCTGGACGCCGATCGATGTGGTGAGCCTGCAGGCATCCGACACCGACTACGCACGCGACCTCGGCCTGATGCAAAGCACCGGCCTCAACATGGTTCGCCTCAGCGGCACCATGCTGTACGAAACGGCGGAATTCCATCGGCACTGCGACAGGCTCGGCATCATGGTCTGGCAGGACGTGATGATGGCCAATTTCGACTATCCGTCCGATGAGACCTTTGCCGATGTCATCCGCAGCGAAGTCACGACGCTGATGCGCCGGCTCAGCGGATCGCCGTCGCTGACCGTGCTCTGCAGCGGCAGCGAGGTTGCGCAGCAGGCTGCGATGATGGGTCTGCCTGCGGACAAACGCGATGTCCCGCTGGCGGACAGCGTCATTCCCGACATTCTCGCTGGCTGGCATGACATCGTCTATGTGCCGGGCTCGCCATCGGGCGGCGCGCTGCCCTTCGTCAACAATGCCGGGCCGTCGCATTATTTCGGCGTCGGCGCCTATATGCGGCCGCTCGAAGATGCCCGCCGTGCCCAGGTGCGCTTCGCCTCCGAATGTCTTGCTTTCGCCAATCTGCCGGACGACCGCCACTTCGCAGCACATCGCGTCGATCCCGTCAGCGATCCCGACCGCTGGCATGCCGGCGTGCCGCGCGACGGTGGCGCATCCTGGGATTTCGACGATGTGCGCGAGCACTATCTGCAAACGCTGTGGGGCGAAGACGGACGCCGCTTCCGGCACGACAATCTTCCGCGATGGCGCCAGCTGTCGCGCGCCATCGTCGCCGAGGTCATCGAGCGGACCGTCGATGAATGGCGTCGCCCGGCCTCTGCCACTGCCGGCGCATTGATCTGGCTGTGGCGCGATCTGCAGCCCGGTGCGGGCTGGGGCCTGCTGGACTGCGACAGCCGTCCGAAATCCGCGCTCTACGCTATGCGCCGCGCATCGGCGCCGCTGCGCCTGGCAATCACGGACGAAGGCACCAACGGACTCTATCTGCATCTCATGAATGACACGCCCAAAGCCGTCGAGGGCAAGCTGGTCTTGCGCTGCCTGAAGGACGGTACGATCCCGGTCATCGAAGGGACCCGCGACATCACCGTCGCGCCGCATGCCGGGCTTTCTATTGGAGCTTTCGAGATCTTCGACCGCTTCTTCGATGCCGGTCACTGCTATCGCTTCGGGCCGCCGTCGCATGACACGGTTCATGCAACATTTGAGACAGCCGCTTCCGATCAAGAACCGGAGGCATTCCATTTCCTGTCGCCACCGACATCGTCCCTCGGCCACACCATGGACGTCACGCTCGGCGAGGACGATATCGGCTTCTTTCTCGACCTGCACACCACTGCGACGACCCGCTTCATCCAAATCGCCGACGCGCAATTCCTGCCCGACGACAATTTTTTCCATCTGGCAGCAGGTCGTCACAAGATCGTCCGCCTGACGCCGCTACCGGATGCACCAGACCATGTTCGCCCCTCGGGTCAGGTGTCGGCGCTGCAGCTCGACGGCGGAGCCAGCTACTAAAGACGTCGAACGGTCAGGCGCATGCGCGGCGATCACGGCTTACGCCGTCACCAGCCGCCCGGCTTCGTCCATGCTCACATCCCTGTCACCGAGCAGATGCGAGACAATGGCCTTCTGCACGTCGTTCTCCACCACCACGAACGGATCCGGCGCCAGCAGCCGATGCTCGATGACGAGGCGCGACATTAGCAGGCGGCGCGCATCGCCGCGCTGCAAGTGGATGCGATGCGCTTCCCATGCCATCGCGACGGCACTCGCCACATGATAGAGTGCGCTGGTGGCGCGGCGGGCATCGCCTTCATTGTCCCCGCTCGCCGCCACCTCGCGCGCGAACGAGATCGCCCGATCCGACAGCGCATGCAGCCGGTCGCGCCAGGCTTGCGGCACGCTTTGGGATTCGTTCAGCCGGTTGTGCAAATCCGCCGCCAATGCGGCTTCCGCACCATGCCGCCCCACCGCGCGCATCAGCGCGTCGAGCGCGACGATATTGCCGGTGCCCTCCCAGATCGAACCGAGATGGGCATCGCGCAGCAAACGTGCGGTCGCGAATTCCTCAATGTAGCCGACGCCGCCGCGCATCTCCATCGCATCGCCGCAGACTTTTCGCGCGTCACGCGTGGCGCGGAATTTCAGCGTCGGCGTCAGGATGCGCAGCAACGCCGCCGCATCCTGGCTGCCGGCCTCGGCACGATCCAGCGCATCGGCAGTCAGGAAGCTCATGGAGAGCCCCTGCTCCGTCGCCAGCAGGATCTTCATCAATTGGCGCCGCGCCAGCGGCATGTCGATGATGCGCTGGCCGAATACCACGCGGCCCCGCGCCACCGTGATCGCATCATGCCAGGCCCGGCGCATCAGCGCAGTCGATTTCACGCCATTGGAGAGGCGCGATGAATTCACCATCTCCGCCATCTGCACAAAACCGCGATCGAGCTTGCCGACCGCATAGCAGATCGCGCCTTCCAGCTTGATCTCGCCCGACGCCATCGAGCGGGTGCCGAGCTTGTCCTTCAGGCGCACGATCCGATAGTGGTTCTGCGTGCCGTCATCGAGGAAGCGCGGCATCAGGAACAGGCCGACGCCTTTGGTGCCGCCCACGGCGCCGTCGGGCCGCGCCAGCAGCATCACCACTTTCGCGTCTGCATTGGAGCAGAACCACTTCTCGCCATAGAGGCGCCAGTGATCGCCTTCCTGCACGGCGCGCGCGGTTAGCTTGCCCACATCGCTGCCGCCTTCCTTCTCCGTCATGAACTGGCCGCCCTGGGTCAGCTTGCTCATGTCGGTCTGCGTCAGCCCGTCGAGATATTTGGCCTGCAGCGCTTCGTCACCAAATCTCGACAACAGCTTGGCTGCGCCGTCGGTGACATTGAGCGGACAGCCCATGCCGAATTCGGACTGGTTGAACAGGAACGTGAAAGCGTGCTTCGCGGCCACCGGATAAGTCGATGGCCAACCCATGATGCCCTTGCGGTGCGACAGCGCATGAATGCCGAACTGTCCGAAGGCGGCGTTTTCCAATTCGCGATAGGCCGGGTGATATTCCACCCACTGCACATCCTGGCCGAACTTGTCGCGTTGATGCAGCACCGGCCCGTGCCGGTCAGTCATGCGGCCGGCTTCATCCAGGGGACCACCGACCAACTCGCCCAGCCGATCCAGATGCGGCTGCATGTGCTTGAACAGATCGTCGGGCAGATGGATGCGCAGCAGATCGCGCAGCGCTGGATCGGCGCGGTAGAAATTCATGCCTGACGTGTCGGGCGCGATCAGATTGGCGATTGGCGCATGGGCGTTCATGGCGGCCTCTTGTGGTGGGCGATGTTCGTTTCCATCTGCATCATGCACCCGCATCGCATGCGGATAAAGTGCCCAGCCGGAGGATCGCGCGATGGATATCCCGCAATACGAAACAGCCCTGATCGTCGGCGCCGGCGAAGGCATCAGCGCGTCGCTCGCGCGCCTGTTGACGAAACAGGGTATCCGTGTCGCGCTTGCTGCGCGGAACACCGGGAAACTCGATACGCTCTCGCGCGAGACCGGCGCAAAGACATTTACCTGCGATGCCACGCAGGCCGATGATGTCGCCGACCTGTTCAAGGACGTGGAAGCGCAGATCGGCAAGATCGACATCGTCGTCTACAATGCAAGCCAGCGCGCCCGCGGTCCGTTCATCGAGCTCGTGCCGAAGGACGTCGAACAATCCATCGCCGTCAGTGCCTTCGGCGGTTTCCTTGTCGCGCAGCAGGCGTTGCAGCGCATGCTGCCGCACAAGCACGGCGCCATCCTGTTCACCGGCGCCTCCGCCAGCATCAAGGGCTTTGCGCAGTCCGCGCCATTTGCAATGGGCAAATTCGCGCTCCGCGGCCTCGCGCAATCGCTGGCCCGCGAATTCGCACCGCAAGGCATCCATATCGCGCATTTCGTGATCGATGGCGGTATCCGCAGTTCGGTGCGGACGGAGCCGGCAGACAGGCCGGACTCGCTGCTCGATCCCGATGCGATCGCGGCGAATTACTGGAACGTGCTGCAGCAGCCACGCAGCGCGTGGAGTTCGGAATTGGAGATCCGGCCGTGGGTAGAGAAGTTCTGACGCGAGGCCGTAGGATGGGTTGAGCGCAGGCGCGTCAGCGCCGGAGCGAAAACCCATCAGCGGAGCCCACCGCATCGTTCGGTCGATGGGTTTTCGCTTCGCTCAACCCATCCTACGGCCCCTCACTTCGCCGCCTTCACGAAATCCACGAACGCCCGTAGAGCCGCCGGCAATTGCCGCCGGCTCGGATAATACATGAAGAAGCCGGGATAGGCCGGGCACCAATCCGCCAGCACCCGCACCAGCTTCTTCTTCGCGATCAGATCCTCGACCTGCTTCTCGAACACATAAGCGAGCCCCGCGCCATCCAGCGCGGCGTCCACCATCAGATCCTGGTCGTTGAGCGTCAGCGGGCCCGCAACGTCGATCTCCAGTTCGACTCCGCCGCGCTCGAACTCCCAGCGATATAGAGCGCCACCCCAGAACCGAAAACGGATGCAGGGCAGATCCTTCAGCTCATGTGGCGTCTGCGGCGGCTTGTGTTTTTTGAAGAATGCCGGCGATGCCACCACGGCCGAGCGCTGCCGCGGTCCGATCGGCACTGCGATCATATCGGCTGCGATCGTCTCGCCGAAGCGGATGCCGGCATCGAAGCCGGCCGACACCATATCGACCAGTCCGTCATTCACGGCGATCTCCACATTGATCTCCGGATACGCCTTCTGAAAGCGCGTCACGATGGGCAGCAGCACCAGCTGCGCCGATTGCCGCGCCGCATTGAAGCGCAGCGTGCCAGCCGGCTTGCCGCGAAACGTGTTCAGGTCCTCGAGCGCGTCATCGATATCCTGAAACGCCGGACTGACGCGCGCGAACAGCCGCTCGCCGGCTTCGGTCAGCGCCACGCTGCGCGTGGTGCGATTGACCAGCCGCAGGTCGAGCCGTTCCTCGATATTGCGCAGCGCATGGCTGAGCGCCGAGGCGGACACGCCGAGCTCCACCGCAGCGCTGCGAAAGCTGCGATGCCGGGCGATCGCCAGAAACGTCGCCAGTTCTGCCGGACCGATCCTGCCCATTGATGAATTCCACTCATGAACACGTAGAGTAATTAGCGGATTATTTCATCTCCGGCGAGCCCCTAGTGTCCCTCCATCAGCCCGGCAATGTCGCGGGGCACTTCAAGGAGAGACGATCATGCGTGTCTGGTTCATCACAGGAGCATCCCGCGGCTTCGGCGCCCTCATCGCAGCAGAAGCCCTCGCCCAGGGCGACGCCGTCGTCGCCACGGCCCGCGATCCCGATGCGGTCACGGCCCGCCTCGGCAGCCACGAGCGCCTGCTCGCCACGCGCCTCGACGTCACCAAAGAGGACCAGGCGCATGAAGCCGCCGGGCTTGCGGTGAAGACCTTCGGCCGCATCGATGTGCTGGTGAACAATGCAGGTTATGGCCTGCTTGGCGCCATCGAGGAATCCAGCGCCAGCGAAATTGAACGCATCTATGCAACCAATGTGTTCGGCCTGCTCGCCGTCACCCGCGCCGTGCTCCCGCATATGCGCCGCCAGCGCTCGGGCCATATCATGAATATCTCGTCGATCGGCGGCTATTCCGGCTTCCAGGGCTGGGGCGTGTATGGCTCGACCAAATTTGCGGTCGAGGGTATCAGCGAAGCGTTGGGCGCCGAAGTCGCGCCGCTCGGCATTCATGTCACCGTGGTCGAACCCGGTTTCTTCCGCACCGATTTCCTCGATGACAATTCGCTGGTGCGCACCGGCCTCGAGATCGACGACTATCGCGACACCGTCGGCAAGACCCGCGCTCACGCAGCCGATTCAAATCACGCGCAGCCCGGCGATCCCGACAAGCTCGCAAAGGCCTTCATGCAACTCGCCGCGGCGAAGAATCCGCCGACACGTCTACCGCTTGGCAGCGACACCGTTGCCCGCATCGAAGCCAAGCATATCCAGGTGGAGACCGAGCTTTCCGCATGGCGCGATCTCGCCACCTCGACGGATTTCGCGAAGGCGACTCCCTGAGCATTAAAAAGCGTGCGCACTGGCGGTCATCGCCGCCAGTCGCCAGCTCACGCAGGGACTATCCTGCGCGACATGCGAAATTCTTTTCGAGAAACGTATCTGCTTCCAATCACCAGGCGTCGGCGCAAAGGCAAAGCCCGCCTTACGCGCCAGCGCCAGCATCGCATCATTGGACCGCAGCGTATCGCCGAGCAGACGATCGGCGCCAAGCGCTGCCGCGCGGCATTCGAGATTGTCCAGCAACGCCGCGCCGATCCCCTGCCCTTGCATCGCGTCATCGACCGAGAGGCCGATTTCGAGACTGTTGCTCTCCTCATCGATCGCGTAGCGCGCTTCGCCGATGATTACCTCGTGGCCGTCACGTTTGGTCGTCGCGACAAGCGAGAAGCCATCGTCTTCACCGACATGGATGAAGCGATCGAGTTGGCCGGCAGGCAACTCGCTCGCCGCGCCCATGAGCCGGTTGTAGCGCGACTGCGCCGACAGTCCGCGAAAGTAGGACTGCAGCGCATCGGCATCGCTGATCTCCGCGAAACGCAGGACGATCACCTCACCACCACGCGACAGCAACGCGTCCGAATATTTGCGGAGATCGTGGAGATCGATGTGCTTCATGACATCCTCCTGCGACGCTGACGGGCCTTACGCCCGCCAGAACGGCTTGTCGGCTTCCGCCAGCATTTCCGACCAGCTCAGCCCAAGATCGTGCAGGTCGCGCTCGGTCCACGCGGCCAGTTCACGACGCTGCTGATGGCGCTGGCGCCACAGCCGGAGCGTATCCACAACCCCGGACAGGCTCATCGGGGCATGATGATTTGTCATTGATTCATGGGTGCAAATAGACATGTCGCTCTCCTGAAGCTAAATCTGCGTACGTGAATATCTGCTCGAACGCCGTTACCGACAAACGACATTGTGCACCGCAGAACATGAGATAAACTCATGGATCAGATAGACGTCCGGGAGGCGGAGAATGAGCCCCAGACTGCCATCGTTGAACGGCCTGCGCGCCTTCGAAGCCGCTGCGCGCCATCTCAGTTTCACCATTGCGGCCGATGAGCTGAACGTCACGCAGACGGCCATCAGCCATCAGATCAAGCGGCTGGAAGACGAGCTCGGCGTCAAACTCTTCATCCGCCAGAACCGCACCTTGGCACTCACCGAACAGGGCCGCGATTACCTGCCAGGTATCCGCGCGGCATTTAATGACCTGCGTTTGGCCACCGATCGCCTGCTGCATCGTGATCGCGATCATGTGCTGACAGTGAGCACGCTGGCGTCATTCGCTTCAAAATGGCTGCTGCCGCGGCTTTCTGCTTTCCAGCAAGCGAATCCGCATATCGACGTGCGCATCACCACATCGACGGCGCTGGTGGATTTCAAGAGCGGCGATGTCGATGCCGCCATCCGTTACGGCCGCGGACAGTGGCCCGGCCTGCGCGCGGATTGGCTGACGGCCGATCATCTGTTTCCGGTGTGTAGTCCGAAACTGTTGATGGGCGATCGGCCGTTGCGAAAACCCACCGATCTCGCGCGCTACACGTTGCTTCACACCAATGCCAGCCACGACGACGACTGGCGCCTCTGGCTCACCGCGGCGGGATTGCCGAACAATATCTCGAAGCAACCCGCCCTCGGCTTCGATCTCATCTTCATGACCCTGCAAGCCGCCATCGACGGCCTCGGCGTCGCCGTCGGCCGCACCACCTATGTGGAAGGCGACCTCGCGTCCGGCCGCCTGGTGATGCCGTTCGACATCCGGCTACCAGCCGACGCCGGCTTCTATCTCGTGTCACCGGCATCGACCGCAGACACGCCCAACCTTCGCGCCTTCCGGGAGTGGCTGCAGTCGCTCGGCCCGCCCAAAGCCTAGTCATTTCGCCTTGGCCCACCCGGCCAGACTGTGGCAGATTGCCGCAGATCGACAGTCAGGATCTGTCCGGCCGCGCATCTCGCCGGCCGCAAGAATGCCGGGAGAACGCCACATGGATGCCACAAGAAATACCGCGCCGGACGCGGTTTCGACGCCCCAAATCAAGTCACGTCTTGCGGCAATCTTGCGGGCAACCAGTGGCAATTTCCTGGAGCAGTTCGACTTCTTCCTGTTCGGCTTCTACGCCTCAGCCATCGCCAAAGCCTTCTTCCCGTCCGAGAACGAGACCGCAGCTCTGCTCAACACCTTCGGCGTATTCTGGCTCGGCGCCCTGATGCGTCCGGTCGGCGCCATCGTGCTCGGCGCCTATATCGACCAGATCGGCCGCCGGAAGGGATTGATCGTCACTCTCGCCATCATGGCGGCAGGTACCGTCACCATCGCGCTGTGTCCGACCTATGCGAGCATAGGCGTGGCCGCGCCGATCATCGTGTTGATCGGGCGATTGCTGCAGGGTTTTTCCGCGGGCGTCGAGCTCGGCGGTGTGTCGGTTTATCTCTCCGAGATTTCCACGCCCGGCAATCGCGGCTTCTATACGTCGTTCCAATCGTCGAGCCAGCAGGTGGCGATCTTCGTTGCGGCGGTGATCGGTTTCGTACTGAGCGAGTTGATGCCGAAGGACGTCGTCGATGCCTGGGGCTGGCGCATTCCGTTCTTCATCGGCTGCATCATCATTCCATTCCTGTTCTTCCTGCGCCGCACGCTGGAAGAAACACCGGAATTCTTGAAGATGAAGAAGCATCCCACGGCGAGCGAAGTGTTCGCGTCCGCCGCCGCCAACTGGCGGATCGTGCTGCTCGGCATGATGCTGGCGACCATGACCACGGTGACCTTCTATTTCGTCACCGTCTACACGCCGACCTTCGGCAAGAACGTGCTCAAGCTGACGACACAGGATGCCCTCATCGTCACCTGCCTGATCGCGGTCACCAACTTCATCTGGAACCCCGTCGGCGGCGCGGTGTCCGATCGCATCGGCCGCAAGCCCGTGCTGCTCACCATCACCTGCCTCGCTTTCCTCACCGCCTATCCCGCGTTGAGCTGGCTGGTGAGCGCACCGACCTTCGGCAAGATGCTGGCGGTCGAGATGCTGTTCTCGTTCTATTTCGGCGTCTACAGCGGCACAATGCTGGGTGCATTGGTCGAGATCGTCCCCTCGCATGTGCGCACAACTTGTTTTTCACTGGCCTTCGCGCTCGCCGCTGGCCTGCTCGGCACCTTCACGCCCTTTGCCTCGACCTGGCTGATCGAACACACCGGAAACCGTGCTTCGCCCGGCTTCTGGCTGATGGCTGCAGCGGCCAGCGGTGCCATTGCTGCACTTGCGATCTACCGCAAGGGCAACGAAGCGACAGCGCCGAAACCTGTAACCGTGTGAGCCACGGCGAAGTGAACGCATCAAAATTTTGACGTGAACGCCGGTGTGGTAAGACATCGGCGTTCTGTTTTTTGGAGTGCCTCATGCGCAGTCTTGCGATTCTCGTTGCCGGCTCGGTTCTCGCCTTCACAGCCCCCGTCTTCGCGCAGCAGACGCCCCAAGCGCCGCCACCGCCGGATTTCTCCAAGGTCGAGATCAAATCCACCGATCTCGGCGACGGCGTCTATATGCTCGAAGGCATGGGCGGCAACATGACGCTCGCCACCGCGAAGGTTGGCGCCATTCTCGTCGATAGCCAGTTTGCGCCACTGCACGACAAGATCAAGGAGGCCATTGCCAAGCTGACGCCGCAGCCGGTGAAGTATGTCGTCAACACCCACTTCCACGGTGACCACACCGGCGGTAACGAGGCCTTCGCAAAGGAAGGCGCCACCATCGTCGCGAATATCAAGGTGCGCACCCGCCTCGCCAAAGGCACAGCGAATTTCCTGACCGGCGGCCAGAATCCACCGGCGCCGAAGGCGGCGCTGCCGACGCGGACTTTTCCGAACCGCCTCTCGCTGAGCCTGCGTGGCCGCATCGCCGATCTCCATCACGTCAAGAACGCGCATACCGACGGCGATGCTTACGTCTATTTCAAGAGCGCCAATGTGCTGGCCACCGGCGACACATTCACCAATGGCCGCTATCCGAATATCGACGTTCTCAATGGCGGCAACATCAAGGGCATGATCGCTGCCGCCGATACCTATCTGAAATTGATCAACACCAAGACCAAGATCGTGCCGGGCCACGGCCCGCTCGGCGACAAGGCGGCGCTCGCTGCCTATCGCGACATGCTGATCACGGCGCGCGATCGCATGGCGAAGCTGGTGAAGGACGGCAAGACCGAGGACGACGTGCAAGCCGCAAAGCCCTTTGCCGACCTCGATGCGAAATGGGCGCCGAGCGAGACCGCAGCCAAGAATTTCGTTCGAGCGGTCTATGGCTCGCTGGCACCGAAGAAGGCGGCAGCGAAGTGATGAGGGATCTGCTGCCGCTCGCCGAGAAGGTCGCAATCGAACTGATCGCGCGCAAGCAGACGATCGGGGTCGCCGAGTCCTCGACTGGTGGCTTGATCTCGGCAGCAATGCTCGCAGTGCCGGGCGCATCCGCTTACTTCGTCGGCGGCGGCGTGATTTATACACGCGATGCACGACGCGCACTGATGGACATTCCCGACGATGCGTTTCGGGTGCCGGGGATGCGCTCGTCGTCCGAGCCTTACGCGCAACTGCTGGCGGGAACGATCCGTGAGCGACTGGGATGCGATTGGGGATTGTCGGAGACGGGCGCCAGTGGCCCGAGCGGCAATCGCTATGGCGACGCTGCCGGGCATAGTTGCATCGCGGTTGCAGGACCGCGGAACGAGGTGATGACGCTGGAAACGGCGAGCGCCGACCGGCAGCAAAACATGCACGTTTTCGCCCAGACGGCGCTGACGTTTCTGCTGAAGAATTTGACGTAAGCGCAGGGTGGGTCGGGCACAGCGAAAACCCATCGCCATCTACGTTGGTGGTGATGGGTTTTCGCTTCGCTCGACCCATCCTACAAATTATGCAACCGCGGCCGTCTCCGCCCGAATACACCGCACCACACGATCACCTTCGAGCTCCACATTCGGCGGTGGAGCCTCCTTGCAACGATCTTGCGCGAACTTGCAACGTGGCGCGAATGAACAGCTCGTCGGGCGCTTGTCGAGCGACGGCGGCGTGCCGGGAATGGTCTCCAGCCGCTCGCCGCGCTTGGCGCCGTGCACCGTCGAAGACAGCAACCCTTTCGGATAGGGATGCACGGCCGAGCGCACGATCTGGCTCAGCGTGCCCTGCTCCACGATCTGGCCGGCATACATGACGGCGACGCGGTCGCAGATTTCGATGGCGACGCCGATGTCATGCGTCACGAAAATGATCGACATGCCGAATTCACGCTGCAACTCACGCAGCAGCAGCAGGATCTGGATCTGCACGGTGGCATCGAGCGCCGTGGTCGGCTCGTCCGCCAGCAGAATCTTCGGCTTGCAGGCAAGCGCCAAAGCGATCATCGCGCGCTGGCGCATGCCACCGGACATTTCGTGCGGATAGGCATCGAGACGCCGCTTGGCCGACGGAATGCGCACGACTTCAAGCATTTCCAGCGCACGCTTCATGCCTTCCGCATGCGTCTTGCCCTCATGCCGCATCACGCTTTCGGCGATCTGTGCGCCGATCGTATAGACGGGATCCAGCGCCAGTGCCGGCTCCTGGAAAATCATCGAGACGCTCTGGCCGCGAAATTTAGACAGTTCGTCGTCGTCCAGGGCCAGAACGTCCTTGCCGAGTACATTGACGCTGCCGGTGATCTGCGTGCGCTTTTTCGGCAGCAGCCGCATCAGTGCGCGCAAGGTGACGCTTTTGCCCGAGCCGGACTCGCCGAGCAGTCCGAGCACCTCGCCCTGCTTGACGGAGAGGCTGAGATCATTCACCGCATAGACGGTGCGCTCGCCACTGAACGTAACATTGAGATTGCGGACGTCGATCAGATTGGTCATGGCAATTCCGGGCATTTCAGGTGGTGATCGGTCGCGCGCTGGAAGGTGGCACCGATGGTCAGCAATGCCGCTTCCTCGAAGGGACGGCCGACAAGCTGCATGCCGACCGGCAGTTTTGCCTTGGTGAAACCAGTGGGAATCGAGAGCGCGGGAAGACCGAGATAGTTGATCGGCCGCGTGAAGCGCGTGACGCGCTGGATCAGCGCCTCGGCACCTGGACCATTGCCGATATCGGTCTCGTCGATCCGCGGCGCCGCCATCGGCGACACCGGCGCAAGCACGGCATCGACGCCGGTGACAGCCGCAAGATGCGCCGCCAGCGCCGGTCCGCGCCAGCGCATCGCCTCCAGATAAGCGACGCCCGTGACGGCGAGGCCGTTTTCCAGGCGCATCAACACCTGCGGGCCATAATCCTGCCGGCGCTCGATCATCCAGCGCTTGTGCAAGGCTGCGGCTTCGGTCGCAAGGACGAGCTGCGATGCCGCCGTAAGCTGAGGCTGATTGGGCAAATCGACCTCGACGATCTTGATCCCCTCATCCTTCAGCGCCGCAATGGTGCTTTGCAGGATCGCAGCGACCTCAGGGTCGAGATCGTCGACATAGAAGGCCTTAGGGATGCCGACGGTCATGCCTTTGGCCGAAGCCTTGGTCGCCGCCATGTAATCCGGCACCGGACGCGTGCTCGTGGTGGGATCGAGCGGATCAGCGCCGGCCATCAAGCCGGTGATCAACGCGCAGTCCTCCACCGTGCGTGCCAGAGGGCCAACAGTATCGAGCGACTGCGACAGCGGCATCGCGCCAGCGCGGCTGACGAGACCCACGGTGGTCTTGAGACCGGACACGCCGCAGAAATGCGCGGGCATGCGGATAGAGCCGCCAGTATCGGAGCCCAGCGCAGCAAAGGTCAGCCGCGCGCCGACGGCTGAGCCGGAGCCGGACGACGATCCCCCGGTGGCATGTTCGATGTGCCACGGATTGCGCACCGCGCCGTAATGCGTGTTGTGGCCGAGCGGACCGAAGGCGAATTCGACCATTTGCAGCGAACCGAGACGGACGGAGCCGGCATTCTTGAGCCGCTGCAGCGAGGTGGCCGTGGTCTTGGCCACCCAGTCCTTGCGGATCTTGGAGCCGCAGGTCACCACATGGCCTTCGTCGTAATACATGTCCTTGTGGGCCATCGGCACGCCGTGGAGCGCACCGCGGCTCTCGCCCCTGGCCAGTGCGGCATCAGCGGCATCGGCCGCGGCCAACGCACCATCGGCCTCGATGGACATATAGGCGTTGAGATGCGGCTGCCATTTGGCGACGCGATCGAGGCAGGACTGCGTGGCTTCGCGCGACGACAGTTTTTTCTCGGCGATGGCGCTGGCGACTTCGGTCAATGACAGCAATGCGGGTTCGGTCGCGCTCATTTTCCGGCCTCCCCGTTTTGCACGGCGACATAAGTGGCCGGTTCGAGATCGAAGGGCAGCGTGCCAGCAATGGCCGCAAAGTTCTCGAATGCCGGGCCCATGGAGACGGCGATGCGCTCGGCGACCTCATCGGATGCCGTCACACCGGTCACCTCCGCCAGCACCTTGATCTGCTTGGCTGTGGGCTTTGTCATCTCACTGCACTCCCGCGCTGGGCGCCTTACTGTGACCAGAACCAGGGATCGCCATGAAGCAGGCCGCCTGATGGCCGCTGGCAGAGATCTCCGTCAGCAACGGCTTGCTTTCGCCGCACATCGCCTCAGCGAAGGCACAACGCGTATGGAAACGACAGCCTGATGGCGGATCGATCGGATTGGGTGGGTCGCCGGTGATCGGCGGGACTTCGGTGCGGTTATCAGGATCGGTCGATGGCATCGCGGCGAGCAGCGCGCGCGTATAGGGGTGCGCAGGCGCATCCCAGACGTCATCCACCGGGCCGAGCTCCACCACCTCGCCGAGGTACATCACCAGCACGCGATCGGAGATGTAGCGGACCACATTGAGATCGTGGCTGATGAAGAGATAGGTCAGGCCGAATTCCCGCTTGAGATCGACCAGCAGATTGAGCACCTGTGCCTCGACCGATTTATCGAGCGCAGACACGGCTTCATCAAGAATAACCAGGCGCGGCGACAATGCGAGCGCGCGTGCGATGTTGACGCGCTGGCGCTGGCCACCGGAGACCTCGTGCGGATAACGATTGGCAAAGGTTTCGGGCCGCAGGCCGACTTTGCCAAGCAGATCACGGGCAAGCGCCCGCGCGGCCTTGTCGGCCATACCATGCACCTTCGGGCCGAAAGCGATGGACTCTTCGATGGTCAGGCGCGGGTTCAGCGAGGCATAGCTGTCCTGAAACACCATCTGCATGCCGCGGCGCAGCTCACGCAGCGTCAATTCGCGGCCGACCATGCGGCCGTCGAAAATGATGTCGCCGGAATTGCGATCCATCAGGTGCATCAGGAGACGCGCCGTGGTGGATTTCCCGCAGCCGGATTCACCGACAATGCCGACGGTCTCGCCTTTGCCGATGGCGAAGCTGACATCGTCCACTGCGCGCACGGTCTTGCTCGGCGCGAACAGTCCACCGCGCACGGGGAAGTGCTTCGTCAGGCCTTTCACATGCAACAAGGGCTGCATCTCGCCGCCGATGTCTTCGATCGGTTCGAGCATTTTGTCGGTGATTTCGAGCGTATCTGTCATCGCATCAATTCCGGATATCCATGGCGCTGCGCATGCCGTCGCTCAGCAGATTGAAGCAGATCGACACGGCGAAGATCATCACGCCGGGCAATGCGGCCACCCACGGATTGACATAGATCGCTGTGCGCAGCGTGTTCAGCATCAGACCCCATTCCGGCTCCGGCGGCTTGGTGCCGAGACCGAGGAAGGACAGGCCGGCAGCGAGGATCATCGACACCGAGATCAGGCCCGTCGCATAGACGAAGATCGAGCCGAGAACATTCCCCAGCATGTGCACGCGCATGATGGTGAATGTGTCGGCCCCCGAGGCGCGGGCGGCTTCCACGTAATCCATGTTGCGCACGCCAGTGGTGACGCTCTCGGCCACGCGCGTGATCTGCGGCACGAAGACGATGGTGAGCGAGACGATTGAATTCACGATACCGGCGCCGAGCGCACCGGAGATCGCGATCGCCAGCAGCACCGACGGGAAGGCGTAGAACACGTCCACCGTGCGCATGATGGCGGTGTTGAGCTTGCCGCCCACATAGCCGGCGACCAGGCCCAGCGACGTGCCGATGATGAAAGCGAGGATCACAGGCAGGATGCCGATGAGCAGCGACAACCGGCCGCCATAGATCAGGCGGGCCAGCATATCGCGACCGAGCTCGTCGGTGCCGAGTGGATAATTCGGCGTACCGATGGCGCGCAGGCGGCGGATCATCGAGCCCTGATAGGGATCGGCGAGACCGAGATAGGGCGCGAAGATCGCGGCCAGCAGGATCAAGAGCAGGATCGCGGCACAGGCCATCGAGACCTTGTCGCGGCGGATGCGGCGGCCGACGGTCGCCCAATAACCGCGGGCTTTGTCGACGGGGGCCGCCTGCAGGGCGTTGTCGGTGAGAACGGTCATGGCGTCAGGCCCGCTTGATGCGCGGATCGATGGACGCCTGCGCGATATCGACCAGGAGATTGAGGAAGACGAAGAACAGCGCCAGCACGAGGATCGTGCCCTGCAGCAGCGGCAGGTCGCGCTGGAAGATCGCCGAATTCAGCAGCAGACCGGAGCCCGGCCAGGAGAACACGGTCTCGATCAGGATCGAGCCGCCGAGCATGTAACCCAGCTGCAGACCCATGACCGCGAGTGCGGTGGGCGCTGCATTTTTGATCACATGTTTGAACACCTTGAATTCCTGCAGGCCTTTGGCCCGCAAGGCTTCGACGAAATCCTGCGAGAGGATATCGCCAGTGAGCGCGCGCACGGTGCGGGTGACGATGCCCATCGGAATGACCGACGTGGTGACGGCGGGCAGGATGAGATATTTCATATGCTCCCAGTCCCACGCCCAGGCGGCAGAACCGCCGGCACCGGCGCCGACAGCGGGCAGCCAGTTGAGCTGCACCGAGAAGATGATGACCAGCACCATGCCGAGCCAGTAATGCGGCACGGAGACGCCGGCGATGGCGATGGAGGTGGCGACCTTGTCCACCCAAGTGTCGCGGAAGTAGCCGGCGACCAAGCCGAAGAAGAGACCAAGCGTAAAGCCGATGGCGGCGGCGAACACCGCGAGCATCACCGTGTTGCGCACGGCGTTCATCACTTCAGCAAGCACCGGCCGACCGGTGGCGATCGACGCGCCGAGATCTCCATGCAGCGCACGCCAGAGCCAGAGGCCGAACTGCACCGGCAACGGCTTGTCAAAGCCATAGGCCACGCGCAATTGCTGCGCGAGCTCCTGCGAGGCGTCGGCAGGAAGCACGGCGACCAGCGGATCGCCCGGCGTGATGTGCACAAGCAGAAAGCACACCAGCGCGACGCTGAGAATGATGGGGATCGCGTAAACGACGCGGCGCGCAGCATAGGCAAACACGGGACACCTTTGGGCTCTAGAATCCGACCTCTCGGCCGTCATGACCGAGACTGACCTCGGAATGACAGAGGACACATCGGCTCCGCAGTGCGGAGCCGATGCTTGCAACGCGTTACGGCGTCATCGTCATGGTCGAGAAATCAACGAACCAGCTCTTCGGCTGCACGAAGTTCTTGATCTTCGGGCTGAGCGCGCGCGGACCGACGTCATGAGCGACATAGAGGAATGCGGCGTCATCCACCGATGCCGCGTGCAACTCGGCCAAGGCCTTGTCGCGGTCGGCCGCGTCAAACGTGGTGCGGGCCTTCTTCACCAGCTCGTCGAATTTGGGGTTGTTGATGAAGCCCCAATTGTTCGACACCGGCGGCGCCATGCCCGACTGCAGGAAGCGCACCAATGCGAAGAACGGATCCATCGCCGCGAAGGTGACGTTGGTCGCATTGGAGTTGTTCGCCGTCGGATCCTTGGCGCCACGGCGCCAATTGGTGAACAGCGTGTTCCATTCGATGACGTCGAGCTGCACATCGAAGTAGCATTCCGCCAGCGCCTGCTGCATGTATTCGTTCATCGGCAGCGGCTGCATCTGGCCGGAGCCCGAAGCGGAGGTCTGCGTCTTGACCTTGAGCTTCTTGTTCGGGCCGTAACCGGCTTCCGCCATCAGCTTCTGCGCTTCCTTTAAATCATATTTGATCTTGAAGGTCGGGTTGCCGTGCCAGGGATGGCCGGGCTCGAACGTGCCGGTGGCGGGCACCATCAGGCCGGCGAGCAGACCGTCGCGCAGGCCTTCGCGATCGATGCAAAGATTGGCGGCCTTGCGGACCCGGATGTCGTTCCACGGCGAGCCTTCGATGCGCGAGAACTGCCACGGCCACACATGCGGCTGCTCATTCTTCTCGATCTTGAAGCCACGCGCGGTGATTTCCTTCACGGCGTCCGGCGCTGGCGCTTCGGCCCAGTCGATCTGGCCGGAAAGCAAAGCCGCGGTGCGTGCATTGGCTTCCGGCATCGGCAGCAGCACGAGCCCATCGACCTTCGGAACCCGATCCTTATTCCAGTAGGCCGTGTTCTTCACAAGTTCGAGCCGCTCGCGCGGCGTGAACTTGGACATCTTCCACGGACCGGTCCCCGATGCATCCTTCGAGAACGCATCCCATGCTGCCGCAGCCTTCGCTTTGGCATCGGCGCCCTGCGCCTTGTCGTAGAGCGACTGCCACTTCGACGGGCTGGCCATGAACAGATTTGTCAGATTGATCGGCAGGAACGAGTCCGGCTCTTTCGTCGTCAGTTCGACGGTCATGTCGTCGATCTTCTTTGCCGACACCAAGGTAGGCATGCGCGAGGCCGTAACACCGACCTGGCTCGCATCGAATTGCGGCGCGTCTTGCTTCAAGACCTTTTCGACGTTCCACACCACGGCGTCGGCATTGAAGTCACTGCCATCGTGGAATTTGACGCCCGGACGCAGCTTGAAGGTCCACTTGGTCTTGTCGCTATCGTTAACTGCCCATTCTGTAGCCAATCCGGGGATCACAACGCTCGGCTTGGTGGCAGATGAGAGATCCCAAAGCGTCAATCCCTCATACATCGTGTTGCCGGTGAAGCGATTGCCTTCGAAACCCTGATCAGGCTGGCCGAGCGTGCGCGGAATATCCGCGGCGGTCATGCCGATCTTCACGGTCTGGGCTTGCGCGAAGTGCGGCAGCGTCAACGCTGTTGCGACGGCAAGCATCGCGAGAGCGGTTTTGAAACGGCCGTTAGTAGGCTTGTCGATACGCATTCTGACTAGTCCCCTTCTTTCGATACGAATTCGGTTGGCTAATTCTGATGCAGTGCAATGCAACGCCTGTGCCAATAATCAGAGCAACGTGCGCGTGCGGTGTACATCCTCCTCCCCCGCGGCTCACTGGCGCAGGGCTTGTTGATTGGAACCAGTCTGGCACCAAGCTTGCTTAGTCGCCAACGAATGTTTTCCACATCAGGAGTTGGGGATGAGTTTTCGAGTTTCTTTCGCAGGCGCAGCGCTGGCGGCTGTGATTGGCTTCGCTGCACCCGCGAAAGCAGAGACCGTTGTGCGCTACGGCATCTCGATGGCGGATGTACCGCTCACCACCGGTCAGCCTGATCGCGGCGCTGGCGGCTATCAGTTTACCGGCTACACGATCTATGACCCGCTGGTCGCATGGGAGATGGATGTCGCCGATCGTCCGGGCAAGCTCATTCCCGGCCTCGCCACCGAATGGAAGGTGGACGACAAGGACAAGACCAAGTGGCGCTTCACGCTGCGCAAAGGTGTCAAGTTTCACGACGGCAGCGACTTCAATGCCGACGCGGTCGTCTGGAATCTGGACAAGGTGCTGAATGAAAAGGCACCGCAATTCGACAAGCGCCAGAGCGCGCAGGTGAAGACACGCCTGCCCTCGGTCGCGAGCTACGCCAAGATCGATGACGGCACTGTCGAGATCACCACGAAGACTGTCGACTCCTTCTTCCCCTATCAGATGCTCTGGTTCCTGGTTTCCAGCCCGGCGCAATATGAAAAGGTCGGGAAGGATTGGGACAAGTTCGCTGCGCAGCCGTCGGGCACCGGTCCATTCAAACTGACGAAGCTCGTTCCGCGCGAGCAGGCCGAACTCAGCAAGAATGCCGATTACTGGGATAAGAAGCGCGTTCCAAAAGCCGACAAGCTTTTGTTGATCCCGATGCCGGAAGCACTCACCCGCACCAATGCGCTGCTTGCAGGCCAAGTCGATCTGATCGAAACACCTGCACCCGACGCCGTGCCGCAGCTCAAGGGTGCCGGCATGAAGATCGTGGACAATGTCACACCGCATGTCTGGAATTATCATCTCAGCGTGTTGCCGGGCTCACCCTGGACCGATGTGCGTCTGCGCAAGGCGCTCAATCTTGCGATTGATCGCGATGGCGTCGTTGCGCTGATGAACGGCCTCGCAAAACCGGCCATCGGCCAGGTCGATCCATCGAGCCCGTGGTTCGGCAAGCCAAACTTCAAGATCAAATACGATCTCGCCGAAGCAAAGAAGCTGGTGAAGGAAGCCGGTTACGGTCCGGACAAGCCGCTGAAGGCGACCTTCATCATCGCCAATGGCGGCACCGGCCAGATGCTGTCGCTGCCGATCAACGAATTCCTGCAGCAAAGCTTCAAGGAAATCGGCATCGAGATCGAATTCAAGGTGGTCGAGCTCGAAGTTCTCTACACCGCGTGGCGCAAGGGCGCGGCCGATGAGAGCATGAAGGGCATCACCTCGAACAACATCGCCTATGTCACGTCGGATCCGCTCTACGCCATCGTCCGCTTCTTCCATTCCGGCCAGATCGCACCGGTGGGCGTCAATTGGGGTGGCTACAAGAACCCGAAGGTGGATGCGCTGATCGACGAGGCGAAGAACAATTTCGATCCGAAGAAGCAGGACGAGTTGCTCGCCGAAGCCCATGCGCAGATCGTGGACGATGCCACGCTGGTCTGGGTCGTCCACGACACCAACCCACACGCCCTGTCACCGAAGGTGAAGAAGCTCGTGCAGGCGCAACACTGGTTTCAGGACCTGACGACGATCGGGCTGGACTAGCCTGTAGGGTGGGCAAAGCGTCGCATGCCCACCTTCACCAGCCGCGCATTTGGAGATGGGCACGGCGCTCCGCGCCTTTGCCCACCCTACACGTCGCGCAACCTCACGATCACGCCTTCATTGCCGCGCAGCTCCAGCGGTCCCGGCACATTCTCTCCCGCGCGATCAAGTTCTGTCGATAACAGTACCTCCCCTGCCCCGACATGCAGCGAGGCCGGCTCGCCGGTGAAATTCAGCGCGATCAGGATCGACTGGTCGTCATAGCTTCGCCGATAGGCGAGGACTGCATCCTGCGTCTCGACCGGATCGTAACTGCCGAACACCAATTCCGGCGTTTGCTTCCGCAAAGCAATGAGCTTCACATACAGGCTCAGGATCGAATGCGGATCGACGGCAAGCGTTGCCGCATTCGTCTCTCGAAAGTCGCCATCGAGCGGTAGCCATGGCACCCCAGCCGTGAAGCCGGCATTCTCGGCTGATGCCCATTGCATCGGTGTGCGGCAGCCATCGCGGCCGACGCCGATGCCCGGCACGTTCTTCTCGAACGGATCCTGCACCTGATCCGGCGCAATCGGCACCTGCTTCATGCCGATCTCATCGCCGTAATACAACGTCGGCGTGCCGCGCAGCGTCAGCAGCAGCATCGCGGCCACGCGTGCCTGCGCTTGGCCGACACGCGTGGCCACACGCGGACGGTCGTGATTGCCTAGCACCCAGTTCGGCCAGGCTCCGAGCGGCAAAGCTGCCTCATAACGCGCGACAAGATCAGCGATGTCGGGCGCATGCCAAGGTGCTGACAGCAACGCAAAATTGAACGGCAGGTGGGCGCCCGAAAGGTCCTTGCCGTAATAGGCCACAAGTCGGTCGATGGGCAGATAGATCTCGCCGATCAGGACGCGATCCTCGAACTCATCGATCACCTGCCGCATCTCGGCGACAATGTCCTGCGTCTCCGGCCTATCCGCCGAATATAGCGTGACCAGCGTTTCGTGCGGCGGACGCCCGGCGACGTAATTCGGATTGGCGGGATTGTCGCGAAACTGATCGTCCTTGATCAGATGCCAGATCACATCGACGCGAAACCCATCGACGCCGCGACGCATCCAGAACCGCATCGCTTCATAGATGGCGTCGCGCACATCGGGATTTCGCCAGTTGAGGTCGGGCTGCCGGTCGAGGAAGGCGTGATAGTAATATTGCCCCGTAGCCTCATCATATTGCCAGGCGCTGCCGCCGAATTCGGACAACCAGTTGGTCGGCGCGCTGCCGTCGGGCCTCGGATCGCGCCAGATATACCAGTCGCGTTTCGGATTATCCTGGGATGAACGGCTCTCGACGAACCACGGATGCTCATCCGATGTATGGTTCGGCACGAGATCGAGAATGACGCGCAAGCCATGCTCATGCGCCGCGTCGATCAATGCATCGAAATCGTCGAGTGTGCCGAACAGGGGATGGATATCGACATAGTCGGAAATGTCGTAGCCGAAGTCCGCCATCGGCGACGGAAAGATCGGCGAGATCCAGATGGCATCGACGCCGAGTTGGCGCAGATATGGCAGCCGCCTGACGATCCCGTTGAGATCCCCTACGCCGTCGCCGTCGGAATCCTGGAATGAGCGCGGATAGATCTGATAGATGGTGCCGGACTGCCACCAGACGGATGCTGCGGAAGCTTTGCTTGGAATGGTCATGGTGCGGATTGAACCCGACAGAATGAGCAGAAATCGGCACGAAAAAGCGGCCCTTCCGAGGAAGGACCGCCGATTCGCCTCAGCCGATCTTAGTAGCGTTCTATGACAGTTCGACGCTCGGTGCCGCCATCATAGTAGCCGCGATCGCGGTCGCGTTGGCGCTTGATGATGACCGTCTCGTTGCGGTCGCGGCGATCACGATAATAGTCACGATCGTAGTCGCGGTAACGATCGCGGCCAACGGCGCCTACAGTGA
This sequence comes from Pseudomonadota bacterium, assembly GCA_023451825.1. Classification (GTDB taxonomy): domain Bacteria; phylum Pseudomonadota; class Alphaproteobacteria; order Rhizobiales; family Xanthobacteraceae; genus Tardiphaga. The sequence continues at coordinate 37,070 of JAEXYA010000042.1, forward strand.
CACCGCCTGGGCCGACGCCCACACCGATTTCCTGCGCGCTTGCGGTTGTCACCGGAGTAGCGCTGCCAATAGCCGCCGCGGCAACGGCGATGATGGCGAGATGCTTAATCATAACCTGCTCCTCAGTTGCGTAACGATGGGGAAGCAATCCGGCGTGGCCTTGATCGTTCCGGCGGTTTGTTACGAAACCGTTAGATAAATCCAGTCCTGCTGAGGAACGAAATGCGAGCGAGCCGCGCAGGATGGCCGTCCTACAGGCTCACTCGGCCGGTATGATCGCGTTGGTCGGCGTTGGCCGATCCGTGATCTGTTGGCCGAACAGGCTGCCCACCAACTCGACCATCACCCGTGCCGTCCTCCCGCGTTCGTCGAGGAAAGGATTGAGTTCAACGACGTCGAGCGAGCACACCAAACCGGAATCGTGCAACAGCTCCATGATCAGGTGCGCTTCGCGATAGGTCGCCCCACCTTGCACCATGGTGCCGACACCGGGCGCCGTGATCGGATCAAGGAAATCGACATCCAGCGAGACGTGCAGCATGCCATTGCGCGCCTTCACGCGTTCGATGACACGGCGGATCAGCACGCCAACACCGAACTCGTCAATCTGGCGCATATCGATCAGCGAGACCTTGCGCTGCTTCATCAACTCCTTTTCGAGCTTGTCGATAGAGCGGATACCGAACAGATCGAGATGGTCGGGCGTGATTGACGCCCGCGGCTCATTGCCGAGCAGACCATCCAGGCCAGCCTCGCCGCATAGAAACGCTGCGGACATGCCGTGCATATTGCCGGTGATGGTCGTGCCCGGCGTGTTGTAGTCGGCATGGGCATCGAGCCAGAGCACGAACAACTCGCGCCCCTGCGCATGCCAGTGCCGCGCGACGCCATTCACCGAGCCCATGGACAGGCTGTGATCGCCGCCCATGAAAATCGGCAGCGCGCCCGACGACGCAAGCTCAAAGCTACGCTTGCTGAGCGCCTGTATCCAGGTCTGGATTTCGCGATAATGTTTGGCATTGGCCGGTGGCGCGCCCGTGCTGGTCGGCTGCGGCGGCGCTAGGTTGCCGTGATCCTCGACCGTAAATCCCAATTCTTGCAGTAACGGCTTGAGCCCGGCCGTTCGCATCGCATCCGGCCCCATCAACGTACCCAATTGCGAGGCGCCGATCTCGACGGGAGCGCCGAGCAAGGCGAGGCGGCTTGGGCGAAAGGACTGGATCATGCTTAGGCTCCTTGATCGTCACCGGTTGTCATCACCGCGCGGCGAAATCGTGAAAATAATGTCCGAAATGCGCTTTCTGCAGTGCAACGCAATCGAACCGGCGCCGTTATAGTGCGCGTTTCATTCCACCATTTTGACCGAACGGGGCAATTGTGAGCAAAGCTGTTGAAGAAGGCCTTCCCTATCCGCTTGGCGCGCATTGGGACGGCAACGGGACCAACTTCGCATTGTTTTCCGCCAATGCCACCAAGGTCGAAGTCTGCCTGTTCGACGGCGACAAGGAAACGCGGATCGAGTTGCCGGAATATACGGACGAGATATTTCACGGCTATCTGCCCGATGTCGGCCCGGGCCAATATTACGGCTATCGCGTCCATGGTCCCTATGAGCCCGAGAAGGGCCATCGCTTCAATCACAACAAGCTGCTGCTCGATCCCTATGCGCGCGCCCATGCCGGCACGTTGACATGGGACCCGGCCGTGTTCGGCTACAAGATGGAGACCGGCGACGACCTGACTTTCGACGAACGCGACAGCGCGCCGTTCATGCCGAAATGCGTGGTGGTGGATCGCGATTTCGACTGGACCGGTGAAGCCGGCCGGCAGCCGGTGCCATGGGATCGCACCATCGTTTATGAGACCCACGTCAAGGGATTTACAAAACTCAATCCGAATGTGCCGGAAAAGCTGCGCGGCACGTATGCCGGATTCGGCAACAAGGCTGTCGTCGATTACCTCACCGATCTGGGCATTACCTCGGTCGAGCTGCTACCGGTCCACACCTTCATCAATGACGACTATCTGCTGAAGAAGAAGCTGGTCAATTACTGGGGTTACAACACGATCGGCTTCTTCGCTCCCGATCCGCGCTATGCCTCCGACCTGCCGAACTCGCTGCGCGAATTCAAGGAAATGGTCGCAGCGCTGCATGCCGGCGGTCTCGAAGTGATCCTCGACGTGGTCTACAACCACACGGCCGAAGGCAATGAGCTGGGCCCCACTTTGTCCTTCAAGGGCATCGACAATGCCAGTTATTACCGGCTGATGCCGGACAAGCCGCGCTACTACATCAACGATACCGGCACAGGCAACACCGTCAATCTCTCCAATGCGAATGTCATTCGCATGGTGACGGACAGCCTGCGCTACTGGGTGCGCGAGATGCATATCGACGGCTTCCGCTTCGATCTCGGCACCATTCTCGCGCGTGAAGTCTATGGCTTCACCGAGCAGAGCGGATTCCTCAAGGCGGTCAATCAGGACCCGTTGCTCACCACCGTGAAGCTCATCGCAGAGCCGTGGGATATTGGCCCCGGCGGCTATCAGGTTGGCGGCTTTCCGCCTGGCTGGGCGGAGTGGAACGACAAGTTTCGCGACACAGCACGAGACTTCTGGCGCGGCGAGGCCCCGGTATCCGCATTGGCACCGCGGCTTTCGGCATCGGCCGATATGTTCAACCATCAGGGCCGTCGCGCCTGGGCCAGCGTCAATTTCGTCACTGCTCATGACGGCTTCACGCTGAACGACAATTTCAGCTACAACGAGAAGCACAACGAAGCGAATGGCGAGGACAACAAGGACGGTCATTCGCATAACCGGTCGTGGAATTGCGGCGTCGAAGGCCCGACCGACGACAAGAACATCATTGCCCTCCGCGAACGCCAGAAGCGCAACATGCTGGCGACCCTTCTGTTCGCCCAGGGCACCCCGATGCTGCTCGGCGGCGATGAATTCGGTCGCACGCAGAAGGGCAATAACAACGCCTATTGCCAAGACAGCGAGATCTCGTGGTTCGACTGGAAGTGGACCCCGGAAGGCAAGGACCTGCACGCTTTCACCAAGCGGCTGATCGCCCTGCTCGGCGACTGTTCCGTGCTGCGCCGCTCGCGCTTCCTCACCGGCGAGCACGATCCGCACCTGGACGTCCGCGACGTCACCTGGATCAACGCCAATGGCGGGCCGATGCTGGAGGAGCACTGGAAGGACGGCAACGTCAAATGCTTCGGCATGCTGCTCGACGGCCGCGCGCAAAAGACCGGCATCCGCAAGCAGGCCGACGACCAGACGATGTTGCTGATCCTCAATGGCTTCGAAGGCCTGGTGGACTTCACCATGCCGGACGCTTTTGGCGGCAAAGGCTGGGAGCTCCTGATCGACACCAATATCCCGGATGCACCGGGCGGACAAACCTTCCCGTTCGGCGAGATGTATCAGGTGACCGGGCGCTCGCTGTTGCTGATGACGTTGCAGAAGTGATTACGCCCTGCTCGGGCTAAGCTTCCACGCCAGTGCGACGATGCCGGCCGTCAGGATGCCAGAAACGGCACCTGCGGCCGGCAGCAGCAGTGTCAGAACCGCAGTCGCGGCCCAACCGATCGACGAGAACGCCTCGGCGAACGTCGCGATGCGCGATGAGGTCTGCCGTCGCCGGAATTGACTGCGCCTCGCCGGAACGCGAAACCAGAGCTGGATGCATGTCGCAGATGCCGCGGCCACGATCGTCGCGACGATAGCGACAGATGCCATCTGCAGAGATACCCATGCCAGTGCGGCGATCAGCGGCGTGAAGATCGCGGCAATGCAGATCAGCACAACCTCGATCTTGGCGCTGAGCAATGTCGATGCGGGCATCGGCGCCGTCGCGACAAGATCGGCGGCATCCTCCCCGGAGATCGTCAGCCAGGCCAGACCGCCGGCGAGTTGTCCGGCGGCCATCACAATCACCGGCACCAGGACGATAAAGGCGGTCGGCCCTTCACCAAAACTACGCCACAACATCAGGGCCGGTGGCAGCAGATAAAGCAACTGCATCAGCGTCTGCGACATCAGCCAGGGATCGCGCCATAGCAGCTTGAATTCCTTGCGACGCAGTGCATGCCGGCGCGACATCGCGCGGAAAGGTCTCGCCCGACCGATCTTCCGCGAAGCCAGCTGCGGCGAGGCACTCGCGACGTATCGGCCGAAATGCGGTGAGAACAGTGCCATCGTGAGGCCGAGCAGAAGCAGAGCTGCGGCCAGCATTGGCAGCAGCACCGCGACATCGCCGAGCATGGCCCGCGCCGGCCACCAGGCAATGCTCGCACCATCCGGCACGAAGGCGACGACTGCATCGGATGTCAGCACGGCGAAGCGCGACAGCGTGCCGTAAGACAGGATCGCCGCCACTTGGAGCGCGATCACGAAGCCGGCGCCGGTGACGGCGGAAATGATCTGCGCCACCAGCCGCGTGCGTGCGGGGCCGCAGAGTTCGAACAGGCCCACCGCAACGCCGATCGCCAAGGCTGACGCCGACAGGCCGATCGCAACCACCACGCCATAGGCGGCAAACCAGCGCGTGCCACCGCCCATGACCAACACATTGATGAAGGGGGTGGCCAGCACCACCGCCATGACGGTGACGGTGAGTGCAATCGCAGCGATGCGCACCGAGAAGACATTGGTCAGCGGCGCCGGCGACGAGACGATGAGATCGAGATCGGCGCGCGCATAGAAGACGCGCGTCACGGACTCGATCGCTTGCGACAGGATCAGCGCCCAGGCCAGGAAGACACTTGCCGTGATGATGATTGCGCTCTGCTGATCCAATGGCATCTGCACATCGGCGAAGCGGCCGACCACTGCGTAGGCCGGTAGATGCAGGAAAATCACAAAAACGAAAAGCAGGATCGTCGCGCTGCGCGTCCGGCGTCGCCGGCCGCCGGTCAGCATGCCCAGCATTTCGCGCCAGCCGAGCCGAAATTCGTGCCGCGCAAACCACAGCGCGCTGGACGCAGCACTCATGCGGCAGCCGACGCGTTTTCGACCAAAGCGACAAACATCTCTTCGAGGCTGGTGTCGCTCTGACCCATTTTCTGACGCAACTCGGCAAGTGTGCCTTCGGCGATCAATCGGCCGGCCGCGATCACCCCGATCCGATCCGCCATGCGCTCCGCCACTTCGAGAATATGCGTGGTCATGATCACGGTACTGCCGCTGCGCACACGGGCCTGCAACAGCCCCTTCACATGCCGCGCCGACACGGCATCGAGCCCCGTCAGCGGCTCGTCGAGAATAATCAGCAAGGGATCGTGCACCAACGCACCAGCCAAAGCCACTTTCTGCCGCATCCCCTTCGAAAAGCCCTCGCAGCGCTCATGCATATGCGCAGCAAGGCCGAGCGAGGTGAGCAATTCGTGCGCTGCCACATCGGCTGCTGCTGGATCGCATCCCCACAGGCCCGCGATGAATTCCAGATATTCGATCGGAGTCAGCTTGTCATAGATCATGGGTTCATCGGAGACCCACGCCATCACCTGCTTGGCTGCAACGGGATCACGGAGCGCATCGATATCAGCGATCTGGATCGCACCCGCGTCGGGCGGCAGCAGTCCCGCAACCATGCGCAGTGTCGTTGTCTTTCCCGCGCCATTGGCGCCGAGCAGCGCATAGAACTCGCCGGCATAGACCGTGAGATCGAGCGCATCGACGGCAAGGCGATCGAAACGTTTCGTTAACCCTCGCAATTCGAGAGCGGTCGCGCGCGCGGTCATCGTCCGCCTCCGGCCCTGATACAATAGGCGTTGATGCAACCAACATGAGGCGCAGACGTTTCGCCACGGTGAACACGATCGTCAGAAGCTGCTACCTAAGCAAATTCATTTGCGTAGTTATGTACCTATCAAAGCTGATAGATTCATCATGCAGCACGGTTGTTTGCTGGACTCCCTTCACAATCGAAATACAATTATCTAAAACAAGAGTTAAGCAACACAACCTCGAATAGATTCGATCCGACGTGATCCGGAGAGTGATGATGACGCGACACGCTGTCCTGCGAATTCCCACGGTCACTGACTTCGACGCCCCCTATTTCCTATCGACGCCGGGCGCCGGCAAATCCATTGCAGACCACCGGAAGAACCAGCTCATCTTCGGGCAAGGCGACAATGCCGACGCGGTGTTCTTCATCCTGCAGGGACGGGTCAAGCTTACTGTCCTGTCCGAGCAGGGCAAGGAAGCGGTGGTCGGCCTGCTTGAGCCCGGGCAGTTTTTCGGCGAGTGCTGCCTCAACGGCATTCCGGTGCGCACATCGACAGCGACCGCGATGGAAGACTCGACCATTGCGGCGATCAACAAAGCAACGATGCTCGCGACCTTGCGGGACGAACCGGCCATGGCCGAGTTCTTCATGGCCTATCTACTGGCACGCAACAGCCGCATCGAAGAAGACCTCGTCGACCAGCTGTTCAATTCGAGTGAGAAACGCCTGGCGCGATTGTTGCTGATACTTGCTCGCTTCAGCGACGACGGCAGCAGCAGGCCGATCGACATTGATATTAGTCAAGAAACGCTTGCCGAGATGATCGGCACCACGCGTTCGCGTGTCAGCTACTTCATGAACAAATTCCGGCGTCTCGGTTTCATCAGCTACGACGCCAAGATCCAGGTTCATGAATCGCTGCTCAATGCGATGTCCAGCAACAGCACGGATGCCAGGGAAGCTTCCTGAAGCTCCACTCCGCGCGCTGCTGTTCGCCCAGCGATCCGAAACGACCGCAGTGCAGCACTATATTACCTGATCAATTGAGGTCGAAAGGTAATTAAGACCTCCTTCACTGGAAGTCCCTAAGGCTGAATTGGGGATTTTACGAACGCGACAGTTTGTTAGTTGCGGCGGAAGGGGCATTTCGGATGTTGGTACTCAAGTCGATTTCGGCACGCATGATCGTTGCCATCACGCTGGTCGCGGCTGGCTCCTGCGGCGTGCTTGCCGCCTTCAGCATGTGGCAGCAGCAAGCCATTGTGGATACCGCGCTCGAGCGCGAACTACAAAACGATTATCTCAATCTGACTGCCGCTCTGAATGCCGAGACCCGCACGACGCTGTCGGTCGCCGAGACGCTCGCTGCCATGCCGGCGATGAAAGATGCTGTACGAGCCAAGGATCGCGCCGCGACGCTGGCCTTGCTCGATCTGCCCTATGCCAGCATCAAGCCGCGCGGGCTTGAACTGATCACCGTCGCGACACCGCCGGGCACGGGCTTTGCGCGGGTTCACAATCCAAAGACCTTTGACGACGACATGACGCCGCGCCGCAAAACCGTCGCGCAAGCGACCACCACGCGTAAACCGATCGGTGGCGTTGAGCCGGGCCGCGACGTGTTGAACGTGTTCGGTACCGCGCCGATCATCGACGGCAACAACATTCTTGGCGTGGTCGATGTCGGCGCGCCTTTCGGCAAGGCTTTCGTCGATAGTATGAAGGCGCGCTTCAAGGTCGATGTTGCCATCCACCAGCTGGACGGCCAGGCCGCCAAGACGCTGGCCACGACATTCACCGGCGCCGCCGTCGATCCGAATGTGATCCGCCGCGCACTGTCCGGTGATGTGATCATCCAGCAGGGCGAATTGAACGGCCGCGCGTCCGCGACCTCCTTCGGTCAGATCAAGAGCTTCTCCGGCGAACCGGTGGCCGTATTCGAAATCGTGCGTGACGCCAGCTCCTATCAGGCCCTGACGCGTAGCTCGCTGACCTGGCTCGCAATCGCGTCGGTCTGCGTGCTCATGCTGGCAGCTGCCGTCGCCACCTTCATGGGTCGCAGCATGGCGAAGCCGATCAACGCCCTGGAGGCCGCGATGCGCACCATCGCCGGCGGCAATCACAATATCGCCGTGCCCGGTGCCGGCCGCAGCGACGAGATCGGCTCGATGGCCGGTGCCGTCGAAGTGTTCAAGACCGGCCTGATCGAAACCGAGCAATTGCGCGCGTCGCAGGACGAACAGCGCGCGCGCGCGCAGCATGAGCGCCGTGACACGATGAATGCCCTCGCCGCACGCTTCGAGAGCGGCGTCGGCGGCGTCGTCAGCGCCGTCAGTTCGGCCTCGACCGAACTGCGCCAGACCGCACAGTCGATGGCGGCCACCGCGGAAGAATCGACCAACCAGACCGCCGCCGTTGCTGCCGCGTCCGAAGAAGCGACCCAGAGCGCCCAGGCCGTCGCTGCGGCTGTCGAGGAACTCAACGCCTCGATCAGCGAAATCGCCAAGCAGGTCAATGAATCCGCTCGCGTGGCCGGCGATGCCGTCTCGCAGGCCAATGTCACCAATGGTGAAGTCCAGAGCCTTGCCGAAGCCGCGCAGAAGATCGGCGATGTGGTGAAGCTCATCAGCGAAATCGCCGCACAGACCAACCTGCTCGCGCTCAACGCCACCATCGAGGCGGCCCGCGCAGGTGAAGCCGGACGGGGGTTTGCCGTCGTCGCCTCCGAAGTAAAGGCGCTGGCCACCCAGACATCGAAGGCGACTGACGAGATTTCCTCCCAGGTGTCTTCGATTCAGAACGCCACGCGCCTGTCGGCGGATTCGATCCAGAACATCACCAACACCATTGGCCGCGTCAGCGAGATCGCCAGCACCATCGCCGCCGCTGTCGAGGAACAGGGCGCCGCCACGTTGGAGATCGCCCGCAACGTCGCGGAAGCCGCGCGCGGCACCGGCGAGGTCTCGCAGAACATTGCCGGGGTCAACGAAGCCGCCCGCGAAACCGGCATCGCCGCCTCGCAGGTCGTCGAGTCCGCCGGGGAACTCTCGCGCAATGGCGAAGACCTGAAGACGCAGGTGGATGCGTTCCTGCGCGAGGTGCGGGCCGCGTAAAGGCGAGCTCCGCGGCCGAAGGATGGGTTGAGCGAAGCGAAAACCCATCACGTCCCCCTGCGCAGGCTCGGCTGATGGGTTTTCGCTCCGGCGCTCCGCGCCTGCGCTCAACCCATCCTACGAACGAGTTTCATTGCGAACAGAACGGGAATCAGCGAGCGTGATTCGTCATCTCGGATCACGCCCTTGCTCGCTTCAGCCGCCTATCTCGACACGCTCAATCCGGAACAACGTGCCGCCGTGGAACATGGCGTGCGCGAGCAGAACACCACGCCGTCCGCGCCACTGCTGGTGATCGCCGGCGCCGGTTCCGGCAAGACCAATACGCTGGCGCATCGCGTGGCGCATCTGATCGTCAATGGCGCCGATCCGCGCCGCATTCTTTTGATGACCTTTTCACGCCGCGCCGCCAGCGAGATGAGCAAGCGCGTCGAGCGCATCGCGCGGAAGGTGATCGGCAACGATGCCGGCGTGATGACCGACGCATTGACCTGGGCCGGCACTTTCCACGGCATCGGTGCGCGCCTGCTGCGCGACTATGCCGAACAGATCGGCCTCGATCCGGCTTTCACGATCCATGACCGCGAAGATTCCGCCGACCTGATGAATCTGGTCAGGCACGACCTCGGTTTCTCCAGAACCGAGAACCGCTTTCCGACCAAGGGCACGTGCCTCTCCATCTATTCACGCTGCGTGAATGCGGAGACGCCGCTGGAGCAGGTGCTAGCGGCAAGCTTCCCGTGGTGTGCCGGCTGGGCGGCGGAATTGCGCGATTTGTTTGCCGGCTATGTCGAGGCCAAGCAGAAACAGAACGTGCTCGATTACGATGACCTCCTGCTCTACTGGGCGCAGATGGCGAGCGAGCCGCAGCTTGCCGAACATATCGGAGGCCGCTTCGATCATGTGCTGGTGGACGAATATCAGGACACCAATCGCCTGCAATCGACCATCCTGATGGCGCTGAAGCCGCAAGGTCACGGTCTCACCGTGGTCGGCGATGACGCCCAGTCGATCTATTCGTTTCGCGCGGCCACCGTCCGAAACATTCTCGACTTCCCGAAACAGTTCGCGCCGCCAGCGACCATCATTACGCTTGATCGCAATTATCGCTCGACCCAGACCATCCTCGCCGCAGCCAATGGCGTCATCGGCCTCGCCCGTGAGCGTTTTACCAAGAACCTGCGCACCGAGCGCGAGTCGTCAGCAAAGCCGCAGATCGTCACCATCCGCGATGAAGCCGACCAGGCGCGCGCCATTGTCGAAAGCGTGCTGGATCATCGCGAAGGCGGCGCGCGGTTGAAGGAACAGGCCGTCCTGTTCCGCACCTCGTCGCATAGCGGCCCGCTGGAGATCGAACTGACGCGGCGAAACATTCCTTTCGTGAAATTCGGCGGCCTCAAATTCCTCGATGCCGCGCATGTGAAAGACATGCTCGCGCTGCTGCGCTTCGTCGAGAATCCGCGTGATCGCGTTGCCGGGTTTCGATTGATGCAGCTGCTCCCCGGTGTTGGACCTGCCTCGGCGCAAAAGGCGCTCGATCACATGATCGCATCGCCCGATCCGATCACCGCACTCGCGCTGGCGCCCTCGCCGCCGCGCGCAGCCCATGACTGGCGCTGCTTCGTCGATGTGGTCAGCGAGATCAAATCCGGCCGCGCCGGCTGGCCCGCCGAACTCGAGCTGGCGCGTCGCTGGTACGAGCCGCATCTCGACCGCATCCATGAGGATGCACTGACGCGGCGCGCCGATCTGATCCAGCTGGAATCGATCGCCGCCGGCTATCCATCGCGCGAGCGCTTCCTCACCGAACTGACGCTGGATCCGCCCGATGCCACCAGCGATCAATCCGGCGTGCCCTTGCTCGACGACGACTATCTCATCCTCTCCACGATTCATTCCGCCAAGGGGCAGGAATGGAAATCGGTCTATGTGCTGAACGTGGTCGACGGCTGCATGCCGTCCGACCTCGGCACCGGCACATCGGCCGAGATCGAGGAGGAGCGCCGCCTGCTCTATGTGGCGATGACGCGCGCCAAGGACGACCTGCATCTGATGGTGCCGCAGCGCTTCTTCACCCATGGCCAGCAATCGAATGGCGACCGTCACGTTTATGCGTCACGCACGCGCTTCATTCCGGAAGCGCTTCTGCATCTATTCGAGCGCACCAGCTGGCCCCGCGCCGGATCGGAAACGGCGCGCAGCGCGATGCCGAATGTGCGCTTCGATATCAACGCGCGCATGCGCTCGGTCTGGCGCTAGAGCTTTGCATCCCAGCTCGGCGTGCCTGCAAAGCGGGCAACGAGGAAATCGATGAACAGCCTCACCTTGACCGCGAGATGCCGCGTCGGCGGATAGATCGCATAGAGCGTCAATGGCGGTGCCGTGTATGACTTCAGCACCCGCTGCAGCGAGCCGGCCCGCAACGCGTTGCCTGCGATAAAGGTCGGCAGCAGCGCGATCCCCCGTCCGCCGATCGCGGCATCGCGCAACACTTCGGCATTGTTGACACACAGTGTCCAGCTCGGCTGGATCCAATGATCGCCATCTTTTCCGGTGAGCTTCCACTGATTGCCCGTGAGCAGGAGTCCGTAAGTCAGCAGTGCATGCTTGCGCAGATCCTCGGGGAGCTTTGGCGTTCCGTGCTCCTTCAGATAGTCCGGTGATGCGCAGACGGCGCGATCGATGGCAACGATCTTGCGTGCGATCAGGCTGGAGGATTCCAGATCGGCAATCCGCAGCGTCACATCAAAACCGCCCTGCATCGGATCGACCTGATCGTCGGACAGCACAAGCTGGATCTGCAGCTCCGGACACGTCGCCATGAAATCGGCCACCGCCGGCCCGAGCTGCAGCGTACCGAACGACATCGGCGCATTGACCCGCAGCAGTCCCCGCGGGGATGACTGCGCCTGTGCAACGGCCTGGTCGGCGGCATCGATGTCGGCAAGGATGGTCATGGCGCGTTCGAAATAGGTCTGCCCGCTTTCGGTTGCGCTGGCATGGCGCGTCGTACGGTTCAGCAACTGCACGCCGAGACTCTCTTCGAGCTCGCCGACATATTTCGAAATCGCCGAGCGCGACAGGCGCAACTGCCGCCCGGCCTCCGAGAAGCTTCCGAGCTCGACCACTTTGACGAAAGCCCGCAGGCTGACCAACTTATCCATTCCGCATTCACTCCGCCCCTCATGGTGAGGAGCGCGCCGCTTGGCGCGCGTCTCGAACCATGAGCTGACCTGGCTCCGAGCTTGCTTCCATCCCTTGCGAATGGCTTTGCCATTCGCTGGGAGACGCGGCCAAGAGGCCGCTCCTCAGGATGAGGGCCGGAGATTGATTGTCCTCAAATCATAGACAGTCTTGTCACAAACCACCAGATTGTCTTTCAGGTGGATCGGACCAATTATCCCGGCAACGGAGAGCGATATGCCCTCCCAAACCGGAGACAAGACCATGTCAGGCATCCATCACGTCACCGCCATCGCCGGCCCCGCGCTGCGCAATTTCGATTTCTATACCCGCGCGCTGGGCCTGCGCTTCGTCAAGAAGACGGTCAATTTCGACGATCCCGGCACCTATCACTTCTACTACGGCGACGAGACCGGAAAGCCGGGCACGATCCTGACTTTCTTCCCGTGGGAGCATGCCGCACCCGGTCGCGGTGGCGTCGGCCAGACCCAGCAGACCGCATTCCGCGTGCCGGCCAGTTCGCTCGGCTACTGGACGCATCGCTTCATCGCGCAGGGCATCGCCCATGAGGCGCTCGAAAAGCGTTTTGGCGAGAGCGTGCTGCCGTTCACCGATCCGGACGGCATGAGCCTCGCGCTCGTGGGCGTCCCGGGTGCGGAGAATGAAGCGGGCTGGAGCAATGGCGATATCCCCGCCGAGCACGCCATCCGCGGCTTCCATGGCGTGACGCTGCTGCTGGAGAAGGCCGAGAAGACGAGCGCGATCCTTACCGACGTGTTCGGCTTCAAGGAAGTCGCCCGCGAGGGCTCGATCATCCGCCTCACCGGCGATTCCGTCGAAGGCAATGTGGTCGATATCTACGAGGCCGGCGGTTTCCTGCCGGGTCGCCAGGGTCGCGGTTCGGTGCATCACGTCGCCTTCCGCGCCAAGGACGATGCCGAGCAGGCCGAGATGAGCCGCAAGCTTGTCGAGGCACATGGCCAGCACGTGACGGAGCAGAAGGATCGCAACTACTTCCGCTCGGTCTATTTCCGCGAACCCGGCGGCGTGCTGTTCGAAATCGCCACCGACGACCCCGGCTTTGCCGTGGACGAGCCCGTCGAGTCTCTCGGCGAAGACCTGAAGCTGCCGGCTTTCCTCGAGAAGCATCGCAGCGAGATCGAGGGCGTGTTGCCGCCGCTCACAACGAATGAGGTATCGGCATGACCGACCTGTCTCACATCCATCGCTTCGTGCCGGGCAACCGGCACGAAGCCACGCCCCTCTTGCTGCTGCATGGCACGGGTGGCGACGAGAATGATCTCTTGCCGCTCGGCCAGGCGGTCGCGCCCGGCGTATCGCTGCTGTCGCCACGTGGCCAGGTGCTCGAGAACGGCATGCCGCGCTTCTTCCGCCGGTTGGCGGAAGGTGTGTTCGATGAAGACGATCTGCGCCACCGTGCCAATGCGCTTGCGGATTTCGTGAATGATGCCCGCAAGCGTTACGACCTGCCGGCACCTGTCGCGCTCGGCTACTCGAACGGTGCGAATATCGCCGCAGCGGTGCTGCAATTGCGACCGGAGATTTTCGCCGGCGCGATCCTGTTGCGGGCCATGGTGCCGCTGAGTGATCCGCCTGCGGTCAAGCTGGCCGGCAAGCCGGTGCTGATCGTTTCGGGGCAGTTCGATCCGATCATTCCGGCGAGCAATGCGCAGCGATTGGCGGTTGAACTGGCGAAGGCCGGTGCCGATGTGCAGCATCGCACGCTGCCGATCGGGCATCAGCTGTCGCAGGCGGATTTGACCGTGGCGCAGGAATGGTTGCGCGGCATCGACACCTCGCGCTCCAACAACGCAGCTGCATGAAACGACTGAACGCTCCGCTCACAGGCGGAGCGTTCAGTCTCTGACACTACAAATTCGCCGATCCAAAAATCTCGCGATACCAATCTGCAATAAGTTTCGGATTGATGCGCCCATCGACGATGAAGACGCCTTGCGCGCCGGCCTCGACCCAGCGCTTCACGGCATCGAGATCATCCAGCGTCTTCACCACACAGCCATCGGCGCCATAGCCGCGCGCAATTGCCGCGAAATCGGTGACCGGGAATTGCACCATCGCGGCGGAATATCCCTCCGGCACGAAGTGATGCACCTCGGCGCTGTACGCGCTGTCATTGTAGATGAAGATGCAGATGCGCCGCTTCAACCGGACCGCCGTTTCCAGCTCCGCGATCGACATCAGAAACCCGCCATCGCCGACGGCCAACACCGTCAGCCGATCCGGTTGCGTCACCGCGGCGCCGATGGCGCCGGCGAGACCGAGACCGATGGACTGGAAGGCGATCGGGATGCACCAGCCGCGATGATCGGGCACCGACAGATAACGCGCCACCCAGCCGACGAAATGGCCGCCATCGACCACGACGGTACGATCCTTCGGCAGCAGATCATCCATCGCCTTGCTCAGTGTGCGCGGATCGATGTGCTCGCCACTGCTGGTGTCCTCGAAAGGCGCGTTGCGATTGCTCTTGCTGTCGATGACGGCCGCAACTTCCGGCGTGCGCCAGCCAATCCCCGCGACATCATCCGCCGACAGCGCCTCCAGCAGTGCCGTCGTCACCTGCGCGGCATCGCCTTCAAGTTCGAGATCGACCGGGCGATGCTTGCCGATACGACCCTGCTCCACATCGATCTGCACCAGCTGCGCGTGATCGTCGATCAGCTTTCCCTTTTTCGTCGTCCACATATTCAGCGACATGCCGAAGGCCAGGATCATGTCGCTTTGCGCGATCAATTCTGCCGCCGCCGGTGACGAGAAGCCGCCAGCAATGCCGAGATTCCACGGATGGCCAGAGAACATGCCGTGTGCCTGGATCGAGGTCGCGAGCAGCGCGCCGAGCTTGTCGGCGAGTTCGACCAGCAAGGGCTGCGCATCGGCAACCACAGCGCCGTGACCGGCAAGGATCAACGGCCGGCGCGACGTGCGGATCGTTGCGACCAGTTCAGCAAGCTTCTCTGCATGAAGCGTCCGACGCGGCATCAGCGGCGGATGCCGCTTGCCCATGGTCGCGCTGACAGACATGTCCTGGACATCGATGGGCAGGCTGAGCACCACCGGCTTGCGCTCCCGGATCGCGCGCGCCGCCGCATTCCAGGTTTCGAGATAAGCCGTCTGCGGGTCCGCGATTTGCCGCCATTCGCCGCCGACGGCATGCACGAGTTCGGACTGATTAAAAGCAAAAGCCGATTGCTTGTCACCGGTGACGACATCGCCCGCCAGCACGAGCAACGGCGTGTCGCTCTTGGCGGCCTCGCCGATGCCGGTGATCGCATTGGTGAGACCCGGGCCTGCGGTGACGCTGACCACAACAAGGTCGCGCGTCAGTCGGGCCGCGACATCGGCCATGCTTACCGCACCGCCTTCATGGCGCGCGGCGATGAAGTCGACGCCGAGATCGGTAAGCCCCAAGGTCACCTTGAAATTGGCGCCACCGACCAGGCCGAAACAGCGCTTGGCACCGATATCGGCAATCGCGCGGGCCACGGCGCGCCATACGGGAATGGAGTCGGGCACGTCTGCAACCTCGGCTCGGGGTAATCTGGCGGCGGAAGACGATGTCATGCGGCACTCTGCTGGAAGCAATAAGGGTCGCGACAATCATTCAAGGATCGGGCCAGAAGTTTAGGCCTAAAGGAATCTAACAGTATCCGCGCATGCGTGTCATCAGATGATCGTGAGACGACAAAACGCCGCCACTGCCCGCGCGGGCAATGACGGTTTGCGATGCAACAGGCGCGTATGCGGGCAGATTTGCCTTAGGCCCTGCCGGCTGCCGCCATGCTGAGCAGGTCATCGATGCGGCGCGGAGCGGCGCCGTCTTCGAGCGAGGCACGCATGATCTCGATATCCGTGATCGGCTGCGGACGCCAGCCACAGGGGCAACCGCCATCCTGATGGGCAGCCGCGACTTCGCGATAGGTCTGGCCGAGGGCCGAGGCCAAGAGCTTCATCACCACATCGGGCGGCAGGCGCGAACTGTCCAGCACGCGGCAGAACGTCGTCATGATCGCCTGGTTGAGATAGGTCTGCGCCGAATGTTCGTCGGTGATATCGGCGGCTTTGACCGGCTGTGGCAGCATGAGCTTTCCCTTCGCGACCCCGCCGCCTGTCTAGGCTTTGGGACCGTGCCGCTCAACCGGTTTCGGGGCTCGGCGATTAGAAGGTGTGTAGCTTTGAATGGCTCGAATGTAGGGCGGATGAGCGAAGCGTCATCCGCTGCGGAGTTTCAGCTATGAGCTCGGTCGGCGGATGACGCTTCGCTCATCCGCCCTACGGCAGCGTCAAAAGTGTAGTTATTCCGCCGCCTGCACGGACACGGCATCCGCATCGCGATGCAACGCCTCGAGACAGGCGACTTCGTTTGTCGAGCCCATGATCAGCGGGATGCGCTGATGGATCGCCGTCGGCGCCACATCGAGAATGCGCTGCCGGCCTGTCGTCGCTGCACCACCCGCCTGTTCGACGATGAAGGCCATCGGATGCGCTTCATAGACGAGGCGCAGACGGCCGTCGCTGTAGCCGGCGCGCGCATCGCCCGGATACAAGAACACGCCGCCGCGCACGAGAATGCGATAGACTTCGGCGACCAGCGCCGCGATCCAGCGCATGTTGAAGTTCTTCGCCTTCACGCCGTCCTTGCCGGCGAGGCACTGATCGACGAAATCACGCACCGGAGATTCCCAGTGGCGATGGTTCGAGGCGTTGATGGCGTATTCGGCGCAGTCGGCTGCGATCTGCACATGGGCGCGGATCTGCTTGTAGCTGCGCGTCGCGCGGTCCAGCGTAAAGATGTGAACGCCGTCGCCGAGCGTCAGCACCAGCGAGGTCTGCGGACCGTAGACGACGAAGCCCGCGGCAACCTGCGTATGGCCCGGCGACGTGAACGGCGCCTGCCCTGCCACGGATGGCACGATCGAGAAGATCGTGCCGACGGTCATGTTGGTCTCGATATTCGACGAGCCGTCGAGCGGATCATAGGCGATGTCGATGAGACCGCCGCCGTCGCGGATATCAGCCGACTCGGCTTCCTCGGATGCGAGCGCACCCCAGGCGACATCCTTCAGCGCGGCGCGGATCATGTCGTCGGCGCGGACGTCGAGATCCTTCTGCACATCGCCATCGGCATTCTCGCTGCCCTGCGCGGCGCCGGTGATGCCGGCGAGTGCGCCGCGGCTGATCAGTTCCGAAATCTCGATGGATGCCGTCGCGATGGCATCGACTGCAGCCGCGGTGGCCTGGCGGAGCGGGTCCGTGCCGGCGAAAGTGGCGGTGTGGCGGAACAGGTCGAGCGGGGCGGTCATCAGGTCTCCGGAAACGGCAGGTTTGGCCGCCGTTCTGGCATGTCCGGGCGCCACGCGACAAGGCTGGAACCGCTCTAACCCACGGAAACTTGTGACATTTCCCGCAGCTGCTATGGTGCCGGCCGGCATTTGCAGACGCCCATACCGGAGATACCATGACGACGCACCAGCCCACCGCGCCAGCCAGCGTCGTGACCGACCTCTATCTTTCCACCAAGACCCTGCATACCGAGGCCGAGCGCTCCGGCATCATCCGCGACATGCTGCGCGGCGAGGCCAGCCGCGAGGGTTATATTTTGTTGCAGCGAAACCTGCTGCCGGCCTATCAGGCGCTGGAAGCCGGGCTCGAAGCCCATCGCGATCATCCTCTGCTCGCCACCCTTGCCGCCTATCGGCTTGATCGCGCGACTGCGCTGAAGGCCGATCTCGAGGCGCTATGTGGCGGCGACTTTGCGCAGGTGCCGGTGCTCGCCGAAGGCACGGCTTACGCCAAGCGCATCGAGGATGCTGCGAAGGGCGATGGTGAACTGCTGATCGCCCACGCCTATACGCGCTATCTCGGCGATCTCTCGGGCGGCCAGATTCTCAAGCGGCTGCTCGCCAAGAAGCCGGGCCTGACGCCGAGCGAACTGACCTTCTACGATTTTCCGGCTTATGCCGATCTCGGCGCGCTGAAGAACGACTATCGCAACGCGCTGGATGATGCCGGCAAGCGCGCGGTGAATCCGCAGGCGATCGTCGATGAAGGCTCGGTGGCGTTTCAGCTCAACACCGATATTTCGTGGGCAGTGCAGAGCGCGATCGAAGGTGCGCCTGCTAGCTGATGGGAATGTAGGGTGGGCAAAGCGCAGCGTGCCCACCTTCCCTTTCACAGCACGTGATGGTGGGCACGCTGCGCTTTGCCCACCCTACAGA
>JAEXYA010000048.1 GCA_023451825.1 Pseudomonadota bacterium
CGACCCATCCTGCGGCCGCGGCTGTCTTCCTAGATGCTCAGTCTTCCTTGACCCATTGCGTGACCGGCATCACCGCCGGGGGCTGCAGATAGGCCTGTGTCCACATATCCACCGCCCAGTCGGTACCCGTCGCCTTGTCGCGCAGCACTGCCGTATTGTGCGGGGTCTGCAGCGCCAGCGCATTGCCGCGATAATGCGGATTGCCGACGGTGTGATGCTTGAGCATGCCCCAGTTCTGCATGATCAGCAGCAGGCTGGTGACGTTCCGCGTCGTGTCCCAGCAATCGTAATTATGCGCATCATCGCGATGGCGGATATCCGCCTTGGCGACGCGTTTGTCGGTGCCGAGCACCGGACCGAGGCGGCGATCGAACCAGATCACGGCCTTCTGGGCCGCGGCGCGCTCGGCGGCGGGCGATGCCTTGCCGGACGCCATGATCTTCGCAAGCGCCGCACGATCGGCCGTCGAGAAATCGAAGATGTGGCGGCGGCGACAGACAAAGCCGTAGCACACCGTCATGGAACTCGCCGATGGCGGATAGATCGACACCGATGTGTAGAGATCGGCGACGGCGGGCGACATCTCGATGGCGCGGGCCGGCGAGGCCTGTGCGAGGCCGAACAGAACGGCAGCGGCGAGCGCGCCGCGTTGAAAATTATCGAACGACATCAATCCGTCACCGCCCTATCGAAGCTTTTGCCGAAACTAGCCGAGGGCTCCTATGATGCCAAGCGCTCGCGCTTTGCGTCCGAGTCGTTTCGCATTTCAAGGCTCCCATGATGTCCGCTTTCTCGGCCCCTTACGCATCTGACGATACCGCTATCGCGACCCAATTGCTGGCGGATGCCAGACTGACGCCGGAACAGGACGCGCGCATCGACATCACGGCCGCCAGGCTGATCAGCGCCATCCGTGCGCGTGACAACCGCTTCGGCGGCGTCGAGGACATGCTGCGCGAATATGCCCTGTCCACCAAGGAAGGCCTTGCGCTGATGGTGCTCGCCGAAGCGCTGCTGCGCGTGCCGGATAGCCGCACCGCCGACGCCTTCATCGAGGACAAGCTCGCCGATGGCGATTTCATCCATCATGAAACGAAATCGACGGCATTTCTGGTCAATGCCTCGGCCTGGGCGCTCGGCCTGTCACAACGCGCGATCCAGCCCGGCGAGACGCCGCAGGGTACGCTCGGCCGCCTCGCCAAGCGGATCGGCCTCCCCGCCGTACGCACCGCGACACGGCAGGCGATGCGGCTGATGGGCAGTCACTTTGTCCTTGGCGAAACCATCGGCGATGCGCTGGACCGCGCCAACAAGGCCAGCGAGCGCGCACCGCGCTATTCCTATGACATGCTCGGCGAAGGTGCCCGCACCGCCGACGATGCCCAGCGCTATGATGAGTCCTACGCTGCCGCGATCGACGCCATCGGCCGCGCCGCAGGCAACAAGCCGCTGCCCGACCGGCCGGGCATCTCGGTCAAACTCTCCGCCTTGCATCCGCGCTACGAGGCCGTGAGCCGCAAGCGCGTGATGAGCGAACTGGTGCCCCGACTGATCGCGCTGGCCAAACAGGCCAAAGGCTACGACCTCAATTTCACCATCGATGCCGAGGAAGCCGACCGGCTGGAACTATCGCTCGATGTGATCGATGCTGTTATCGCCGATCTCTCGCTCAAGGGCTGGGACGGGTTCGGCCTCGCAATCCAAGCCTATCAGAAGCGCTGCATGGATGTGATCGACCACATCGACGCGCTCGCGCGAAAGCATGATCGCCGGCTGATGGTGCGGCTGGTGAAGGGCGCCTATTGGGACACCGAGGTCAAGCGCGCGCAGGAACGCGGGCTGGACGGCTATCCCGTCTTCACGCGCAAGGCGATGACGGATCTCAACTATGTCGCCTGCGCGCAAAAACTGCTGGCGCTGCGCCCACGCATCTTTCCGCAATTCGCCACGCATAATGCGCTGACGGTGGCGACCATTCTCGAATTGGCAGGCACCAGCGGCGGCTACGAATTCCAGCGCCTGCATGGCATGGGCGACGCGCTCTATGCGCAGCTCGGCAAGGATCGTCCGGATGTCCGCTGGCGGACTTATGCGCCGGTCGGCAGCCACCGCGACCTGCTCGCTTATCTCGTGCGCCGGCTGCTGGAGAATGGCGCCAACTCGTCCTTCGTGGCGATTGCAGCGGATGAGAACGTGACGGTCTCATCACTCCTGCAGCGGCCAGCGGAGTTGATCGGCAGCGCCGATCGAGCGAGCCATGCAAGCATTCCACTGCCGCGCGATCTTTACGGCGCCGATCGCATCAACTCATCGGGAATCGAGTTCGGCGATCGCAAGGCGCTGGATCGCATACTGGCGGATATTGCTGCGAGCAAGCCGACGAACAACGCCATTTCCGAAGCGTCGCCCGCACAGGCGAACAAGGCGATCGCCGATGCGACGACCGGCTTTGCCCAATGGAGCCAGACTCCGGCAAATGCACGCGCCGCGATGCTCGAACGAAGCGCTGACCTGCTCGAGCAACGACGGGCCGCTTTCATCGCCCTCCTGCAAAGCGAGGGCGGCAAGACGCTGGACGATGCGCTCGGCGAAGTCCGCGAGGCCGTTGATTTCTGCCGTTACTATGCTGCGCAGGGCCGACAACTGTTCGGCAGCGGCGAGGCGCTGCCCGGCCCGACCGGTGAGAGCAATATGCTGCAGCTTCGCGGCCGCGGGGTTTTCGTCGCCATCTCGCCGTGGAACTTTCCGCTGGCGATCTTTCTCGGCCAGGTCGCAGCGGCCCTGATGGCGGGTAATGCGGTCATCGCCAAACCGGCCGAACAGACGCCGCGTATTGCGGCGATGGCTGTCGCGCTGCTGCATGAGGCCGGCCTACCCGGCCATGCACTGCATCTGGTCCAGGGCGACGGCCGCATCGGCGCCGCACTGGTCGCGCATCCCGCCGTGGCCGGCGTCGTCTTCACCGGTTCGACCGAAGTGGCGCGCAGCATCAATCGCACACTCGCCGCCAAGGACGGCCCGATCGTTCCGCTGATCGCGGAGACCGGCGGCATCAATGCCATGATCGTCGATGCCACCGCCCTGCCCGAACAAGTCGCCGACGATGTGGTGATATCCGCCTTCCGCTCCGCCGGCCAGCGCTGCTCGGCATTGCGGCTGCTGTTCGTGCAGGACGATGTCGCCGACCGCATGATCGAAATGATCGTCGGCGCCGCGCGCGAATTGAAGATCGGCGACCCCGCCGATCCGTCGGTGCATGTCGGCCCCGTCATCGACGCCGAAGCGAAGCAGAAGCTCGATGCGCACATCGCACGGATGAAGGCCGAGGCCCGCCTGCATCATGCCGGCGTCGCGCCATCCGGCAATTTCGTCGCGCCGCATGTGTTCGAACTCCCCAGCACAAGGCAGCTCACCGAGGAAGTGTTCGGCCCGGTGCTGCATGTGGTGCGCTATCGCGCTGCCGACTTCGACAAGGTGCTCAGCGACATCGCCGCCACCGGCTATGGCCTGACGCTTGGCATCCATTCGCGCATCGACGACATGATCGAGCGCACCATCGCGCGCCTGCAGGTCGGCAATGTCTATGTGAACCGCAACATGATCGGCGCCGTGGTGGGCGTGCAGCCTTTTGGCGGCTTCGGCCTGTCGGGCACCGGACCGAAAGCCGGCGGCCCGCATTACCTCGCGCGCTTTGCCACCGAGCAGACCGTGAGCATCAACACCGCTGCCGCCGGTGGCAATGCAGCATTGATGACAGCGAACGACTAGCGACACAGCGTCCCGTTTCCGGCCGTTGCATCACCCTTGCAAGATGGTTCAAATGCGCCGCTGGAGTCGCCGTGGAATTAAATTCCGGCAGACGGCAAGAACAACAAGACGACGGGAGTGACATGATGGAAGACGGTTTGTTCAAGGGGCTGAAGGTTCTGGATTGCGCGAGCTTTATCGCCGCACCGGCCGCCGCGACCGTGCTGTCCGACTTCGGTGCCGACGTCATCAAGATCGAGCCGCCGGGCGCCGGCGATCCCTATCGCAACCTGCCCAACCTCCCCGGCTATCCCAAGAGCGAGCACAACTACGCCTGGATGATGGAGAGCCGCAACAAGAAGAGCCTCGCGCTCGATCTCGCCAAGCCCGAGGGCCGCGAGGTGCTCTACAAGCTCATCGCCGAGGCCGACGTCTTCATCACCAATTTCCCGCCGCCGGTGCGCAAGCGGCTGAAGATCGCCTATGAGGACATCGCGCCGCTGAACGAGAAGCTGATCTATGCCTGCTTCACCGGCTATGGCGACAGGGGCGCCGAGGCCGACAAGCCCGGCTTCGACTCCACCGCCTGGTGGGCCCGCTCCGGCATGATGGATCTGGTGCGCGCCGATGAGGACACGGTGCCGGCGCGCTCCATCGCCGGCATGGGCGACCACCCCTGCGCCATGGCGCTCTATGGCGCCATCGTCACCGCGCTCTACAAGCGTGAAAAGACCGGCAAGGGCTGCCAGGTGAAATCAAACCTGATGGCCAATGGTGTGTGGTCGTCCAGCGTCTTGGCGCAGGCCAAGCTGGTCGGCGCGACCTTCGAGAAGCGCCGCGGCCGCCACGAGGCGCTCAATGCCGTGACCAATCATTACAAGTGCCGCGACGGCCGCTGGATCATGCTGTCGCTGCTGGCCGAAGAGCGGCAGTGGCCCGCTTTCACCAAATGCATCGAGCGCCCGGATCTGTTCGACGATCCGCGCTTCGCCACCAAGCCGGATCGCCATGCCAATTCGGTCGACCTGATCAAGATCCTCGACGAGGTGTTCATCACGCGCGATTTCGCCGACTGGCGCCAGCGCCTCGATGGCCAGGGGCTCGTATTCGGCTTTGTCGGTATCCTCGACGACATTCCGAACGATCAGCAGATGAAGGACAACGACGTCCTGGTGCCGTTCGAGGGCACCGACATCCTCACCATCAACAGCCCGATCTGGATCGGCGGCGAAACCAAGCGCAAGCCGCATCTCCCGCCATCCCTCGGCCAGCACAGCGCGGAGATCCTTCGCGAGATGGGCTATGACGACCACGCGATCGAAGCGCTGCGGGCTGCAGGCGCCGTGCAGTAGTTGCGATCTAACCTCTCCCCGCTCTTCTGCGGGGAGAGGTTAAGAAGACAGCGCTTTGTTTACCGCGCCAGCAACCACCCGAAGAATCCAAGCCCCAGCAACACCGCAACCGCAACGGCCCAGACGCTGACGCGAATATCGCTCACCGTCTGTTTCTTGCTCTCGTTTTCATTGATGACGGCGTCGCGGTCCTTGATCTCTTTTTCGGTCTCGTTCATCGCCCAGCCCTTCGATCACTTCACAAAACACATGCCCATGCGGGAATCGGCATTGCCGCTCACGGGTTGACAGCTCAGCCCCTCGGCACAGGCCCACGATGCGAAGCTGGCATCGACACGTCCCTTGTCCCGACGATAGCAAGTCGCGCCCCAGCCATCGAGCAGTGACGTGCCGGCAAGCTCAGCGCTGCCACGCACCTGCGGACGGTCCGAGAATCCGCGGGAAAAATCCGGCGCCTTCCCATCGCGCATCGACATGACGATATCGCGACGTCGCGGCTGGTCAGCCCTGAAATGCGGCGAGGTCGGCACCGCTCCCTGCACGGCCTGCGGCGCCAGCGTATCGACGCCGGTGAAATGAAAGCCGCCAATGCCGCGGATCTGGTGGCACCCGCCACAGGTCACGTCGTTCAACCGCCGCGCAAAACCATCGGGCGAGCGGATATTCTCCAGCGCGCCGCCTTGGGCCGCCGCGCGCGCCAGCGCCGCGACGACATCGCGCTCGGTGAACACGCCCTTCCCTTTACCATCCGCCATCAGGCCAAACGCCGGCTGCAACGCCGAAGGCGCGAAGCCCACCGGTGTCGCTGCAAGCGAGGTGGTGGCGAGAAATTTCTCGGGGATCAGCACCGTGCCGCGATCAAAGGCGCGGAGATTGGCGGGAGCCAGCAGCCAGTCGCGAAATTCGCGACCGAGCGCTGTATCAGCGAGCAGCCGGTCGCGATCGATCTGGTTCTCCATCGGCGCTTCGCGAAACTGCTTTGTCGTGGCGTCAAGATGAAACACCTTTTGCAGATAGTCGGTGCGGAATTCCTGTACCTCGGATTTCGGCCGATGCCCGATCTGGATATTGGTCTCGATGCGGTCGATCTGCGCGGCATTCACCGTGGCGAGCGGTCCGTCGTTTGCAATCAAGCGATCGGCCAACGCGGCACCCGTTTCAGTGGCGGCCGATGATGTGAGCCAGCGTGCAGCGAGATCGGCGCATGTGATGCTGGCTCCCGGCGCCCTCGCATGCAGCACGAGGTTCAGTGTCATCGGCAGCCGCGGTGGCGTATCGCCGGCAGTGGTGCGGGTCAGCCGATAGATCAGCCGAATTTCGCCGCAGGTTTCCGGCGCCACATAAGCGCGGTCCATGCGATTGACGATGCCGGCGAGCACAAAACGTGTGTCAGGAGACGTAAGCATCGCTTTGTCGAACAGCAGCACGTCATGTCCCGCACCGACGCCGATGCTGTCATTCGGCGAACGCGTGCGGTGATCGGCAAAGTAGCGCGCAAAGGCATCGCTCAACGCGACCTGCACGAGAGCCATGCTCGGCAGTGCGAAGAGCGTGTCGCTGAAGATGGGCGGCGAGGCGGCGGGCGCGAGCATCTGCGCGAGACCGAAGCGCGAGGTTTCGAGCGCGTGCAAAGCCCCGGCATCGGTGACAGCCAAGCCGTCCGCTCGCGCGGTCATCGGCGCGAGGCAAAGCAGCAAGGCAAGCAGGCGAAAGCAAAGGCGCACGGCACCATCCCGACGGGTCAGGTGGCGACGCTAGCGCAAAACAAAGGCCGCTGCACGGGCAGCGGCCTTTTAAACGTCCGTGGTTGCCGAGGTCAGCGCGCGACGATCAGGCCGCGGCTGGTGACGACCGTCCATTTGCCGTCCTGCTTGCGGACGGCATCGACGCGGCCGAGGCCCGGAACGGGATCGCCGGGATAGACTTCGAAAATGCCCTGACGGCCTTCGATGGTGGCGCCACCGGCGGCCACATCGACGATGCGCCAGCCATCCACCGTCGGCAGCCGCGCCACTTCCGGCTTGGGTGCCGGAGCATTGTTGATCGAGCCGGTGACTTCCTTCGCCGGTGCCGAGGCAACCGGAGCCGGGGTCGGTGCCGGTGCAGCTGCGACCGGAGCCGGCGGCGGCGCGGTGCGCAGCTTTTCGACGGCTTCGTTCAGCTTGGCGATCTTGGCGTTCGGCTCGGCCTGCGCCTTTTCGAGCTTGTCGAGGCGATCGTTGAATTTGGCGCGCGCCGAGGCGGTCGCCTTGTTGACCTTGTCGGCATCGGCCTTCAGCGCCGCGACTTCGCTTTCGAGGCGGGTGATGTGCTCCTCGAGCGCGACGGTCGTCGCTGACTTGCTGTCATCGGCAGCGAACAGTTTGCCGAGCCCGCTCATCGCCACCGAACCGCCGACGGCACCGACGGTGATGCCCACCGCGATCATCGCGGCAATCGCCAGCATGCGCGTGGTGCTGCTCTTCTGCTCGTGCTCGATGCGCGGCTCGGAATTGACCATGTCTTCCCAGGAGCGTTCGCGCTTGTGCTCCTCGCGCTGCGCGCCATCCAGCGACGGGCCCATCAGCGTGATGCGGCCAGGGGCGCCGAGTTTCGGCGCATCCTTCTTGTGGCCACCGCTGCGATGGGCATCGCCCTGTCCGGGTACCAGATTTGGCGAGTCCACATGCCTGTTGCGGTCGTTTGCGTCAGGGGTGAAATCGGCGCTGTGCTCGCTCACGGTAAAAGTCTCCAGGATCGTTCAACCTTTTGGTAACTTTCATTGCTTGCCAAATTCTTACTTCGGCTCCCGGTTACGAAAATTTCACCTCTCGGCAGAGCGGTTCCCGCGCTTGACGCTGCCGCAAGTCGGCCGCAAGAAGGACGCTGTGAAACCACAGGACATGTCATGAAACTCTACGATTCCATCGGTCCAAATCCGCGTGTCGTGCGCATTTTCATGGCGGAAAAGGGCATCACCCTGCCCGCACAGACCGTCGATCTCGCCGCCGGCGAGAACCGCGAAGCCGCCCATCTGGCGCGCAACCCGCATGGCCAGATGCCGACGCTAGAACTGGACGATGGCAGTTTCCTCTCCGAAACCGTGGCCATCTGCGAGTATTTCGAGGAAATCCAGCCGACACCCGCATTGATCGGCGCCACGCCGCAGGAGCGCGCGGAAGCGCGGATGTGGCGGCAGCGGATCGATCTCAATATCTGCCAGCACATCGCCAATGGCTATCGTTTCGCCGAAGGTCTCAAGCGTTTTGAAACACGCATCGTCTGCGTGCCCGAAGCCGCACCGGGACTGAAGAAGATCGTGGCCGATCGGCTGACATGGCTTGACGGACAGATGGGCGACAAGGCCTTCCTCGCCGGCAGCCGCTTCACCATGGCGGACATCGTGCTCTATTGCTGGCTCGATTTCGCCGACAAGGTCGGCCAGCCCTGGGACCGCGGCAACACGAAGATTGCCGCATGGTTCGAACGCGTGGGCGCGCGGGAATCGATCAAGGCCTAAGGCAGACCGGCCTTTCAGCCGTCATTGCGAGCGCAGCGAAGCAATCCAGAGCCAAGTGAAGAAGAACTGGATTGCTTCGTCGCTCCGCTCCTCGCAATGACGGAGACTACAGCACCACCGGCGCATCCGGCAGTTCATTCACATCCTTGTCGTCGCCGGGAAAATGCCTCGCCAGATGCGCCGTCACCGCTTCAATGCCGGCGATGACGCCCTGCTCGAAACGCCCCGCGCGGAAATGCGCTTCCATCATGTGGCAGATCGCTTCCCACCCCGCCGGCCCGACATGCCTGTCGATGCCGCGGTCAACCACGATCTCGACGTCGCGATCGGCCAACAGCAGATAGATCAGCACACCGTTGTTCTGCTCGGTGTCCCAGATGCGCTGCTGCGCGAACACATCGATGGCGCGGTCGCGTGCCGATTGGTTGCGGAACAGCGGCGTGCCATCGAGCGCGCCTTCGACGACGAAGCGGATCTGGCCCGCATGCGTGGCCTCGCTGGCCGTGATGGCCTGCTCGATGGCTGCCATCGCCTGCGTTGAAAATGCCCGGTGGACGCGGGCGCGATTGGCGAGCAGATGCCTGCTGATGCGTGACAAACTCATCACCAACTCCCCGAAGCGCCGCCGCCACCGAAGCTGCCGCCACCGCCGCTGAAACTGCCGCTGCTGCTGGACGAACTCGAACTGCCGGACGACCACGAACTGCCGCTACTGCTCGACGAACCGCCGCTCGACGTGCCGACGGAGTCACCGATCAGGGTGACGATGAAGGCGATCAGGCCGCAAACGGCCGCAATCAACAGGCTTGCGGCGAGAAACCAGATCACCAGCGTGACCAGACTGCCGAACACGACCGAGCCCAGCAGCCGACCGAGCACCATGCGGAGTATCCCTCCGACGAAGAGCGCGCCGAAAAACAGGAAGGGCGCATATTCGAACAAGGTCTCGATCATGCCGGAGCTTGCGCTCCGCTCCGAAGCCGCGGGCACCGGCACCGGCGGCAAGACTTCGCCATCGATGACCCTGATCATCCGATCGATACCGGCATCGATGCCTGCCGCGAAATCGCCGGTCCTGAAGCGCGGCGTGATGACGCCGTCGATGATCCGTTTGCTGGTGGCATCCGTCAGCGCCCCTTCGAGCCCGTAGCCGACCTCGATGCGCAGCTTTCGATCATTCTTGGCAACGACAAGGATCGCACCGTCATCGACCTTGCTGCGGCCGATCTTCCAGGCTTCGGCCACGCGGATGGAGAATTGCTCAATACTCTCCGGTTGCGTGGTCGGCACGATCAGCACGGCGATCTGGCTGCCCTTGCGCGCCTCGAAATCGGCGAGCTTGCGGTCGAGCGATGCCTGCTCGCGCGGCGACAGCGTGTTGGCCTGATCGACCACCCGGCCGGTGAGCGCCGGCACGGCCAGCTGAGCGAACGCACCGACGCTGCCACACAGAAGCAGCAGCGCCAGCAGGCTGGCTTTGACGAGCCTCATCGCAGCGCTACTTTGCGGGCGCGGGCGTCGGGTTGAAATCCACCTTCGGCGCGGTGGAGATTTCGCCTTCATTGGCCACGGAGAAGTTGGCCTTCTCCTTGTAGCCGAACATCATGGCGGTCAGGTTGTTCGGGAAGGTGCGCACGCCGACGTTATATTCCTGCACCGCCTTGATGTAGCGGTTACGTGCCACGGTGATGCGGTTCTCGGTGCCTTCCAGCTGCGACATCAGGTCCTTGAACAGCGCATCCGACTTCAACTGCGGATAATTCTCGGTGACGACCAGAAGGCGCGACAGAGCGCTGGAGAGCTCGCCCTGCGCGGCCTGGAATTTCTGCAACGCGCCGGGATCGTTCACCACGTCCGGCGTCGCCTGCACGCTGCCGACCTTGGCGCGGGCATTGGTGACGCCGAGCAGAACGTCCTTCTCCTGCTGCGCAAAGCCTTTGACGGAATTGACGAGATTGGGGACGAGATCGGCGCGGCGCTGATACTGGTTCACGACCTCGGACCAGGACGATTTCACCTGCTCGTCATTGGTCTGGATCGCATTGTAACCGCAACCGGACAGGCCGAGGGTCGCCAGTGCTGCCAGCACGGTCAAGAACTTGCGCATCTTTGTCTCCTGTAACGCAACCGAACCATCGGCCGGATATCTAGCACAGGCAAACAACGGAAGTCGCCAGAAGTTCGCGCACGACGCGCTGCGTTGCACGCATCGGATTGTATTTGCACGCACTGAAATCATTGCTAGCCTGATCGCCATCATCGGCCCGCAGAGGCCGGACCATGGGAGGATGCGATGACGGACGTGCTCAACACGTTTCCGACGGTTGGCCTGCAAACCCTACGTGCACTGGCACGCTATCCCGATCGCATCGCCTTCAGCTGGCCTGGCGGCTCCCTCACCTATCGCGGCGCCACCGACCTGATCGGGCGGCTACAGCATGTCTTCATGAGCCTCGGCGCACGGCCGGGGACCAAGGTCGCGCTGCTGACCGCCAATCGCGCGGAGACCTGGTGCACAGGCGTCGCCGCGCAACTGTCGCGCTTCGCCATTACATGGCTGCATCCTTTGGGATCGTTGCAGGATCAGATCGACCAGATCGAGGATTCGGAAGCGCAGATCCTGATCATCGACGCCGACAATTTCCTGCAGCGCGGCGGCGAACTCGCGGCGAAGGCGCAGGGGCTGCGCCATGTCTTCACGCTTGGCCGCGCGGATTACGGCATCGACCTTCTTCAGGTGATCGACAAGAACGGTACGGCCACCGCACGCGATTTTGCCGAAATCGATGACGTCGCCGTGCTGAACTACACCGGCGGCACGACGGGCAAGTCCAAGGGCGCCCTACGCCGGCATCGCGAGGTCTCGCCCTTTTCCAACGCCATCCTGTCGGATTTCGAAATTCCGGACACGCCGAGCTATCTCACGGTCGCGCCGATCAGCCACGTGGCCGGCACCAAGGTGCTGCCGACACTGATGCGCGGCGGCACGGTGCATATGCTCAAGGGGTTTGATCCCGAAGCGGTGCTGAAGACCATCGAGCGCCAACGGATCAATTTCACGCTGTTCGTGCCGACCATGATCTATGTGCTGCTCGATCATCCATCTTTGGCGACGACCGATCTCTCCTCGCTCGATCTCGTACTCTATGGCGCTTCACCGATGTCGCCGAGCCGGCTGGTGGAAGGCATCGAGCGGATCGGGCCGGTGTTCTCGCAGCTCTACGGGCAGACCGAATGCTATCCGATGTCGGTGCTGCGCAAGGCCGATCACGATGTGAAGCAGCCTGAGCTGTTCCTGTCCTGCGGCTTTCCTATCGCGGTTTGCGATATCCGCATTCTCGACGATGACGACCAGGAAGTCGCACGCGGCGAGTCCGGCGAGATCTGCGTGCGCGCACCGCATGTGATGCTGGAATACTGGAAGCGGCCGGAACAGACCGCCGAGACATTGAAGAACGGCTGGCTGCATACGGGTGATATCGCGCGCATGGACGAGCGCGGCTACATGTTCATCCTCGACCGCAAGAAGGACATGATCGTCTCCGGCGGCTTCAACATCTTTCCGCGCGAAGTGGAGGATGTGCTCACCACCCATGCCGATGTCGCCATGTGCGCCGTGATCGGCATTCCCGATGACAAATGGGGCGAGGCGGTCACCGCCGTCGTGGTGACGCGCAGCGGGGCGCAGCCGGATGCGGAGGAGCTGATCAATCTGGTGAAAGCGCAGAAGGGTTCGGCCCATGCGCCGAAGCATGTGAAGTTCGTGACGGAACTGCCGATGACCGGTGTCGGCAAGATCGACAAGAAGGCGTTGCGCGCGAGCTTCTGGGCTGGGCGGGAGCGGATGGTGGGTTAGTACGCCGCAACACTCCATCCCTCATGGTGAGGAGCGCGCATCTTGCGCGCGTCTCGAACCATGAGCTGCTCGGCTCCGAGCCCGCGGCCATCCTTCGAGACCCGCGCAAGAGCGCGCTTCTCAGGATGAGGGGCGGAGCACTTGGCGTGCACTGGAACCCGCGTTTTAACTTTCCATCCACCCACCGATGCTTTACCGGACATCATCGTCTTCGACTTGGGGTCAACATGTCCTGGTTCCAGCTTCCGCTTCGCGAGCAACTGCTTGTCGGCGCCGCGATGGCGCTGACTTTTGCTGTCTTCTATGTCGCCGGCCTGCAGGTCGGCGGTCACTGGTAAAGCCTACATAGCCCGGATCGCGGTACCGGCGTAGAGCGCCGGACTGCAATCCGGGCAATCTTCGATCCAGTTACTTGCATGATGATAGTGACTAGCCTAGCTTGTCGCCCATGCAACGCAAAAGCTTCAACAAGATGGAGTGCCCGGTCGCCCGCAGCCTCGAGCGCGTCGGCGAATGGTGGAGCATCTTGATCATGCGCGACGCCATCTACGGCATGACGCGCTTCGACGAGTTTCAGAAGAACCTGAACATCGCACCCAACATGCTGACGAAGCGTTTGGCTGTGCTGGTCGAGGCGGGGCTGCTGGAGAAGCGGCTCTATTCCGAAAAGCCGCCGCGCTACGAATATATCGTGACGCCGCGCGGCCGCGATTTCCGCGCCGTGCTGTGGTCGCTGCAGAGCTGGGGCAACCGGCATTTCGCGCCCGAAGGCGAAAGCGTGATGCTGGTCGACAAGGAGACCGGCATCCGCGCCGATCCGATCCTGGTCGATCGCCACACCGGAAAACCCATCACCGAAGCCACCCATATGAATGCCCCCGGCCCCGCCGCCAGCGCGCGCGTGCAACGCCGGCTCACCAAACCGCGCCCACAGAAGGACGGACTTCAATGAAACTGGAAACGCCGCAGGCGATTGCCGCCGCCCGTCCCGCACCGATACCGGAGATGAATCCGCGTACGCGGATGCTATTGCAGGCGCCGCTTGCTCCCACACTGATCAAACTTGCCTGGCCCAATCTGCTGGTGATGCTGGCGCAAGCCTCCACCGGCCTGATCGAGACATGGTGGGTGTCGCATCTGGGCTCGGATGCGCTGACCGGCATGGCGGTCGTGTTTCCCGGCTTCATGATGATGCAGATGCTTTCGGCCGGCGCCATGGGCGGCGGCATTTCCTCCGCCATTGCCCGCGCGCTCGGCGCACGACGGACAGCAGATGCGGAAGCGCTGGTGCTTCACGCCACCTTCATCAATATCCTGCTCGGCCTCACCGGCTCCGCGATCTTCCTGATCTTTGGCCGCAACATCTATACCGCGATGGGCGTCAGCGGCGGCGCCCTCGACGCCGCCATGCAATATTCCAACGTCGTCTTCGGCGGCAGCGTGCTGGTCTGGCTGATGAACGGCTTTGCCAGCATCATCCGCGGCACCGGCAACATGCTGGTGCCGTCGCTGTCGATCTGCATCGGCGTCGTGATCCTGATCCCGCTGTCGCCACTGCTGATCTTCGGCTGGGGACCGATCCCGGCCCTCGGCATCGCCGGCGGCGGTTGGGCGGTGGTGCTCTCGACCTTCACCGTGGGCGCCGTGCTGGCTGGCTACATCCTGTCCGGCCGCTGCATCGTGCATTTCAAATGGGCGCCGCTGCGCTGGGACCTGTCGGCCGACATCCTTCGCGTCGGCGCGATCGCTGCGGTGATCTCGCTGCAGACGAGCCTGACGGTGCTGCTCACCACCGCACTGGTCGGCGGCTTTGCCGGCGGCGATGCCGTGGCCGGCTTCGGCACCGGTGTGCGACTGGAGTTCCTGATGGTGCCACTGGCCTTCGGTTTCGGCGGACCGCTGGTCGCGCTGGTCGGCACCAATATCGGCGCCGGGCAGGAAGACCGCGCCCTCCGCGCGGCATTGATCGGCGGCGCCATGGTGTTTGCGATCACCGAAACGGTCGGTCTCATCGCCGCGATCTGGCCGGCGGCATGGCTCGGCCTGTTCGGTTCGGACCCGCAGATGATCGAAACCGGCAGCACCTATCTGCGCATCGTCGGTCCCGCTTACGGCTTCTTCGGTCTGGGCCTGTCGCTGTACTTTGCCTCGCAGGGAGCCGGGAAAATGCTGTTTCCGCTGGTCGCCGGTGTGCTGCGGCTGCTGATCTCCATCGGCGGCGGCTGGCTGGCGCTGCGGCTGACGGGCTCGCTGACTTGGCTGTTCGCGTGCCTGGCCTTCGCGTTGGTGACGTATGGCACGATTATCGCGACGGCGGTGGCGAGTGGGACGTGGTTCAAAAGAACGCCGTCGTCGTAGGATGGGTTGAGCGAAGCGATACCCATCACCACAAGCGCCAGAGTATGCGGTGATGGGTATCGCTCCGGAGCTGCGCGCCTCCGCTCAACCCATCCTACGGCTTCGGTGTTTTGGGCGCGCATATGCCTCATGCAGCCCGCCCCCTGCAGGCCTGCGACGAACTGGCATAGATAGCCGGGATCGGCCACCCTACGGCCGCATCCAGGAATCCCCCGATGGCAGACGGTATCGCGACACAGGCTCCTCAGCCGACCGAAGGGCTGACGCCTCAGCAGCAACGCTGGGCGCGGGTTGCGATCTTCACCGCGCTGGCCATGGCCTCGCTCGACACCGCCATCGCCAATGTCGCCCTCCCGACCATCGCCGCCGAGCTGAAAGCCACATCGGCCGATGTCATCTGGGTAGTCAATGTCTACCAGATCGCCATGGTCGCCACGCTGCTACCCTTTGGAGCACTCGGCGAGATCATCGGCCATCAGCGCATCTATCTGTTCGGGCTTGTCCTGTTCACCGTGGCCTCCGTCGCCTGCGCTCTGGCCTGGTCGCTGGACACATTGCTGATCGCCCGCGTGCTGCAAGGGCTCGGCGGCGCCGGCGCCATGAGCGTCAATGCGGCGCTGGTGCGGACCGTCTATCCGCCCCACCATTTCGGCCGCGGGCTCGGGCATAATGCGTTGATCGTGGCGACGTCCTTCACCTTCGGGCCGACGATCGCCTCGGCGATCCTGTCGGTGGCGAGTTGGGAATGGCTGTTCGCCATCAACCTGCCATTCGGCCTCGCGGCGCTCGCCATCAGCCTGAAGACGCTGCCGAAGACGACGCGCGCCACGCATCGCTTCGACTATCTCGGCGCGCTGATTACCGTGGCCTGCCTCGGCCTGCTGATCACCGGCATCGACAGCGCCGCGCATCATGTGCCGGCGCCCATCGTGGCCGCGGAGCTGATCGCCGGGCTTTTGTTCGGGTGGCTGCTGCTCCGGCGCCAGGCCGGGCACCCCGCGCCGATGCTCCCCATCGACCTGTTCCGACGGCCACTGTTCGCGCTGTCGGCGGCGACGGCGGTCTGCTCCTTTTCGGTACAGGGCCTCGCTTTTGTGTCGTTGCCCTTCTACTTCGAGGAAGTCCTGCATCGCTCCGCCGTCGAGACCGGCATCTTCCTGACGCCATGGCCGCTCGTCGTCGGCATCATGGCGCCGATCGCCGGCCGGCTGTCAGACCGCTATCCCGCCGGCGCCCTCGGCGGCATCGGCCTCGCGCTGCTCGGCATCGGCATGGTGCTTTTGGCGACGCTGCCGCCGGAGCCGAGCATCGCCAATATCGTCTGGCGCATGGTGATCTGCGGCGCCGGCTTCGGATTCTTCCAGGCGCCGAACATGAAGGCCATCATGTCCAGCGCCCCGGCCGGCCGCAGCGGCGGCGCCAGCGGCATCGTCGCCACCGCGCGCCTGACGGGCCAGAGTACCGGCGCGGCCCTCGCTGCGTTCTGTTTCGGACTATTCGGCCACTCCGGCGCCACCTGGGCCCTGGCGCTTGGCGCCGGCTTCGCCGCAATCGGCTGTGTGATGAGCTTCCTCCGCCTCGTCGTGCAGCAGCCAACCGACGCGTGAGAAATTATTAGCGACAAATCGCGCGTGTCATATTTCTCTTTTGCAATGCCGCATTAAGTGATGTGATATACTGCAGTGCAAAGGCAGTTGATTTGCGTCGCAAGTAATAAAACTGAGTTCCAAATCCGTTAGGTCATTTTCACCCAAGGGGCATTGGACCGGCTTTCAGTGACTTGCGCTTGGGGCACGAGGGGCGCGCTTGAGGGTTCTGTTCGTCACGCCTGAGATCGACGATTACGTCCGCGTCGGCGGACTCGCCGCCGTGTCGGCGGCTCTCCCCCGTGCGCTGCGCAACTGGACCGATGTCCGCGTCATCCTCCCCGGCTATCGCGACGTCCTCTCCCAATGCGGTCACATCGAGATCGTCGGCCACGCTCCGGCCCTGGCGGAAATGCCGGCCTGCACGCTCGGCCTGGCCGCCACCAAGGACGGCATGCCGATCTATGTGCTGCTGTGCCCGCAGCTCTATGACCGCCCCGGCAACCCTTACGGCGACGAAAACGCCCGCGACTGGCCGGACAACGATATCCGTTTTGCCCGCTTCGCCTCCGCCGCCGCTTTGCTCGCTGCCGGTCAGCTCGATCCGAACTGGAGCGCCGATCTCGTCCATGCCAATGACTGGCCGGCCTCGCTGGTGCCTGCCTATCTCGCCTGGAACGGCAGCCAGATCCCGACCATCCTGACGATCCACAATCTGGCCTATCAGGGCCTGTTCCCGAAGACCGCGCTGCGCCGGATCGGCGCGCCGGAGGACTCGTTCCATATCGACGGGGTCGAATTCTACGACAAGCTGTCCTTCCTCAAGGGCGGCCTGAACTATTCGACCCACCTGACCACGGTGAGCGAGACCTATGCCCGCGAGATCACCACCGAAGAATTCGGCTGCGGGTTGCAGGGTCTGCTGCGCAAGCGCTCCAACGCGTCGCAGCTCACCGGCATTCTCAACGGCATCGACGAGACCTGGGATCCGCGCTTCTGCCCGGAGCTGATGCGCCCGTTCGGCGCCGGCGACTGGGAAGCCAAACGCGCCAATGCCGATGGTGTCCGTCAGCAATTCGGGCTCGCGCTGTCACGCGGGCCTATTTTTGGTCTGGTCGCACGGCTGGTTCACCAAAAGGGCGTCGACCTGGTCCTCGCCGCGGCTGACGCCATTGTGTCGGCCGGCGGACAGATCGTTGTCACCGGACGCGGCGAGACCGCCATCGAGAACGCGCTGATGGAAGCGCATCGCCGTCGCCCGGATGCCATCGGCGTCGCCATCGGCTTCAACGACCGCGAAGCCCGCCGCATCTTCGCCGGCAGCGACTTTACGCTGATGCCGTCGCGCTTCGAGCCCTGCGGCCTCAGCCAGATGTATGCCCAGCGCTTCGGCTCGCTGCCGATCGGGCATCAGACCGGCGGCCTGGCGGAAACCATCATCGACGGCGAGACCGGCTTCCTGTTCAGCAAGCCCTCCACCGAGTCGTTCCTCGGCGGCATCCTGCGTGCCTTCGCAACCTTCGGCTCGCAAGACCGGCTCAACTCCATGCGCCGCAGCGCGATGGCAAAGTCGTTCTCGTGGAACATCTCGGCGGCGAGCTATTCGTCGCTGTATCGGAAGATGTCGCTGGCGGCGTGATGGCTTGTAGGGTGGGCAAAGGCGCGCTTGCGCCGTGCCCACCATCAAGTGCTGTGCTTATGATGGTGGGCACGCTTCGCTTTGCCCACCCTACTTCTTCTCCAGCTGCTGGCGCATCAGGTCCTCCTGCTCGCGCAGTTCCGGCGACAGCGCATCGCCAAAATCCTCCGTCGAAAAAATCTGGCGGATTTCGATCTCGGCGCCGCTCTCGAACGGCGCGCGCTTCATCCAGGCGATCGCCTCGTCCCGCGTCGCCGTCTCGATTAGCCAGAAGCCCGCGAGCAGATCGCCCGACAGCGGAAAAGGTCCGTGGCTCACCGCAGGCTCGCCTCCGCCAAACCGAATGCGCGTCCCCTTGCTGGTCGGATGCACGCCCTCGCCAGCCTGCATCACACCGGCCTTCACCATCTCCTCGTTGAAATTGCCCATCGCCGTGAGCAACTCCAGTGACGGCATGATTCCGGCTTCGGTGCCCTTGTTGGCCTTCACGATCACCATGAAACGCATGGTTCACTCTCCGTTTGATATGCGACTGTCCAAATGACGGTTGAGGATGTGTC
The DNA here is from genome assembly GCA_023451825.1 of Pseudomonadota bacterium. Classification (GTDB taxonomy): domain Bacteria; phylum Pseudomonadota; class Alphaproteobacteria; order Rhizobiales; family Xanthobacteraceae; genus Tardiphaga. The sequence goes on from JAEXYA010000048.1 coordinate 18,598, forward strand.
AGTCCGACAGTGCCGACGGAATTATCTGCGAGGTCATGCTCGCATTATTCCTGCGGAAACATACCGAGATAAGGCTCGGCTTCTTTCAACACGCGCGCGACCGACGGCCGCGCTGACAGACGCTGCAGATAGGCGAATGCGCGCGGATGGGTCTCCGCATAAGGCATGATCTTGTTGGCGTAGAACAGCGGCGGCATTGCCGCACAATCGGCAAGCGTGAATGCATCGCCCATGGCCCACTCCCGATCGACCATCGCCTGTTCGATGATGTCCAGCGCAAGACGCAGCTTGGTCTTGGCCTCAGCGACGCCATGCGGATCCTTCGCATCCGCGGGCCGAATCCTGTCACCGACGATCGCCTGCATGTGCGCATGAAGATGCAGATCGAAGAAACGATCGCGCAGCCGCGTCTTCAAGCCGGGATCACCATCCGGAATGAAGCGTGTCGCGCCGGGATAATGATGATCGAGATAGTCGATGAGGATGGTCGCCTCAGGCACGATCTCGCCACGTACCTCATCCTGCAGCACTGGGAACTTGCCGATCGGCCATAGTTTGAGCAGCGCCGCACGCTGATCGGGATCGCCGAGATTGACATTGTTCGGCGTGAACGGCGTGTCGTTCTCATACAGCGCGATCAGCGCCTTCCAGCAATAGGACGACAGCGGATGGTAATGCAGGGTCAGTGACAAGAGCGTTCTCCGGGGATCGGGCGACAGGCCATCTGTCGGGATATGCCTAAAAGACGAATGACAACGCCCCGGTCCGACATGCCCGCGCTCCAAGTCAAAGTCGAACGCAACGGCCGGGCTTGTCCCGGCCGTTGTTTTTTCGGGAGCAGACAAGGGATTGCCCGGAAATGCGCAGTGAAAGCAACCGAATCTCAAAACTAGAACAATACTAAACAAGCAACCTATAAATGCACAGCGATCCCCTGCTAGCTTCTGGTCAAACATCGGGGGATGGTAATGACGGGCAAGCAATACAGTCTGCACTGGCTTGGTTTTTCCTGCATGACGTTGGCGGTTCTTGCCGCGTCCCCTCCGGCGCAAGGTCAATCATCAAGCCAGCTCCCGCCCGTGGTCGTCGAACAGGCAAGACCGCGCGCGACCCCGGTCCGCCCGCAACGCTCGCAGGCGGCACGAACCGCAGCGAGCCGACGCGCAGCGGCCCGCAATCCGGCGGCCCCGGCAGCGGCACCCGTGCCGTCCGCCACCGCGTTCGAATCCGGCACCGGCCCCGTGCAGGGCTATCTCGCCGGGCAAAGCACCACCGGCCTGAAGACCGACACGCCGCTCCGCGAAATCGCGCAGTCGGTGTCTGTGGTCACCGCGGATCGCATGACCGATCAGGGCGTCACCAATGTGCAGGAGGCGATCCGTTATGTCCCCGGCGTGTTCGCCGATGCCTATGGGACGGATTCGCGCGGCGACTATCCGCGCATCCGCGGACAGGATCCCAACATCTTTCTCGACGGCACCCGCGTGGTCGACACGTGGCGCACCAGCGAATGGCGACAGGAGCCCTATATGCTGGAGCGGGTCGAGGTGTTTCGCGGCCCCTCCGTGCTCTATGGCGACACGTCGGTCGCAGGGCTGATCAACCTGATCTCGAAACGTCCGCGCGCGGACGGCTTCAACGAAGTCGGCGTGCTGTTCGACAATTTCGGGCGCAAACAGATCCAGCTCGACACCACCGGCAAGCTGACCCGCGACGGCGAATGGCTGTATCGCTTCGTCGGCGTCTTCCGCGACGGTCACATGCAGACCGACTTCGTGCCCGACGACCGCATCCTGCTGGCGCCGTCGCTGACCTGGCGACCGACCCAAAATACCAGCTGGACCGTCCAGGGCTTCTACCAGAAGGACAAATCCAGCAGCGCGACCGCTTTCCTGCCGCATGAAGGCATGCTCTATCCCGGCCCCAACGGGCTCATTCCGATCACGCGCTTTGCAGGTTATCCCGGCTTCGACGAGTATCGCACCGAGACCGTCGCTGTCGGCAGCATCTTCGAGCATCATTTCAACAATGCGGTGAAATTCACGCAGAACCTGCGCTACGCCCACAACAACGGCGTCTATCGCAGCGGCTATGCGAACAGCTTCTCGGCCGACCCGTTCCTCGATCCCGAGCGACGGACCGTTGCGCGCATCCTCTACAATACCGAGATGAAGCGCGACACGCTGACCATGGACAACAATCTGCAGCTCAAGTTCTACACCGGCCCGGTCCATCACAAGGTTCTGGCCGGTGTCGATTTCCGCGAGATACACGAACGCAGCCGCACCGGCGGCGCCGAGGACCCGACGCCGTTCGACCTCTATGCGCCGGTCTACACCACCACCGTCGCGCCTGAGCTGTTCGACGATCCGCGCCTGCGGCAGAATCAGCTCGGCCTCTATGCGCAGGACCAGATCCGCCTCGGCCCGTGGCTGGCCACGCTCGGCATCCGGCAGGATTTTGTCGGCAGCTATGCGGTCGGCAGCCCCGACGAAGACACCCGCGCCACCACCGGCCGCGCCAGCCTGATGTATGAGACGCCGTTCGGCTTCAATCCCTATGTGACCTATGCGACGTCGTTCAATCCGGTGTTCGGCGCGAATGTCTGCTTCGGCCCCTGCAAGGCGCAGCGCGGCGAAATCTACGAGGTCGGCTTCAAATATAATCCATTCGCAGGCACGTCGATCAATGGCGCGATCTTCGACACGGTGGAGAAAAACCGGCTGGCGTCGGGCAACGATCCGCTCAACCCGTTCCTGTCGGTGCAGACCGGCCAGGTTCGCATCCGCGGCGCCGAGCTCGAAGTCATCACCAAGGTCACGCCGGACCTCAACCTTATCGCCGCCTATTCCTATATCGACGCCCGAGTGGAAGCCGGCGACAATGTCGGCAATCGCGTGGAGACGGTCCCGGATCATCAGGCTTCGCTGTGGGGCACCTATCGCCTGGCGGCCCGCGGCCTGCGCGAGGTCACGCTCGGCAGCGGCGTCCGCTATGTCGGCGCCTCATGGGACGGCGCCGACATATTGCGGACGCCGGACTACACATTGTTCGACGCCATGATCCGCTATGAGACCGGGCCGTGGCGATTGCAGGTGAATGCCACCAACCTCGCCGACAAGCGGCACATGGCCACCTGCCTCGCCCGCGGCGACTGCTTCCCCGGCATGGGCCGCACGGTGCTGGGATCGGCGACCTACCGGTTCTGAACCAGGCGATCGGCGGCATCACGGCCGGGCTTGTCCCGGCCGTTGTCATTTCCTAAACAGCCCTGCAACAATCAAGACTGCAGGGCAGGACATGACCAACACGGACGGCAAGGAACAGACCCGCAAAGTGGCATCGGTAACCGGCGCCGCGCGCGGCATCGGGCTCGCAGTGGCGAAGCGGTTTCTCGGCGAAGGTTATCGGGTCGCCCTGCTCGATATCGAAGGCGAACTGCTCGCCGCCAGCGTCAAGGCGCTGAACGATCCCGACAACACGCTGGCGCTGCATACCGACGTGTCGGACGAGGCCGCGGTGGCAAAGGCCTTCGCCGAGACGCAGGCCCGCTTCGGCCGCCTCGATGCGCTGGTCAACAATGCCGGCATCGCCAATTTCAAGCCGGTGCTGGAGACCACGCTCGACGAATGGGAGCGCATCATGGCGGTGAACCTCACCGGCCCGTTCCTCTGCACCAAGGCGGCGGCTCCCTTGATGCGCGAACATGGTGGCGGCGCCATCGTCAATATCGCCTCGATCTCGGCGCTGCGGGCGTCCACGCTGCGCGTCGCCTACGGCACCAGCAAGGCCGGCATCATCCATTTCACCAAGCAATGCGCCGTCGAACTGGCGCTGCTCGGCATCCGCGTCAATGCGGTGGCGCCCGGCCCGGTGGAAACGGCCATGGCCAAGGCCGTGCATACACCGGCGATCCGCGCGGATTATCACGACGCCATCCCGCTCAACCGCTACGGCGGCGAGGACGAATTGGCCGATGCCATCTTCTATCTGTGCAGCGACCGCGCCAGCTACATCACCGGCCAGATGCTGGCGGTGGACGGCGGTTTCGACGCGACGGGCATTGGCTTGCCGACACTGCGGCGTGAAGGGATCAATGGGTAATACTCCGCCTGATATGCGTAGGATGGGTTGAGCGTAGCGATACCCATCACCGCAGGCTCCAGTGCTCGTGGTGATGGGTATCGCTACGCTCAACCCATCCTACAAGCGCGTTACAACTGCCGCAGCGCCTGGATGAACATCCCAAGCGCTGCAGTGGATGTCACCGTGCGCACGTGATTCCAGCCGGTCCACACCGACAGGTAACGCGACCACAGGCTGGCAGCCTCGCTGCTATCCGCACTTGCCGCGGCCAGCGCGTCGTTCATCGGCACGTTGAAGATGATGGTGACGAGAAACGTGCCGGCCACATAGAGCAGCGCGCCGGTGACCAGCCAGCCCGATGCGGGGCTGGACCAGTTCAACATCGCGACCACCGCAATCACAACGCAGAGCAGCGCCGTGCCCATGAAAGCCGCGAGAAATAGCGGGCTCAGGATCGTAGCATTGATGGATTGCATCGCCGCGATACCGGCGGCGGCCGGCAGCTTGCCGAGCGCGCTCATGATCGTCACCGAGAACACGAAGAACAGTCCGGCCATCAGGCCCGATCCGATCGCTGCCGCGAAGGCCAAACCGAACGTCATTCGCTTCATCCTTCTTTCTTCTGATCATGCTCCGTCGCCGCTCAGCGCTTGTCCCGGACGCGGTGCAGCGCTTTTCGCGCTGCTCCGCAGAGCCGGGACCGTACCGAACACCAGCGCTTCGTGCGGTCCCGGCTCTGCGAAGCGGCATAAGGATGCCGCATCGCGTCCGGGACAAGATTCATACCACCTATTCAGCCAGTTGCGGCGAAAGCTCACGCGGGCGCAGCGTGGCCATGGAGATGATCAATGCCGCAACCGAGGTCAGCGCGATCGTCAGCACCATCGGTAGTGACGTCCCGTTGAAGAAAAGGCCAGCGACAGCGATCACCGCGCCACCCGTCAGCATCTGCAGCGTGCCGCCGAGCGCGCTGGCGCTGCCGGCGATGGGACCATGATTTTCCAGCGACAGCACCATGGTCGATGGAATCACAAGGCCGAGGAAAGCGAAGGACGTGAACAGCAGCGGGATCAGCACCCACAGGCTGGTGAAGCCGGCCAGCGTGAGCGCCAGCAGCAGCACGGCGAAGCTCGCATAGGCCATCACAGCGCCCATCACCACGCGCCCCATGCCAAAACGTCCGCCGAGCCGGCTGGCCAGCTGCGACATGCCGATGAAGCCGACAGCATTGACGGAGAACGCCACGCTGTATTCCGCCAGGCTCATGCCATAGGTCTTCATATAGACGAAGGACGACATCGACAGGAACGTGAAGAAGCTCGACATGCCGAGGCCGCCGATGAAGGTGAGGCCGAGAAAGTGCCAGTCGCGAAACAGCGTGCCGAAATGGCTAAGCACGCTGCGGACATCGCCGCGAATGCGCTCATGCGCGGGCCGCGTCTCCGGCAGCATCACGACAAGGAGCACAGTCGCGATCAAAGCAGCAATCGTGACTGCAACGAACACCGCACGCCAGCCGAATGGCACGATCAGGAAGCTGCCGCCGAGCGGCGCCAGGATCGGCGAGACCGAGAACACCAGCATCACCAGCGCCATCAGCCGCGTCGCCTCGACGCCGGTGTGGAGATCGCGAATGATCGCACGCGGGATCACGCCCATGGCGGCTGCGCCCAGCCCCTGCACGAAGCGGAACGCGATCAGTGTTTCCACGCTCGGCGCCATCGCACAGCCGACCGAGCCGATGACGAAAAGCGCCAGCCCCGCATAAAGCGGCGCCTTGCGGCCATAGACATCCGACAACGGACCATAAGCGATCTGGCACAGGCCGAAAGCGATGAAATAGGACGTCAATGTCAGCTGCGTGGCCGATGTGGTGGCGCCGAGATCGGTTTCGATATCCGGCAATGCCGGCAGATACATATCGATGGCAAAGGGGCCGACGGCACAGAGCAGGCCGAGCACGATGGCATTGCGGGCGAACGGAGACATGGCAGACACTTTTCAATTCAAGTTTTGAGCGCGGCAGGCGCGCGCCTCTCCCCGCAAGTGGCGGAGAGAGGCTGGCAAACCATCACTGGTCGGGGCAGTCCTGCGCGGTGTTGATCATCCATGGCACGCCGAACTTGTCGATGCACATGCCAAAGCCCTTTGACCAGAACGTGGCAGCGAACGGCATCTTCACCTCGCCGCCTTCGGCTAGCGCGTTGAACCACTTTTCGCCTTCAGCAGCCGTTTGAGCCTGCAGGGAGACGGAAAAGCCTTGCATCTTCTCAAAGCCATTCTGCGGAGAGTCCGATGTCATGACCGCATCGGATGCCATGATCACCTCGCCATCGATGGAGAGCTGCGCATGCAGCACTTTCTTCGCCATCGAAGCCGGCATGTGTTCGGCGGCCGGCGAACCTTCGACATGCATGATCACGTCGATCTTCGCACCGATCGCCTTCTCGTAGAACCTGAAGGCTTCCTCGCAATTGCCGTTATAGAAGAGATAGGGATTGATCTGCATGGTCGTCTCCTCGGGTTGAATTTCAGGTCCGGATCGGGATCAGCGCACGCACAGCGGGATCACGCAGGTAAAGACCGCCCCACGCCATCACACCGATATAGAGGCCGAACAACAGATGCGTGAACAGCGGGCTATCGACCCGCAAATGCGTCGCCATCGCGCCGCCGAGCAGTCCAGTGAGCAGGATCGCGCCGAGGACGGCGGTGCGCGGAATGGCATAGAGCACGGCACAGGCAAGCGTGATGACGCCCAGGAGCCGCGCCTGCCCTACTGATCCGCTATAGCCGAGCTGCTGCATGGTCTCGGTGACTTCCTTGATCGGCACCATCTTGATGCCGCCGTCCATCAACAGAAAAGCGATGACGAGCCCGCTGAGGATGCGGCCGATCCAGAGGGCTGTGCGGGAGATGGGCATTGGGGGTCCTTGAGGTCGAAGGTGTCGTTATGAAGAGGACGAATGGGGAAGCACGAACCCGACAGGCGTGCGTCGTTTTTTGTAGGATGGGTAGAGCGAAGCGAAACCCATCATCTATCACGCATGGCATCGATGGGTTTCGCTACGCTCTACCCATCCTACGACTGCCCCGCTCTCGCCTTGCTGTCCTCCATTAATCGATCGATATGCTTGCGAATATGGTCGGCCTCCGCGGTTGTATTCGCCAGCGCGATCGCGCGATTAAAACTCTCGCGCGCCTCATCGCCACGGCCGAGTTGCATCAGATAGGCGCCCTGCACGCCAAAGAAGTGGAAGTAATTGGCAAGCTTGGCAGCCAATGGTGCAATCATGTCGAGCGCCGCCTGCGGGCCGCGCACCTTCGACACCGCCACCGACCGGTTGAGCGTGATCACCGGCGACGGTTGCAGGATTTCGAGCGAGCCATAGAGCAAATCGATCTGCGCCCAATCCGTATCTTCCGGCTTCGCAGCGCGCGCATGCAGCGCGGCGATGGCAGCCTGGATCTGATAGGCGCCGGTGCGGCGATGGCGCATGGCCTTGTCGATCAGCGCCAGGCCTTCGGCGATCATCTTGCCATTCCATTGCGAACGGTCCTGGTCTTCCAGCAGGACGACATCGCCATTGGCATCGAACCGCGTCGCCGAGCGCGCATATTGCAGCAGCATCAGTGCCGCAAGGCCCATGATCTCGGGCTCGGCCGGGAACAGCTTGAGCAGCAGCCGCGCGAGACGGATCGCTTCCTCGCACAGCGGCGCGCGCAAATCGGCGCTGTCGCCGCCGGCGGAATAGCCTTCGTTGAAGACGAGATAGAGCATCGCAGCGACGGCGGCGAGGCGCTCGCTGCGCTCCGGCGCGCCCGGCGCCTCGAACGGCACCTTGTTCTTGGCGATCGCGGATTTGGCGCGGGTGATGCGCTGCTCCATCGCCGCCTCGCTGACGAGGAATGCGCGCGCGATCTGCTTCACCGTGAGGCCGGACACGATGCGCAGCGCCAGCGCGATCTGCTGCGTGGCCGGTAATTGCGGATGGCAGCAGATGAACAGCAGCCGCAAAATATCGTCGCGATAATGCGAGCCGTCGAGGCGATCCGCGATTTCGCTCTCGGCGTCGTCGAGATCGGAGATCGCGTGATCGTCGTCAGGCAACGGCTGCTGGCGCTTGGTGCGGCGGAGATCGTCGATGGCGGTGTTGCGGCCGACCATGATGAGCCACGCCGCGGCATCGCGCGGCGGGCCGTTCTGCGGCCAGGTTTTCAGCGCGCGGATGCAGGCGTTTTGAAACGCTTCCTCCGCCGTATCAAGATCGCGAAAATAGCGCAGCAACGCGCCGAGCGCCTGGGGACGCGCCGAGGTCAGGGCCGCATCGATCCAGGCCACATCGGTCATGGTGCAAATGTCCCGTGAAAGACGCCGATGGGACGGATCTCATAGGCACCGCCGGGATTGGCGCGGCCGAGATCTTGCGCGATTTCGAGGGCACCATCGAGGTTTTCCGCTTCGACCACATAGAAGCCGAGCAGTTGTTCCTTGGTTTCCGCGAAGGGACCATCGAGAACCACCGGCGGATCGTCCTTGCGCAGCGTGGTGGCGGCGGTGGTCGGCAGCAACCGCGCCACCGGGCCAAGCCGGCCCTGTTGCGCCAGCTTTTCATGCACGACGGCGAGTTTCGCCATGACACTGTCGTCCTCGTCCTTGGACCAGCCGCCGACAACGGCCTCATCGTGATAGCAGAGAATGGCGTACAGCATGGGTGCTCCTTGATTGAAAGACGGGCCGGCTCAGCCGATGCCGACAAGCTAGCTGAAATTATTGTGGCATGACGCGCAGGCGGGTTCCCGCATCATGCGCGACAGAGCTGCGCGATGGCACCGTCCACGATGGCGTCGATTTGTTCACGCGGCACGCCCGCGCGGGCGCGGATCGACGACAGGTTCAGCAGAGCTGATGCCATCGTTGCCAGCGCATCGACATCGGTGGTTTCCGGCATCTCGCCGCGCGCGATCGCGGTGCGGAAGCACCAGGCAAAAGCATCGTCGAGCTCCTTGAAACCTTCGATCATCAGGCCGCGGATTTCCGGATCAACGATCGCGTCTGACGCCACCGTCATCACGGCAAAGCACCCGCGCGGATCGTCGGCGCCCGTCGTGTAGATATCCAGAGCCGCCGCGTAGAAGCGGCGCAGCCGTTCGCGGATATCGATATCCGCCTTGAACAGCGCAATGACCTTCGCCGTGTAGTCGTCGCGATAGCGCTGATAGCTTTTTATATAGAGCGCCCGCTTGTCGCCGAAGGCACCATAGAGGCTCGGCCGGTTCATGCCGGTGGCCGCGCTGAGATCATCGAGCGAGGTCGCGGCATAACCAGTGCGGCGGAACAGGTCGAGCGCCCTGCCAATCGCCACATCCGGCTCATAAGCCCGCGGCCGCCCGCGGCGCTTGCCCTCTCGCGTTTCGCTCGTGCCGGCCAAAGGCGGCTTTTCTTTTTGTACCATTTCGCAATTTAATCCTTGACCGCCCTATTATTGTGCGAGACGGTACGAAAATCAATCAACGGCGCCGCCGCACGGCGCTCACCAGCAAGGGAAGCCCCATGGATCTCTATTTCTCGCCGATGGCCTGCTCGATGGCCACCCGTATCGCGCTTTATGAAGCCGGGGCGGACGCCCGCTTCCTCGAAGTCGATCCGCCCAGCAAGACCCTGCTGCAGGACGGCTCGGATTTCTACCGCGTCAATCCGCTCGGCCTGGTGCCGACCTTGCGCACCGATGATGGTGTGATCCTCACAGAGAACGCCGCCATCCTTCAGCACGTCGCCGAGCGCTTTCCGGAGTCGCCGATCGCCGCCGGCACCGGCATGGAACGCAGCCGGCTGCAGCAATGGCTCTGCTTCATCGGCACCGAATTGCACAAGTCGCTATTCCAGCCGCTGCTGTCGAAGAAGGCACCGCCGGAAGCCAAGGCCTATGCGCTGGGGAATGGACGATCAAAGCTCGATTATCTCGAGCAGCATCTCACCGGCCGTGCATTTTTGCTGGATCGGTTCAGCGTGGCAGATTGCTATCTCACCACGGTGCTGAACTGGACCATGGTGATCCCGCAGCTTGATCTGGACCAGTGGCCGGCGATCAAGGCGTATCACGCCGGCATCCGCGAACGTTCCAGCGTGACGCGCGCCGTTGGCGAGGAGTTCGAACTGTTCAAGGCCGAACAGGCCAGGCACAAAGCGGCAGCGTAATGCAGGATCTTAGGATCGATTGAGCGAAGGCGCGAAGCGCCGTGCAATAACCCATCACCGCCCGGCGCAGGAGGTGATGGGTTTCGCTGCGCTCAACCCATCCTACGGCCGCGGCGTATGTCGGCTATGCCACCGCGCGGCGGCCGATGATTGCAAACCGAAGACGGCTGGAGATCCAGTCGATGGCCGCGACCGCCACCAAAATCATCAAAATCAGAAACGAGACTTTCTGCCATTCCAGCACGCGGATCTGTTCGGCCAGCTGCAACCCGATGCCTCCCGCACCGACAATGCCGATGATGGTGGCAGAGCGCGTGTTGGACTCGATGAAATACAGCACCTGCCCGGCGATGACCGGCAGCACCTGCGGCATCAGGCCGAAACGGATCTCATGCAGCGGACTGCCGCCGGAGGCACGAATGCCTTCGACCTGCTTCTTGTCGGCGCCTTCGATCGCCTCAGAGAACAATTTGCCGAACGCGCCGAAATCCGAAACAGCGATGGCCAACACGCCGGCGAAGGGGCCCAGGCCAACCACATTGATCCAGACCAGCGCCCAGATCAGCGTATCAACGCCACGGATGGTATCGAGCGAACGGCGCACCGGAAATCGCAGCCAGGCAGAGGGAATGACGTTTCGTGCAGCGAGCAGGCTGACCGGCAGCGCCATCAGCGCGGCAAGCGTGGTGCCGAGCACAGCGATCGACAGCGTCTCGCCCATCGCCTGCAGATAGGCCGGCAGCGACGAGCCGGGATCCGGTGGGATCATCATCATGGTGATCCAGCCGAGCTGCTGAATCCCATTCAGCATCCGTGCCGGCGAGAAATCGAGTTCGACGAGACCGAAGATCAAGAGCGCCAAAGCGGCCATGAGAACGGTCGGCGCCACCGCACGCGATTTCAGCGGACGATCGAACACATCCGGATAGCGACGGCGCAGCTCAGTGGTGTCAAGGTCAGGCTGCTTGTTCACGACCGCGTCTCCTTGCCGAACAGGCGGCCACGGAGCCAGCCGGTGCCGATATCGATCGCGAAGACGGTGACGACGATCATCAACAGGATCGCACTGACGTCGGAGTAATAGAATTTACGCACGGCGACCACGAGCTCCTGCCCGATCCCGCCGGCGCCGACGAATCCCATCACCGAAGCGCCGCGCACATTGATCTCGAAACGCAGCAGCGTGTAGCTGGCAAAGCCCGCCGAGACCTGCGGCAGCACCGCAAAGCGCATGCAATCGATCCAGCTCGCGCCCGTGGAGCGGATCCCTTCCACCGGCTTCATGTCGATATTCTCGACGATCTCGCCATAGAGTTTTCCAAGCGCACCGACGCAGTGAATGGCAATGGCCAGCACACCAGCCATGGGGCCGAGGCCGAAAGCGATGACAAAGATCAGCGCGAACACGATGTCCGGGACCGTGCGGCAGAATTCCATGAAGCGCTTGACGACGAAGCGCAGCCAGCGCGATGGCGCGGTGTTCTCGGCCGCGAGAAAATTCAGGTAGAAGGCGAGCAGCGCGCCGACCACGGTGCCGACATAGCTGATCAGCACGGTCTCGCCGAGCAGCTTGAGCCACTTGTCCCAGCCCCAGAACCATTCGGCGATATCAGTCCAGACGCGGGCACCGCTATCGAGGGTGAAGATGCGATCGAAATAGCTGAAGAAGTTGCCGAAGTATGTGAAGAGCGTCCGCAGGTTCACTTCTGCGCCGATGGCCGCGAGAAATAGAACTGCTGCACATGCCGCAATCGAAAATGCCATGCGCAGCCGGCGGCGCGACACAGCCCTACGATAGTCCGCGTTCAGTGCGGCGAGCTGCTGGCTCGGCAATATGGAGACGGCGGCAGGCATCGGGATGACCTTCAAGCGGCATAAAAAAGGAGCCGGATCATGCCCGATCCGGCTCCCGTTGGAAGTTGGGTCTTACGACGCCTTCTTCTTGCGCAGGGCGTCGACGAACTTGATCAGTTCGATGGTTGCATCCCAATCCTTGGTGGTGGCGGGATGGAAACCCTTCTTCTGGCCGTCCGACAATTTGTCGAAGGCAGCCTTGTCCTTGGTCGGGGCTTCTTCGAAGGCCTTGCGGATTGCGGCCTTGAGGTCGTCGGGCAGGTCCGAACCATAGGCATAGGGGCCGTTGATGATGGCCGCCGACTTGTGGACGATGCGGAAGTCGTCCTTCTTCATCGCCGAACCGTCGGCATTCTTCAGCATGCCCTTATGGAGCATCTGCTGCAGGGTGGAGTCGTCGTCATTGGTCCACTGATTGGCCACGATATCGACGGTGCCCTGCGACAGCGCGAGCATCGCGTTTTCATGGCTGCCGGTGAACACGACCTTGCCGAAGAAGCCGTCGGCATCGGCGATGCCCATCTTGTTGAGCTCGAAGCGCGGCACGTTGTTGCCCGAAGTCGAGTTCGGATCGACCAGGCCGAGATTCTTGCCCTTGAGTTCCTGCACGGTCTTGTAGGGGCTCGTCGCCTTGACGAAGAACACCGAATAGTAGCCGGTCGAGCCATCGATATTGATATCGTTGGCGAAGGCATCGGTCTTCACGCCAGTGAGACGGGCCCGAGCGAACGACGCCGAACCGTAGCTGGCGAGATGGATGTTGCCCGAACGCTGGCCTTCGATGACGGCCGCATAGTCATTGGCGATGCGCAGATTGACCTTCACGCCCAGCTCTTTCGAGAGATAGGCCGTGAAAGGCGTCCAGCGCTCGGTGACGCCCGAGGCGTTCTCGGCCGGCACGACAGCGAAGGTCAGTTCCGGATATTTGGCCTTGTAGTCCTGCGCCGAGGCGGAGCCTGCGGCGAATGCGAGCACGGCGGCGCCGAGCATGATGGAGCGACGATTGATCATGGCAATCCCTGCGTGATCTGTGGAGGTGACGGAGTTTCTTATTGGTAGTCCGAGCGTCTATCGCCGCGATGACATCACGCGCCCGACATGCAGGCAGATATCGTCTCGGCAATTCGGTCAGGCGACGGCAGCAGCGCCGTATTCCGGCACGCGTAGACCTGCCGGGACATGCACCGGCGCCGATCCCATGACCTCATCGGCTTCGAGATCGTAGAGTTCGCGCGCAATGTGTTCGGTGAGCTGGGCGGGTGCGCCATCAAAGACGACGCGGCCGGCCGACATTCCGATCAGGCGGTCGCAATAGGTGCGGGCCAGATCGAGTGAGTGCAAATTGCACATCACGGTAATGCCGAAATGCTTGTTGATGCGCAGCAGCGCGTCCATGACGATGCGGGTATTGCGCGGATCGAGCGAGGCGATCGGCTCATCCGCAAGAATGATCTCCGGCTGCTGCACCAGCGCGCGGGCGATGGCGACGCGCTGCTGCTGGCCGCCGGAGAGTTGATCAGCGCGCTGCGAGGCATATTGCGCCATGTCGAACTGTTCGAGCGCCGACATCGCCATCGCGCGATCCTGCTCGGGCCACATCTGTGTCAGCGAACGCCATTGCGGCATGCCGGCCAGACGGCCCATCAACACATTGGTCAGCACATCGAGACGGCCGACGAGATTGAACTGCTGGAAGATCATCGCCGAGCGCGCGCGCCACTTGCGGAGCTCGCGGCCGTGCAATGCTGTCACATCCATCCCATCGAACGTGATGCGACCCGATGTCGGCTCGGCCAGACGATTGACCATGCGCAGCAATGTTGATTTGCCGGCGCCGGACCGCCCGATCACGCCGATAAAGGAGCCCGGCGCGATCTCGAAATTCGCATTATCGACCGCCGCCTTGGCACCGAAGCGGCACGTCAGGCCTTCGACTGCAAGCATGTGTAACTCCAGCGTTAACAAACCATGCACGCCTATCGCTGGCGGATGACAACGCTGTGACGCGACTGTCACACGGCTTAACCCGCAGCCCTGCAAGCCATGCAGGTGGAATTTCATTCATATGTCACGCCATCGTCACGATGACGTCTGAAGAGGACGCGCTTCTCTCTGGTCACACGAGCTTCACAATGGCAGGCAAGCAACTCTCGACCACGCCTCTGGTCGATCCCAGCGCCAAGCTGACAAGCACGACTCTCGGCATCTATTGCGAGGTCGGCGCACGCACCATTCTTCAGGAAGTGGCGATGGGCGACTATTCATACGTCGTCAACGACAGCCAAATTACCTACACGACGATCGGGAAATTCTGCTCGATCGCCGCCATGACCCGGATCAATCCCGGCAATCATCCGATGCACCGGGCGACGCAGGCGCATTTCACCTATCGGGCATCGAGCTATTTCCCCGGCGAAGCCGACGACGCCGACTTCTTCGCGTGGCGGCACGAACATCACGTGACGATCGGACACGACGTCTGGATCGGCCACGGCGCCATCGTGCTGCCGGGACGCCAGATCGGCACCGGTGCAGTGATCGCCGCAGGCGCCATCGTCACCAAAGATGTCCCGCCCTACACGATCGTTGGCGGCAATCCCGCGCGACCAATCCGGCGCCGCTTCTCCGAAGCGGTGGAACAGGGACTGATGGATCTCGCCTGGTGGCATTGGGACCACGAGACCCTGCGACAGGCGCTGCCGGATTTCCGTGCCTTGTCGATCGACGACTTCTTGAGCAAATATAACGGCGTCAAGGCGACGCAGCAGATGGACGCGACATGACTGAAATTTACATCGACGGCGGACGGACACTGCTGGGCCAGGAGATCTGTGAAACCTCGCTGGCGATCTCCGGCAGCAGCATATCGGATGTCAGCAGCGCCGCGCTTGGTGCGCTCGGCATCGACGCGCGCGGCCTGTTGGTGATGCCGGGTATCGTCGATATCCATGGCGATGCTTTCGAGCGCCAATTGATGCCGCGTCCGGGCGTCGATTTTCCCGTCGATGTCGCGTTGATCGATAGCGACAAGCAAGCCATCACCAACGGCATCACCACCGTCTTTCATGGCACGACCTGGTCGTGGGAACCCGGCCTGCGCGGGAGCGAGAACGCCCGCGGCCTATTGTCGGCAATCGAAGCGCTGCGTCCTCATCTCGCTGCAGACACGCGCTTTCACCTGCGACAGGAGACATTCAATCTCGATGCGGAAGAAGAGATCATCGGCTGGATCAAGGATGACCGCATAGACCTCCTCGCCTTCAACGACCATATGGATCTGACGGGCATTGCCAAACCGGCGAAGCGCGCAAAGATGATCGAGCGCACCGGCCTCAGCGCCGACGCTTTCGATCAGTTGGTCGCGCGCGTGCTCTCCCGCGCCGATCAGGTGCCCGCATCCATCAAGCGGCTCGCGGAGGCCGCCAACGCGGCCGGCATTGCAACGCTGTCTCATGACGACAACAGCCCCGCCATGCGCGCCGGGTTCCGCGATCTGGGGGTCCGCATTGCGGAATTCCCGATCAATGAGGAAACCGCCGTCGCGTCCGCTGAAGCCGGTGACTTCATCATCTACGGCGCTCCGAATGTGGTGCGCGGCGGCAGCCATACCGGGTGGACCAAGGCTTCCGACATGATCGCCAAGGGCCTGTGCTCGGTGCTGGCATCGGATTACTATTATCCTGCGCAACTCCTGGCAGCTTTCCGCCTGGCGCATGACGGCATTCTTGCGCTGCCGCAGGCCTGGTCACTCGTGTCCTCCGCACCGGCGAAAGCTGCAGGCCTCACCGACCGCGGCGAAATCGCGATCGGCCGTCGCGCAGACATTCTGCTGATCGACGACAGCGTGGCCCTGCGGCCGCGAATCGTCGCGGTCATCGCCAATGGCAAGCTTGTTCACCTCGCCGATGCCGGGCGGTTGCGTCCTGCGACAATCATGCCGCAAAAAACTGTCGTCGCAGCCTGAGATTTTCTAATCTGGAGCGTGATCTTATCCGGAAACCCGTATCCACTTTTCGTGATCATGCTCTATGCTGCGGCCATGAGTGAATATCCGAGATACGCGATTTATTTCGCACCGGACGCCGACCGCGCGCTGACGCGGTTCGGCGCCGAAACTGTCGGTTACGACGCCTATAGCGGTCATGAGATCGATCATCCCAAGGCCGTTCTCGCCGATTTTCCCGATTGGGCCGAGATATCCGCGGATCCCCGCAAATACGGGTTTCACGGTACGCTGAAGGCGCCGTTCCCGCTCGCTGACGACCAAAGTGAGGAAGATCTGCTGGCGGCATTCGTCGCATTCGCCGAAGAGCCACGCGAAATTCCGATCATCGCACCAGTGGTCCGCACCATCAGTGGTTTCACAGCCATCGTGCCGGATGAGGTCGATGACGATTTGGATTTGCTCGCAGAAGCCTGTGTCCGCGATTTCGACTCATTTCGCGCACCGATGACTGCGGAGGACCGGGCCCGCCGCAAGCCGGACGCATTGACGCCACGCCAGATCGAGCATCTTGACGACTGGGGCTATCCTTATGTGTTCGAGGATTTCCGCTTCCACATGACGCTGACCGGGCGACTGACGGAAGAACGCGGCGCAGCCGTGCTCGCGCTACTGCAGCATCGCTTCGCCGAACTGGGCATTGATGAATTGCCGATCGACAGTATCGCGCTGTTCAAGCAGGACAGTGCTGGATCACGGTTTCGCATCATAAGCCATGTGTCGTTGACGCAAGCTTAGGCATCAACGACGACGCCAGACGAACAGCGTGCCCTTTGCAGGCACGTTGGCTTCGAGCCGAATATCGGTGGCTTGCCGCTCCAGCGGTTCGAAATGCGGGGCGGCCAGACGCGCGACATAAGTCTCGGCATGCGCGAAACGTCCGGATGGCAGGATTTCGAAATCACGCTCGGCATTTTCAATGCTCACCGCAAATAGGCCGCCCGATGTCATCGCTTGGGCGACTGCGTTGATCAGGGCATCGAGCCTGCCGAAATAGATCAGCGTATCGGCTGCGAAGATGAGATCGAATGTCGCGGGATGAGCCCCGAGATATGTCAGCGCGTCAGCATGGGTGAGCGCGTCATAGACCGCGCGCTGCCCAGCCCGTTCGAGCATCCGCGCAGACAGATCGACGCCACTGAGCTTATCCGCCATTAGCGTCAGATGTTCGCCGGCGAGGCCGGTGCCACAACCGAGATCGAGAATTTGCGCGAACGACGTGCGATGCTGCCGAACCATGGCGGCCAGGCGCTCAGGCACGCGATAGCCGAGGAGATTCACAAGCTTATCGTCGAACCCCTCTGCAAAGGCGTCGAAATGCGCCTCGACATAGGCGGACGGCACGTGATCGATCGCGCGACCGGCAACTGCATCGTTGAGATGGCGCTGCACCGCATCATCGGGATTTGCGGCAATCAACATATTTCCGAGAACGGTAGCGGCCTCACGATGACCGTAAGCGCTCAACAGACTGAAGCCGTCACGGATCACGGTGTCGATGGGTTCGACTTCGGCCCCCGCAAGCGCCGGATACTCGGCCAAGGCATCAGGAATGCTGCCATCGATCATCGCCGCGTAGGTGCGGGCACGCGCATAGCAGCGCAGGCTATCCCCCTGTAGCGGCGTCGATCGCAGCGCAATGTCGAAAACCTCCGCGCTCTGTGAGAATTGGCCGATTAAATAGAGCGATTTTCCCAGCAACATGCAGGTGACCGCATCACCCGCACCAGCGGCGACAACAGCTCGCAGTTCCGTCGCTGCAGCGCCATATCGCGCCGATCTGAAATAGGTGACGCCGAGCCCGAAACGGGCATCGATGAGAGCCGCATCCAGCGCAAGCGCCTGCAAAAAGGCATGTTCGGCAATGGAAGCGTCTCCGGCCGCGTCCGCTTCGACGGCGCGATGAAGCCAGATTTGCGCCTCGACTGCGGCGCTATCAGAAGTGTCGGCCATCAAACATCGCCTCGAAATAGAACAGTGCTCTCATCTAGCCATGCCGCAGCTGCGCGGATAGACGCAGCGATGCCACATGGCGCATACGCGGATCGCCACGCAGTTTGCTTGAACCTGATCCGCCATTCGTTTGACTGATAGATGCGCGAGGCACGCATCGTAGACTCGCGCGCAGTGACCCGCCGAAGCACAAAATGCATCGCATTTTATGTTTCGAGATATTCCAGGGACGCACGTCTCACAAAGCATCGACACGTTTAATTGGCGGCATCAACACAATGTCAGATCGTGTCATCCACCTTTCATCAGGCTGACTCAGAGGCGCCCTAAACCGTCCCTACACAGTCCGCACACCTCGATCATGGAGTGCATCATGACGACCAACCAGACGACACAGACACAGAGGCCGCCGTTCGACGCACAGCGTGTTGCCGTGCTGCGCCAGGTCCTGGATATCGCCGTGGAGCAGATTGCCGTGCAGCATCGCACGCCGGCAACCAAGGCCATGATGGCGCAGATCATCGTCCGCCATGCCGCCGATGGAATCACCGACACCGGCGCGCTGGTGAATCACGCCGTCGAGGCTGGTGCTGCAGGCGCGCCTTAGCTTCGCAATCGCATCATGGCCAACGCTTAAACGGTAGCTTTTTGCGGCCTCGTCGCCTTTTGCGACGCATAAATAGCTACCGCTTCATCTACCTCGCATGCTTGCCATGCCTTCGCCCCATTAAACCGCGACTTTTTGACCTCGAGCCAACGACTTGGGGTCTTTTTTGCGTGACGGCTTTGCTTGGGGACATGATGGAGGCGACGATGATCATGTCTGAGAATTATCTGCGTGACCGTGCGGAAGATTGTAACCGACTTGCGCAGCAGGAGAACGACCTCGACATGCGCAGCATGTTGTCAGATCTCGAATTGGACTACCGCGCCAAAGCCGTGCACGCGGCGACGAAAGGCTGGCGCGATCCGCCGCGTTATTTTCAGAACGCGCGGGCATAAAGGCTTGATCGAGCGTAGAGCGGATAAGCCGAAGGCGTAATACGCCCGGCGGCCGGAGCTATTCGCCCCAGGCCGCGAAGGCTTCGTTGAAGGCGCGCTCGCCGGGCGAGCCCTTTTCGATCGCGATGATGGCGCGCCGCTGGTTGGTGTAGACCAGCGGAATGTCGAACCAGGAACGCTCCTTCAGAAGCTGAAGGTTGCGCGACTTGTCGCTTTCCACATTGCTCAGACCCACCAGGAAGAAGCCATCGGTGACCTTCACCGCGAGACCGGCCAGTGGTGTACCCCGCGCCTGCTCATTGGACTTCATCAAAATGCCCGGCACGTTGGCGACACCGCCGCCATTGAAGTCCTGCGGCAGAACGAAAGTGAGCTCCGCCGTGTGGCTCGCCGGCAGCGTCGAATCGCTATTGCGGCGGAACGACATGGTCATCTTGAACTTGCGTTCCGGGATTTCGATATCGGCGCGTACGGCGACATCGCCGGGGCGACCGCCACTGCCCTTGATCTGTTCGGTGCGCCACACCACCGTGCCGACGAATTGCTTCCCCTTCGGCTCCGACGGATCCTCATCATACAGCACGACACGTTGTGCCACCGGCGCCACCTGATCCGACGGCTGCCCGACGCGATCAGTGATCTTCGGCCGCGGCGCAAGGGCCCCATCCTTGTTTTCGCTGGTCGGGGCCGGCGTGCTGCTGCTGCTGGTCAGACCGCGCACAAAGCTCGAGATCTGCGGCCACGCGACGAAGGTGCCGCCAACAATGATCAGAAGCAGGCCCAGGAAGAGCAGCGTCTTGAACGGAAATCCACCGCCAACACGCTTTGGCTTCGGCGGTTTGGGCACCTTCTGCTTCTTGCCGTCCTTGCCGCTCGGAGCGACCGGTTCGGCATCGTGCTGATCATCGGTCAGGTGTTCGTCGTAACCGAAGACCGATCCGCGATCTTCCATGCTCGGCTCGAGCCGGTCGAATTCCGGCGTCGGCGACGGCACGTTTGCATAAGTTTTGCGCGCGGCGCGATTGGCCTGCGCGGCGGCGCGACCGAGATCGTCGACATCGGCCGTGACATCGCGGAAGCCGCGCATCGCAGCTTCGCCGCGGTCATCTCGCCCCTGTGGCTGCGTAGGTTGATCCGCGCGACGCGGCGGCACCGGGCGACCGGTGCCTGGCTCGCGCGGAATCGGCGGCGGGTCCACCCGCAGCGTGCGCTGCTGACGCGGCTCTTCAGGCGGACGCGGCGGCGGCGGTGTTGGCGTGATCGGCTGACGGCCGCGTGGTGACGGCTCGATCGGCGGCGTGCCCGGACGCTGGGTTGCGTTACGGAACGCATCGCCGGCGCGCGGGCGGTTTGCATCCGCGGCCCGCGACGCGTCGCGAGCCCGCTGGGCGGCTTCGGATTCGACCTTGCGGACCGCTTCCTCGAGCGATAGCCGCTCGCGGGTGATCTCGGATTCCGAGAGCGGCGGCTCAACACTGCGCAACTGCGCAATCAGCGCCGTGCGGGCGCGTTCATAAAGGGCACGGCGCTGCTCACCGGGGGCACTGGGGTCCAGGCCGGCGATGGCACGGGCGATCAGGGGATAGTAGTCAGCCATCTCGACTCAGTTTCGCGGGGTCCCTCAATTTGAAAGCCAACCGGTAATAGTTCGTTAAGCCTCAAAAGGATTTTGCACCAGGATCGTGTCGTCGCGTTCCGGGCTGGTGGAGAGCAAAGCGATCGGGCAACCGACGAGTTCCTCGACGCGACGGACATATTTGATCGCCTGAGCTGGCAGATCAGCCCAGGAACGGGCATTTGCCGTCGGCTCTTTCCAGCCTTCGATGGTCTCGTAGATCGGCTCGATCCGCTGCTGGGCGCCCTCGCCCGCCGGCAGATGGTCGATTTCCTTGCCGTCCAGCTTGTAGCCGACGCAGACTTGGATGGTGTCGAAGCCATCCAGAATGTCGAGCTTGGTCATGGCCAGGCCATTGATGCCGCAGGTGCGGACGGTCTGGCGCACCAGCACCGCATCGAACCAGCCGCAGCGGCGCTTGCGCCCGGTATTGACGCCGAATTCCTTGCCGCGACGGCCGATTTCCTCGCCGATCTCGTTGTCGAGTTCGGTCGGGAACGGGCCGGCGCCGACGCGCGTCGTGTAAGCCTTGCAGATACCGAGCACATAGCCGACGGCGCCCGGACCCATGCCGGTGCCTGTCGCGGCCTGGGCGGCAACGGTGTTGGACGAGGTCACATAGGGATAGGTGCCGTGATCGACGTCGAGCAGCGCGCCTTGCGCGCCCTCGAACAGGATGCGCTTGCCTTCGCGACGCTTGTTGTCGAGCAGCTGCCACACCGTCTCAGCATAAGGCAGCAGCGCAGGTGCGAGTGCGGCGAGATCCTTGACGATATCGGCGGACTTGAACTCCTCGAGACCGAGGCCGCGGCGCAGTGCATTGTGATGCGTCAGCAGGCGCTCGACCTTGTGCGGCAGCGTCTGCAGATCGGCGAGATCCATCAAACGGATGGCGCGACGGCCGACCTTGTCTTCATAGGCCGGGCCAATGCCGCGCTGGGTGGTGCCGATGGCCGTGGCCTTGCTGGCGTTTTCGCGCAACGCATCGAGTTCGCGGTGCAGCGGCAGGATCAGTGTGACGTTTTCGGCAACGCGCAGATTTTCAGGGCCAACATCGACGCCCTGGCCCTTCAGCTTGGCGACTTCATCGATGAAAGCCTGCGGGTCGAACACCACGCCATTGCCGATGACCGAGAGCTTGCCGCCGCGGACAACACCCGAGGGCAGCAGCGCCAGCTTGTAGGTTTTGCCATCGATGACCAGCGTATGGCCGGCATTGTGGCCGCCCTGATAGCGGGCGACGACGTCCGCCTGATCCGACAACCAGTCAACGATCTTGCCCTTACCCTCGTCGCCCCACTGGGCGCCGACGACGACAACATTGGCCATTTGGCGCTAGTCCTCTGAAAATACACGCGTCGAAGCGTGATCGCTGCGGAAAACGGTCTGCCGTTTGCCGGACCACGCCCAGGCATCCGCCCAAACGCGCCAGAAGACGCTGTCTGCGATGCAAACCGGGAATAAAGGAAGAAGGCGGTGAAAACAAGCGCAAGGGCTGGAAAAACGCGCGCGTCAAGCCCATGCAAACCTTTGATATCCCCTGAAAATTCCAAAGATTGCGGCAACAATCTGGCTGGATCGCCCAAGCCTTGCAAATCATTCGCATTCTCACTTCGGCGTGAGATGCCGTGATCTTGCGCAATGAGCTATCGCACTGCGAAATCGGCTCCCCTATATCGCTACCGCCGCGCGATCGCCCGCACACGTTGAAACTTCGGCGACCAATATCTTTTCGCGCGTGACTTTTTAGGGAGCATGCCTATGCGAGTTCTGACCCCGGCCACCATCATCCCCGCCGCCTTGATCGGTTGGATCCACGCAGCCTCCGCTCAATCTTCGAATTTCGGCTGCACGTCGTCTCCTTCGCCAGCCCAGAGTCAAACGCTGACCTGCAGCGGCGGCGTCACCATTGTTGCCGAAAGTGGCGCCCGCTTCACACTGCTCGACCGTGATCGCAACGGCCGCGTGGATGGCATCGATCTGCAAAGCAAGGCGGTGCTGGTCAGTGCGCCCAAGCAGAAGAGCGGTCGCCGCTTCGAGGTAATGACACCGCAAGCGATCGCTGCCGTCCGGGGGACAGAATGGGCAGTGGACGCCGAAGGCGCCAAGACCTCCGTATTCGTACAGACAGGACGCGTCAGCGTCCGTCGCGCGACGTCAGCAGCCAGCGTCACGCTCGGCCCAGGCGAAGGCGTCGATGCAGATGCCACAACGACGCCACTCCAAGTGAGACAATGGGGCGCGCCGCGCATCGCCGCACTGATGGCGCGCCTCGGACGCTAAACATCATGATAGAGGCCCACAGATTATGGACCCCTGCGACCATTGCTTTGGCGGGCTTGTGGGCCATCGCCGTGACGTTCGGACACAATTCGAGCGATATCGGTTTCATTGACCACGTCGAGGCGACCTTCACCGACATCCGCACGCAGATTCGTGGGCCGAAAACACCACCGGACCTCGTCACCATCGTTGCGATCGACGATCAGGTCGTGCGCGAGCAAGGACACTATCCGCTGCCGCGCGCGACGCTGGCGCGGCTTGTCGAGCAGATTGCCAAACACGAACCAAAGGTGCTCGCACTCGACGTCCTGCTTGTCGATCCAGGTCCGCCCGACGAAGACGAGGCTCTCGCGCGGGCACTCGGCCGCACAAATACGGTGATCGCCGCGGCGGCGACCTTTGTCGGATCCCGGCAGATCGTTGAAAACGACAGTGTCGAACCGCTCTCAGATCTTCCGATGGCTTCCGGTTTCCTGATCCCCCGAAAGCCATTCTCGGATCGCGCTGCGGTCGGTGTGGTCAATCTCAACACTGATAGCAGCGGCGCGCCGCGCGCGATGCCCATGCTGATCCGCTCTCCCGATCGCATCATGGTATCGATGCCTTTGCGGGTCGCCAGCGCTGCAGCCGGCAACGAACTGTTCATCGACAACAGCACGTTCAAACTGAACGGCCATGGCGTGCCCACCGATGTCGGCCACCTGCTTCCGATGTCATATTACGGCCCACGCGGCACCATACGCACCATCGGGGCATCGCGCGTGCTCGCCGATGAGATCGAACCTTCCGACATCCAGGGGCGCGTGGTGGTGATCGGCGTCACCGTCACTGGTGGCGGCGATACCTTCGCGACGCCATTCGATCCGGTGATGCCTGGCGTCGAAGTCGTATCGACGGCGATTACGCATCTGCTCGCGCAAGACACCTTGTTGCGCAACACGATGGTTCGGCGCTTCGACGCAGCTCTCGCAATCGGACTGACCATGCTGTGCGTCGCATTGCTGGCATGGCGCCGCAATACTGCCGGCCTGCTGACAATTGTCGCGGTGCTGGCGCTATGGGCGACCTTCAACACCATCGCCTATGCGCATGGTATCTGGACGAGCGCGGCTCTGCCGCTGGTCGCTGCCGGACCGCCGGCGATCGTCTTCGGAGCGCTGCAAATGTGGGTCGGCCGGGAACGCGTCGCGCATCTCGATGCCCGCAGCGCGTTGATGCGGCAATTCCATGCGCCACGCCTGCGCAGCTGGATCGTAAAATATCCCGACTTCCTGTTGCACCCCCGCCATCAGGACGCAGCCATCATCTTCATCGATCTGTCGCGCTTCACCGCTTTGAGCGAAACGACCGATCCGCACATCGTCCGCGAGATCTTGAAATCATTTCACGCTCTGGTCGATCAGGTGACCGTCGCCCACGGCGGCCTCGTGATCAACTTCATGGGTGACGGCGCGATGATCCTGTTTGGACTCCCCGAACCGCTCGATGACGATGCCGCCAACGCAGTGCAATGCTGCATCGACCTCACCAATCGCGCAGAGCAATGGCTCACAACGCTCCCGCCCGCGATAGCTGCCAAGACCGGCTTCAAGATCGGCGCACATTTCGGCGAGATCGTCGCCTCGCGCCTCGGCGGTGATAGTTATCAGCACATCACCGCCACCGGCGACACCGTCAATGTCGCAAGCCGCCTGATGGAAGTTGCCGTCTGCCACGGGGCTAAACTCGCCATGACCGACAGTCTGCTTTGCAAGGCCGGTGAGAATTCACCGATCCGGACCACCGGCATGCTATCAGGCCCCGCTCATGTCGATATCCGCGGCCGGCGCACCGGGATCAGTGTGTGGTTCTGGGAAGACGACGGCGCATCTTCCGGGACAAGTTGACGCTCCACGGAAAGCTATCGGAATCGGTAGCTCTCCGAATGACCGGCCTAGCAACCATCAAAAAATCTGCGTTATGTTTCCTCAAAACGCATAGCGAATATTGTTGAGAGGAAGCCCAATGCCGCACTACCGCCTGCACTACTTTCCCGAATCCGGAAACAGCTTCAAACTTGCGCTGATGCTCACGCTGTGCGGACAGCCCTTCGAAGGGATCTGGACCGACTTCAATGGCGGCGTCACACGCAGCAAGGAATGGCGCGCCGCGGTGAATCCGATGGGTGAGATCCCGGTGCTGGAGGTGGACGGCGAAAAGCTGACACAGACCGCGCCCATCCTGCTGCAGCTCGCGCAGAAATTCGGAAAATTCGGCGGCGACAGCGATGCCGAACGGTTCGAGATCCTGCGCTGGTTGTTCTGGGACAACCATAAACTCACCGGCTATATGGCGACCTATCGCTTCCAGCGCGCTTTCATGCCCAGCATCGATCCGCATGTGCAGACCTATTTCCGCAGGCGGCTCGGTGATTTCCTCGGCATCCTCGAAACGCATATGCAAAGCAATGATTTCGCGATCGGCGCAAAGCCTAGCGTCGCGGATATCTCAATGATGGCTTATCTGCATTTTCCAGCTGACGAGCATGGTTTCGATTTTGCGACCAGCCATCCGGCGATCCGCGCCTGGCTCGACCGCATCGCGGCTTTGCCGGGTTATAGACCCGCCTACGAGCTCCTGCCCGGTCAGCGGATGACGAATTACGCGAAGGACGGATCGCGCGATTGATATGGCCGCGCGCGCAACCATCGATTACAACGACGCAGCAAGGAAGCTCTCCGCCAGCAGGGAGCAGGAAGGAAACGACATGGCCCGTATCGACTACAGCGATCCCGCAACCGCCAGCGAACGCACGCGCGAACTGCTCGGCAAGAATCGCAGCGCCAATATCTTTCGCATGATGGCGCATTCGCCGAGCTATCTCGAACAATATTGTCGGCTCGGCGGCGCCATCCGCAACAAGGGTGAGCTCGATCCGATCATTCGCGAACTGGCGATTACACGGACCGGCATTCTGTGCGAGGCCCCCTATGAAGTCGCCGCACACAAGAGAATTGGCGGCTATGTCGGCGTCAGCGACGAGCAAAACGCCGCGCTTGACGACTGGGAGAATGCGGACTGTTTCGACGACACGCAGCGCGCCGCCCTCGCCTTCACCGACGAGATCGTGAAGCGCCATCGCCCCTCGGATGCGACGTTCAAAGCCATTGCCTCCCGACTTACGCCAAGCGCCCTGGTCGAGCTTCAGCTGTCCGTCGGCTTCTACATCATGACCTCGAAATTCCTCGAGACTTTTGCTATCGACATGCAGCCGGTCACCGACGTGGTGTGACCTTTCAACGAGCCTTCTCATGTCCAAGTCCACCCGCGCCACCCAGACCCTGACAAAGCTGGGCGCCGCTTTCACGCTGCATAGCTATGACTACGATCCCGATGCCGAAAGCATCGGGCTGCAGGCGGCGGAAGCGCTGGGCATCGCGCCGCAACGAATGCTGAAGACGCTGATGGCGGAGGTGGACGGCAAGCCGGTCTGTGTCGTTGTCCCGTCCGACAAGGAGGTAAGCATGAAGAAGCTGGCGGCAGCCTTCCATGGCAAGTCGGCCAAGATGATGCGGCCAGCCGATGCCGAGCGTATCACCGGCTACCATGTGGGCGGTATCAGCCCGTTCGGGCAGAAGAAGCGCGTGCCGACGGCGATCGAACAAGCGGCACTGACCGAGACCAGCGTTTATCTGAATGGCGGCCAACGTGGCTTGCAGATCGAAATCGCCCCGGATACCGCACGTACAGCGCTCGATGCGACCACTGCCGCGTTGACGGACTGAAACCTGTCGGCGTCGCGGCAATGAACCGCTGCGGCGATCGGGAACACAGATATGGACTTCGCATTGTTGTCGTCGAACCTCAGAGGGAGCATCGACATGCGTTCGATCCTGGCAGCCACCGCACTTCTCGTCGCCGCAGGCGGCCTCAGCAGCATCGGCGCGACGCCCGCCGAAGCCCGTGAATATCCCTGGTGCTCGCGCACTTCGGCAACGGGTTTCAATCCGAGCTGCGACTTCACCTCTTATGCGCAATGCATGGCCACCGTGAGCGGCCAGCGCGGCGACTGCATGCGCAATCCGTTTATCGCTTATGGCGAACAGCGCACGACGCGCCGCAAGGGGCGGCAATATCGCGAGCAGCCGAACGACTGGAACAATGGCTGGAACAACAGCGGCTGGAACCAGCGCTGGTAAGCGTCAAGCCTACCCCTTTCGCCAATATGCCCAAGCCGCGATGGCGATCGGCAGGCCAACGCCGAACCATGAGAAATAGCGACCGATATCGCCGGCAAGAAGCGCGGATAACAGTCCGGCCAAAGACAGGATGCCGATGACAATGGGCGCGCCGAACACGCGCACCCATTGCGGACGCTGTGGCGACACGGGCTCGGTCATGACGCAGCCCGCGCGATGGCCGCTGTATCCGAATGTACTCCCGCAGGCCGGCGATGCTTGCGCCGACGCGCGATATAGAGATAGAGCCCGCTGCCGAGCACGATGATCGTGAACACCGTGAGCAGCGCCCAGATGATCTTGAGCGGCATGCCGCCATAGTCGCCAAAATGCAGCGGCTGCGAGACCAAGACCGCTTTCAAATAGATCGGCAGATCGCTGGTGCTGGACACTGCTCCGGTCTCGCCGTCAAGCAACACCGGTTTCACCAAACGCGACGTGAGCGGCGTATCACCGCGCAGGAAGACGGCAAAGTGATGCGTGGAGGTGAAGGGTGTGCCCGGAAATGCGATGAAAGCGGGCTCCATGCCTGGCGTCGCCTTCATGGCATTGCCGAGCACCGCATCGAGCGAAGCAAGTCTGGTTGGCGTCGGCTGGCCGGCATAGGGCGCGGCAATCGCGGTCAGTTCGTTGCGCTGCCAGACCCCAAGGAGCAATTCGGCATAGGCATTCAGAACGCCTGTGCCACCCACGACAAGCGCCCACACCACCGTGACGACACCGAGCAGATTATGCCAGTCCAGCCACCAGACCCGGCGCGATTTCTGCTTGCGGATCGCCGCGAAATTGAGCCGTCGGGTGAAGGGCCAGTACAGCACCACGCCCGACACGATGGCGACCATGAAGACAAAGCCCATCAACCCCATGAACCATTTCCCGGGCAGGCCGAGATACATGTCCGTATGCAGCCGCAGCATCACCAGCATCGGGCCGGTGCCGAGCAGGCCGACAGGTTTTGCGGTATAGGCGTCGAGCGCTTTCACCACGGTGGTCTGCGGATCGGACGTCACGGTCTTGTTGGTGAAGGTCGAGACCATCCATGGCTCGTCCTTGTCCCAGCCCATATAGAGCATGACGTTGCCGGGATGATCGGCGAGCGCCGCGCGGCTGATCTCGTCGAGGCTGAGCTTGGCTGCGCCGGCCGGGCGCACGTCTGCCTGCGGCGAATAGCCGAGCGCGTCGTCGATCTCGTGATGGAAGATCAACGGCAGGCCTGTGAGGCAGAGCAGCAGCAGGAAAACCGTGGAGATCAAGCTGGTCCACGTGTGGATCACCGACCAGATGCGGGCCGTTCGTGCTTTCAACGGTTCGCTCCTTCAAAAGCCGCAAATGCAAATGTCGTCCCCGGCGAGCAGGGACGACATAAACCAGATTGATCAAGAATGCGACGGCGGGACAATTCGTAGCGGAATGTCCCGCCGTCTGTGTCAGGTCAACTTACCACTTATAGCCGATGCTGCCGGTGACACGGCGACGATCGCCGTAGAAGCAAGCATTGGCGCTGGAACAGCTGGCGACATAGGTCTCGTCGGTGACGTTGTTGGCATTCACCGCAAAGCGCCAGTTCTGATAGTCGTAGTGAACCGAGACGTCGGCAAGAACACGCGACGGCACGATCAGGGTGTTGGCCTGATCGGCGAAGGACGCGCCGACATAGCGCACGCCACCACCGAAACCGAAGCCGCGGAGGATGCCGTCCTGGAACGTATAGTCCGCCCAGCCCGACGCCATCTGGCGCGGAGTATTGGTGGGCACCAGGCCGACCAGCGTCGCGTTGGCATCCTTGCTGGTGAACAGGTTGTAGTGCGTGAACGAGCCGACGACCTTGAAGCCCGGGGCGAGATTGGCGACCGCCTCGAGTTCGATACCGCGCGAGGTGACTTCACCGGTCTGGGTCTGCAGGTTCGGCGGAATGCTGAGCGGATCGGTGGTCAGCACATTGGTGCGCTTCAGGTCGAACAGCGCCACGCCGAAGTGGCCGTTAAAGCCAACCGGCTGGAACTTGACGCCGATTTCGGTCTGCTCGCCGGTTTCCGGCAGCAGCAACTGGCCGGACGAGTTGGTGCCGATGATCGGATTGTAGCTCGTCGCATACGACACATAGGGCGCGAGGCCATTGTCGAAATTGTAGATCGCACCGACGCGGCCGCTGAACTTGCTGTCGCTGCGGCCCAGCGCAGCGGTACCGGTGATGCGGCTGATGTCGTTGACATCGACCCAGTCGTTACGACCGGACAGCACCAGCGTGAAACGATCCAGCTTGATCTGATCCTGCAGATAGACGCCAAGCTGCTGCTGGGTCAGCTTGCTGTCGCGATAGGGCGCTGCCGTCAGCGGCGGAGCCCCCGTATAGACCGGGTTCAGCACATTGATCGGCCCTTGCGTAAAGGCAAAAGCCTGCGTGTCGTTGATCTGGTAGTATTTCAGATCGAGGCCAAACAGCGTGGTGTGGCTGAGGATACCGGTGTTGAAGCGATACTCCACCTGGGTGTCCATGTTCGCCTGATTGGCGATACCACGGGTGGCGAAGGGGTAGCGCGCGAAGTCGCCAGTCGCCTGATTGGCGTAGCCATTGCCGGTGATGCCGGCATAGTTCACGTCCACATGCGCGAAACGGGCGTTCTGGCGGAACGTGACGCTGTCGGACAGATGACGTTCGAACTGATAGCCGAGCATTTCCTGCTCGCGCTTGAAGAAATCGAAATTCGGTTCGCCGCCGAAGAAGCTGGTCGGGATGCGGCCGAACGGAGCATTGGTCACCGTGCCGACATAGGGCAGGAACTGCGCCGCGCGCGTCTCGTTCTTCGAAGCCGATGCAAGGATCGTCAACGTGGTGTCGACATCCGGCTTCCAGGTCACCGACGGTGCGATGAAGTAGTTGTCGTTCGGCGTGTAGTCGGTCTGCGTACCACCCTTCTGCACCTGGCCGACGATGCGGGTATAGAGCTCGCCATTGCCCGGTGCCAGCTTGATCGGCGTGTTGATATCGAAGCCGAAATAGCCGTTGCCGTAATTATCGACGCCGGTCTCAATGTAGCGGATCGGCTCGGCATGCGGCATCTTGCTGACGGCATTGACGAGACCGCTCGGGCTCGAACCACCATAGAGGATCGCCGACGGACCGCGCAGCACCTCGACACGCTCCATGTTGAACGGCTGCAGCTTCCAGCTCGCATAGGACGTGTAGAACAACTGCAGGCCATCGAGGAACATGCTGTTGTCGTCGGACTTGAAGCCGCGAATGATGAACCAGTCATTGCGGTTGTCAGCACCGAAAGTGGCCGCATAGAGCCCCGGTGCATAACGAAGAATATCGTCGAACTTGCGCGGTGCCTGATCGCGGATCTGCTCGGCACCGATCACCGTGATCGACTGCGGGGTCTCGTTGATCGGCGTATTGGTCTTGGTGCCGGTGGACGAACGATTGGCGACATAGCCCTGGATCGGGCCGCGCGGGCTTTCGACAAATACATTGCTGCGGGGCGGCTGCGCGACCGGGCGCGGCGCAACAGCGGTGCGGGCGGCACGCGGTGTGCGCTGGGCCGTGGTTGCGCGGCGACGCTGGGCTGGCTGGTTCACCACCACCGGCGGCAGGTTCTGCGCGCCGCTCTGGGAGGTATTCGATTGCGCCACTGCGGAATCGAAGGACATGATGCTGAGCACACCGGCAGACGACAACAATGCAAGACGCGACAAACGAACGATGTTCAAGACAATCCCCCATGACCCCTATCGGCCCTAACGGCAACGGGTCTGCTAAATTTCAAGCAGTGGGGTTATGCGGCCATGCGCGCATAGGCCAATAGAACCGTTCCAAAACTGTCACAATCGGCCGCGCTGTGGCCGAAGCGCCGCACTTTTGCGAACGGATATGTCGCCTACACGACCGTTATTCCAAAATAATATAACGATACCGCCGACGCTCCGGGCGTCGGCGGTATCAGGTCATCGCATCGGATCAGGCCGCGCGGACCGAGCGCAGGAAGTTGCCGACCTCGCGCTTGAGACGCGCGCTTTCGCCAGACAGCGATTGAGCGGCCGTCAGCACGTGCGACGACGCAGAACCGGCTTCCTCGACGCCGCGCTGGACGTCGGTGATGTTCGCGCTCACCTGCATCGTTCCTTGGGCAGCCTGCTGGACGTTGCGCGAGATTTCCTGGGTCGTCGCCCCCTGTTCTTCGACGGCGGCGGCAATCACCGAAGCGATCTCGGACATCTGGCCGATCGTGGTGGAAATTTCCTTGATCGCCGACACCGAGTCTTCCGTTGCCCTTTGAATGCCGGAGACCTGCAGGCTGATCTCGCCAGTCGCCTTAGCGGTCTGCTCGGCAAGCGCCTTCACTTCAGCCGCCACGACCGCGAAGCCTCGACCGGCTTCGCCGGCACGAGCTGCCTCAATGGTCGCATTGAGTGCGAGAAGGTTGGTCTGGCCGGCGATCGTGTTGATCAGTTCGACCACGTCGCCGATGCGCGCGGCGGCGGCGGCAAGTTCGCCGACGCGGCCATTGGTGTTGTTGGCCTGCGCAACCGCCTCGCCGGCAATGCGCGCCGCGCTCTGCACCTGGCGGCTGATCTCATGCACCGAAGACGACAGTTCCTCGGTCGCAGCCGCGACGGACTGAACGTTGGTCGCCGCCTCTTCGGACGCACCAGCCACAGCAGTCGCGCGAATCTGCGAATGATCCGACGTCGCCGTCAAGGTTCCCGCCGAAGCTTCGAGTTCGGTCGAGGCAGACGAAACCGTATCGACGATCTGACCGACTGCGCCTTCGAATTCGTTCGCGAGCTTCATCATGTCCGCTTTACGTTGCTCGGCCGCACGGGTCTCCATGGCGACCTGCTCCGCCTTCATGCGCTCAACCTCGAGGCCGTTCTCCTTGAAGACCGCCAGCGCCTTGATGATCTCTCCGATTTCGTCGCGACGCGATGTCACCGGGATGTCCACGGTGAGGTCGCCCGTGGCGAGCGTATTCATCGCGGCAATGCTGGCCTTGAGCGGACGCACAATGGTGCTGCGTGCGGCGAAGTAGCTGAGCACGATGGCCAGCAGCATCACCGCGACCGTCGCATAGACGATGGTCCACAGCGTTTCTTGCGCCGTCTCGAGGAAGTCGACCTTCTTGATGCCGACATAGAGAATACCGATCACATTGCGATTGGCATCGAAGATCGGATCATAGACCGTCATATAGGGCTCGCCCAGGATCGCGACTTCGCCGCGAAACGGGGTTTTGCGATTGAACACAGCCTCAAAGGCCGGCCCCTTGGCGAGTTGCGTGCCGACGGCCCGCGTGCCGTCGGTCTTCATCACATTGGTCGAGATGCGGGTGTCGTTCATGAAGATGGTCGCGGTTCCGCCGACCAGCGTCTTGATCTTGTCCACCGCGGTGGTGTCGCCGTTCAACGGCTTGCCATCGGCGAGCAGCTTGCCGTCCGCGATGCTGAACGTATTGCCGCTTTCGCGCAGCACATCCCAGGCGACGCGCATATTGGTATCGACGCGCTCGGTCGCGGATTTGGTCGCGCCCTGTTCAAGAACATATTTGGCAACGACCGTGACGCAGACGCCAAGAATGACGATGCCGGCAACGGACATCATGATGATGCGCGGTCCCAGTCCGAAGCCACCGCGAATATGTGCGGATCGGGAAGTGGACGATGACATTCGCAAATCTCCTGTCGCGCAACGTCCCTTCGGTCGTGCGCTCAATGGTGACCGGCCCGCCTCTAGCAGCGTCGCATATCAACGAATGCGGGTCGGTGGTTGAAAATCAGTTCCATCCCTAATGCGCGCGATCCTACCTACGAGGTCTTGGCTTCCGGTTAATGTTCATTAGGCGAACCACGTTAAATCATTGCACGTACATGAAAATCGGTTCCTTGTTACCGCTCGCCAAGTGCTGCCGTGCGTTTTTTTCGACACGCGGCCGAGCCGTTGCTCGTACTCACGCATAGAGGCTGCGCAGCAGCGTCAGTTGTGTCGCTCTGCGAACTACCCGCCTATGGATTCGCAAGACTTCACCGGGGCCGATGTTCTCCACACCACCGCGATCATTGCTTGGCCGGTTCGCCAACCAGCCTTATCTCCTGCTCAGCCTGACCTCGCTGTTCTGGGCCGGCAACATCGTGCTTGGGCGTTATGTCGCTGGCCATGTCCCTCCAGTGACGCTGTCCTGCGTCCGCTGGATCGGCGCGTTCCTGCTGCTGCTCCCATTTGCCTGGAAGCCGCTGCAGCAGGATTGGCCTGTGATCCGCCGGCATATGCCTCTCATGCTGATGTTGGCTTTGACGGGCTTTGCGGCCAACACCGTCCTTGCTTACTGGGGCCTGCAATATACGCAGGCGCTCAACGCCCTTCTGATCCAGTCGTCGGGGCCGCTTTGCGTGGCACTATGGACCCTGATCCTGTTCGGCATCCGGCTGACGCTGGCCCAGTTGCTCGGGATCGTTGTTTCGCTGATCGGCGTCCTCGTCATCATCCTGCGGGGCGACCTGACGGCCCTCGCGAGCATCGAGGTCAATATCGGTGATGCCATGCTCGCCGGGGCGCTGATGGTGTTCGGCATCTATTCGGCGCTGATGCTCAAGCGGCCCGCGACGCATCCCATGTCGCTGATTGCGGTGACCACGGCGCTCGGCGCGTTGATCACCGTGCCGGTCAGTGCGTGGGAATTGAGTTCCGGCTCACCGCTGTTCTTCGATCTCGTGACCCTGCTCGCATTGGCCTATGCGGCGATCTTCCCTTCGACCCTCGCTTATCTCTTTTTCAACCGTGGCATTGCATTGATCGGCCCGAACCGCGCTGCGCCGTTCCTGCATCTAATGCCGGTGTTTGGCTCGGTCATGGCAATCGGCTTTCTCGGCGAGCAACCCCAGATGTTTCACCTTGCCGGCTATGTCCTGGTGATATCAGGCGTCATTGTCGCGTCCCGTCGTTGAGGCATCCCACCGCAGGATGAGGGATGGCGGCGGGCAATGATCCGCTCTATGATACCAGCTGCTTCGCCAGATCAAGCTTCGGGACGCCCGTGCGAAAACTGTCACTGCCGGTCCGGTTAGCCTTGCTGGTCGCGGGTTCGACCCTGCCGCTCATCATCTTTGTCAGCGTCATCATCTATCGCGGCTATGAAAAGGATCGCGAGGACGCTGCCGCTCGCGTGCTCGAAACCGCACGCAGCCTGCGCATCGTGCTCGACGCCGAAATGCGGCGCATCACCGGTAGCCTTGCCGTTCTGTCGCTGACGAATTCATTGCGCTCCGGAGATTTCGAACGCTTCCGCCGGGTCGCCGATGGCTTTCTCGAACAGTATCCGCCAGGCGGCACGCTGCTGATTGCGGACCGCAACGGCAAGCAACTGTTCTCGACCGCCACGAAGGACCTCAGCAAGGCACCACCGCGCAACAATATGGACGTCGTGCGCCAGGTGTTCGAGACCGGCAAGCCGGTATTCTCGAATCTGTTTCTCGGCTCCGTCATCAACAAGCAGATCCTGACGGTGGAGGTCCCGGCCATCGTCGATGGTCAGGTCGTCTATAACATCTCCTTTGCACCGCCGATGGCGATCTTCCAGACGATGCTCGAAAAGCAGCGTCCGAACGAAGACTGGACGATCGCAATTTTCGACGGTGACGGCATCAATTTTGCGCGGGCGCCTAATCCGGACGAGACCATCGGAAAGCGCGCATCGTCGACCTTGTTCGCACAGATGTCGAAGGCATCGGAAGCCAACTTCGAGACGATTTCACTCGAGGGGGTGCCATTGATCACCGCTGTTGCCCGCTCGTCGACATCCGGATGGATGGTCGCGTCCGGCATTGCGACGAGTTCGCTGATCTCGCCGTTGTGGCGTAATCTCGCGATCACGATTTCCATCGGCACTCTGCTGATGCTTGTGGGCGTCGCATTCGCTTTGCGAATGGCCAATGCCATCGCGCGCGGTGAAGCGCTCCACGTGCTTCTCGTCGAAGAGCTCAACCATCGCGTCAAGAACACGCTGGCGGTGCTGCAGGCGATCGCCAGCCAGACCTTCCGCAGCGCCAGCAAAGCGGAACGCGAGGCCTTCGACGGCCGGCTCGGCGCACTGTCGCGCGCGCACGACCTGCTCAGTCACGAGAAATGGGTCGGCGCCGGCGTGCACGACGTCGTCAATCGGGTGTTGGAGCCGTATTCGGTATTGGGCACGTCGCGTGTCAACATCGACGGACCGAGGGTCCCGCTGTCGCCGCCGCGCGCCGTCATGATGTCGATGATCCTGCATGAGATCGCGACCAATGCTGCGAAATATGGCGCGCTCTCGAATGCTAGCGGCAAGATCGACATCGGGTGGCAATTGCTGCCGAACACGGCAGAGCAGAAGCTGCAGATGACCTGGGTCGAGTCCGGCGGCCCGCGCGTCTCCGCGCCGACCCGCAAGGGGTTCGGTTCGAAGCTGATCGAGCGCGGCGCACGCGATCAGCTTGGCGGCAGCGCCACAGCGGATTTCCTGCCGGCGGGCGTCGTCTACACGATCGAATGCGCGCTGGCCTGAAACGTTTTGGGCGGCACATTATCCGCCACACGGACTTTCCTTCCTACTTCACGATGACGCGCTGCTCGTTTAGGCTGTGCGCAAATTAGGCCAGCAAGGCCGTTTCTGGAGAGGAAATCGAATGATCGGACGTCAGCTCTTTCATGGTGCTCTGCGCGCGGCGGTGGCCGTCTCGCTGATGGGCGCAGCGACCTGCGCCATGGCGCAAAGTGCGGGCTATCCGAATGGCAGGCCGATCACACTTGTTCTCCCTTTCGCTGCAGGCAGCGGCACCGACACCACGACGCGCCTGATCGCGAAAGAACTCGGCACCGCCCTGAACACCACGACCGTCATCGACAACAAGGCCGGCGCCAACGGCTCGATCGCGGCAAGCTTCGTCGCCCGCGCACCGGCCGATGGCTACACGCTGTTCGTGACCACGAACACGACGCATTCGGCCAATCCCTACCTGCTCAAGACGATGAACTATGATCCGATCAAGGATTTCACCCCAATCGCGCGCACCGGCGACCTGCCCTTCATGCTGGTGATCAATCCGGAAATTCCTGCCAATTCGGTCGAGGAACTGATTGCCCTCGCCAAGAAGAATCCCGGCAAATACACCTATGCCAGCGGCAGCTCATCGGCGATCGTCTCGGGCGCCACTTTCGCGCGACTTGCCGGCATTGACATGCTGCACGTCCCCTATAAGAGCTCGCCGCCCGCCATGACGGATGTCATCGCGGGCCGGGTCAGCATGATGTTCACCGACGTCCCGACCGGCCTTCCGCATGTCAACGCCAAGTCGCTCAAGGCCCTGGCAGTGACGACGAAATATCGCTCCAAGATCATGCCCGACCTGCCGACCATGGACGAAGCCGGCGTGAAGGGTTTCGACGTCACGTCGTGGCAGGGTTATCTCGGTCCGGCCAACCTGCCGAAGGACATCGTGGTCAAGCTCAACGCCGAGATCCGCAAGATCGTCGAACGTCCGGATATCCAGAAGGAGCTCGCCGGTCGTGGCATGGAAGCTTTCTCCAGCACGCCGGAAGAGTTCGATGCGTTCCTGAAGGATCAGCTCGTGGTGTGGCAGAAGCTGATCGAAGGCGCCGGGATCGAAAAGCAGTAGGGATTATCAGCCGGTTGCCCGGATCGGTTCGCGATCCGGGCGACCACCATCAAAGTCCGAGAAACTTGAACGGCGGAGCGTCCTTGAAAGCAGCCGTCGCATCGCCGGAATAAGTGTGGTTCTGGTCCTCGCCGAGATCCAGCTTCTTGACCTTCCCGGTCTCCATCGAAAAATCCATCTTCTTCAGATCCACCCAGAACGTGTTCGGCGTCAGCGCGGACTCGAAGAAGTAAAGCTTGCGCGCGTGATCGACGACCGTGCGCCAGCGCGTCGATGAGATGTTGGGCTGATCCGGCGTCGTGATTCCATACGGGACCGAGACATTGCGAATGACGCTGAACACGCTGGCGACCGCACGATTCTGATTGTCGTCCTTCGGGATCGCATTGACGTAGAACGACGCCCGCGCGAAGCGATCTGCGGCGCGGTTGGTGCCGGGTAGGAATGTCGTGCCACCAATCTGCTTCCAATAGGTATTGAGCGCCAGTTGTTCGTCATAGATCGGCGAGTTGGTCATCACCTGATACTGCCGTCCGTGATGAATGACCTGTTTGCCCTTCACATATTCAACGATGGCACTGTCACCGGAAGCATCCGACATCGACAGATGCAGCGTCGCGAGTCGCTGCTCGCCAGGCACCGCATCCGTGACGATGACGAAAGGCTCCTTCTCGAGCGCGGCCACCGCTTCTGCCACGTTGGCAAAATTGTCGAGCACATATTGCGCCCAGGCGGCGATGGTAAGCCCCGGTTTGTTCTGATCGAATTTCGGGTACTCGGATTCCACCAACCATAGCAGATTTGCGTTCAACCCGACTTCATTGACACCATCGGTGGTCGAGATGTCATAACCGGTCGCGACGACACTTCCGTATTTGGCGGTCCATTTCACTGAATTCGGACCAGCCGCACCCGATCGTGCAACACCGCGCGGGAGAATCCAGAGATTGGTGCCAACATCCGTCTTCCAGTCCATCGAGCGAGCCGTGATCACCTGACCATTGGCACCCAGATAGACCAGGCGTGTACACGCATCGGCGGTCGCGTTGACGAGCAAGGCCAACGTCAGCGTCACGGACAAGAGGATGCGTGGACGAGCGACCATGGCTGGATCTCCTGCAAGGGGCTGCGCACATGTCGCGTAGCCGACCGATATGCTGACACGACTTCCGGCAGCGATCCAGCCTGCGGGCGCTGGGACCCTTGCCTAACCCGCAGCCATGGCGACGGCATGTCGCAGGGATTTCCCCCACTGTCATCCCTCCTTCACGGAACTGTCAGGGCGCCGTAACTGCCCCTCTTCAGAACACCGCGCGTGGTCCCGATCCCTCTCAGGAGACAATCCATGCGCAGCACTTTGCTCTGCTCCGTCGCTTCCCTCGTCATGCTCACCTCTGGTGCTTTTGCACAGTCGGAAGGTGTATTCCCAGCCAAGCTCGCCGGCCATGCCGTGCTGCCGGCCGCTTCAACCATCGAAGCGCCCGCCGACGCTCCCAACGACTTGAAGACCTCGGGCAATTACACCACCGGCAAGCGCGTCGAGAAGCTCGGCAGCGTGATGGGCAAGTCCAAGGAACGCGATACCGGCATCTCCCTGCCGATGAAGGGGCAGCCGCTGCAGGGCCATTCCGGCATCAAGACCATGCCCGATGGTTCGTTCTGGGTGCTGACCGACAATGGCGCCGGCTCGCGCGCCAATTCGCCCGACTACATGATCTATCTCAACCGTCACAAGATCGACTGGAAGAGCGGCAAGGTCGAAAGGCAGGAAACCGTGTTCCTGCACGATCCCGACAAGAAGGTGCCGTTCCGCATCGTTCATGAAGACACCGCCAAGCGCTACCTGACCGGCTCGGACGTCGATACCGAAGGCTTCCAGATCGTCGGCGACAATTTCTGGATCGGTGAAGAATTCGGTCCCTACATCATCAAGGCCGACAAGACCGGCAAGGTGCTCGAATTCTTCGAGACCGTCGCCGACGGCAAGCCGGTGCGCTCCCCGGATCACTGGCAGGTCGCCACGCCGGGCGCACCGGGCGCCAGCTACACCAATGTGAACCTGAAGCGCTCCAAGGGCTATGAAGGTTTTGCTGCGTCGAAGGACGGCAAGTTCCTGTACGGCCTGCTCGAAGGTCCGCTGTGGGATGCCGAGAAAAAGGACTGGGAAAAGGTCGACGGCAAGGAAGCCGCCCGCATCCTCGAATTCGACGTTGCGGCCCAGAAGTTCACCGGTCGCTTCTGGCACTATGTGTTCGAGACCAATGGCAATGCCATCGGGGACTTCAACATGATCACCGCGGACAACGGCCTGATCATCGAGCGTGACGATGGCGAAGGCACCAAGGACAAGGCCTGCGCCGACGGCAAGCGCGGCACCGACTGCTTCCCCGACCTGCCGAAGCTGAAGCGCGTCTACAAGATCGAGATGAACGACAGCAATGTCGGCAAGCCCGTCCGCAAGGTCGGCTATATCGACCTCTTGAAGATCCAGGACCCAAACAAGCTGGCCAAGAAGCCGCTGAATGACGGCGTGCTACAGTTCCCGTTCTTCACCATCGAGAACGTCGATCAGGTCGATGCCACGCACATCATCGTCGGCAACGACAACAACCTGCCGTTCTCGTCCAGCCGCGATCCCAACAAGGCCGACGACAACGAATTCGTCCTTCTCGAAGTCGCCGACTTCCTGAAGGCGAAGTAGACGTCTCGCGAGATCTGAAAAGCAAGAAAGCCCTCCCGCAAAGGAGGGCTTTTTTGTCGCCTCCCCCGCGTCGTGGGAGAGGCGACACCTTACGCTGCTCGCACTTTCGCCAGGAACTCGTCCACTGCCTTGCTCAGGATGCCTGACTGGCCGTCGAGCTCCTTCGCATTGTTCAATACCGTGCCAGCGGCCTGGCCGGTCGCTTCTGCAGCTGCGCTGACGCCGCCGATATGCTTGCTGACCTCGTTCGACCCCGCCGCGACCGATTGAATGTTGCGGGCGATTTCCTGCGTTGCCGCGCCCTGCTCTTCCACCGCCGATGAGATCGTCGTCGTGATCTGGCTCATCTGCGCGATGGTGCCGGTGATGGCGCTGATCGAACTCACGGCTTCGCTTGTCGATGCCTGCATGGCTGCAACCTGCGCCGAAATTTCTTCCGTTGCTTTCGCAGTCTGGCTCGCCAGAGCTTTGACCTCGGATGCGACGACCGCAAAGCCGCGGCCGGATTCGCCTGCCCGCGCCGCTTCGATGGTCGCGTTGAGCGCCAGCAGATTGGTCTGCGAAGCGATGCTGTGAATGAGTTGCACGACCTCACCGATCTTCTCGGCGCCGCTCGCCAGCTGCTGCACGGTCGCATTCGTGCGTTCTGCGTCACCGACAGCGCGGCTCGCGATCTCGCTCGATGCAGCGACCTGGCGCAAGACCTCGCTCACCGACGCCGACAATTCTTCCGCGGCAGCTGCGACGGTGCTGACATTATCCGATGAGCGCGCCGACGCTGCGCCGACGGTCGATGCGCGCGAACTTGCATCGCTCGCGCTGGCCGTCATCGATTGGGCCGTGCATTGCATGCCGGCAGCCGCCGCCGATACCGACCGCACGATGCCGTTGACGCTACGTTCGAAATCGTCAGCAAGGCTATCCATTGCCGCACGACGTTCGGCAATCGACCGCGCCTGCGCTTCCGCCTCGACCTTTTCGAGCGCGCGCATCCGCAACGCATTGTCCTTGAACACCTGCACGGTGGCAGCCATCGCGCCGATCTCGTCGCGACGGCCGATTTCCGGAACGGCGTCATCCAGCGCACCATCGGCGATACCGCGCATGCGTACACCGAGACGGTTGAGCGGCAACGTCATGCTGCGGCCGATCATCCAGGCCAGCATGCCGAGAACGGCGATGACCACGAGAGCCGCGATCACCACCGATCGCGCGCTGTCCCAGACCTGCGCCTGCAGATCGTCGATATAGACGCCGGTACCGATTACCCAACCCCATGGCTCGA
Organism: Pseudomonadota bacterium; assembly: GCA_023451825.1. Classification (GTDB taxonomy): domain Bacteria; phylum Pseudomonadota; class Alphaproteobacteria; order Rhizobiales; family Xanthobacteraceae; genus Tardiphaga. The sequence continues at coordinate 59,435 of JAEXYA010000048.1, forward strand.
AGCCAACGACATAAGAGAGCTTCGGCTGCGGCTCAGCCTTGCCGGGCTTGGGCCACAGATAATCGACAAAGCCGGCCTTCTGCTTCTTCACCACTTCGGTGAACTCGACGAACAGACGCTTACCGTTCGGGTCTTTGTTACCAGACAGATCCGAGCCGTTCAGTTCCGGCTTGATGGCATGCATCACCATCTTCGGATGCATGTCGTTGATCCAGAAGTAATCGCCATTGCCGTAGCGTAGCTTGCCGATGCGGGATGCAGCCGCCTTGCGGGCGGCCTCATCAGAGACGCCGCCACGTTGGACGGTCGCATATTCTTCCTGCGCGATCCCGAGTGCGAGTTCGGTGAGATGCGTCAGTTCTCCCTGGCGCTGCTGCTTGAGGGATTCGCTGAGCGTAGTGAGCTGCATCCAGGCAAGGCCCGCGATCCCGCAAAAGCAAAGGCCAATAATGCTGTAGATGCGAAGACCGATGGATAAACGAATAGGCGGCATGAACTCACCCTGGCAATGATGCTGAAATATGTAGTCAGCATCGCAGCGTGTGGTTTCCAGTTCATGAAGTGACAGGCCGCCCAACCGTGGCGTGATACCGGCCGTTCAACTTAAATACGCAAGAGAGGTATTCATTGACCGACTTGATAGCCCACCGTCGGTCAATGCATGCGCGTTGCTACGATAGGACGCACGACTTCCGCGATTAAAATTGGATCAGCCCCGCCTTTGCAGGCGGGGCTATTGGCGTCAGTCTGGACGTACTCAGAACGTCAGCGTTTTCGCCTGCTTCACCTGCGGCAAAGTCTGGACCTTTGCCAACACATCGGCCGGCACCCGACCATCGACTTCCACCAACGCGATGGCATCGCCGCCCTGGCTCTGGCGGCCAAGATGGAAAGTCGCAATATTGATCTTGGCATCGCCGAGCAGCGACGCGAAGGCACCAATGAAGCCGGGCTTGTCCTCATTGGTGATGTACACCATCGACTTGCCAAATTCGGCATCGACGCGAATGCCCTTGATATCGACGAGGCGCGGCTTGCCATCAGCATAGACAGTGCCGGACACCGCGCGCTCCTGCTTGTCGGTCGTCACGGCAATGCTGATCAGGCTTTCGTAATCGCTCTGTGCAGCGCGCACGACTTCATCCACCACCATACCCCGCGCGTGCGCCACGCTCGGTGCCGACACGACATTGACGTCGCCCAGCATCGGACGCAGCAGGCCAGACAATGCGGCCGAGGTCAGCGCCTTGATTTTCATCTCGGCGACGGCGCCTTCATAGGTGATGGTTACCTTGGCGATGTCGCTGTCGGTGAGTTGGCCGGCAAAGGAGCCGAGCTTCTCGGCGAGCTCAATGAACGGCTTCAGCTTCGGCGCTTCTTCCGCCGTGATCGACGGGAAGTTGATCGCGTTGGAGATTGCGCCCGACAACAGATAGTCTGACATCTGCTCGGCGACCTGCAGCGCGACATTCTCCTGCGCTTCATTGGTGGACGCGCCGAGATGCGGCGTGCAGATCACATTGGGATGGCCGAACAGCACGTTCTTGGTCGCGGGCTCTTCGACAAAGACGTCGAAGGCGGCGCCGGCAACCTGGCCGCTGTTCAGTGCATTGGCCAGCGCCTGCTCATCAACGAGACCGCCGCGGGCGCAATTGATGATGCGAACGCCCTTCTTCATCTTCGCAATCGCCGCGGCGTCGATGATGTTCTTGGTCTTTTCAGTGAGCGGCGTGTGCAGCGTGATGAAGTCCGCACGTTTGAACAGGTCATCGAGTTCTACTTTCTCGACACCGATATCCTTGGCGCGCTCGGGCGACAGGAACGGATCGAAGGCGATGACTTTCATGCGCAGGCCGAGCGCACGATCGGCAGCGATCGCGCCGATGTTACCGCAGCCGATCACCCCAAGCGTCTTGCCGGTGATCTCGACGCCCATGAAACGGTTCTTCTCCCACTTGCCAGCCTGTGTGGACGCGTCGGCTTGCGGGATTTCGCGCGCGAGGGAGAGCATCAGGGTGATGGCGTGTTCGGCGGTCGTGATCGAATTGCCGAACGGCGTGTTCATCACGATGATGCCCTTGGCCGTGGCTGCAGGGATTTCGACATTGTCGACACCGATGCCGGCGCGACCGATCACTTTCAGGCGCGAAGCCTTCTCAATGATCTTTGCAGTGGCTTTGGTCGCCGAGCGAATGGCGAGGCCGTCATAGTTGCCGATAATCTCGGCGAGCTTCTCTTTGTCCTTGCCGAGATTGGGTTGGAAATCGACGTCGATGCCACGATCCTTGAAGATCTGGACAGCGGCCGGAGAGAGAGCGTCGGAGATGAGAACTTTGGGGGCGGTCATGGGATGCGATCCTCGAAATTTGAGCCGGAATAGTTGCGACAAACGCAGCAGGCTCCTTCTCCCCGTCTAACGGGGAGAAGGTCGGGATGAGGGGCTTTTCGAGCCCGAGACGTCAGATGTGAGGAGAGTACGTGCCATGCCCCTCACCCGCCGCGAAGACGCGGCGACCTCTCCCCGCAAAAGGGCGGGGAGAGGTTAGGGAGTTACGCCTTGACGAGCGCAGCTTTGGTTTCGGCAAAGGCCCAGTCGATCCACTGTGTCAGGATCTCCACGTCCTTCGCTTCCACCGTGGCGCCGCACCAGATGCGAAGACCTGCCGGCGCATCGCGGTAATGCGCGAAGTCGAAACCGGCATTTTCCTTTTCGACGGCTGCGACCAGCTTCTTGGCAAAGTCGGCCTGAGCGTCCGGCGAGAGCGCTGTGATAGTGGGATCGATGACCTTCAAACACACCGAGGTGTTCGAGCGGATCGCAGGATCGGCCGCGAGGAAGTCCACCCATGGCGTCTTCTTCTGCCAGTCCGTCAGCACCTTCGTGCTTGCGTCGGCACGCGCGATCAGGCCCTTAAGGCCACCGACCGACTTCGCCCAGTTCAGCGCATCGAGATAGTCTTCGACGCAAAGCATGGACGGCGTGTTGATCGTTTCACCGACAAAAATGCCTTCGATCAGCTTGCCGCCCTTGGTCATGCGGAAGATTTTTGGCAGCGGCCAGGACGGCACGTAGCTCTCGAGCCGCTCCACCGCGCGCGGCGACAGTATCAGCATGCCATGCGCGCCCTCGCCGCCCAGCGCCTTCTGCCAGGAGAAAGTGACGACATCGAGCTTCGACCATTCGAGCGGCTGCGCGAAAGCGGCCGAGGTGGCGTCGCAAATGGTCAGGCCTTCACGATCGTCCTTGATCCAGTCAGCATTGGGGACGCGTACGCCGGACGTCGTACCGTTCCAGGTAAAGACGACGTCGCTGTTCTGATCGACCTTGGACAGGTCGGGAATCTCGCCATAGCCGGCATGCAGCTTGGTTACGTCCTTCAGCTTCAGCTGCTTGACGATATCGGTGACCCAGCCCTCGCCGAACGATTCCCACGCAATGGTCGTGACCGGACGCGGCCCGAGCAGCGACCACAGCGCCATTTCGACGGCGCCGGTGTCCGATGCCGGCACGATGCCGATGCGATAGTCTGCGGGTACTTCAAGCACTTCGCGCGTCAGATCGATGGCGAGCTTGAGCTTGGTCTTACCGACCTTCGCGCGATGCGAGCGGCCGAGTGCGGAGCGATCGAGATGTTCGGGGGTCCAGCCGGGGCGCTTGGCGCAAGGGCCGGAAGAGAAATGCGGCACGTGTGGCCGCGAAGCGGGCTTCGCTGCAGTCATGATCTATCCTTCCAGATAGTAAGCCTCCCGTTGGGGGGAGGTGTCCCGCAGCCGCAGATATTGGAAAGGCCCGGATGCGTCAAGCGACATCCGGGCCTTCACGGGTGATTGATCATGCAGTCAGACAGCGCCTTCGGCTGATCGCTCCGATGCATCCCCTTGCGCATGCCGCGCGGGCTCGGCTTCGTCATCATCAATACGCACCTCGGTTGGCGCCAACGGTGCGTCCTCCAGCAATTCCTGTGCTTCGACGACCAATTGCGCCGCCCGCCGCCTGCTGCCCATTTTCATGACGCGCTGATCGTCGACCTTCACGACGTAATCGGTACCGACTTTCTCAATGGAGTAATTTTTCATGCTTCATTCCAACGCCCCAGACGTAGATAGATACGTCGCTACGTCCCGGCCGTTCCGAAACAAAGCCCTGCGGGAGCACGCTGGTTTATGCGACATTAACCGGATCGCGAAACGGCGGCGCCGAATGATACCAGCCAGATTGAACCGCCCTCATCCAGCGTCGGCACACGTGAAAAAGAGCAGCATTTGCGGTGCTGCTCGTTCGTTTCATCTTTCGCGATGATCACCAGACGAACGATTGCGCTATCGTCCAACTTTGCCGGGAAAGCCTGGCGCGCTTGGATTATCCCCAGGCAACCCGCTCGGCGACGCACCGGTGCCGATGGTGCCCGGTACCGTGGTATTGGGAGCGCCCGGTTGGCTGCGCCCGCCTCCCATGCCGGTGGTGCCGATTCCCGGCGACACCGTCGCTGCGCCAGGTGCTGACGAGACGCCACCGCTACCGGGAGACGGCTGCGGCGCCACAGGGGCATCGATGATGCTGGACGACCCCGAAGTCCCACCATTGACGCCAACACCCTGCGCCAACGCGGCGGAGGCTACGAATATCGATGCGATCGCGGTGATCGCACCGATGCGTGCGAAGCTAGACGTCATGGTGGTCTCCATCTCTCTGATGAAGAGCCAACGGCTGCCGTCGTGCAGCGTTCCCTGCCACACGACGTGATGATCGCAGTTCGAGACGGCGGCTGATCGTATCCAACCCAGCCCAGAACAATCTGCGATCTCAGCCAGGTCTCGCGTCTGTATCGACGACTAGAACTTGTAGCCGACGCCTGCGCGGACGGTGTTGATCGTTGTATCGACCGACGAGGTGAAGCGGATGTATTCCCACTCCGCACGCGCAAACAGGCCACCGACCAGATTGATATCCACGCCGACACCCGCCGTGTAGCCATAGATCAAATGACTGTACTGGCCTTCGGTGACGACGGGTGACGTCTTCAAGCCGAGCAGGCTGGGTGGCGTTGTTGAACCAGGCCCGGCAATGACATTGTCCGTCACCTGCACCGACCGCACGATGTCGGCTTGTCCGAGCGCGACGCCACCGAACATATATGGAAGGAGCGAACCAAAAGCGTAGCCTGCACGCGCACGGAATGTGCCGATGTCGTTGATGGCAATCGAGCTCGAAGCCGACGACGTCACTGTATGATAGTCATTATCGGACAGGAGATTGAAGCGCGTCATGCTGGCATTTGACGCGCCGCCGAACTTGCCATGCAGGTAGCTCATTTCGACGCCGATCACGACGTCATCCCACTGCGAATTGTAACCGACGAAACCGCCATAGCCTGTGCTCTGCTTCGACTGGCTCGGGAAGCCGAGCGGCCATTGCGAAATGCCCATCTCGGCTTCGATCAGCGTGTTGGCGAGCAGCGACGACGTCATGCTCGAATTCGAACCGGAAAACTTCTCATCCGAGCTGCCATGGCCTACCTGGCCGCCGATGTAGAAGCCGTCCCACATCCGCCGCGGAGCGATCGGCTCATCCTGGAACGAACCACGGAGAAACGGCAGATCGGCAGCTTGAACAGCCTGCCCAAAGCAAAGAGCGACAGCGGCAATCAGAAAGCTACGCATCACAAAATTCCTCAACTCACCAACTGACCTGATCATCCCCCGTTAACCTTAATCATTGGTTGCAATCATACCGTAAGCGCAAAACAAAACGGCGCGGGATGATCCCGCGCCGTTAAGTAGTTTTAAGATCGCAGCGACGCTGAACGCGCGGTTAGCCCTTGCGGATCAGCGGGGGCGGCGGCGGCGCGTAGGCCGGGGCAGCCTCGAGATTCCAGCGCACGCCCAAGCGGACGTCCTGCGAGGTCAGGTCACGATATTCGAAGGCGCGATTGCTTGTGCCGCCTGCGAAATTCGATCCACCGCCGGTGACCGCGGTACCGAGATCGAGATAGCGATAGGCCAGTTCAACGGTGAAGTTGTTGTTGACCTTATATGCGAGACCGGCGTGAACGGCCCAAGCCAGATTCCACTTCTCGCTGCCATTCGCGTAGTAGGCGCTGGTGCTGAAGTTGTTAGCAGGGAATGTCGCGATGTCGCTGAGGCCGGTGGTCTTGTTATATGCGCCACCGACGCCTGCACCGATGAACGGCGTCACGCACCACCAAGTGCCCAGATCGACATAGCCGTTGACCATCGCAACCCAGCTCGAATAGCCGCCATTGTAGCTGTCAGCGAGCGGGGAAACACCCGGCACGCCGAGCAGTCCGTTCACGCTGACAAAATCCGTCCCGCTGAAGTTGACTTTGGAACGATATTCGCCGGTCACGTCAGCACGAAACCAGCTGTTGAACTGATAACCAACACCGACGCCGTAGGACGTGCCGCTGGTGAACTCATGACCGTTCTGCTGGTAGGCAACGGTCGATGCGTCAGTATAGCCAGGAGCGTGAAGTTTGCCCTTGGTATTCGTCATTCCAACGTCGCCGCGCAGATACCAGCCACCGAAGTCTTCGACCGGCGGCGGAGCATACATCTGCGGCGGGGGAGCAATGGCCATGTCGGCAGCGAGAACAGAGGTCGACATGAGAGAAGCCGCACCTGCGGCCAAAATAAATTTCACGCTACGCATTGGCTTCATCCTTGTTGGGCCAGAGAGGCAAACAAACGAGGCCTCTCACTCGGAAACTCACAGGCGGACGATGACACCAATGTCTTAAGCGGCACTTAACCCTAACAATTAAGGTTGATAATTGATGACGGTAAAGCGAACGACTTTCATCATTTGCCGCGCGAGCGCCAAATTCCCTAACACCGCTTTACGATTGTGTAGCTCCCGGAACGCAAAAACGCCGCGCGAGAGCGCGGCGTTTGCAAACTCTTAACTATCTAAATGCGGATGAGGCTCAAGCTGCCGCCGCATGCCCGAGCGCATGCACGATGGTGTCGACCACTTCTTCTACCATCTCGCGATCGTCGCCCTCGCCCATCACGCGGATCACCGGTTCGGTGCCCGACGGACGGATCAGAAGGCGGCCATGGCCGTTGAGACGCTGCTCGGCAGCCGCGATGGTGGATTGCACGTCCGCATTGTCGAGCGGCTTGCCGCTGCGATAGCGCACATTCTTGAGGATCTGCGGCAGCGGATCAAACAGATGGCAGACTTCCGACACCGGACGGCCGAGCTTCTGCACGACAGCCAGCACCTGCAGCGCTGCGACGAAGCCGTCGCCGGTGGTCGCATAGTCGGACATGATGATATGGCCCGACGGCTCACCGCCGACATTGTAGCCGTTCTGCAGCATCTGCTCGAGCACATAGCGATCACCGACCGCGGTGCGGATCAACTCGATGCCATGACCCTGCAGGAATCGCTCAAGACCGAGATTGGACATCACGGTGGAGACAATGCCCGGCTTGGCAAGGCGCCCGTCATCCTTCCAGCTCTGCGCGATGACCGCGAGCAACTGATCGCCATCGACCACATGGCCGCGCTCATCGACGATGATCACACGGTCGGCGTCGCCATCCAGCGCGATGCCGATATCGGCGCGCATCTCGCGCACCTTGCGGCTCAGCGCTTCCGGCGAGGTCGAACCGCATTCCTTGTTGATGTTGAAACCATCCGGCTCGACGCCGATGGAGATGACGTCAGCCCCCAGTTCCCACAGCGCTTCCGGCACCACCTTGTACGCTGCACCATTGGCGCAATCGACGACAACACGCAGGCCTTCGAGGCTGATGTCGCGCGGCAGCGTACGTTTGGCGAATTCGATATAGCGGTCATGCACGCCATCAATACGACGGGCGCGGCCAAGGCTGGCACTCTGCGACAGCTTGCGATCCAGATTCTCGTCGAGCAATTCCTCGATCTGCTTCTCGACATCGTCGGACAGTTTGAAGCCAAGCGGACCAAACAGCTTGATGCCATTGTCTTCGAACAGATTGTGCGACGCAGAAATCATGACGCCGAGATCGGCGCGCATGGATTTGGTGATCATTGCCACGGCCGGCGTCGGCATCGGGCCGACGAGCAGCACATCCATTCCCACCGACGTGAAACCGGCCACCATGGCGTTTTCGATCATATAGCCGGACAGACGCGTATCCTTGCCGATCACCACCCGGTGGCGATGATCGCCGCGCTGGAAGACAAGACCAGCAGCCTGCCCGACCTTCAGCGCCAATTCCGGCGTGATCAGCCCATTGGCACGCCCGCGAATGCCGTCCGTTCCGAAATATTTGCGGCTCATGGATAACCCCCGTCACGCCTGCCCGTCGCAGGCGCTCAAACACAGTCTGGCGACTCGCTTGCACGCGCCGCCGCATATGTGACGGACTTATAAGGCCGTCGAGGCTAACTTCGCTTCAAAAAATATGATGAATCATTACCGAGGACAACGACGTGCGGTTATCGGTAACATACTGACCTGACTAAAGGAATCCGGACGGCAAGCGCGTAGCGCTGGCGGAACCGGTCCTTCATCCCTTCCGTTTGACGTGGTGATCCGCCTTCGAATGAGCGGGCTGGGTCACACTGACCGGGTCCGAGCCCGGGAACGTCTCTTCCAAGCCTTCATCAAGCGCCTCGTCGAGCAGTCGCCTTTCGGCCTCCTCGGCGGCCCTGTCACGCGCTTTGGCAGGATCGCGTGGCTTTGATCTGGTCATGACTTTTCCCTCGGGATTCGACGACATGATGATGACAAGACAGATGTGGCGGCACGGCCAACCATGCTAGATGACGTTCCAACAAAGTGACGACAAGAACGGCTGGGAGCCTTCATGAAGCATATCACCTGCATCGAAGACCTTCGTATCGAGCACAAGCGCAATGTGCCAAAGGCGTTCTTCGACTATGTCGATCACGGCTCCTATAGCGAGGACACCTTCCGCGCCAATACCGAAGACCTGCAGAAGCTCAAATTCCGCCAGCGCATCCTGGTCGACATCGCCAATCGCGACACCTCGACCACGATCCTCGGCGAAAAGGCGACCATGCCGCTGATCTGCGCGCCGGTCGGCTCGACCGGCATGCAATATGGCGACGGCGAAATTCACGCCTGCCGCGCCGCACAGGCCTTCGGCATTCCCTACACGCTTTCCACGATGTCGATTAATTCGATCGAAGACCTCGCCGAGAATGTCGAGAAACCGTTCTGGTTTCAGCTCTATGTCATGAAGGACCGCGGCTTCATCAAAGAGCTGATCGAGCGCGCCATCAAGGCGAAGTGCAGCGCCTTGGTGCTGACCGTCGATCTGCAGGTGATCGGCCAGCGCCATCAGGACATTAAGAATGGCCTGTCGGTGCCGCCGCAGATCTACAATCTCAAGAACATGATCGACTTCGTCAGCCATCCCGCCTGGCTGATGCGCACGCTGCAGGCCAAACGCCGTAACTTCGGCAACATCGCCGGCTTCGTGAAGAACACCGACGACCTGGAATCCGTTTCGCAATGGACCGCCCAGCAGTTCGACGCGACGCTGAACTGGAAGGATCTCGAATGGATCCGCAGCATCTGGCCCGGCAAGATCATCATCAAGGGCATCCATGATATCGAGGACGCCCGCGAGGCCGTAAAGGTCGGTGCGCAGGCGATGGTCGTGTCCAACCATGGCGGCCGTCAGCTCGACGGCGCGCCGTCGTCGATCTCGGTTCTGCCGGGCATCGTCGATGCTGTCGGCTCCGATATCGAAGTGATGTTCGACAGCGGCATCCGCTCCGGCCAGGACGTGATGCGCGCGCTCGCACTCGGCGCCAAGTCGTGCATGATCGGCCGCGCTTATGTCTATGGCCTCGGCGCCTATGGCGGCCCCGGCGTGACCAAGGCACTCGACATCCTGCGCAACGAACTCAGCGTGACGATGGGACTTTGCGGCGTGAACAGCATCGCGGAGATCAACAAGCGCGTGCTGGTGCAGTGAAGAATGTGGTGCCGTAGGGCGGATGAGGCGAAGCCGTAATCCGCCGGCCGAGTTCATGGCTGAAACTCCGCGGCGGATTACGCTTCGCTCATCCGCCCTACGGCTCGGCGCTAATTCGTATTCAGCCGAAACCGAAGCGTCTTCGGTCCGATGAAAGTCACCGTATCCCCGCGGCGTTGCCAGTTCGTGGCGGCGCCGAGATCGGCCAGCAATTGATCATCCAGCGCCACCTGCGCCTCGGTACAGTTGCGATTGACGATCGTGCCCGGCACAAAGATCACCGTGTTGCCGGCGATCGAAAACTGCCCCTTCCCGCCCTTGCACCACAGCTCCACCATCGCCTCGCCGGCATCGCCGATTTCGAGATTGGGGATACGCTTGTTGCCCGGCATCCGCTGCGCGTCGAGGGTCATCTCCATGCCGAACGGAAAGTCGTCAGCGGCCTGCGCTGGCAGCGTAAACAGGAGCGCGGCGCAAGCCATGGCGGCGCGCAGCAATGTCGTGTTGGAAATCATCTGATGTCCCGGTGATGGAAGGGCGTCGCTCGCGGTTCTATGCGAGGCGGCCGGACTTGACCAGAAAGGTCGGGACACAATGTGGCGAGGCAACAACAATCTCGCCGTCATTGCGAGGTCAGGGAAAGCCTTCGGCTTTCCCCTTAGCGGAGCGACGAAGCAATCCAGTTCTTGGCTTTCTGGATTGCTTCGCCCAGGGAATTGGCTTTGCCAATTCCCCATAGCTCGCAATGACGGCGGAGAGCCTTATTTCGGCGCCGCGATCACCATTTCCGTGAACGGATAGACATAAGCTTGCAGCATCACGAAACCGCCGACCATGCAGGCCAGCACGATGGAGTGCCAGAACACGAAGCGCAGGATCGAGCCTTCATGGCCGAACCAGTTCGTCGCCGTGGACGCCACCACGATGGACTGCGCGTCGATCATCTTGCCCATCACGCCGCCCGATGAATTGGCGGCGCTCATCAGGATCGGATTGAGCCCGAGCTGCTCCGACGTGATCTTCTGCAGATTGCCGAACAGCACATTCGATGCTGTATCCGAACCGGTCAGCGCGACACCGAGCCAGCCGAGCAGCGTACCGAAGAACGGATACAACACACCGGTGGCTGCGAAAGCGAGACCGAGGGTGGCGTCAACGCCCGAGAGGCGCGTCAGCGTGCCGATGGCCAGCATCGCCGAGATGGTGATCAGCGAATAGGCGCAGATCTTGATGGTGCGGCCATATTCCGTGATCATCTTGATCGGCGAGAAGCCCATCACGAAGCCGGAAATGATCGCGGCGAGCAGCATGCCGGTGCCGGTAAAGGACACATAGGTGAAAGCGAAGACCGCGGCCTCCTTGGTCGGCTGCGGTGCCACCGGCGGCACCTTGTTGATCATGTTGTGCAGCTCGGGCACCGGATAGTTCCAGGAGAAGATCGGATTGACGATCCCCTTGAACCAGTTGGTGCCCCAGATCAGCAGGATGATGCAGAGGATGATCCACGGCGTCAGCGCGCTCCAGACCTGCGCCGAGGTGAGCGGCGTGGTGTCGAGCGGTTTTGCGGGCGGTGCGGTGGCGGCCGAGTCGTCGCGCTGGCGCAGCTTTGCGGAGGTCCAGATCGTCTTCGGCTGCCAGACCTTCAGGAACAGGATCAGCGCCGCCATCGAGATCAGCGAGGCGCCGATATCGACGATCCACGGATTGATGTAGTTCGAGATCACGAATTGCGGGATGGCGAAGGACAGCGCGGTGACCAGGATCGCCGGCCAAACTTCCTTCATGCCCTTCCAGCCCGCAAAGGCCCACACCACCCAGAACGGCACGATCATCGAGAACACCGGCAATTGCCGGCCGACCATGGCACCGAGAATGAACGGATCGAAGCCGGTGACGGTGGCGAGGCCCTGGATCGGCGTGCCGAGCGCGCCGTAAGCCACGGGCGCGGTGTTGGCGATCAGCGACAGGCCGGAGGCGGCAAGCGGCGAGAAGCCGAGACCGATCAGCACGGCGCCGGTGACGGCCACCGGCGTGCCGAAGCCCGAGGCGCCTTCGAAGAACGCACCGAACGAGAAGGCGATCAGCAGGATCTGCAGACGGCGGTCATTGGTGACGCCGCCGATGGCGCGCTGCAGGATTTCGAAGCGGCCGCTATCGACGGTGAGCCGATACATGAAGATGACGTTGAGGACGATCCAGCCGATCGGGAAGAAGCCGGTGACCACGCCGAGGGCCGATGCGCGGATCGACATATTGGCCGGCATGGTGAAGGCATAGATCGCAACGAGATTGGCCAGCACCAGCGCGATGACGGCGGCGATATGCGCCTTCACCTTGTTGGTGGCGATCAGCACCAGCAGGATGACCACGGGAATGGCCGCGACCAATGTCGACAGCGTCGCATTGTTGAATGGATTGTAGACCTGATTCCACATGGCCCGTTTCCCCGTTGTTTTTGTTGGCAGCGTGCGGCACGGCCGGCCCGGCAGCTTGCTGATTGTTTGTTTGCGAGAGCTTCGGCGGTCGGCCGAGCCGATCACGGACTTCGCAATGCGGTGCCGGGAGCCCCGGCCCTCGCCTTTGCCGCATGCTAGGGTAAATCACAGTTTCGCGACAAGGCGTCGCGCGTCACTTTGTCGGCGACTTTCGTCTAAACGCTTAGAAACCCTCTCGCCTCAGGGGCTTAGCGCCCTGCTCCCGGAGATTGTCTGTGAATAACATCCGCTCCACCCTCGCGGCCGTCTGGCGCATCGCCGTGCCCTATTTCAATTCCGAGGACCGATGGGCAGGGCGTGGATTGCTGGCGGCGGTGATCGCGCTGGAGCTCGGCTATGTCGCCATCACCGTGATGGTGAACCGCTGGAACAGCAGCTTCTACAATGCGCTGCAGGATCGCGACTGGCCGACCTTCACCACTCAGCTCGGCATCTTCGCGCTGCTCGCGACCTGTTCGGTGATCGTGCAGGTGTATCAGCTCTATCTGAACCAGTGGCTGCGCATCCGCTGGCGCCGCTGGCTGACGGAACACTATCTGAGCGGATGGCTGAACGGCGCCAACCACTATCGCATGCAGCTGCTGGGCGAGACCGCCGACAATCCCGACCAGCGGATCGAGGAAGATGCGCAACTGTTCGTCGATCAAACGCTGACGCTGGGCGTCGGCCTGCTCAGCGCCGTGGTCACGATCTGCTCCTTCGTGGTGATCCTGTGGGGCCTGTCCGCCGAAGCGCCGCTGCATGTGTTCGGCGTCGATGTGGGCATTCCAGGCTATCTGATCTGGGCTGCGCTGATCTATGCCGTGATCGGTACGGTGTTGACGCATCTGATCGGCTGGCCGCTGGTGGGGCTGAATTTCCGCCAGCAGCGTTTCGAGGCCGACTTCCGCTTCAACCTCGTACGTGCGCGTGAAAATGGCGAACAGATCGCACTGCTCAAGGGCGAGCCGGCCGAGCACCGGCGGCTGTCGGAGCGCTTCGGACTGGCGGTGCGCAACTATCTCGACCTCATGAAACGCACCAAGAAGCTGACGGCCTTCACCTTCAGCTACAATCAGGCGGCCGTCGTGTTTCCCTTCATCATGACGGCGCCGGCCTACTTCGCCGGCAAGGTGCAGCTCGGCAGCGTGATGCAGACCGCATCGGCTTTCGGCAGCGTGCAGGAAGCCATGTCGTTTTTCATCACCGCCTATCGCACGCTGGCGGAATGGCAGTCGGTGGTCGCGCGTCTCGATGGTTTCGAGCAGGCCATTTCCAATGGCCGCGCGCTTGTCGCCAAGCCGGACATCATCCACACGGCCGCCACGGCCGATGGGGCAATCGCCCTCTCCGATATCACGGTGGCGCTGCCAAGCGGAACGCCACTGCTGCAGACGGCAAGTTTCGCCTTCCGCAAGGGCGAGCGCACTTTGCTGACGGGACCGTCCGGCTCCGGCAAATCGACGCTGTTCCGTGCCATCGCCGGCATCTGGCCCTTCGGCAAGGGCAACGTCACCCTGCCCGCAAATGCCGTGATCATGATGCTGCCGCAGCGGCCGTATTTTCCCATCGGCACGTTAGGAGACGCGATCACCTATCCCGGCAGCAAGGATGACTTCGATCCATCGGCCATCGCCGCAGCGATCACCGCCGTCGGCCTCCCGGCCCTGACACAGCGGCTCGATGAAGACGCCCACTGGAATCGCATGCTGTCGCTCGGCGAACAGCAGCGCCTCGGCGTCGCCCGCGCATTGCTGCACAGGCCGGACTATCTGTTCCTGGATGAAGCCACCGCCTCGCTCGACGAGCCATCAGAGGCGGCGATCTACAAGTTGATCGAACAGCGTTTGCCGAACACCACGGTGATCTCCATCGGCCATCGCGGCACGCTGCATGCGTTTCATCAGCGCAATGTGGTGCTCGCGCCATCAGCGAACAATTTCACGCTTGAGGATGCGCCCGCGGCAGCCGCACCGTGACATGCAGGCCGGTCTCGTTACCTTTACTGCGGTTCTGGAGCGAGACCTCGCCGCCGCATCGGTCAACGATACGCTTGACGATGGCAAGGCCGAGCCCGCTGCCATCCTCCACCGGATCAATGCCACGATAAAACGGCTCGAACAGCCGGGTCAGATCACTGGCGTCAACACCGGGGCCGGTATCGACCATTTGCAGGATCACGACATCGCCAGCGGCATGAACATCGATATCGACGCGGCCTGCGGATGGTGTGTAGCGGATGGCATTATCCACGATGTTGCGCACCAGCGTCGATAATTCGAGCGGGTCGGCATGGACCTGGGCGACCTGCAGCGACGTGAAGCCGACATCGACCCCCTTGTCAGCAGCCGCCGGCAGGAGGTCGGCAACCGTCTGCTTGGCGATGTCGGCGAGATCGACGACAGGCGGCAGGATGCGATGATCACCATCCTGCCGCGCCAGCGCCAGTAGCTGGTCGAGCAGATGTTTGAGCCGTTGCGCACCGGCTTTCAGCGCAGCTACGCGAGCCCGGGTGGCGGGCGGCAGATCAACATGATCGACATTCGTGACTTGCAGGCTCAAGGCGGTAACCGGGCTGCGCAGCTCATGAGCGGCTTCGCCGATGAAGCGCCGCTCACGCAGCATGGTCTCCCGCATTCGCGCAAACAGGCGATTGATCGAGGCCACGAAGGGGACGATCTCGCTCGGCAGCGCCTGTACAGGCAGCGCATTGAGATCATCGGCACGGCGCATGTCGAGCGCGCGCGCCATCCGCACCACAGGCCGCAGCGAATAGGCGATGACGAGCCCCGTCACCAGGAGCAGGCAGGGGATCAGCGCCATGATCGGCAACAGTGAGCGCAGCGCGAAATCGCCACCAATCTCATCACGCAAGGCCGTCCGCTGCGTCACAGCAACGCGACGCCCGGCCGGATCGCTTGCCAGCAACGCGCGAACGGGCTCGCCGTTCAGCACAGCCAAATGCAGTCCATCAGGCAATTGCGCCAAGCGGCAAGGCTCTGATTCCGCGCAAGGCAGCGCGGGCAGTTCGATCATCGTGACTTCTGCATTGGTATCGACGCCGCGGATCGGCTTGCTGCCGCCAATCGTGCCGGCCTGCACCAGACTGCCAATCTGGATCAGGACCGAGTCCTGCATTTCGATGGCTTCGCTATAGGCCCAGCGATAGGCCAGCCAGCCACCGATCCCGCCGGTGACGAGGATCATCACGGTGATGCCGAGAAACAGCCGGCTGCGCAGCGAAGCGACCGTCATCCGCGATCCACCATCCAGCCGACGCCGCGCACATTGCGGATCGCAACAGCGTCGAGCTTGCGACGGACCGCATGGATGAGAAACTCGATGGCGTTGCTCTCGACCTCCTCGTTCCATCCGTAGATATGCCCTTCGAGTTCAGCCCGCGACAGGATCACCCCAGGGCGCAGCAACAGTGCCTGCAACAGCGCGAATTCACGCGCGGTCAGCACCGCCTGGCGGTCGCCGAAGGACGCGGCACGCGTAGCCGGATCGAGCCGCAGCACGCCGTTGCCGAGCACGGCCGCAGCTCCACTGCCCTCGCGACGGAGTACCGCCCGCATCCGGGCCAGCAACTCGCGCATCTCGAATGGCTTGACCACATAGTCATCGGCGCCGAAATCCAGTCCTGCCACGCGGGCATCGACGTCATCCCGCGCAGTGACGATGATCACCGGGATTTTGCGCGGCTGCGCCCGGATATCGCGGAGCACATCGAGCCCGTCCCTGCGCGGCAGCCCGAGATCAAGCAGCAGCATGTCGTAATTTTCATGTGCGGCAGCCTCACTGCCAGCGCGTCCGTCCCGCACCCAATCGACCGCATAGGCGGCGTCACGAAGCGCTTGCACCACCGCCGCGCCGATCATGCGATCGTCTTCGATCAGAAGAACCCGCAACACCCTGCTCCGCGTCAAATACCGATTCTTGATGGACCAACGCTCAACGCTAAAGCCGACGACTTAGCCGAGACTTAGGCCGCCATGAGACAGATTTTACATCGCTAAGGTGCACCTAAGTCTCGGCGGCGACGCTCCCGGTCATACGATGACAGGAGCCGCCCCATGACGCCGACCACGCAGCCGAACGCCCATGAGCTGATCAACAAGGTTCCGCAAGTGACCTTGCTGTTCTGGATCATCAAGATCCTCTCCACCACCGTAGGCGAGACAGCGGCTGACTATCTCGCGGTCAATATCGGACTGGGTGCAGCGACCACGGCCCTGATGATGATCGTGCTCCTCGTCGCGGCCTTGTTGGCTCAACTCGGCAGCCGTCACTACCGGCCCTGGATTTACTGGCTCACCGTCGTACTGGTCAGCATCGTCGGTACCCAGATCACTGATTTCCTCACCGACAAGCTCGAGATCAGCCTCTATGCCAGCACTGCCGCCTTCGCGCTGGCGCTGGCACTCGTCTTCGCCATCTGGTTTGCGGTCGAGCGCACGCTGTCGATCCACACCATCGTCACCCCGCGCCGTGAAGCATTTTACTGGCTGGCGATCCTGTTCACTTTTGCTCTCGGCACTGCCGCCGGAGATCTTGCCACCGAGGCGCTCGGGCTCGGCTTCCAGCTCGGCCTGATCGCCTTCGGCCTGGCCATCGCGATTGCTGCGGCCTTGTATGCGCTGGGCGTCAATCCCGTGCTGACCTTCTGGGCCGCCTATATCCTCACCCGCCCGCTCGGCGCCGCGCTTGGCGATCTGCTGTCGCAATCCACCGACTATGGCGGGCTCGGCTTCGGCGCAGCCGCCACAAGCATCGGCTTCCTGAGCGTGATCGTGGCGCTGGTGATCTGGCTCACCTTCGAGACCGACAGCCATTCCGGTTCGCATCCCGCGAAATGATCCGCCGCACGCGGATTCACACCCACCACGGAGACATTCCATGATCACCAAGCGCCTGATATTCGCCGCCGTCGCTGCATCGCTCGGCCTGTCGGTGACGACCTCTCACACCTCCGCCACGTTATCTTTGATACCGCGCGCAGAGGCCGCCTCGAAACTCGGCGATCTCGCCCCGTTCCGCGCTATCGCAGCCGATGTGCAGAAGCTCGTCAATCAGGGCGATCTCGCCGGCGGCAAGGCCCGGATCAAGGATCTCGAGACCCAGTGGGACGCCGCCGAAGCCGGGCTGAAGCCGCGCGCTGCTGCAGACTGGCACAGGGTCGATAAGGCCATCGACCGCGCGCTCGCAGCGCTACGCGCCAGCACGCCCGACGCGGCTGCCTGCAAGGCAGCGCTCACCGACCTGCTCACGACAATCGATGCGATGGCACAGGCCTGATCCCGTCACTCTTCACTACGGCGGTGCTGGCAAGGCCGGCGCCGCCATCGGAGCTTCATATGGTGCAGATCAACGATACCGGCCGGCTCACGGCGCAACACACCACCACAGACACGGCGAAGGTGCCAGCGGTCACCCTGGGCTTCTGGATCATCAAGATCCTGGCAACGACGCTGGGGGAAACCGGCGGCGATGCGGTCACGATGTCGATGAATCTTGGCTATCTCGTCGGCACGCTGATCTTTGGCGCGATCTTCGCCGCGGCGATCGTCCTGCAGCTTGGCGCCAAGCGATTTCATCCCTTCCTGTACTGGTTCGTAATCGTGGCAACCACGACCGTCGGTACCACGCTCGCCGACTTCGCCGATCGCTCGCTCGGGATCGGCTATCCCGGCGGCTCGCTGTTGCTGCTCGCCCTGCTGATCGCATCTTTCGTGTTGTGGCATCGCACGCTCGGCACGGTGGCGATCGCATCCGTCGCGTCGCCGGCCGCTGAGGCCTTTTATTGGATCACCATCATGTTCTCGCAGACGCTCGGCACAGCGCTGGGCGACTGGGTGGCGGATTCCGGCCTCGGCTATGGCGGCGGCGCCATCGCGTTCGGGATCGGCATCGCCGTCATCGCGGTTGTTTACTACTGGACGCCTCTATCGCGGACGGCGTTGTTCTGGATGGCTTTCGTGCTGACCCGCCCGCTCGGCGCGACGGTTGGCGACTTCCTGGACAAGCCGCTCGATCAGAGCGGCCTCGCGCTGAGCCGCTACACGGCGTCAGCGGTGCTGGCGGCGCTCATCGTGCTGCTGATCGTGGCGTTGCCACAACGCCCGAGCCGAGCGGATGGCGCGTCCCACTAAAAACGTTTTCCTTTTAGTGAAACCATGTCCCGGACGCGCCGCAGCGTGAAACGCTGCTGCGCAGAGCCGGGACCGCACGAAGCTCTGCGTTTGTGGCGGTCCCGGCTCTGCGAAGCGGCACAAACGTGCCGCATCGCGTCCGGGACACGATTCAGAAGTGACGGATCAGACTCTAGGCGTTCGCCTTGGTCTCATCAGCGGCAAAGCGCGCGAGCGTGATCCGCGCGAGGGCGTGATAAAGACCCTCGCGAAGCACGAGCTGCGATGCACCATTGGCGATCAGTGCCGCGGCCATCAGCGGAATGACCATCGCGTGGTTGTTGGTCATTTCCGACGTGATGACGAATGCCGTGATCGGCGCACGGACCACACCGGTCAGATATGACACCATGCCGATCAGGATGAGCGCATCGAGCGGCACCGGCGGAAGCAGCGGCGCCAGATCGGACGCGATCCCCGCCCCGATCGCGAGTGACGGCGCAAAAATGCCGCCGGGGATGCCGGAGATCGCCGACAGCATGGTGGCCGCGTATTTCCAGATGCCGAAGCCATGGGCCACCGCAGCCGGGCCGTCATCGATGATGGCGCGCGCCTGCTCATAGCCGGTGCCATAGACATGGATGCCACTCGCCAAGCCGCAAAGCGCAACACCCAGACCGCAGGCGCCGGCGAAGATGACCGGATGACGCTTGATAGCACTGCCCACGCGGCCTGGAAGTCCGAGCGCAAAACGGATCAGAACGCGGCTGAAGATGCCGCCAAGCACCCCGCAGAGAATCGCGCAGACCGGCACCACGATCCATGCTTCACCAAGCGGCAATACTGCGGAAGGCGAGCCGAAATAATGATACTCGCCAAGCAGCGCGAGTGAGGTCAGGCCGGCGGCGACGATGGCGCCGATGACAAGGCTCAAGCTGCGCATCTCGAACGAACGGCTGAGCTCCTCGATGGCGAAGACAATGCCGGCGAGCGGTGTATTGAACGCCGCCGCGACACCGGCTGCAGAGCCCGCGAGCAGGAAGCCAGGCTGGCGATAGGGCGCGAAGCGACCGAGTGCTGCCATGATGGCGCCGCCGACCTGGACGGTCGGTCCCTCACGCCCCGTCGAAGCACCGAACAACAGGCCGAGCGACATCACCACGACCTTGCCGAAGGCGACCCGCAACGAGACCAGCGGCCCGCGGCGCTCCTGCGGCAGACGCAAGGCGGCGATGACCTGCGGAATGCCAGAGCCCTGCGCATTGGGAAAGACGGCGATAGCCAGCCACATGCAGATGCCGAAACCGATCGGCGACACGAACAGGCCAGCATAGGGCCACCGCGCAAGCAACGCGCCGAACAGATGCTGCGCATGATCGGCAAGCCACGCCATCGCGATGGCGGCGAGGCCGACGCAGATCCCACCCGCCAGGAACAGCATATGACGGGTCCACCGCTTGCGCGCGAGGCGTGAGCGGTGGCCGAAATGAGCGAGATAGCGGCGGGTTTTCATTGCACGGGGGTGTTGCAGGTCTCATGCCCCGCAGCAATGCCGGCAATGGGAGGGCAGACCTGCGCAAAGAAAAACGGGCAGCGATTGCGCGCTGCCCGTTCGCATCCAACTGGAGTTGGAAGAACTTACTTCAGGTTCTGCATCGCGGTCAGGTCAGCCGACAGCTTGACGATGCCGGTGGCACCGCACCAGCTGGAGCCGGCGCCGCCCGGATTGATCGGGGTGATGCTGGTGGTGCCCGAAGCGGTGAAGTCCGAGGTGAAGGCATTGCAATCGCCGCGGTTCAGGCTCGTATCCGAGTAGCGCAGATCGAGCGTGAAGACCTTGTAGGTGAAGCCGATGCCGACATTCCAGGTGTTGTAGTCGGCATATTTGATGCCGGCCGGGAACGCCGGAACGCTGTAGAACGCGTCCGAGGTGCCGAGCCACTGGCGGCCGAATTCACCCGACACATACATGCCGACGCCCGACGAACCGAACCAGCCGGTGGGTGCGATCGCCTTGGCGGTGACGGCAGCGTAGTTGCCCCACGCGCCGGTGTTCAGGAAGTTCGGCGAGTAGTTGTTCGACACGCCCATCGTGAAGTAGTCGTTGAACGTGTAGTTGAACTTGGCATAGGCCTCGTAGAACGACACGTCCTTCTTCATGACATTGCCGTTGAGCAACACCTGCGGGGCGGTGCCCGGACCGCAGACGCCCAGCGTGCCGGCCGCGTCGAAGTCGGTGCACTGGCCGCCGGGATAACCGTAGTACCAGAAGCCGAAGTCGAATGCGGCGGCGCCGAAGGTCGGGCGGATACCGAAATAGCCGTCGATCTCAAGTGCGGCGCGGTTGGCAAACGAGATGCTCGAGGCCGAGGTACCGATATAGAGCTGCAGGTCCTTGTTGACGTTGAAGCGCGGCTCGAAATAGGCGGTCACCGACGGCTTGTTGTTCGACTGCGACACGCCGCGGAACAGGTAGTTGTTGGTGATCGAGGCGCCAAAAGCGACATCCCAAGGATCGTAGGCAGCCACGATCGGCGGCGCCTTCTTGTACATCTTGGCACCCAGATCCGCTGCCGAAGCCGTGGTGATCCCCATCGCCAGAACCGCGGAAGCGGCAACAATGACCTTCTTCATGACATTCCCCATCACTTATGAAACCGAGCAGTTCCGTGTCGACATAACGGCGAAACCGCGAAATCCGTAAACCTGACGCAACTCTGAGGCGTAGGAGGTACACGGTGAAGGAGAAAAAACGGGCAATTGCCGCCTCTTTGGGCGAAAGCACGTTTCCGTGAGCGGTTGTGGCGAGGTGTTGCAAAACCAGCACGGTTTTTGAGGTGTTCTAGCTCTCGCGCCCCCGGGGACAACACTCGCTCCGCCCCTGCTTCAATCGACACCGCGGAGCTTGATACCTCGCCAAGTGGAATCGATAGCGCACCGAATCGACCGACGCGCATGTCCGAAAGCAGAAAGGCCGCAGACGATGCTGCGGCCTTTCATTGTGAGGGACCGAAGAGGTCCCGTTACTTAGTCTCGTCGTGATCCGGCAGCGGGTCGCTCGGCGATTCGACCGGCGTCTCGTCGCCAGAGGAATGGCCTTCCACCGGATCAGGCTCCGACTCGGAGGTCGGCGACAGGCTCGGCAGCGTCCAGCTCGGGCTGCTGTCTTCCGCCAGCGGAAGCTGCGGCGCGAGCGGCTTCGGCTCGGCTTTCGGCTTCGGCGCGCGCGGCTTGCGCGGCGGCTTCGGCGGCAGTGCTGCAGGTGCCGGAGCATCCATCACCACCGGCGCGACGGCGGCACTCGCCATCAATTCATTCGAGACGACGACCTTCGCCTTCGGCACCTTTTTGGCCGGAGCCTTCTTCACAGGCGCCTTGGCTGCTGGTGCGTTGGAGACCGGTGCTTTGGCCACCGATGCTTTGACAGCCTTCTTCGGCGCTGCCTTCTTCACAGCCTTCTTCGGCGCAGAAGCCTTCTTGGCCGGCGCTTTCGCGGCTGCCTTCTTCACGGCCTTCTTGGCAGCCTTTTTCGCAACCTTCTTGGCGGCTTTCTTGGCAGCTTTCTTGGCGGTCTTCGGCGCTGTCTTAGCTGCCTTCTTCACCGTCTTCTTGGAAGCTGCCTTCTTGGAAGCTGCTTTCTTGGGGGCTGCTTTCTTTGCAGATTTCTTTGCGGCCTTCTTGGCCGACTTCTTCGAAGCCTTCTTCGCGGAGGTCTTCGCAGACTCAGCCTGCTTGAGCTTTTTCAGCTTCTTTTTGTCTTTCTTGTCCTTCTTCGATTTCTTGTCTTTAGCCATCGTGGTGCTCCTGTTGCCGCCGATCGATCGAGACCGGCGTTCACGTCTCCGCGCCAGCGCGGGGCCATTGACGCATGTTTAGACGACGCGGGTAAACGCGTCGTCATTCGCTTGCTGGATTGGATCGATCAGTTCAATCCTGGCCTGGGACCGCCCGTCGCCCAATCGAGAAGCTCAATCGTGTGTACGACCGGGACATCCGTCCCGCCGGCGATCTGGACCATGCAGCCGATGTTGCCGGCAGCGATGACATCCGGCTTGATGCTCGCGATGTTGGCGACCTTCCGGTCACGCAAACGGCTCGCGATATCAGGCTGGAGCAGATTGTAAGTCCCCGCCGAACCGCAACACAAATGGCTCTCCGGGATATCTTTCACCACGAATCCATTCTTGGAAAGCAATTCTTTGGGGGCCTGTGTGATTTTTTGCCCATGCTGTAGCGAACATGCCGAGTGATAGGCGACGACGAGATTGCTTTGTTTGTCAGGTATCGGCAGCTCCAGCGCTGTCACATACTCGCTGATGTCCTTCGCCAGCGATGACACTTTGGCGGCAGGGCCAGCGAACTCCGCGTCCTCGCGCAGCATGTAGCCATAGTCTTTTATGACAGTCCCGCAGCCCGATGCGGTGACCAGGATCGCGTCCAGTCCGCCGCGATCGGCCTCGCCCAGCCACACGCTGATATTGGCCTTGGCTCGCGCGATGGCGTCATTGTCACGGCCGAGATGATGCGTCAGCGCGCCGCAACATTGTTCGTCGCGGACCAGAACCACCTCGACGCCATGGCGGGTCAACAGCCGGATCGCGGCATCATTGATGCGCGGCGCCAACACCTGCTGGGCACAGCCCTGCAGCAGCGCCACGCGGGCGCGGCGTGGACCGATGGCGGGAAACACGCTGCCGCCGGTCGGACCCGGCGGCGGCAGTTGTGCGGGCGCCATGGTCAGCATCGCCTTGACGCGACTGAAGATGTTCGGGCTCGCCTGATTGCGGGTGGAGGGCAGCAGCGCCGCCAGTGGGCGCGCCAGCCGGGCCATGGTCATGCTGACACGAAACAGCGCCGGACGCGGCAGCACGAAGGCCAGCACATCGCGCAGCAACCGCTCGGGCAGCGGCCGGACATAGTCCTTCTCGATCTTCACCCGCGCCTGATCGACCAGATGCATGTAGTTCACGCCGGACGGACAGGTGGTCATGCAGGCCAGGCACGACAGGCAGCGGTCGATATGTTTCACCACTTCCTGGGTCGGCTTCTGGTCCTTCTCCAGCATCTCCTTGATCAGATAGATGCGGCCGCGCGGGCTATCGAGCTCGTCGCCGAGCAGCACGTAGGTCGGGCACGTCGCGGTGCAGAAGCCGCAATGGACACATTTGCGCAGGATCTTGTCGGCCTCCGCGATATCGGGATCGGCCAGTTGTGTCGGCGAGAAATCGGTTTTCATGTGGAGAGGCTCCGCGCCATCCGGCCGCGATTGAGAATGTTTTTCGGATCGAAACTTTTGCGCACGCGGTCGCCGAGTGCGGCGACGCCGGGCGCCAGCGGGTGAAACACATCGATGCTGCGCCTGACATCTTCCGACGCGCGGATCAGCGTGGCGTGACCGCCGGCAGCATCGACGAGTTTTCGCAGCTGCGCCGCTTGTGCGTCGGCCGATGGCGGCAATGCCGCCCAGATCAAACCGCCGCCCCAGTCATAGACGACCTCGCCCTGCGAGCGTCTGGCGATCTCCTGCCCCAACTTGCCGCCCGATGCCGGCGGACAGACGATCCGCCAAACGGGCCACATGGCGCGCGGGCCATTGGCTGCGAAAGGGACGACGTCGCGGATGTCCGCCCAGAGTGCGGCGGACTGAACGTCCTCGATGATCTCAGCGGTGCCGTAGGACTGCAGCAATTTGCTGAGCGAACTCGCACGGCTTGACGCTGATGCGGTGATGCCTTCGAGGCGGATCAGCGTCACCGACTGATCGGCTGCCGCGATCTCGCCCAGCGGCCCCTGCACCGTGCGCAATGCCGAGCCCGGCAGATGCGCGGCACCGGAGATGTCATAGGGCGAGCCGAGTGCTGCGGTCATCGCCTTGTTGGCAGCGATATCATCGAGGCCGCGCAGGATCAGCGTGCGCTCGGCCTCCGCGCGCGGCATCACCTTGAGCGTCACTTCGGTCATGACCGCGAGCGTGCCCCAGGCGCCGGTGATGAGCTTGCAGACGTCATAACCGGTGACGTTCTTCACCACGCGACCGCCGGCCTTGAAGCTTTCGCCGAAGCCGGACACCGCGTGCACGCCAAGCAGATGATCGCGCGCACCACCGGCCTGGATGCGCCGCGGGCCGGCAAGCCCGGCGGAAATCGTGCCGCCGACAGTGCCGACATCGGGCGTGCCCAGCAGGCGCGACGTGTTCATCGGCTCGAACGAGAATTGCTGGTTCTTGGTATCGAGCAGCGCCAGCACATCGGCGAAGGGGGCGCCGGCCTGCACGGTGAGGATCAGCTCGTTCGGCTCATAGGAGGTGACGGCGTTGAGCGCGGAGAGATCCAGCACCGCATTAGTGGCAATCGGCTGGCCGACCATGCGCTTGGAGCCGTGGCCGATGATCTCAAGCGGCTGTTCGCCGGCAATGGCGGCGCGAACAGCGGCTTCGACATCGGCAGCGTCTCGAACTTTCAGTGTATCCACGATATCACCACACACTCAATGTCATCCCGGCGAACGCCGGGATCCATAGCCTCCGAATTACCGAAGGCACGCTGTAGGAAACGCCGTCTTTCAACACGACGTCGGAGGTTATGGGTCCCGGCGTTCGCCGGGACGACAGGCGGAGATCCCATCATCAAAACCGCGGCAAATCCGGAAATGCGAGCTTCCCACCATGCACATGCACGCGGCCAAGCTCCGCGCAGCGATGCAGGGTCGGAAACACTTTTCCGGGATTCAGCAGCCCCTGCGCGTCGAAGGCGCATTTGATGCGCTGCTGCTGGTTGAGATCGATCTCGTTGAACATTTCGGGCATCAGGTCGCGCTTCTCGATGCCGACGCCATGTTCGCCGGTGAGCACACCGCCGACTTCCACGCAGAGACGGAGGATGTCGTTGCCGAAGGCTTCCGCCTTCTCCATCTCGTCTTCCTTGTTCGCATCGTAGAGGATGAGCGGATGCAGGTTGCCGTCGCCGGCGTGGAAGACATTGGCGACGCCCAAACCATATTTGGCCGACATCTCCTTCATCCGCCGCAGCACCAGCGGCAAAGCGGCGCGCGGAATGGTGCCGTCCATGCAGAGATAGTCGGGTGAGATACGCCCCACCGCCGGGAACGCGGCCTTGCGGCCGGACCAGAACAGCAGGCGCTGCTGCTCGGACTCCGAAATCTGGCAGGTGGTCGAACCGCATTTCAGCGCGATCGCCTCGACGCGTTTGATGAGTTCGTCCACTTCGACGGCGGGGCCATCGAGCTCGACGATCAGCAACGCATCGACATCGAGAGGATAACCGGCATGGACGAAAGCTTCCGCCGCGTGAATCGCCGGGCGGTCCATCATTTCCATGCCACCGGGAATGATGCCGGCACCGATCACATCGGCGACGCATTGGCCGGCGGCTTCCACTTCGGCAAAGCCGATCATCAGCGCGCGTGCCGTCTCGGGCTTCTGCAGAATGCGCACAGTGACTTCGGTGACGACGCCGAGCAGGCCTTCCGAGCCGGTGATGATACCAAGCAGGTCATAACCCGACGGCTCCGCCGTCTTGCCGCCGATGCGGATGATCTCGCCATTCATCAGCACGATCTCGCAGCCGAGCAGGTTGTTCGTCGTCATGCCGTATTTGAGGCTGTGCACGCCGCCGGAATTTTCCGCGACATTGCCGCCGATGGAGCAGGCGATCTGCGAGGACGGATCGGGCGCATAATAAAAGCCCGCATGCGCCACGGCCTGGCTGATGGCGAGATTGGTGACGCCGGGCTCGACCACCACCGCACGATTGTCGAAATCGATCTCGCGCACGCGCTTGAACTTGCCGAGGCCGAGCAGCACCGCATCGGCAAGCGGCAATGCGCCGCCGGACAGCGACGTGCCCGACCCGCGCGGCACCACCTTGATGCCATTGTCATGGCAATATTTCAGGACTTTCGAGACCTGCTCGGTCGTATCCGGCAACACCACCACCATCGGCGGCTGGCGATAGGCGGTGAAGCCATCGGACTCATAGGGGAGCATTTCCGCGGCGCTGGAGATCACGCCCTCGCCCGGCACCAATTTTCGCAGCGCGGCGATGATGGCATCGCGCTTGGCAAGCACGGCTTCATCTTTGGCCGGCATCATGATCGTCATTGAGCGTTTCCCTTTCGCAACCGCGATATGAAACCGCTGTCAGCTTGGGTTGAATCAATCACGTCCGCGCAGCTTTGAACAGGTAACGAAAGCATGAGGGTCATGATGGTATCCGCTTGTGCATGCTGCAACGTGTGTGCGAACATTAGTTACGGAAAGCCAGAAAAGAGCCATCCATGAAAAAACTGACCCTTGCCGCTTTCGCTTTTGTCGCGGCCACCACTGCTTCGCCTCTCGCCTTTGCTCAAGACGTCGCTGCCGGCAAATCGTCATTCAACAAATGTCTCGCCTGTCACGCCGTCGGCGAAGGGGCGAAGAACAAGGTCGGCCCCGAGCTGAATGGCCTCAACGGCCGCAAATCGGGCAGCGTTGCGGGCTATTCCTATTCAGAGGCCAACAAGAATTCCGGCCTCACCTGGGATGAGGCGACGTTCAAGGATTACATCAAGGATCCGAAGGCGAAGATCCCGGGCACCAAGATGGCTTTTGCAGGGATCAAGAAGGAATCCGAGATCAACGATCTCTGGGCGTTCCTCGCGCAATATGCCGCTGACGGCAAAATCAAGCAGTAAGTCTGCTTGTCCCGGACGCGCTGCGGCGCCCTTGCGCTGCTGCGCAAAGCCGGGACCGCACGAAGCTCCGGCGTCTCTGGCGGTCCCGGCTCTGCGCAGCGGCATAAGCATGCCGCATCGCGTCCGGGACAAGACAGTCCTTAAACCGTCGCCGCCATTTTCGTCGGCAGCACGGCCTGCACCACGAGGCCACGCGCACGCGCGTCCATGACCCCGACCGCGCGCAAGGCGAGCAGCGTGACGGTTTGCACGGCATCGCGCAATTTCATCGGATCATCGAAACTTTCCGGCGCCATCGGGCCGACCAGCGCCTCATGCAGCGCGCCCAGCAGTGCGGCGGCGGCCAATGCCGTGTCCTGCGCCGGCAGATGGCCCGCGCGGATGGCAGCATCGATGCGCATCTCGATCTCGCCGGCGATCTCACGCCGACTGGTGAGTCGGGATTCAGTGACGTCGACTTCCACAGGCTCGGCCAGGATGCCCCAGGCCAGCTTGCGGTTGGACACGACATGGACGGCAACCGTGGTGACCGCGGCGGCAAGCGCCGAGGACGGGCCCGGGGCCGCATCGGCTGCCCGGCGGATGGCCGTCAGTTCGTCCCTGGACACATCGGCGATCAATTCGGAGATCAGATCCGCCTTGGACGGGAAATAGCGGTAAACCGTGCCTGCGGCCACATTGGCGCGAACAGCCACGGGGGCGATCTGAACCGCCGCCATGCCGCCTTCGGCGCAGGTTTCGCGCGCAGCCGCCAAAATGGCGTTGCGCCGTGCCGCAAGCCGCTTCACGACCTGCTGGGTACGTCGATAGACCATAAGCTTGTCCCGCGTCCGGCCTCCCTGCCCGACCAAAGGCCGATCAAGGAAAAATCGTGAGTTCAAGGTTTTGCGCGGATTCGAGTGGTCAGCCGCGAGAAGAGATGAACACCAGTTCAGAGTCTTTGACAAGGCATTTTGCGCATAGCGGGATTCACCTTTTCGGGCAGGTCGCCTTATTTATTAGACGCGTTTTCTTCACGCGAACCGGCCTCCACTTCGCGTGAAACGCTTTAGCCGCCAAATCCGAACGCCCGGGCCGCAGCGGCGACCGCCATGCCGACGATGACAGCGATGAAATCGTTACGCAGTATGATGGCCACCGCGAGCGCGGCGAGAATGGCGAATATCACCACCGGGCCGCCATTCACTGCCACGGGGAGCGCGGCGGCGACGATGATCGAGCCGGGCAGCGCATCGAGCATGCGACGGACGCGCGGTGTGACATTCACATAGCCCATCAGCCAGTAGCCACCGAGGCGGGAGGCAACGGTCACCGCCGTCATGACGGCAAATGCCAGCATCACGTCGCTGCGCAAAAAGTCGCTCATGCCGCGGCTCCCGCTTTTTCGGGCTCGTCCATGAAGCCGGCACTGATCGCACCGCAGAGCGCGCCGGCGATGATGAACCACCAGCCGGCCACCAACCAATGAACGAGAAGTGCAACGACGCCCGAGACGACCCATGGCATGGCGCGGCGCGGCCCCTTCCACGCGGGTACAAGCATCGCGGCATAGAAAGCCGGCATGACGAGATCGACGCCGTATTTCTTCGGATCGGTGAGTTGCTCGGCCAGCAGGAAGCCCGGGATCGCGGCGACGAGCCAGACCAGATAAAGCACGATGCCGCCACCGACATAGAACATGGCATCCGCACCGCCACGATCGCGATAGCGCATGGCCGCGAGCCAGCCGCCATCGGTGACCAGCAGCATGGACGGATAGGCCTGCCATGCCGGGAGCGAGCCGAACCACGGGCGCAGCGTGGCGCTCATCAGCATGAAGCGGATGTTCACCGTCAGCGTGAGCAGCGCCAGCGTTGCGATGGTGCCGGGCGTCAGCACATCCGGCCAGGACTGCACGGCGACGAATTGCGACAGGCCGCCATAGACGGTGCCCATCATCACCACGACTTCAGCCAGCGAAAAGTTCTTCTGGGCGCAGAGCGCACCAAAGGCCATGCCGAAAGCCAGCGTGCCGGGCAACATCGGCCCGATGGCGACGATGCCGGGCAGGATGGCGGCGCGCGACCAATAGGCCGGCGCCTTGGGGATGTGGGTGTTGTGCATGGACGATCCGTGTGACGCCCGCATGGGTGCGGGCATCACCGGATCAGGTCAAGCCATGGCGCATCATGAGCGTTATGCACGCAGCGACATGAGACGAAAGGCTGAGCAACCGCCCGAACCTGTGTCCCGGACGCGGTGCGGCGCGAAGTGCCGCTCCGCTGAGCCGGGACCGTAGCAGACGCCGGAGCTTGTGACGGTCCCGGCTCTGCGAAGCGGCATCAAGAATGCCGCATCGCGTCCGGGACAACGGCATCAATCCCAGCTGAGCGCGCCGCCGTTTTGATATTCGATCACGCGGGTCTCGAAGAAGTTCTTTTCCTTCTTCAGGTCCATCGCTTCCGACATCCACGGGAACGGGTTTTCCGTCTCCGCAAACACCGGCGCGAGGCCGAGCTGCGCGCAGCGGCGATTGGCGATGAAATGCATATAGGTCTCGCACAGTGCCGCATTGAGCCCGAGGAAACCGCGCGGCATGGTGTCCCGGCCGTATGACGCCTCGAGCTCCGCGGCTTCGCGGATCATGGTGCGGATCTCGTCCTGGAATTGCCTGGTCCAGAGATGCGGGTTTTCGATCTTGATCTGGTTGATGACATCGATGCCGAAATTCAGGTGAATTGATTCATCGCGCAGGATGTATTGATACTGCTCCGCGATCCCCACCATCTTGTTGCGGCGGCCGAGCGACAGGATCTGCGCGAAGCCGGTATAGAACCACATGCCTTCGAAGATGACGTAGAAGGCGACGAGATCCCGAACGAATGCCTGGTCGTTTTCGGGCGTGCCGGTCTTGAAATCGGGATCGTCGAGATGCTGGGTGTGCTTCAATGCCCAGGCGGCCTTGTCGGTGATCGACGGCACTTCGCGATACATGTTGAACAGCTCGCCCTCGTCAAGGCCTAGGCTTTCGACGATGTACTGGAACGTATGCGTGTGCACCGCCTCCTCGAACGACTGCCGCAGCAGATATTGCCGGCATTCGGGATTGGTGAGGTGGCGATAGATCGCCAGCACGATGTTGTTGGCGACCAGCGACTCCGACGCTGCGAAGAAGCCGAGATTGCGCTTGATGGCACGGCGCTCGTCCTCGGTCAGGCCGTCGCGCGACTTCCACAGCGCGATATCCGCCTGCATGGAGACTTCGGTGGGCATCCAGTGATTGTTGCAGCCGGCCAGATATTTCTCCCACGCCCATTTGTATTTGAGTGGCAGCAGCTGATTGACGTCGGCGCGGCAGTTGATCATCCGCTTTTCATCGACGGAAACGCGACCGCCGGAACGGTCGATGGTACCGAGGCCGGTGGCGTCGGCCGGGGCTTCCGGCAGCGGAATGAAGGCGGGAGCTTTCGGGGCGGAAGTGGTGTCGGACCAGTCGAGCATTTTGTAATTCCTTCGAAAATCAATCTCAGCCCTCATGGTGAGGAGCCCGCCGCTTGGCGGGCGTCTCGAACCATGGAGCTTGGCGCCATCCTTCGAGACGCGGCCAAGTGGCCGCTCCTCAGGATGAGGGACGGAGTGGGTGGAGCGGCCTGCCTTACTGGCACGCCTCGCATTCGGGATTATCGATCGAGCAGGCCATCACCGTGGAGAGGTCGGGCGCGGTGAGATCAGACGACTTAACAAGGATCGGCGCACTCACCGGCTTGCTTGGCGCCGCCGACACGCCGGCAGACACCGCATTGAGCTTGCCGTCCGTTCCCTTCAGCGTGGACTTCTCCACATGGGTCGCGCTACGCGATCGCAGGTAATAGGTCGTCTTCAGACCCTTGTTCCACGCCATGCGATAGAGCTGATCCAGCTTCTTGCCCGACGGATTGGCGATATACAGGTTCAGTGACTGCGCCTGGTCGATCCATTTCTGGCGCCGCGCCGCCGCCTCGATCAGCCACGCGCTGTCGATCTCGAACGAGGTCGCATAGAGCGCCTTGAGATCACTCGGCACGCGGTCGATGGCACCGACACTGCCGTCGAAATATTTGAGGTCGGAGACCATCACCTCGTCCCACAGCCCGCGCTTCTTGAGATCGCGCACCAGGAACGCGTTCACCACGGTGAAGTCGCCCGACATGTTCGATTTCACATAGAGGTTCTGATAGGCCGGCTCGATCGACTGCGCGACGCCGCAGATATTGGAGATCGTCGCGGTCGGCGCGATCGCCATCACATTGGAATTGCGCATGCCGGTGCTCTGCACCCGCTCGCGCAGGCTGTTCCAGTCGAGCGTCTGCGAGCGATCCATGTCGAGGCCACCGCGGGCATCGGCCACCAGTTCGATGGAGTCGATCGGCAGGATGCCACGGCTCCACAGCGAACCATCGAAAGACGGATAGCGGCCGCGCTCGGCGGCGAGATCCACCGAAGCCGAAATGGCATGATAGGCGATCGCCTCCATGCTGAGATCCGCGAATTGCACGGCCGCATCCGACGCCATCGCAAGACTCAGCGTTTGCAGCGCATCCTGATGGCCCATCAAGCCGAGACCGACCGGGCGATGCTTCAGGTTCGAGCGGCGCGCTTCCGGGATGGTGTAGAAATTGATGTCGATGACATTGTCGAGCATCCGCATCGCGGTCGTCACCGTGCGCTGCAGACGGGCGTGATCGATGCCCTGCGCCGTCACGTGATGCAGCAGGTTGACCGAGCCGAGATTACAGACGGCGACTTCGTCATCCGACGTGTTCAGCGTGATCTCGGTGCAGAGATTCGACGAATGGATCACACCGGCATGCTGCTGCGGCGAACGCAGATTGCAGGGGTCCTTAAAGGTGATCCAGGGATGGCCGGTCTCGAATACCATGGTCAGCATGCGGCGCCACAGATCGGTGGCGCGCACGGTCTTGAACACGCGCATCTCGCCCCGCGCCGCCTTGGCTTCATACGCCGCATAGCGCTCGGCAAAGGGCTTGCCGTAGAGATCGTGCAGGTCCGGTGTTTCGTCGGGCGAGAACAGCGTCCATTCGCCATCCTGTTCGACGCGCTGCATGAACAGGTCCGGCACCCAACTGGCGGTGTTCATGTCATGGGTGCGGCGGCGGTCGTCGCCGGTGTTCTTGCGGAGATCGAGGAATTCCTCGATGTCCACATGCCAGGTCTCGAGATAGGCGCAGACCGCGCCCTTGCGCTTGCCGCCCTGATTGACGGCGATCGCGGTGTCGTTCGCGACCTTCAGGAACGGCACCACGCCCTGGCTCTCGCCATTGGTGCCCTTGATATGCGCGCCCAATCCGCGCACGCGGGTCCAGTCATTGCCGAGGCCGCCGGAATATTTAGCCAGCAGCGCATTGTCCTTCACCGATTTGAAGATGCCGTCGAGATCGTCGGCAACGGTGGTGAGGAAGCAGGATGACAGCTGCGGGCGTTGCGTGCCCGCATTGAACAAGGTCGGCGTCGAAGCCATGAAGTCGAAGGACGACAGCAGATTGTAGAATTCGATCGCGCGGGTCTCGCGGTCGATCTCGCGCAATGCGAGGCCCATGGCGACGCGCATGAAGAAGGCCTGCGGCAGCTCGATGCGGTTGCCCTGCACATGCAGGAAGTAACGGTCATACAACGTCTGCAAGCCCAGGAACTGGAACTGAAGATCGCGCTCGGGCTTCAGCGCAGCCGCGATCTTTCCCAAGTCAAAGCGCGACAGTTCTGGATCGAGCAATTCCGCTTCAATACCTGTCTTTACATAGGCCGTGAAATACTCCGCATAGCGCGATCCCATATCGGCCTGAGAGGCCGAGCTGGGCACGCCATGTACGTAAGTCAGCACTTCGGTGCGCAGCTTGTCGAGCAACAGGCGGGCGCTGACAAACGTGTAGTTCGGCTCCTGCTCCACCAGCGTGCGCGCGGCCATGATGCCGGCCAGCGCCAGTTCATCCAGCGTGATGCCGTCATAGAGATTGCGCTTGGTCTCTTCGAGCACCGGCGCGGCATCGACACCATCGAGGCCGGCGCAGGCTTCGTCGACGATCAGCGCCAGGCGCGCCGCATCCAGCGGCACGCGGCTGCCATTGGCGAGCGTGACATTGAGCGCGGGCACTCTCGGCACGGCCGCCGGCTTCGCAGCGGCTTCCTCGGCACGACGACGCGCGCGCTCCTCGCGGTAGAGCACATAAGCACGCGCCACCTTGTGGTGCTCGCTGCGCATCAGCGCCAGTTCGACCTGATCCTGCACATCTTCGATATGGAACGTGCGCCCCTCGCCGATGCGGCGGGTCAGCGCGGCAAACACTTCGCCGGTCAGTTGCTCAACGGCTTCATGGACACGGCGCGAAGCAGCCGCGGTGTTGCCCTCGACGGCCAGGAACGCCTTGGTCATGGCCACCGAAATCTTGCCGGCATCGAATGGCGACACCGTGCCATTGCGGCGGATCACCTGCATGGACGGCTCGCGCGCGGGCACGACATTCGCTTCGGACGTTTGATGAGCGAGCACGGCCGCGTCATGGCCGTTGGAGAGAGCGTGGGACGTGGAAGGCATCGGCAGGACCCCGTGAAGATGCATCGAGCAAAAGGGGGCTGGGGCCGAAGGGTGCGTGCATCATGCCGGGCGGACGCGCGGCAAAGCCTGCAAGCGACCGCTGGGACACCCCGCCCATGGACGTTTCTGGTGTCACGGCAGGTCTCCTGGCTCGCAGGTCGCGGCTTGTTTCGGTCTTCCCGGGACAAAATCCCAGTGACGTGGTCGAAACAAACTCTCTGCTTACAGTTGCGGGGGCAGCGCCGGCCTAGCTCCATTGGAGCGCACCGGCTTCCCTATTATCTACCAAGTCTTGCGACAGGGCGGACCGTGACGCCTACATTTGGTGTGAACCGTGGCTGAGTGTCAAGAACGCTGTGATCGGTCACGGCGAGAATCCCCACCGGCCTGTTGGTATCGTGGACAACTTGCGCCGCCCTGCCGTGAGACGCTTCCCGACAACGGTCGGGAATTTTCCCGATTACTGCATCAAAGTCTCCCGATGCGCAGGCCTTGTTTCCATTTGCGCAAAATTACCGTCGCCAGCAGTCTTTCACCCAAGCACGGCAAGTGTAGCAGTTGGGGGATGCGTGATGGGAATGCGGAATGCGTTCGTGGCGTTGACACTGTCCACCGCCGGCCTCGGAGCCCTGCTCTCACCCACCCAAGCGCAGGAGCGGCTCCAGGAAATCGTGGTCATCGCCAATACGCCCATCCAGGGGCCGGGCATCGACAAGGACAAGATCCCGTCGATGACATCGACAGTGACGGCCGAGGATTTCCAGCGCAGTTACTCGCAGAACATCACCGACACGCTCTTCCAGCGCGTGCCCGGCATCTCGCTGTCAGATCCCAATGGCAACGGCGCCCAGCAGGAGATCCGCTATCGCGGCTTCGCAGCGTCGCCGCTGCAAGGCACACCGCAGGGCCTCGCCGTTTACATGAACGGCATCCGCCTCAATGAATCCTTCGGCGATACGGTGAACTGGGATCTGATCCCGACCAACGCCATCAGCCGCGCCGACATCTTCACCAACAATCCTATCTTCGGCCTCAACGCGCTCGGCGGCGCGATCAATCTCACGACCAAGAACGGCTTCACCTATAAGGGCTTCGAAGCCGAGGCGCAGGGTGGCTCGTTCGGCCGCGGGCAAGGCGGCGTGCAATACGGCGCCGAGATGGGCAATTGGGGCATCTATCTCGCTGCACAGGGCCTGACCGACAATGGCTGGCGGCAGAAATCGCCTGCAAAACTCGGCCGTTTCTACGGCGATATCGGCTATCGCGACGACCGCAGCGAATTCCATCTCTATGGTGCGGTGTCGAAGAGTTCATTCGGCGTGGCGGCGGCGACGCCGGTGCAGATGCTCGCGCGCGACTGGAAGTCCGTCTACACGACCCCGCAGACCACCGACAACGACATGGCGCTGGTCGGCCTCAACGGCAAAGTTTCGGTGACTGACACCTGGTCGCTGCAGGGCAATGTCTATGGCCGCTTCTTCCGCCAAGACCATGTCGACGGCAATGATGCAGAACTCGAACGTTGCAGCGCGGCCTCTTCATTCGCCGGTCAACTCTGCCTGGAAGATGACGGTTTCCCGCGCCCCTCGCCTTTCACCGGCGCTGCTGCGCTGGCCTTCCGCAATCAGTTCGTGCTGCTCGACCAGAACAACCAGCCGATCCCCTGCCCGCCCGGCGCCGGCAACACCTGCTCGCCGGTGCCCTATGGCTCGATCGACCGCACCAATACGAAATCCGACACCTATGGCGCCTCGCTGCAGGCGACCAATGACGACCGCATCTTCGGCCATGGCAATCACTTCGTGATCGGCGCCAGCGTCGATCAGGGCTCGACCGCGTTCAACGCGACATCAACGCTCGGCTACATCTATCCGGACCTCACGGTCGGCAACAATCCCGCGATTCCCGGCAATGGCTCGGTCGTGCATACGCTCGGCAATATCGGCTACACGCCGGTCAGCCTGACTTCGCGCAACACCTATTACGGCTTCTATATCAACGACACCTTCGACATCACCGACAAGCTCTCGGCGACCGCCGGCGCACGTTACAATGTCGCCAAGATCAGCATGCGCGACCTGCTCGGCACCAGCCCTGATCTCAACACCGACTCCACATTCTCGCGGCTCAATCCGGTGGTCGGCCTGACCTACAAGATCGCGCCCGGCCTCACCGTCTATGGCGGCTATTCGGAATCCAACCGTGCGCCGACGCCGCTCGAACTCGGCTGTTCCAATCCGGACCGCCCCTGCCTGCTGGAGAATTTCCTGGTATCGGATCCGCCGCTCACGCAAGTGGTCGGCCACACCTATGAAGCCGGCCTGCGCGGCAACATGCCATTCGCCGAAGGCATCCTCGACTGGAAAGCAGGCCTATTCCGCACCGACAGCAACAATGACATCATCACGCTGGCCAGCAGCATCCAGGGCCGCGGCTACTATCAGAACGTCCCGCTGACCCGACGCCAGGGTGTCGAGCTCTCCGCGGAATACAAGGCGCCGCGATGGGTGGCCTATGCCGGCTACAGCTATATCGATGCGACCTATCGCTTCAACGGCACGCTGGCCTCGCCGAACAATCCATCGTCCGACGATGACGGCAACATCTTCGTCACCTCGGGCAACCGCATTCCGGGCATCCCGCAGCATCAGTTCAAGTTCGGCGCGGACTATCTGGTGACGCCGCAGTGGAAGGTCGGCGCCGATCTCGTGGTGGTCGGCGAACGCTATTATGTGGGCGACGACAGCAACCTGAACCAAAAGCTGCCGAGCTATGCGGTGGTCAACCTGCATACGTCCTATGAAGTGACAAAGAATGTCACCCTGTTCGGCGTGATCAACAATCTGTTCGACAAGCGCTACGCGCTATTCGGCACTTATTTCGAGTCCGAGGGAACGTCGAAAGCGGGCCTGCCGATCGCACTCACAGACCAGCGCACGCAAGTGCCGGGGCAGCCATTCGCGATCTATGGCGGGATCCGGGTGAAGCTCTAGAGCAGTGTTGCTTTTTGGAATCGTGCCCCGGACGCGATGCGGCATTTTTTATGCCGCTTCGCAGAGCCGGGGCCGCCCCAAACGCCGGAGCTTCGCGCGGTCCCGGGTCTGCGAAGCAGCATTTCACGCTGCATCGCGCCCGGGACAAAGTTTCATTTGAAAGCGATCATGCTCTAGGCGGCAGTTTGTAGGGTGGGCGAACTGCCGCGCGCCCACCTTGCCGGTCACGCGATCACCTCGCGCGCAGCAAGGATCTCGCGCCTGACGACGCGTCTTTCGGAGACCACGCGAATGCCGACGATCGTGGCTACGAGCAGCGTCGCGCCAAATCCGGTGGGGGCAGCGCCCAGGAATTGATAGGCGATGATCAGCGCAAACGCGCCACCGAGCATCGGCAGTTCGTGGCGGCGGAATCCTTCGGACAGACCGACTCGAACAATGAAGCCGATGGCGATGGCCAGCACCATCACGTCGTATAGAAACAGATACGGCGTCGCCAACAGCGTGCCGACGGCGAGACCGGCCGCTTTCCATTCGTAACGCGCGCGGCTGTGCCATAGCCAGCCGAGAGACATGACAACGACGGCAATCATGATCCCTTGCAGCGTCCACGCAAATGCCTCACTGCTGTCGAAATAGCGCGCAAGCGCAAAAATGCTTTGCATCTTGCCCCACGGTGCGCGCCCTTCGACCAGGAAGGCCTGCGAGAACATCGGCATCCAGTGAAAAAAGGCTTGCCAGCTCTCAGTGCCGAAGGCGAGCCATGAGGCGCCAGCGAGCGCAACGGTGGTGACGCCTGCGCTGATAAAAACACGCCATTGCGCGGCGGCGATCAGCACCAGCGGAAACAGCACGCCATATTGTGGCTTGTAGCTGAGCAGGCCGAGGCAGATGCCGGCGAGGATCGGACGCGTCGGCAGCAACACCAGCATGCCGCCGATCAGCGAGGCCGTGAGAAAGCCGTTCTGCCCGACAAGTACATTCGTGAACACCACGGGAAGCGACAGTGCCAACAGCAGTCCGAACGGACGGCCGACGATCGCGCGCATCGCGACGAGATAAGGGACCGCGCTGATGCAGGCCCAGCCGATGAAGGCGACTGGATAAGGCAGCTTCGCGAGCAGCGCCGCGACGAACAGGAACGGCGGCGGATAATGCCAGGCGAAATTGCCGGGATAGGTTTGGCCCAACACGGCGACCTGAACATCCTTCTGGATGCCCCAGTCATAAGCCCAGGCCGGATGACCATCGAGCACGAGGCGACCGGCGGACCAGACATTGATGAAGTCCGTGGGGGCACCGAGACCGCCCGCCTCGAAGATCCAGCCGTGACTGTAATACAGCGGAAAAAAAGCGATCTGCAGCATCGCCAGCACGGCGCACACCATCACCATCGCCGGCGGAATCGGCCCGCGGCTTGGAGATGTGAGATGCATTGGTGTCGTCATACGGTCCCCGCGGTGGTGATGGCAGGGACAGTGACGATGGAAGTTTGAGGAAGGTTTAAGTGAAACGCGAAGACGTGACGCCAACAAAAAACGCGGCCTTTCGGCCGCGTTTTGCATGTCTGTTTGTTGCTGGCTTACGCCTGCGGCTGGGGCTCAAGGCCACCGTCCGGGCGCGGACGCGGCTTGCCGGCGGGCGGCACGGCCGAGGTGCGCGGACCGGTCGGCTCCAGCACCGACTCACGGTTCGGCTTCTTGCCGTCGAGCAGGTCCTTGATCTCGTCGCCGCTCAGCGTTTCGAATTCGAGCAGTCCCTTGGAGAGGGTTTCGAGATCGTCGCGCTTCTCGGTGAGAATGCGGGTCGCTTCCTTGTAGCCGTCCTCGACCAGGCGGCGGACTTCCGAGTCGATCTTCTGCGCGGTGGCTTCCGACACCGCCTGCTGGCGGCCCATCTGCATGCCGAGGAAGACCTCGTCATTGTTGTCGCCATAGGACACCGTGCCGAGTTCCTCCGAGAGGCCCCAGCGGGTGACCATCATGCGGGCCAGACGGGTCGCCTGATCGATATCCGACGAGGCGCCCGAGGTGACCTTGTTGCGGCCGAAGATCAGCTCTTCGGCGACACGGCCGCCCATCATGATGGCCAGGCGCGAGGTCATCTGCTCCAGCGACATCGACATCTTGTCGCGTTCCGGAAGCTGCATCACCATGCCGAGCGCACGGCCACGCGGAATGATCGTCGCCTTGTGGATCGGATCGGTGGCCGGCACATTGAGGCCAACGATGGCGTGACCGCCTTCGTGATAGGCCGTCAGCATCTTCTCTTCCTCGGACATCACGAGCGACTTGCGCTCGGCGCCCATCATCACCTTGTCCTTGGCCTCTTCGAATTCGCTCTGGGTCACCATGCGCTTGTTGCGGCGCGCGGCGGTGAGAGCGGCTTCGTTGACGAGGTTCATCAGGTCGGCGCCGGAGAAACCGGGGGTGCCGCGGGCGATGGTCTTGAGATTGATATCCGGCGCCAGCGGCACCTTGCGGACATGGACCTTGAGGATCTGTTCGCGACCGACGACATCCGGATTCGGCACCACGACCTGACGGTCGAAGCGGCCCGGACGCAGCAGCGCGGGATCCAGCACGTCCGGACGGTTGGTGGCGGCGATCAGGATCACGCCTTCATTGGCTTCGAAACCGTCCATCTCGACCAGCAACTGGTTGAGGGTCTGTTCGCGCTCGTCATTACCACCGCCGAGACCGGCGCCGCGATGACGACCGACCGCGTCGATTTCGTCGATGAAGATGATGCACGGCGCGTTCTTCTTGGCCTGCTCGAACATGTCGCGGACGCGCGAAGCACCAACGCCGACGAACATTTCGACGAAGTCCGAGCCCGAAATGGTGAAGAACGGCACATTGGCTTCGCCCGCGACCGCACGTGCGATCAGGGTCTTACCGGTGCCGGGAGGGCCGACCAGCAACACGCCGCGCGGAATGCGGCCGCCGAGGCGCTGGAACTTGCCGGGGTCGCGCAGGAATTCGACGATCTCCTGCAGGTCCTGCTTGGCTTCATCGACACCGGCGACGTCTTCGAACGTCACGCGGCCATGCGCTTCGGTGAGCATCTTCGCGCGCGACTTGCCGAAGCCCATGGCCTTGCCGGCACCGCCTTGCATCTGGCGCGAGAGAAAGATCCAGACGCCGATGAGCGCGATGAAGGGCAGCCACGAGACGAGCAGCGAGACGAACCACGGCACGTTGTCGCCCGGCGCTTTCGCGGTGATGGAGACCTTGGCGTCATACAGGCGCTTCACGAGCGTCGGATCGCTTGGCGCATAAGTGTGGAAGGTCGAGCCGTTCACATAGGTGCCGTTGATTTCCGGCCCCTGGATGACGACCTCGCGCACCTTGTTCTGATCGACATCGGCGAGCAGCTGCGAGAATGGGATGTCTTGTGAGGCGGCGCGCTGACCAGGATTCTGGAAAAGCGTGAACAGCGCCAGCAACAGCAACACGATAATGACCCAGAGGGCGAAATTGCGCAGGTTCGCGTTCATCGATCTTCCTTCGTCACCGCTGGAAATGCGCGGCTCTCTTCCCGTGATTCGCCACAAGGCGATCACCCTGGGTCAGTCCGTTGCAATTTAAGTGCGACCGCGGCTGATGCCAAGGGAACAGGGACGGACTATTTAGCGCATCTAGACCCATTTCCGGTTGAAATGATGGCGTTCCCGGCTCCGTTCTCGGGAGGTGGTTAAGGTCTTTTGCGCGTCCCGGCCCGGCGCAGCGGCGCCGGTGTGATCTTCAGCCGGTTGCGGGTGAGCGAAATAACGGCGCCGGCCAGCGTCTGCTTCAGCAGGATACCGTCTCCGCCGGCCGCCATGGCCTGTTCCATCGCCAGAGACAGGGCTTCGGCCTTACCGAGTTCTGCCGGTCCTTCATGGCCGACATGGTTGATCATCCGCAGCAGCAGCCGGACGCGGATTTCCTCGGCAAGGCCCAGGAAGGCCGCTGCATCGATGGCTTCGGGCACGAGACCCGGGCTGCGCAACGCAAGGAAACGCTCGGCGCCATCGGCCATCATCTCCAGCGCGGCATCGGCCCGCGCCATGCGTGCCGCCAGGCGCGCCAGATTATGCGCATCCATGCCCTCAGCAGCGAGGTCCGGCATCAAAGCGCGCAGCCGCGGCCGGGTGAAATGCGGGTCCGTGTTGGTGGGATCGACGGCGTAGGCGACCTTCGCTTTATCGAGGGTTGCAATCAGTGCCGCCTTCGGCACGTGCAGCAGCGGGCGACCAATGCGGATGCCATCACGCTCGGTCCGATCGGCCATTGCGGCCAGGCCCGCGAGACCGCTCCCACGAGCCATTCGCATCAACACCGTTTCCGCCTGGTCATCGCGTGTATGCGCAGTCAGCACATCACGCGCGCCGACTTTTCGCGCCGCTTTGGCAAGCAGTGCATAGCGCGCCTGTCGCGCCGCTGCCGGAAGTCCGGTCGTCGGCTTGTCACCGGTCCAGCGCAGCGTCCGATGCGGCACGCCGAGCGTCGCCGCGAGCCGCGCCACCGCGCGGGCTTCGGCCGCGCTCTCCTTCCGCAGACCATGGTCTACGGTGACGGCATGAAGCGCCGGCCCGGTTTTGCGCGCGCGGCGCCACCGCGCCATCAGCCAGAGCAAGGCAACAGAATCAGGCCCGCCGGAGACAGCGAGCACGACGGCGGGCGCGAGCGCAAACGCCGTGAACAAGGAGCGCGATTCGGCTGCGGAAATAGGACCATCGACGGACATGCGTGCAGGATAACCGGCCTAACGGTTTTCGTCCCGGCCGACCCGCTTCTTTCTGTCATTTCAGCCAGGGTTATCCGCCGCTGGGCTCGTCGATCCCATTCCGAATGTCAGGCGGTTGCCGTCGGGATCATCGACATCGAAATCGCGCATGCCATAGGGCCGGTCGCCCGGTGGCTGTAATATCGGCGCGCCGCGCGATTGCAGTTCGGCATAGAGCGCATCGACCTCGGTGACGAAGATATTCGCAGCGCCCTGGCCTGCGGCCCGCTCGGTCTGGTGCGCCGCCTGAAAGTGAATGATGACTTCGTCACGCTGAACGCCGCCATAGAACACCGGCTCGCCCCAAGTGAAGACCACGTCGAAGCCGAGAACATCGCGATAGTGAGCGACGCTTTTAACGACATCGTTCACCACGAACAGTGTGGCGGCGGCGCAGAATTTGGAAGCTGGGACCGTCATCGGACTCCCTCAGGGACAGCCGACCCTAATCCCCGCAACGGATCGCAGCTAGCACTTGTTGCGCTTCTGCTCGCGGTCCACGCCCTGCTTCACGCCGGTCGAGGCGCGCGGATATTTGCGGGCAACTTCGCTGAAGGCCGCACAGGCGGCTTCCTTCTCCTTCAGCGCGGCCAGCGACTGGCCAAGGCGCAGCAAGGCGTCCGGTGCCTTGGCCGAGGTGTCGTATTTGCTGGTGACTCCAAGGAAAGACGAGGCCGCATCGCGGTACTTCTGGCGCTGAAAATAGCTCTCGCCGAGCCAATACTGCGAATCCGCGATCATCGGATCGTTGGGATATTTCTGGCCGAAATTCTTCATGGTCTCCTCAGCCAGCGCGTAATCGCGGCGCTGCATATAGCCGAGGCCGAGATCGAATTCGTCTTTCGGTGTGGCGCCCGGCGGCAGCGTGGTCAGCGGCGGAGCGCCGCCCGCCTGCGCTGGTCCACCCTGACCGAGCGGCAGCGGCTCGCCCGCCTGACGACCGCCTGGTGCGCCGACCGGCGCATTGGCCGGCATCGGCAGTTGTCCGCCGCCGAGCGCCTGCGGCACGCCCGGCGCGTTGGGATTGGCAGCAGGATCGAAAGCATCATTGCGGCGACCGCCGCGCGGTGCTGGCGCCGGATCCTGCGCGATCGGCGCGGGAGCGGCGTTACCCTGCTGGGCATAACCAGGCTGCGGCGCCGGCTGCTGATTGTAGCCGCCCTGTGGCTGCAACGGGACCGGCTGCTGCACAGGCGCTGCGACGGCATTGGGCCGGCCGCCGCCTGCGGGCGGAGCACCGCCGCCGGCCTGCAACTGGCGCAGCTGATCCTCGAGCTGGCGGTTACGATATTGCAGCTCTTCGTTCTGGCCGGTCAGCTTGCGGAGCTGGTTCTCTAGCTGCTCGATCCGCATTTCCGGATCGACGCCGCCATCCTGCTGACCATAGGTCTGCGGTCGTTGCTGCTGCTGTTGCTGCTGGCCCCAGAACTGCGCCGAGACCGGCGAGGCGGTAACAAGCATGGAGGCGAAAAACGCGGCACCGGCGAGCGACTGGAATCTGAATGACATCTTGGCCTGAGCGATGACTGAAAGCGCACCTGATTGGCGCTGAAAACGATGAGTGCTGCACTACGCCGGAATTGTGACTACAAGCCGCGACAAAGCCGACCGGCCGATAAATAACCCGAGACACAAAAACGGCGCCTGCCCGGTCAGGCAGACGCCGTCAATCATATCACATCGAAACGCTTACGCGCCGGCGTTCAACACGGTGACCGCGCGGCGGTTCTGCGACCAGCACGAGATGTCGTTACACACCGCGACCGGGCGTTCCTTGCCGTAGGAGATCGTACGCATGCGGCTCGGCTCGATACCGCGCGAAGCCAGATAGCTGCGCACCGACTGGGCGCGGCGGGCACCGAGGGCGATGTTGTATTCGCGGGTGCCACGCTCGTCCGCATGACCTTCAATGGTGAAGGCATAACGGTTGTACTGCTGCAGCCACTGGGCCTGCTTGTCGAGGGTGGCCATGGCCTGCGGCGACAGTTCGGTCTGGTCGCTTTCGAAGAACACGCGGTCGCCGACATTGACCACGAAGTCCTGCTGGCTGCCCGGGGCAGCCGCACCGGCCATCGCGCCATCAGCGCCGCCCATGCCGTTCTTGTTTGCGCAGGCGCCCATCGTCAGCGCCACTGCCAGCACGGCAGCCAGTTTCAATCCCTGGAGGATACGCATCTGCTGAATCATGTCCGGAGCCTCCAACGCTCACGTTTTAACCAACTGTCATTCGGTCTACAGGGCGTTGGTTAAGCGAACGTTCCGTCAACCTTGATGAGGTGTTGCCAAAACCGATCAAAAGCCACAGGCCGCCGAAAAGCAACGACATGGTTAATGCTTATGAAATATGGCGCGACGGTGAAGGTAGAGCCGAAATACCTGTTATTCAGCTGGAATTCCCGACACGGCACGGCTCGGAGACGCCCACCCGCATGCTGGTCGGCGGGTCAGCGAGCGATCTCGGCTTTGGGGAACATGGCGTCCGTCAGCATCTCCGGACCACTCAGTGTCGGGGACGGTAGCAAGTTGCGCTCGAACAGCATGCGCCGCTCGAAGAATGTCGATTGGAAATAAGGATAGCGCGCAAAGACCTTCTCGCGCATCGCCGGGAAATTGACCGCCATCAGGGATAGCGGCTTGGTCAGCGTAGGATACGGCCGTGGCGGGCACAGCGGCTGATGGAGGAAAACCCTGCGATAGAACGCTTGATGCTCGGCCCGAACGGTCGCCGTTCCGATATCGGCATTGAAATAAGAGCAGGCCACATAAGCGAGCCGCAGCGTCAGATAGGGCAGTTCCGGGAACTTGGTCCGGTTGAGCGGATCGGCAACAAACCGGTTTGGATCGACGATGGTCTTTCCGAGATCGAGTTCGGGGCGCAGCAGATCGCCAAAAGCATCGACCGCCGGAGTGTCCGGGTTGCCCGGTGTCGCAACGCTAATCCGGAGCGAACTGGCCAATTCGCCATCCACATAGATGCCGAAGGTCCATGAATTGGGCATGTCATCGAAA
The DNA here is from genome assembly GCA_023451825.1 of Pseudomonadota bacterium. Taxonomy (GTDB): domain Bacteria; phylum Pseudomonadota; class Alphaproteobacteria; order Rhizobiales; family Xanthobacteraceae; genus Tardiphaga. The sequence continues at coordinate 104,031 of JAEXYA010000048.1, forward strand.
CGGTCAGCCAGACGGTGAACCGCGCGCGGTTCGAGCGCACCCTCATGGAGGTAGGCCCTGTAGCGCAGCTGATAGATGGTCTCTTTGTCTGCGTCAGTCTCCGCCAGCCGATAATCGACCCGGTCGAGAAGTTCGGTGCTTTGCAGTGGCCGGTCAGTAGATCGATCGGACGCGGCCATCATTCCATCTCCAAACGGATACGCCATCAGTACTTGAGTAAGGCAAAGGTTAAAGGTTTCTTAAAAGTTGTCAAAGGTTAGACGATATTTTGGTTAACCAAATACCTGCTTCGTTGCTGGTCAGCTATGCTGATTAAATCAACTAAATCAGCAAGATAATATCAGGCGAGCGTGCGAACGCCGTCGGTGTCGGTGCCCGGCTCGGTCTGGCGCCGGCCATGCGAGGCGTCGAGCAGCTGGCGGATCCGTGTTGCCGGCACGGGACGGCTGAACAGGTAACCCTGAGCCTCGGTAATGGTGCCATCGGCGCTGATCAGTTCGAGCTGGTCATTGGTCTCGATGCCTTCGACCACAACCGACATCCCGAGATCGGCGCTCAGGCGAGCGACGCCGCGCAGCAAAGTAAGCGGTCGCTGGCTATCGATCCCCTCAAGGAACGAGCGGTCGATCTTCACCTTCTGCAGCGGGAAATTATGCAGATAGCTGAGGCTCGAATAGCCGGTCCCGAAGTCGTCGAGCGAGATCCGGCATCCGGCCGCATGAAGCTGCGTCAGCGCATCATGCGTCCATTGCGTGTTGCGCAAGAGGGACGATTCAGTGATCTCGATTTCGAGCCGGTGCGCAGGCAGGCCCGACACTTCGAGCGCGTAGCGCACCTCGCTGAGGATGTCGCGCTGATGGAATTGCTGCGATGAAAAATTCACGGCAACGCTGACCGGCTCCGGCCATCGCGCACATTCGATGCACGACTTGCGCAGGATCCAGCGGCCGAGATCGACGATCAGCCCCATGTCTTCAGCGATCGGAATGATGTCGGCGGGCGAGACCATGCCGCGCACCGGATGATTCCAGCGCAACAGCGCTTCGCAGGTGGAGATGCGGCCGGACTTCAGATTGACCAGCGGCTGATAGTAGATTTCGAACTCTTCATTGGCGAGCGCTTTGCGCAAGTCGAGTTCGAGTACGCGGCGCGCTTCGACTGTCTGAGCCATCTCGTCGCGGAAGAAGCAGAACGTCCCGCGGCCCGACGCCTTGGCACGATATAGCGCCATATCGGCATTCTTCAGCAGGTGATCGGCGCTGACACCGGGCTCCGTGAGAGCAATGCCCACACTGGCACCGATCTCGACCTGATGATTGTCGATCTCGTAACGCTCGCTGAGCCGCTCCACGATCCGCATCGCCAGGTCGGCAGCGTCGTGATTGGCTTTGATGCTGCGCTGGAACACGACGAATTCGTCGCCGCCAAACCGCGCGACGAAATCTTCCGCACGCAACATTTCGCGCAATCGGTCGGCCACCATGCACAGCAGTTGATCGCCGCAGGGATGCCCGAGCGTATCATTGACCTGCTTGAATTGATCGAGATCGACGAACAACAGCGCCGACATCGTCGAACTGTCGCCGGTCTTGAGCATGCGGCCGATCTCGTTGCGGAAATTCATGCGGTTCGGCAGACCGGTCAATTCGTCGAAGCGTGCCATATGGCTGATACGCGCTTCCGAACTGCGGCGCTCGGTAATGTCTTCCAGGAGCACGACGGTGCCGCCGCCCGGCATCGGCTGAAACTTCCAGGACAATGCACGCTCGGTGTCATGCGCGTGGTCGATTGTCGTAATTTCGGCAGCCTTCGAGCTTTCAATTTCAGCAGCGATGGTCATGCTGCTCGCCGCAGACATCGTGCCGACATTGACGCAAGTCGACAGCAACTCCCGAAAGCGGGCGCCGTAACTCAAGAACTGATCCGGCAACTCCATCATCTCGACGAAGCGATTATTGATGACGGCCAGCCTGCCATCACGACCGAACATGCACAGGCCGTTCGGCATATTGTTCAAAGCAGTGTCGAACTGGCCGGCAATCGCCGCAGCACGATCGGTCTCCGTCAATGCTTTGACGAAGATGCTGTGAAGCTTGAGATTGATGAGGCGCAATCCCATGAAGAACAGCACGAGCAGGATCGCGAGCCCGACATAATAGGGATCGCCGCGCAACGCCAAAGCGATCGACATCGGCGCCGTCGCATTGATGATGTGGGTCTTGATGATATCGGGACGGCCATAGTTGCGACCGACGCTGGCTGCGATATAGCCGATGGTCACCGATGTGCAGAGCATGTGGGCGACCGGGTCGTCGCTGCCAAGCAGGACGACGGCGCACCACACGCCAAGCGACAGCGCATAGATGTCCGCGCCAAGCTTGTAGCGCGGCTCCCACCAGGCCGCGCGTTCCGGCGTCAGCGGTCCCTGGATCGTGCGTTCACGCTCATAGCGATCGACCTGGAAAGCGCGCCCGACAGCCACAAGAATGATAAATGCCGTGCATGGCCAAAGCAGCCAGTTGCCGGTCTTCCACAACGTCATGACCGATCCAACGGCCGCGCAGAGCGTGCCGGCCAATACAGCCGCGGAATTCTGGAAAAGAGAGTGTACCAAGGCGGCATAGATGCTGGGTGGCAGCACCTTGTCTTCTTGGCCCTCCCCAGGCTCAACCAACTGCATGAAACGCGCCGTTCATTTCGTGGTAACGCGTAAGGATACCGACCTCGGGTGAAGTCTTTCTGAGGGAACATCCTTAGCGAACTGTTTACGGCTCTGGGTAAACAGCGAATCTGCCAGTAATTTCAGCGCTGTGGGAAGGGATTACCGGTAATTATCGGAATTCCCGGAAAAGCTATAGAGATAGCCTTTACGATAGTAGGGGTGACCAGGCTGGGTCAGACGCAAAGCCCGGTGTCGGCACCTTCAGCTCGTTGCGGCCGGAAACGTCCACGCTATAGAGCGACGGGCCGGGACCGGTTTCGCGGAAGAACATGACCACGCGCCCATTCGGCGCGAAGGTCGGGCCTTCATTGTGGTAGCCCGAGGTGAGAATGCGCTCGCCCGATCCATCCGGCTTCATGATGCCGATGGAGAACTGGCCGCCGCCCTGCTTGGTGAAAGCAATATAGTCACCGCGCGGCGACCACACCGGCGTCGAATAGCTGCCTTCGCCGAACGAGATGCGTTGCGCACCGCCGCCGGTCGCGCCCATGACATAGATCTGCGGCTTGCCGCCGCGATCGCTCTCGAAACAGATCTTGGAGCCATCCGGCGAGTAGGACGGCGAGGTATCGATCGCCGGCGTGTCAGTGAGGCGCGTGGTCGACTTGGAGCGCAGGTCCATGACGAACAGGTTCGAATTGCCACCCTGCTGCAGGCTCATGATGACGCGCTGGCCATCCGGCGAGAAGCGCGGCGAGAACGACATGCCCGGGAAGTTGCCGACGATCTCCCGCTGCCCCGTCTCGATATTGAACAGATAGACGCGCGGATCGCCCTGGCCGAATTCCATATAGGTGATCTCTTGCGTGGACGGCGAGAAGCGCGGCGTCAGCACGAGGTCGGCGCCACGGGTGAGATAGCGCACATTGGCGCCGTCCTGATCCATCAGCGCCAGGCGCTTGACGCGGCGCTCCTTGGCGCCGGTCTCGTCGACGAACACGATGCGGCTGTCAAAGTAGCCCTTTTCGCCGGTCAGGCGCTCATAGATCTGGTCGGAGATGATGTGGGCGATGCGGCGCCAGTATTCCGGCGAGGTGAAGTATTGCTGGCCGGCAAGCTGCTGGCCGGTGGCGACGTCCCACAAGCGGAATTCGGCCTTCAGGCGACCATCACCCTGACGGGTCATGCGGCCGGTGACGAGTGCCTGCGCGTTGACGGTCTTCCAGTTCTGGAAGTTTGGCGGCGCGTCGATATTGACGGTCTTTTCCACGAAGGCGGCGGGATCGATCGGCGCGAACAGGCCGCTGCGCTTCAGATTGTTGGTGATGACCTGGGAGACGCCATTTGCGACTTCATTATCGGCACCGGTGCCGGCATTGAAGGACGGGATGGCGATCGGCAGCGGAGCCACATTGCCTTCGGTGATCTGCACCCGCGCCTGGCCGAATGCGTTGCGCGCACCGGTGCCAGCCAGCAGGCCGAGCGATCCAATGCCCGTGATGATCTGGCGGCGGCTCGGACGGGAAAACATCAGGTGCGATCCATTCTTGTCGGTCATGTTATTGCTTTGCTCGATCGGCGCTGTCGAAACGCGGCTCAGGATGAGCGCTCGGTGAAAACGGGTTCGAAGAACTTCCACTCCTCAAAGAACGCCGCCGGCAACTTGTAGGGCTGGCACTCGATGATGGCACGCAGCGCGCTCTCTTGATAGACGCGGAAATACGGCGTCGACGGATTGCTGATCGCCGCCGGCGTGGTTTCGAGCGTGCCATCGCGCTTCAGCTTGACGCTGAAGATGGCTTGCGTGAACTGTGCCTCGACGCCGCCATAAGGTTTTTTCCAGCACCGCTCCACCTGCGACTTGAACATGGCACCCCAGGTCGCGACGTTGTTCGCCGCATTGCCTTTGGAGAGACCGAGTGCCGCCGTGGGGTTGAGGTCCGAGCCGGTCGCCGAATTGCGGGTCGGATCGCGCTTGTCGATCAGGGCCGCGATCTTTGACTGATCGAACACACGCTCGGCCTTCTTCGCCTCCTCGGCTTTTGCCTTGGCCTCGGCTTTCGCCTTTGCTTCGGCGTCAGCCTTGGCTTTCGCTTCGGCCTTTGCCTTGGCTTCCGCTTTCGCCTTGGCCTGTGCTTCTGCCTTGGCCTTCGCTTCGGCCTTTGCTGCGGCTTCCGCTTCAGCCTTCTCTTCGGCTAGCTCCTTCGCTTCGGCCGCGGCTGCAGCCTTCGCTTCCGCCTTGGCTTTGGCATCGGCCGCAGCCTTTGCAGCAGCCTCGGCCTTTGCGGCAGCTTCCGCCTTGGCGGCCGCTTCTGCAGCGGCTTTATCCTCGGTCTTCGGCTGTTCCTTCGGCGCCACCTCGGTGATCACCGGCGCCTTCTTGTCGTCGATCTTGCCGACCGCCTCATCCGGCGGCTTGGCTTCCGCGATCTTCTCGACCTTGGGCTTCGGATTATCCTTCTTGCCGGTGCGTTCGCCGGCCATGGCCTTGGCGAGTTGGTCGTCGGAGATGACGTCCACCGCAACGGAATCTTCCGGATGCACTTCCAGCGCCTTGGAGTCGAAGGTGAACAGGCCCCAGCCGAACACGAGCAGATGCAAAGCCACAGACGCGACCAGCGTCTTATCGACCTTTGCCATCACTTCTTTCATTCTGCTCATGACCGCTGCGCCATCGCGTTACGATCCCTGCTCCGGCAGGATCACGATATTGGCCTTGAAGCCGGCAGCGCGGACCATGCCGAGCAGCTTCATCATGTCCGTGTAGCAAACGTCACGATCGCCGCGCAGGAACACGGTGTTGTCCGTATCAGTCCGCGTCGAGCGGATTGCTGTGATCTTGGCGGCCAGTTCACTCTGCGGCACCAGCGCGTCGGCGATATAGGTTTCCACCGCCGAATTACAGCTGCCGCCGGTGCGCTTCACGGACACGGTGAGCGGAGGCGTGTTCTGCGACGCCGACTTGCCACCGCTGGCGATGGGCAGGTCGATATCGATGGTCGAAGTCATCAGCGGCGCCGAGACCATGAAGATGATCATCAGCACCAGCATCACGTCGACCATCGGCGTGACGTTGATTTCAGCCATGACGGCCGCGCGCCGGCGTCCCCGCCGGCTACCGCCACCACCGCCTGCTGCTGCATTCATCCCCATGATCGGGCGCTCATCACTTCATTCAAACCATCGGCCATCAGGCGCGCTCGTCGATCTGGCGCGACAGGATGGCGGAGAACTCGTCGGCAAACCCCTCCAGGCGCAGGGCCTGACGGTTCACTTCTGCCGTGAATTTGTTGTAAAAAATCGTCGCCGGGATGGCGGCGATAAGGCCGATGGCGGTGGCGAACAGCGCCTCCGCAATGCCCGGCGCGACCACGGCAAGCGAGGTGTTCTTCGAGGCGGCGATGGCCTGGAAGCTCGTCATGATGCCCCACACGGTGCCGAACAGGCCGACGAACGGGCCAGCCGAACCGACCGTAGCCAGCACCAGCAGGCGGCGCTCTAGGCGCTCGACCTCGCGGGCGATGGAGACATTCATCACTTTATCGATGCGCATCTGCAGACCGGTGAAGGACCGCGCCTGGCTCTCGAACGAGCGCTTCCACTCACGCATGGCGGCGACGAAACAGGCGGCCATCGACTGCGTGGGCTTGGCAGAGAGCGCGCGATACAGATCCTCGATCGACTCGCCCGACCAGAAAGCCTGTTCGAAGCGGTCCATCGCGCGGCGGGTGCGCGAATAGAGAAACATCTTGTCGATCGCGATGGCCCAGACCCAGACCGAACAACCGATCAGCCCGGCCATGACGGCCTTGACGATCCAGTGCGCCTGCAGGAACAGACCAATCAGCGACACGTCGGTCGACACCAGCGGCATGGCTGACTGTGCGACATCCGGATTCATTAGCGGTATCCTCTCAACGCAAAATCCCTTCGACCGACATCCTCGCCGATCGATCATGCAGTCACGCGCAGGACCGGGCGCGATAGCGCCTGGGCACGTCCTTGTTCAGTGCATGGATGACCCGTCCGAGGCCGGGCCCTAAATTCCCTGCCAACATGTCAAAACAAGGGCTTCGCGCGCATTTCTGCGGCCCTTACCAGAGCCCGGCTATGGTTAATGTTGCGTTACCACGGCAGTTTTCACTGAGAAATGAAGCACCGTTCGCTTTTTCGTGACCATGTTGTGACGGCCCAAACGAAACCGCCCGCCTGTGTGGGACAGGCGGGCGGCGGACGGAGTGCAGCGGGGGCGAATGCCGCACTCCGATATGTCAATGATCCTTACATGATCAGCGCTTAGCCCTGGGGAGGCTGATTGTTATCCGCCGGCGGGGTCGGACGCTGCCGGTGCTGGGACATGAACTGGTCGAACTCTTCCTTGTCCTTAGCGTGACGCAGGCGTTCCAGGAAGTTCTTGAACTCGTGCTGCTCCTCTTCGAGGCGGCGCAGCGTTTCGACGCGGTACTCGTCGAAGGCGCGATTGCCCGACGACGGCTCACCGAAGCCGAAGCCACCGAAACCACGGCTCTCCATGCGGCCGCGCATGCGCTCCATTTTGTCCTGCATCCGCTGCATCTTGTGCTCGAAACGACCCTGACGATCCCAACAACCCATGTTTCTGCTCCCGAGTTTGAAGAAGAGTAATGCGAGGCCAATCGGCCACCAGACGATGAAACCAAGAACAACCAGCACGATGCTCCATGGCGAACGAAGGCCATAGGTCACGCGCTCATCGTAGGGACGACGGCCCCAGCGATTGAGATCTGCAGTGTCGGACATCTTCCTCTCCATTGGCGGCCCCATGCCGCTTGTGAATGTAAATAACATTTACATACGTAAACCACAGCCTGTTTTTGTCAAGGCGGGCGCTGGCCCCGCCGCTCACATAATCGAGAGGTGTGGTGCGGCTATTTGGGCACGGTGCCCCACGGCCCGGATTTCGGCTCCGCGGGTTTGTCGTTCTCTGGAGGCTTTTGGTCGGTCGGAAAGCCGAGGCCACGCAAATAAATCAGCGCGCCGGCTTCCAGCAGGTCATCGGGCGACATCGGCAGCTTGCGGCGAGCGGCATCGCCGCGGCCGAACAGCGAGGCGATGCCGTGGGACATCGACCAGATATGCAGCGCCATCATCAGCGCCGGCGGCCGCGGCACGCCAGGTGGTGTCAAGGCTGCGAGGCGTTCCGCGGCAGCGCGGATGACGCCGAAGGCCCGCTCGCCGGCGGCCGTCAGTTCAGGGCTGGAATCGACGGGAATGCCGGATTCGAACATCGCCGAATAGAAAGCCGGTTCGTTGCGGGCAAAGGCCAGATAGGCCTTGCCGAGCCGTTCGAAGGCCGTGACGGTATTCGGCCGGCCATCGTCCCAGGCCTGCGCCAACGCCTGCTCGAACTGCTCAAAGCCGCGCTGGGCGATATTGGCGAGGAGGTCGTCACGATCCCGAAAATGGCGATAAGGCGCGGCGGCGCTGACGCCGGCCGTGCGTGCGGCATCAGCGAAGGTAAAGCCAGCTGGCCCCTTCTCGGCAATCAGGCCAAGCGCCGCCTGCAGCAGCGCCTCTTTCAGATTGCCATGATGATAGCCGCGTTCGCCGCGACGGTCCTTGTGCCAGCTCATGTGAAGGGCTTTTACATGAGCCGGATCAAGAGGTCATCTGGAAAGAGGACCTGTTCCGGTTAGACATCGATGACCCGTTCCGTATGGACCCGGCGGCAATCCATCTCGAATTCGAGCCCCTCCACCGGCGGCCGGTTGAGATGCCAGGTCAGCCCATTGCGCAATACGCCGCGGCCGCCCAATTCGCTCTCCAGCAGCGGATAGATGTCATGGACGGTGTAAAGC